>JAYOZP010000034.1:0-41271 GCA_038154245.1 Nitrospinales bacterium | reverse complement strand
TTTCAACCAAGGTTGCGACAACGCCTCGATGATTATTGCCAATGATGGTATCGCCGGATCTAATTAATAGTATAATAAGAGAATAATTAAATCCGCTGAGTCAAAAATGACCTTAAAACACTTTCGCAGGAAAAATATTTTTATCCCTCTTTTTTTGGCGGTCGCTCTTTTGCTTGCGACCTCGTCGTCCATCGCTATGTCGTTTCAAATGGACGATAAAGAATGCAGCAAACCCGCTGCTTGCGAAATGTGCTGCATGGTTTACCTACCCGCCCCGGTAAAACTCGATCTAGAAAAAAAGTTTATACCGGTAAGATCCCTTTTAAAAATTTCCTTCCCCGAATCGCAACCCTTTGGTATTTACCACCCTCCCAAAGCCTTTAATTAGTTTCCCATCATAATTCCATTGAAATCTCCCTAATACAAGTCCGCTTGATTGCATGAGCGGCCTATAGGCCGTGGTTTGCCTTAGAAACCGATTTCTTTGCTAATCAACTAAAAGCGATCCTTCCGGGTCTCAACATAATAAGGTCGTCATGAAAATTAGAAATCTGATTTTTGGTTTTTTAGGAGTTTTATTATCGGCTTCGCCGGTTTTTTCCGCAATTGTTTCCTACGATATTGAAATTGGATACCGACAAATGAATTTCACTGGGAAAAACATCCGAGCTATGGCTTTAAACGGCAGCATCCCCGGTCCCACTCTAAGATTCAAAGAAGGAGACGAAGCCATCGTCCGTATTCATAACGCCATGGACGTAGAAACATCCGTACATTGGCATGGAATTTTACTTCCCAATCGTCAGGACGGCGTTCCTTATGTGAACAATCCTCCTATTAAACCGAGGCAAACCGTCCAATTCCAATTCCCAATCAAACAAGCGGGAACCTATTGGTACCACTCTCATACCGAATTGCAGGAACAACGCGGAGTGTATGGAGCTATTGTAATTGCTCCCGCCGATGGCGAATCTCTATCTATAAGTCAAGATAAAGCAGTCGTCCTTTCGGATTGGACCGACGAAAGCCCGGATAAAGTAATCCGCACGCTAAAAAGCGGCAACGAGTATTACAACTGGAAGAAAGGCACTGTCCAAAGTATACAGGGAGCCGTCGCAAAAAATTCCGTCGCCGATTTTATTAAAAGAAGCTGGATGCGTATGCCGCCGATGGATCTCTCCGACGTGGCTTACGACCGATTCCTGGTCAACGGTCAGCCTGAAATGACCATTCCCGCCAATCCCGGAGAAAAAATAAGACTTCGGTTTATCAACGCCGGGGCGTCGACTTATTTCTATTTACAGTTTGCCGGAGGTCCCTTGCAAATTGTCGCCGCCGACGGTAAGGACGTTCAACCCATCAAACTACACCGACTCTTGATCGCCATTGCGGAAACATACGACGTTGTCGTAACCGTTCCTGCCAGCGGGTCGTATGAACTCCGCGCCAGTTCGCAAGACGGATCGGGTCAAACTTCGATCTTCATTGGTAGCGGCAAAAAAATTCTCGCCCCTGACGTACCTAAACCAAACCTTTATAAAATGAAAATGTCGATGCATTCTAAAATGAGGCGTTCAAAAAAAATGAAAGCCGTGGACTTGTTCCGTCCTCTGTCGCCTTATAAAATTCTTCGCGCCGACACCTCTACCACCCTACCCGTTAAAAATCCAACTAGAGAAATCGTCTTAAATTTAACCGGAGACATGAACCGTTTTGTCTGGTCCATCAACGGCGAAACCATATCCGCAGACAACAAAATTAATATCCGCCATGGAGAAAACGTTCGGTTCATTATCAACAACAAAACCATGATGCATCATCCCATGCACCTGCACGGCCATTTTTTCCGGTTGGTGAATGGACAGGGCGAATATTCGCCGCTAAAACATACGGTAGACGTCCCTCCAAATGGAACGCAGGTTATAGAGTTTGAAGCCAACGAATTCAACGACTGGTTTTTCCATTGCCACGTGCTATACCACGCCAAAGCGGGGATGGCGCGCGTTGTCAGCTATGAAGATAAAGAGCTGGACACGGATTTAAAAAACATCCGTCACAACCTCTACAAAGATCCCTGGTTCGCCTGGGCCAACGCGACTCTACAATCGCACATGACTGACGGAACCGCCGTCTTGAGCAATTCTTATAATATTCTAAGCGCCACGTGGGAAATAGGATGGAACCGCGTCGATGGAACCGAACACGATATCGAATTGACTTACGACCGATATTTTAATCGTTTTTTTACCATATTCGCCGGAGGCAATTTTACCAACGAGTTCGAGCGCGGTATCTTTGGGCTGCGTTATTTATTGCCTTTCAACTTTGTAAGCACATTGCGAACCGACACTGAAGGAGAGTTTCGCATTGCATTGGATCAGTCAGTGAGGGTAGCGCCAAAGTGGGAGGTATTTGGCGATTTCGAGTACGACACTGAAACGGAAGAAGAATGGGTAATAGGTTCCAATTATTTATTGAGCAAACATTTTTTGTTAGTGGGTCAATATCATTCAGACTTCGGCGCCGGCGGCGGTATTAGAATATGGTTTTAAGTTAATAAATAGTCGTCCCGACATCTATTAAAAAAGAGACCTCACTTTCCTTCGATCCTTCGGCGGGCTATTAAGGGAATAACTCGAATTTAAGAGGAAACAACGCTCCTGCGGAACGTTGACCCTTCGGGAGTCTTTGAGTACCTCAGGGCTTAGAGTTTATTCATTTGAATCGAGGCGAGATTCTTCGACTTCGCTCAGGATGACGTGCGAAGCGAATGGCTTTGGACTAGATCTATTTTTGTTCAACGTTTGACTCTCCATATTAAGAATAAAGAGAAACAAGTAGTCGCCTTTTCCATCGATCCTTCGGCAGGCTAAAGAACCTCTCTTAATTCTTATGGAGGAATTCTCTTTTGAAAATTGATTTTCGAGTTCGTTTCCTCGGTATCACATCAAGCGCATAAATCCACGAAATTTCGCTAATAGTGAAAATTCGTTACTTTTCCGTCTCTCTTAGACAATTGCCAATTCATCGCTGTTAAAGTATAGAAAGTCCTGATTGAGGATTAACTTTTAATTCCGAGTTCTTTTCATCGGCATAATACTACCAAGCGAACAAGATCATGAAATTTCGTTATTAACGAATTTTCGTTATTCTTCTGCCGCCCCTCAGACAACTCCTAACTCGTTACTTTTAAAGTCGTTAAGCCCAAGTTCCATTTTTGGCACGGATTCTGCTCTACCAAGAATGAGTACCAACTATAAACCCCGCGACCAATATTTTTGGTCGCCAAATCTAATTTAACTAAGGAGAAATACAATGGCGCTTCCGAATCCAGGCATGCAAGTAGAAACAAACAACACGGCCCTCGTAGTCATCGACCCACAAAATGATTTTTTGAGCCCTCAAGGAGTGACTTGGGGAGTGGTAGGCGAGAACGTTGAGGCAAACAATACCGTCGAAAATATTGAAGAATTATTTAAGACCGCAACGGAAAACAACCTTTCTATATTCGTATCTCCTCATTACTACTACCCCGCCGACCACGGCTGGAAGTTTGAGGAAGCTCTCGAAAAACTGATGCATAGCATCAATATGTTCGACCGCAAAGATCCTTTAAACTTGGATGGTTTTAAAGGCTCCGGGGCCGATTGGCTGGAGCGTTACAAACCTTATATCGAAAACGAAAATACAATCGTAGTGAGTCCGCATAAGGTGTATGGACCTGAGACCAACGACCTAGTCCTGCAATTGCGAAAACGCGGAATTGACCGAGTTATTCTTGCTGGGATGTCGGCCAATCTCTGTGTTGAAAGTCACTTGCGGGAATTATTAGAGCAGGGTTTTGAAGTTGCCGTGGTTAAGGACGCAACCGCCGCCGCAATAGTTCCGGAAGGCAATGGATATGAAGCGGCCGTAACCAATTTCCGTTATCTTGCCAATGCCGTTTGGACCACTGAAGAGGCTGTGGCTTTAATTTCGCAAAGGGAACCCGTAATGGCTGGTTCTTAATAATCATCCGTCGACTTGCCCTCCAACACCCCCGGCAAAAGCCGGGGGTATAAATTTGAGTTCATTCTATTGAATTGAAGCGAGATCCTTCGACTTCGCTCAGGATGACCTGCGGAAGGAGACGGTAACTTTTTAGTCTTAATTCAATCAAAGAGGGAGGTCAGTCCGGCAAGCGAAGGGAAGCGCGACCGCCTATTCAAGGTAGTTTAAGCAGTTGTCTATCGATGTAGGTAGCGATTAGCAGTAAAACAACACCGAAGCCGAGCATCGCTATGAATACGCCGCCTTCGCGAAATTCCGACATAGAATCGACAAACATTGCCACTACAGGCAGCCCAACGCAAATGGTTCCTACCAAAGCTATAAACAAATAGACAAAACGAATACCCGCCGTTGAATTTGGGTTCGGCTTTTTTGTCGTTATGAAAAAACGTTTAACCGTTACCATTGCAAACGTCGACAAACCGACAACGATTCGCTCTGTGCCGCGATCGGCGGGAACAGGTAGTAAAGAGAATGCGAACACAACGCCAACCGCCACGGCTAGGATATCGAGAGTATCAAAATTAATCTTATCGTCCACTCAACTCAACCTCCTATGGCACAGTCTATCAATTAATATTTTAGCAATTCATAAATATTTTTAACTTTCTATTTTTAGTCTGAATACAGCAATTGCAAGGTTTCAAGGAAAAGGAATTTATTCTTTTAAATCGAAGCCAGATCCTTCGGCTTCGCTCAGGATAAACTCTGGGAACCTTGAAAACCTAGTCTTCAATTAGTAAACAAGCGAAGACAGATATCAGTTGGAGTTTTTATAAGTGTCGATGGCTTCAAGTTGCAGGGAGTCGTTGAAAGAACTATACAGCCCTTTCAAAACGAAAGGGGACAACACAGTCGTTAAAGCGATGACTATTACCATACCGGCATAAATCTCGTTGTTAATGATACCGCTTTCTTTTCCTAGTTCGGCAAATATAAGCCCCACTTCTCCGCGTGGGGTCATTGCGGCGCCAATGATCCAACGAACCGGCCACGATTCCCGAATGAAGCAAGGCCCCGCCATTTTACCGATTATCGCGATAACCAGAAGCGCCATGGAAAAAACCCAAATGAATGGCGAACTCCAATCGATCTCGCGCAGGTTTAACGACAAACCCACCATGACAAAGAAAATGGGCGTGAACAGATGAATGATGGACTTCATTTCTGTTTCAATGCGCTCGGCAAAGGATGGGTCCGCATGCAATGCGGCTCCGAAAGGTAAAAAGAATCGTCTTGATAAAGCCAGACCTGCCGCGAAACCGCCGAGTAATTCGGGGGCTCCCATAACATGGGCAAGCCAGGCAAAAAACAGCACCAGCGAAACGATTGTGGTGGGAATCAGGCCTGGGATCTCGGCGCTTGAGTGGAAATGTTTGATAACTACGGACATTAGCTTTGCCGCTATGGGAGCCAACAGAAAGAAGACTGCCACAAACGAAATTACTTTGCTTGCATTGCCAAAAGTCACGCCGCCGCCAATGGAAAACTCGTAAAGTAACGCCAACAGGACAACGCCCATAACGTCGTCCAGAATTGCGGCGCCCAATATTATCTGCCCTTCTGAGGAGTGATGACGATTGAAGTCGGTGAGAACGCGGGCGGTGATCCCAATACTGGTAGCGGTGAGCGTTCCTCCGATAAATAGAGACACCAGAAACGATAGGCTGAACATCCAATACCCAAAGCTAAACCCCAGCAAAAGCGGAAGAATAAAACCCGCCAGAGCCACCACAAACGCCTTGCGACCTGCCCGCGCCAACTGCTTGGGATCGGTCCCTAACCCCACTTCGAATAAAAGCAGAATGATGCCAATTTCCGCCATTAGCTTGATGGCTTCAATGGGTTCAATCCAGCCAAGTAGACTCGGTCCGAGAACCACTCCCGCAATTAACTCCCCTATGACCGAAGGCGATTTGAGCCTCACGGCCAATTCGGCAAAAACACGCGCGGTCAGAAGAATGATGAACAGGATTAAAAAAAAGTCGTGGGTTTGCAATGACGCTCCCTAATCATTTTTACGGTAAAATCTAAATCAAGTTTTTAGTTTAGAGTATCTCATTATGCAAAATGTCGGCTTTGGGTCAAATCCGTCCTCTTATAATCTGATCCAAATTTTCCAATAATATTTCAGTTATTTCATGTAAAGGCGTTTTACAGAAACCCACCACTACAGCTAAATTTTCGAAAATATCAGAATTTATCCGCTCGTTAACTCTTTTTATTTGCCGTTTTTCTAATAATGATATTATTATTAAATCAAAAAATTATGGAGGGAGATTTGTTTAATGGATAGACCGGAAGAACTTGACGACCCCAAGAAATTTGACGATTTAATGGAAACTATAAATTCAAGATTAGTGATAACATCCATTCCAATTAGAGAACGGGCGCACTTGTCGCAAATTCTTTTAAGCGATGAATTGGATTACGACATGGCAGACGACGATTCCGTTTATCCCCAGGTTATTGAGTGGTACCAGAAAAAATTCCCAGACGAAAAAATAAGCTAAAGCCCGGTAAACTAATCAAAGCGAGAGGATTTGAAATTTAACCGTTGATGCGCGTCATTTTCCATCCCGTTTACCGTCAGTTTGAATCGAGATATTTCTTTTGCAAATAATCCAAATAGAATAAGGGGTTTAACTCTTCACCTGTCGCTCGCGTGATTAATTCATTACGGGTATATCTTGCTCCCTGTTTAAAAATCCTGTCGTTTAACCAATTCATTAAATTTTCAAATTGCCCTGCCCGGACTTCCTCCATCACATTCGGGAGCTCTTTTTTTAATGCGGAAAAAAACTGGGTTGCGATGATAAGCCCCAGGCAATAGGTTGAGAAATAACCAAAATAACCCTGCGGCCAATGAGAATCCTGCAAACACCCGTCGCTCAGGCTGTCCGGAAAAATCCCAAACTTCAACTTGAAGCGTTCGTTCCAGGCTTCCGGCAAATCTCTCGCCCGGAGCGAACCGGAAAACAGGCTTTTTTCCAATTCGTATCGAATGATTATATGCATGGGATAGGTAGCTTCGTCTGCGTTCATGCGGAGGAAATCTTTTTTGACCTGTGTCGCCATTCTGAAAAGATTATCGGGTTTCCATGCTGCCCCGGATACCTCGAAAATTTTTAATAAAGCCGGATTGCAAAAAATCATAAATTCCTTCGTCCGGCCAACCAGCATTTCAAGAAAAAGGGCCAGGCTTTCATGGATGCACATACCCCGGTCCCGCCCTGCGGGCTGAAATGACCACTCAGAAGGCAATCCTTGATCGTATAAAGCATGGCCGGTTTCATGAAGAACTCCCATCAAGCCCGAAAGGAAATCTTTTTCAGAAAAGCAGGACGTTATGCGAATGTCTTCGGCGGTGCCTTCCGTAAAGGGATGCAGACTTTCGTCCAGTCGGCCAAAATGAAAGGGGAACCCCACGCGTTCCATCACCCATTTCCCAAAACTTTTTTGTTTTTTTACCGAAATGGATTCTGTAATGTTTTTCGGCGTGTACCGCTCCTGAAACTCTATAATTTCCTCAATAAGAGCTGGCAGTCTGATTTCCAATACCTGGAAAATTTTATCAATTTCACCCGAGCGCTCACCAGGGTCATGCTCGTCGATCAGAGTGTCGTAGAGTGGGATTCCCAGTTTTCCGGAAAGGCATTGCGCCTTTTCACGGAGCAAATCAATAATTCTTTCCAGGTGAGGCGCCAGCGGCTTAAAATTATTTTCCTCCCTGGCTTTCCTCCAACACATTTCCCCTTTAGTTGTCGCAAAGTGCAGGGACCGGATCAAACGCTTGGGAATTGCATTTGCGCGAAGCCAGATTCGCTTAATTTCCCTGAGGTTCGCTTTTTCCCATTCGTTCAATGCGCCGGAAGAACTCTCAACCAGATTCAACAGCTTTTCGGTTTTTTTGGATCTAAGGATAGAGTTGGTCTCCGTATCCAGCAGAGATAATTGGGCGGCTCGGAGATCGGCGCTTCCCTGGGGCATCATAACTTCAGCGTCCCAGCGGAGAAGATGAATAATAGTCCTCAGAGTATGAATTCTTTTGAACCTCTTTTCCAGATGTTCATAGGGCGATAGGTGCATGGCTTTGGCGAAATGGAAACCAGATAAAGGGAAGCTCTAAAAATTCGGATTTGCCAATTATTAGAGGTACGCTAAATTATTAAAGGCTCAGTCTCTCTCTGGCGGAATTCAGAATCATTTCCAGAAGGTCTTTGTATGCCATTCCCGCAAATCCCGCCATAAGATTCAACTTTCCATCCCAGCACCAACCGGGATTCGGATTCACGTCAAGGAGTTTTACCTTGCCTTCGGCGTCGGCTCTAAAATCAAACCGGGCGTAATCCCTGCATTCCAGCCTTTCGAACAACCGGCTTGAAAAATGCAATAATCTCCGCTGGGTTTCCTCGTCCAATTCAGCTTTTTTATATTTAATTTTGGTCCAATAAGGCGACTGCGGTTCCCACTTCGATTCGTAAGAAAGGATTTGCGGTAATTCTTCTGGAAGCTCGCTGTAATCCACTTCAAGAGTTGGAAGAGCTTCAAACTTATCGCAGTTGCCAACCAGTCCCACGCTGTATTCGTTTCCGCATAAATATTCCTGGATCAATAAAGGGACTCCCGGCAGTATATCCCGCAGATGGTCCAAATAATTCATCAATTCCACTGCGTTGTTGACCACCGCGTTTTGGGTGATGCCAATAGAGCTGTCCCCGCAGTTGGGCTTGATCAACGCGGGAAACAAGGAAGGTAGATGCGCTGTTTGATCGTTCGGATCGAAATACGTTTCTGTCGGAATATCCACATCCAGGTTTGCGGCGATTGAGCGGACATTGGACTTGTTGTAGCACAGCGAAAGACAACCCGGTCCAGCTCCGGTATAAGGAATATCCAATAATTCAAGGAGAGCCGGAACATGTAGTTCCATGGTCGCCTGGTTGTTAAAACCTTCGTCGCAAAGATTGAATGCCATGCGGGGAAGATTGGCGGTCAACTGCTGAATTAACCGGCGATGAGATTCAACATACTTAAATTTGAATTGAGGTATTTCCTCCAGGCTCTTCTTTAAAAGGTTAACGGTTTCTAAATCTTCCGCATTAAAAACTCCATTCTTTTTTACCTGATCGGGTAGATTGGGATCTCCGAGCAACACGGCGACGGGAAGAACATCTCTTAAAACGGATCTTCGAGGAACTGTTTTTTCCGGTCCGATCGCGGTGATAAACAATCTGTTGGCCATCATTCCAAGATCTTGTTGGCGGGTAGAATCCGAAACGACGTTTCCATGAAGTTTAATTTCAGAAAATCCTAAGCTTTTTAATAACTCTGAGATTTCTTCAAAGGTATAAAGCCTTTCCGCATAAAACTGGTCCGCCAGGACTCCCAATTCGGAATTCGTGATCACCTCCCGGGATATGATTCGTTTTCTGTCGGCGGCAAGGGAACGTTCCCGATTGACGAAATGGGTCTGGTCAATCCATTCCCATGATCTGGTTTCGAAATTGGTTGCCATCCAAGCCCCGTCCATGATATCCAGAACCAGTTTGCCTCTGGACTTTAATACCCGCTTCACTTCATTCAAAATATTAAGGTCGTCTTCTTCTCTTTCGAAATAACCGAAAGAGTTTCCCATCAAAATGACGACATCCCTTGAAGCTTCCGGCATTCTGAGTTTTCTGGCGTCTCCCTGCGAAAAAGTAATTTTCACCCCTCTTTGCTTTGCCCGTTTTCGGGCTAACCGAATCAAATATCTGGAACGGTCTAAACCCGTTACGTTTAAAAAGCCACGCGAAGCCAGTTCAAGCGAATGTCTCCCTTGTCCACAACATAGGTCCAAAATGAAATGCTCTTTTTTTATTTCTGCGGCTTGAAGCAAAAAGTCCACATCCCTGCGGGTATTGAGGTCGTTCTCAACCACATCGCCGTCGGTTTTCAAATACAGGGAATTGAATATATCCCTCCACCATTCCGGAGGCAGGTGACGCTCCAAGTCGGCTACCGGCCCCAAAGTTTTATGAGGGAAGATTTTTCCCTTAGTTTGGGAGCTTTTATTATTGGTATTTGAGTTTTCCTTAATTATTACGGGCATTTTTTGGGACCTTTCCACACAGTTATATCCATTGGACTCAAAAGTCCATTTTTGATGAATTTTAAATGGGGATTGTCCGTTGCCCTTGGCGGAGGATGTCAGGTAGATATCTCTACATCCCTTTTGGCAGATAGATAATCTGGAATGATTTTATAATGAGGAAAGGATGACTCAGGGGTAGGCCCGATTCCAATTTCTCCTGCCAACTTAAGTAAAAAATTACGCCTAATTGATTACACATTCAACAAAAAAATCAGGGTGACAAAAAAAAATTATCCGCACCCAACGGCTTTTTAATACTGGCGATAAATATGGATAAGAAAGGGATTGGAATTGGGATAAACCCCTAAAAGCGCCAATCGTTGCGGCCATGTCAAAATTAATCTGGCTTCTACTCAACCACGACACAAACACTTTATGGTTGCATGTTAGAAATCATAAAGGAAAAACATCTCTTAAACTTTTCCCAGTTTTTTCAGTATCATAATTTTTCAAAATACAAATTATTTCCAAATATCATTTTTAATAAAAACGATATAATTTCAACAAATTAAAATCCGATAAAAGAAATTCAGTAAGGTAATCAACTTCCACACCCATAGAGTAAAAACTTATGACCTGGCAATGCAAACATTGTAAGAAATTCAATATATTTAAAAAAAGCAACCAAATGAAGTTGCTCTCTTCTAATTCGATGCTAGAAACTTGTCAGTTTTGTGGTGGGAAAACCGACATTTCCGAGAAAACGAACATGGGAAAAGTTTTAAACGTTTTATCGCTGGGAAATTTTGCAAATTTAAAATACGTTATTCCAGAAAAAACCATCCCTGATGAATTCTATCTATTGAGTCAAAATTATGGCGCAAAAATAATAGCCTGGATTGAGCAAGGAGATAACCTCGGAATAAAAAACACAAAACATCGTGACGGAGTGTGCCACGCCTTAGTGGTGGATTGGCTTCAATGCGAAATAAAAGGAAGAAGAAAGGATTTTCTTGCTCCCTTTTTGGTAATTGGTCAAAAAGTTCTTACTGGAGGAATTATCCCAGGCAAATATCTAAAGGGACAACAAAAATATCAATTTGAAAAAGATCAATTAAACCTTCAACCTCGAAAAATGAATGAAATCTCAAAAGTTCTTTTGAAAAACGAAAAAGACTTGAAGCAAAAAGTTTTAGTTGTAAAACAATCAAATGACCTGAATCAAATTATCAGCCTTCATCAAGAGGCATCGGATTTTCAAGATGAAAAATCAGGTCTAAATTTAATTATAAATTCTCTAAAATCTAAAAACCCTGATTTTGGCGGTTTTGAAATTCAAATAATCGATCAAGTTAGCGGAACGGCCAAAGACAATAAAGATATCGCCAAAAAATTAACGGATGCCCCAAAATATGCAATGGCAAAGGGACCTGTTATTTTTTTTAAAATTGACTTAAATGGCGACCATACAATTGGTTTAAAATATGAAGAAGGAACCTATTATTTACTCGATCCTAATACAGGTTTATGGGCGGTTAAGCATTCCCTAGAATTATTTTTTGAAAAATTATTTAATAAAACTTACGGTTCCAATTATAAAGGCAAAAAAATAATTATAATGGCGATTGGTCCAGATATTTACAAAAGTATATAAAAGCAGTAAAGTCTTTTTATAGAACAATTCCAGCTTTTTAGTTACTTTTAAATCCTAGGCATTTTACGAAAAACCTAAATAGATTTACTCCCTCAAAAGCTCCAATCCTATACTCCAATTGAAAAATAAGAATTAAGCCAAGATTGTCCTGGCTAATCAAATTAACGCTCTGTCTAATTCTCTTCGAGCCATCAAGCCGCTTGAAAATAGAAAGCTCCCCTAAATTTCTAATGCAAATTAACAATAAATTTGCCTCTTCAATGATTTTCCGCTTATAATTTTTATATACTTACCGAAAAGTTTTATGGGAATATTTTTTCTTGGGGACCTATGCCTGATTTTTTGAAAAAGAAACCAAAGGCTTCATTCTTTCTGGTTTTAGTTTTAAGTCTTCAGTTTTTCTTTCTACCCTTTTACCATTTGCATCCCGACGATTTACATGGTCATAAAGGGGATCTATCGTCTCACGAACACGAGGGACATGTTCACTCTCATGAATTAGAAAGCATAGCTCACTTTCTACATCTACATCCTGAAGAACCTGGGCTGGATGAAAAGCAACATCACTCTCATTCTTCTCAAGAACACGATTCTGATTTTTTTGAAGTTAATCTCAATAAAACGAGTCTGTATCCTGAAAAAACTTTTAAGTTTAATAAGGATTCGGCATTCACAAGATCGTTAATCAGCGCTCAACCTTCTTATGTAAAGTTTTCACTTCAAAAATCAGTCCTTAAATACAATCACAACCTCCCCGATCCTC
Source organism: Nitrospinales bacterium (assembly GCA_038154245.1). Taxonomy (GTDB): domain Bacteria; phylum Nitrospinota; class Nitrospinia; order Nitrospinales; family JAJDAT01; genus JAJDAT01. The sequence goes on along the minus strand of JAYOZP010000034.1, from coordinate 28,728 downwards.
CAAAAGGACGTTCTCCACCACTCATTTTGATTTAGTTCTTTGAGGCTCAATACCTCAAGCGAATAAAATCTATTTTCAAAAACTCTTAATGAAATAGGGGTATACGTTACTCCTGCGCTTATATCGAGAACAGTTGATTTTTTAGCCCTAAAAAGGACCAAAACCCTCTGTAAGTCAAAGCGTTTTGCCGTTAAGAATTGACCAATGCTCTATTTTGAGCGTATAATTTTTTTGATCGTAAAAATGATGAAGCGGAACTCGTTCGCGCTCGCTGTTGGGTTTTTATTTTGTTTTGGTTTGGCTCCGTCCGTCTATTCGCAGACTGACGGAAAAATTCAGATAGAAAAAAGCTATCGAAACAATTTAACGCTCAAACAAGCGATCGTAAAAACCTTAAATTTCAGTCCAGAATTGTCGGCGTTATCTCTGGAAAAACGCGCTCGAGAAGCGCGCACGTTACAGTCTGGCCTTCTTCCTAACCCCAGCATTAACGTTTATACAGAAGACATCGCAGGTTCCGGTTCTTTTGAAGGATTCAAACAATCGGAAACAACCATCCAATTAGGAACCCCCATTGAGTTAGGCTCAAAGAGAAGCGCTCGGGTTAAAGCAAATCGTCTCTCTGAAAAGATGGCAGATTGGGACTACGAAACTAAACGGTTGGAACTTTTAACCAGAGTGTCCAAAAGTTTTTTAGACGTTTTGAAAGCGCAACATAAAGTGTCATTAACCCAAAAGTTAAGGACAATAGCTAAACAAGCTTACGATATCGTTTCTGAAAAAGTCAAAGCGGGAAAAGCGGCGTCTATAGAAAAAATTAAGGCAAAAATCGCGTTATCTTCAATAAAAATTGAGTTAAGCCGCGCCAAGCTGGAATTGGATAATGCCCGATTACGTCTCGCCTCTTTTTGGGGAACCACTCAACCTCAATTTTCTAACGCCGTTGGAGATTTTTTTCTAGTTTCTTCAGTTCCGCCTTCAAAAAGTTTTTTAGAAAAGTTATCTAAAAATCCAAACTTAGCCCGCTGGTCTACCGAGTTGAAACGGCGTAAAGCCGCTTTAGATCGAGAAAAAGCTAATGGAATTCCAAATATTCAAGTTAACGGCGGATACAGACATTTGGAAACCACCAACGACGACACGTTACGATTCGGAATCACCGTTCCCATCCAGCTATTCAATCGTAATCAAGGGGCGATTGCCGAGGCCAAAAACAGACTGGAAAAAACTCGAGAAGAAAAAAGAGCTATGCAACTAAACACGACACAAAGGTTTTTTAAAGCCTATAACGCACTCGTGTTTTCTCACTCTCAGGTAACTTCTATAAAAAACGAAATATTACCGGAAGCCCAAAAAGCGTTTGAGGCAACGCAAGAAGGTTATAAATTTGGGAAATTCGGTTTGCGCGAAGTTTTAGAAAGTCAAAAAACATGGTTTGAAGCGCAAAAACAATATATCGAAGCCCTGGCAAGTTACCACAAAGCTAACGTTGACGTTGAAGGCCTGACCGGAACAATATTAATTTACAAACCGTCAATGAATACGAAATCTAAGAGAAAGGTCCGAAAATGAAAAATAAATTTCCTTTCTCAGTCGTCGTTATTTTGACTATTGGAGTCGCATTGGGAGTCGCCATCTTAAAATCAAATCCAACAGGCTCGATGAGTTCTAACAGCGAATCGCATCAATCAACCAAAAGCGATGAAACTATTTTACGGGGAAACCATGGGGGACGACTGTTCTCAAAAGATAACTTCAAAATTGAACTGACCATTTTTGAAAGAGGCGTCCCTCCTCAATTTAGAGTTTATGTAACCGACTCGGCTTCCAATCCTATCGATTTCTCCAAGGTTAAAATCTCTGTCGAACTTAAACGTTTGGATAGAATTGACCTTATTCAATTCACCCCTTCTGGAAATTATCTAGTAGGCGATAAAACCGTGGAAGAACCGCATTCTTTTGAAGTCTTTATAAAAGCTCAATGGCAAGGGAAAAATTTTAAATGGAATTTCTCAACATTCGAAGCCCGAGCCGAACTATCCGACGAAGCTCTTAAAAATGCCGGGATTGAAACCGAAATCGCGAGTTCTCAAAAAATAAAAAGCAAGATAGAACTCCCTGGAGAAATTGGACTCAATGAAACTAAAGTCGTTCATATTGTTCCCAGGTTAGACGGTGTCGTTAAAAAAGTTTTTAAACATCTTGGAGACGAAGTTAAAAAAGGGGAAGCTATCGCAATTATAGAAAGTCGAGAACTGGCCGACGCCAAAATCTCTTACTTAGATGCGCAAAAAAAAGCCCAGCTAGCCAAAATAGATTTCGATAGAGAAACTCTCATTTTCGAGAACACGGCGGATATGCTTGAACTGCTGGAAAGAAAGTTGGATGTCGAAGAAATTTCTAAACGAATCGAAAATTTGCAGATCGGGAATAACAGAGAACAACTTATATCTTCATACGCAAAGCTCAGCTTGGCTAAATCGGTTTTTAAAAGAGAAAAAGGGTTATTTGAAAAAGGCATCGCTTCCGAATCGGATTATTTATTAGCTTTAGAAAAATATAAGAGCGCCGAAGCAAAGTTTGTATCGCTTACAGAAAAAATATCTTTCGACGGGAAATGGAACTTACGCCAGAAAAAGAGAAAGTACGAAATGGAGAGCCTTAACCTGCAAAACTCTACTCAAAAATTTTTGGCTCTTGGATTAACTCAAGATGAAATTAAATCACTAACGCAAAATAAAAAACGCGTTTTCACTCAGTACGAACTGCGAGCCACTATAGACGGAACTGTCATCAAAAAACATCTTACAACGGGGGAAGCCGTTAAAGCCGACGACGACGTCTTTTTACTCGCCGATCTCTCCGAAGTTTGGGCGACTATCTTAATCCCCGCAGATCAAATAAAAAAAGCCGCTTTAGGTTCAAAGGTTATTGTTAGAAATAAAAATCTCGAACTTGAGGCCGAAGGCAAATTGACTTATTTAAGTTCCATCATTGACGAAACTACCCGAACCATAACGGGTAGAGCCGTCATTCCAAATTTCGAAAAAGTATGGCGGCCCGGAACATACGTGGACGTCGAACTGGTAATTGATGAAAAAACGACCCCCATAGCGGTTCAAAGTAAAGCTCTGCAATCGATCCGCGAATGGTCCGTAGTGTTTGTAAAATACGGCAATGTTTTTGAGGCGCGTCCGTTAGATATAGGAAAAAACGACGGTGAATTCGCCGAAGTCTTATCGGGATTGAAAGAAGGCGAGGTTTACGCCACAAAAAATAGTTATGCAGTCAAAGCGGAGATTGAAAAATCGTCCGCCGTTCATGCGCATTAACCGGCTTGAATAAATCATGCTAGAAAAAATTGTCGATTTTTCTATAAAACAAAGAATCCTAATCATTATTGCCACCATAGCAATGGCGATTATTGGTGTTTACAGCTTTTTTGCGCTCCCTATCGACGCCGTTCCCGACATAACAAACATACAGGTTCAAATAAACGCGGAAGCGGAAGGATTCACTCCTTTGGAAGTCGAACAACGTATTACTTTCCCATTAGAAAAAGCGCTATCGGGTCTTCCAAACCTTAGCTATATACGGTCGCTTTCCAAATACGGTTTATCGCAAATCACGGCTATTTTTGAAGATGGCACAGACATCTATTTTGCCAGGCAACTTGTAGGCAGCCGCATCCAAGAAGCGAAAGAAAAAGTTCCATTGGGGGTCGACCCTATTATGGGTCCAATTGCCACCGGTCTTAGTGAAATTTTTATGTGGTCCGTGAAAACAACCAACGAATCTGCAAAAAGCAAATATTCCCCGATGGATTTAAGAACTTTTCAAGATTGGATCATAAAACCTCAATTGCTGACAGTACCTGGAGTGACAGAAGTTAACAGCGCAGGAGGTTACGTAAAACAATATCAAGTCGCCCCAAAAATTGAAAAGTTATTCGAATACGGAATATCGCTTCGCGAAATAATAGCCGCCCTATCGCAAAACAACTCCAACATTGGCGCGGGTTACATCGAGCATAACGGAGCGCAATATCTCATAAGGGCTCCCGGTCAGGTTCTTGATTTAGACGATATCGCAAAAATTGTGGTAGGAACTCGAAACGGTATTCCAATTTACATTAAAGACGTAGCGGACGTTCAATTTGGCAAGCAATTAAGAACAGGCGCGGCAACTCAAAATGGCGAAGAGATTGTACTGGGAACTGTCTTTATGTTAAAGGGCGAAAATAGTCGAGCCGTATCTTTAAAAGTTTTAGAGAAGATAAAAGAAGTTAATAAAGCTCTTCCCGAAGGAGTGGAGGCGAAACCAGTTTACGACCGCACGAACTTGGTAAATGCAACGCTTAAAACCGTCCGCAATAACCTTTTGGAAGGCGCCATTTTAGTAATCGTCGTTCTCTTTGTCTTATTGGGAAATTTTAGGGCCGCCTTAATAGCTTCATTAGTTATCCCCTTATCTATGTTATTCGCAGTTACGGGCATGGTGAAAAATCAAGTGAGCGGCAACCTCCTAAGTCTGGGAGCTTTGGATTTTGGAATCATCGTAGACGGTACGGTAATCATCGTCGAAAATTGCAGTCGTCGACTAGCCGAAGAACAAAAAAGATTAGGTCGGCTGTTATTAGATGGAGAGCGTTACACGTTAATCAGAGAAGCTTCTAAAGAAGTTTTTCGTCCCAGTATATTTGGTATTTTCATTATTATGATTGTCTATTTGCCTATTCTCACTCTATCTGGAATTGAAGGTAAAATGTTTCAACCCATGGCCTTTACAGTTTTAGCGGCTTTAACAGGAGCGATGATCTTATCCATAACTTTTATACCAGCGATGATCGCGCAGTTTTTATCAAGTCAAGAAGTGGAAAAAGAAAGCTTATTTATTGTCAAAATCGCTAAAACATATTCCTTCTATCTAAATCGCGCTCTCAACAACCGGCCGCCCGTCATAGCGCTCACATTGGTTGTGATCGCTTTAAGTTTTCTCATTTCAACACGGATGGGAGGCGAGTTTTTACCGACATTGGATGAACGTGATATTGCCGTTCATGCTTTACGAGTTACAGGGACTAGTCTTTCTCAAGCGGTTAGCATGCAGGACGTCTTGGAAAAAAAGATCAAAGAGTTGCCGGAAGTTGAAACAGTTTTTGCCAAAATTGGAACGCCGGATATCGCAACGGATCCAATGCCTCCTAATGTTGCCGACGTTTTTATTATGGTAAAACCACGCTCTCAATGGGCAAATCCAAAATTACAGAAATCGGAATTCATTCGACGTCTAGAAAAAAAGTTGGCTCAAGTTCCTGGTAACAAATATGAAATTACTCAGCCTATCGAAATGCGCTTCAATGAACTTATCGCCGGCGTTAGAAGCGATATTGCGGTTAAGGTATTTGGAGAAAACATGGAAACTCTTCTCTCAAAGGCGAAAGAGATCGAGCCCATCTTGTCGAGTATCCAAGGAGCTTCCGATGTGAGGATAGAGCAAATAGACGGGCTACCCGTTTTCTCTATCAAACTAGATCGTAATAAAATGGCGCGTTTAGGGCTTAATGTGGCGGACGTTCAAGATGTGATCCAAATTTCTCTAGGAGGGAAAAAAGCGGGACAAGTTTTTATTGGAGATCAAAGATTTGATTTAGTAGTTCGACTTTCTGAAAATTCTAGAAAAGACCCCGAACTCTTAAAGAGAATTCCTATACCGCTTTCGATTAACCACACTCAAACCTCCAATCATAGAGCGCTGAAACAAGGCAATACGAAAAACCCTGGATATATAACTTTAGGGTCGGTCGCTAAATTCATTTCAACTAAGGAACCCAATCAAATAAACAGAGAAAATGGAAAACGGCGCGTTGTAATAACGGCAAATGTTAGAGATAGAGATCTTGGCTCTTTTGTTAAAGAAGCGCAAAAAACCATTAATGAAAAAATTTCACTACCGGTCGGTTACTGGATTGCCTGGGGAGGTCAATTCGAAAACTTAATTTCCGCCGCAAAAAGGCTTTGGATTGTCGCCCCCATATCTTTATTGGTTATCTTTATATTGCTTTATGCCGCTTTTGGTTCCATAAAAAATGCGGTTCTAGTATTCACGGGCATACCCCTGGCGCTTACAGGAGGAATTGTTTTTTTATGGCTGCGAGGAATTCCATTATCAATTTCCGCCGCTGTAGGATTTATCGCCCTATCTGGAGTGGCCGTGTTAAATGGTTTGGTGCTAGTCTCCTTCTTTACTACTTTAAGAAGACAAGGAATTACTTTGGACGAGGCCATTCGTCAGGGAGCGACAACTCGTTTGCGCCCTATTTTGATGACGGCTTTAGTCGCTTCGCTAGGCTTTTTTCCTATGGCGTTTTCCACGGGAATGGGAGCCGAAGTGCAACGCCCATTGGCTACCGTGGTTATTGGAGGAATTATATCCTCCACGGCCTTATCGCTTTTTGCTTTGCCAGTCCTTTACCGAATCGTTCATTTTCAAAAACCAGAAATTTCCTAGCCCCTAGCTTCTAATTTAGGGTTTGACCGAAGGCCTAAAACCTTCTATGATATCTGTTCGGAGGTGAATCATGCTTAGTATGAAAGAAATTCTAGATTTTGAAAAAGACGCTCTTAAAGTCGTAAAAAGCCGCTATTTATTGTGTATTTTGGTTTCTCAAAGGATCCATCAAATTGAAAAAGGCGCACAACCTTGTATTGAAGTGGACCCCACAGAGTTTAGTTCGCCCAAATCCTACTATTCCCTAGCATTAAAAGAAATCAATGAAGGTAATATGGATTTAGAACAAATCGACGAGTAATCGATACTTGCCGGTTTCTCTCGTAACCGAGCGCAACCGGCAAATTATTGACTCCCCTATCACTCTCTTCTTTTAAACTTCCTTTCTCCCCAAGAAAAAGTCGCAACATTTATAATGATTTAGACTGTTTGTTAAGGTCTAATTTTATTTTTCAACGACTTATTTTAATAAATCCTGGCTTTAAGGAATTATGTTTCTCCCAGAGAACAAGGATTTTATTCTTAATAAAATCTTATCCATAGGGATTACAAGCCTTATTTTGTATGCAGTAACCTGGCTAGATTCGGTTCAGGGGCAATGGGTCGTTTTGACCCTCTTGATTGTAGTTCTTGGGCAAGGACACTTCATCTCAACATATATTTACCATTTCAAATCATTGCCGCAAAAATTAACTCAACGAAAGGCATGGATAGCCTATTTTGCTTTTTTGACAACGTTAACTATTATTTTCGGCTTGTTGCGGTGGGAATATCGGTTTGACGCTTTTATCATGGGTTTTGTGGGGCTTTATTTTCTTTTCCACCATATTCTAAATGAACGAACTTTAGCCGCTCATTATTCCGAGTCTCCAATAAAATTTTATCCAGAAACTTTTTTTATTTTCTCACTTGTAACTCTCATTTTTTTACCCATTCTTAACGACGAAAGTTTTTCTTTTATCCTTTCCAAAGACGTTATCTCGCTACAAAATGTTTCGCTAATTTCCAATTTCTCAAAATTCGAAATAATCTCTCCAAAAATTAAAACCTCGTATAGTATTTTTGTACTTGGGCTTTTCTTCTTTTATTGCTGGAAAAACTTTAAGACGAAAGACCATCAAATAAAATTAATGGGAATTCTAACGGCTTTATCATTTGCTCTAACTTATTTAAAAATATTTGAAGACTTTCTTTACTTTCTCGCATTTGTCATTTTGTATCACTACGTCACATGGTTTCTTTTCTTCTTATTTCGTTTTAACAAAGAAAATAAAATAACCAATCAAAACAAAAATTATCAAATCGCCAATACTTTAATCTATCTAGGCTTATTCGTTCTTTTCATTTTTGGACAAAACACACAAACTGATTTCCTTTGGAATTTATATTATTTCGTCTTTTCATTAAACTTTTTTATGTTTTGGACTTTTTTGCATATCACCGTCACCTTGATAAACGAAAAACCAATCGAAAAAATTATCAAAGAACTTTAAACGTTGAAAGTCAACCGTACTAGCGTAGCCCCACACCAAAGAAAAACCAAGTTATGATAAAACATCGAACTGCGGTTTTCTTTTACTAATAAAATTAGAACGATTGAAATAGCCAACGCAATTAAGGAAGATTTAAAAAAAGAAAACTTCAACATTAAGAACCCTGGAATACAAAATAATAGAACGCATATTATTTTCGTCCATTTGATTCCCAAAACATTTGGAATAGTTCTTATTCCGAAACGCCTATCTCCTTCTATATCCCTCACATCCCAAACAATTTCAATTGGGACGACTATAAAAAAAATAACTATAAAAGAAACTATATCTAGAGGCCACAGATCTCCTCTTAAAGCGGATGGAACCAAGGCAGGAGGCGAAGCCCACATTACGGCGCTGGAAGCGTTTTTGACTATGAATTTATCTTTAAAGCGAAAAGGAATGCCTAGAAACTTAACTTTGTAGCTATAAAAAAAACCAATACAGCCAACAACGAAATAGATAAGGAGTAAATAAAAATTATGAGATAAAAGAAAGATCGGAAAAATTAGAAAAAAAAGCGAACCATATAAAACTTTATCTTTTTTTGCTGGGTCCAGCGGCCCCCCTCTCGTATTTATTTGATCCTCTTCTATGTCTGTCCATTTATTAAACAAATAAACAAAGGCCATTAGAAAAGAAAACCCAATGGCAATTAAAAATAATTCTTGCCGCGTCTCTGAAAAACCGCCGCCGCTAGCTAACACTAAGAGAAAAACTAACAAACAAATATGCGGCCTGTAACTTAAGATTTTTTCACAATAATTATTTTGCATACAAAAACAATTTGTCATTATTTTAATACATCAAAATGTAAAACAACTGTGACATTCTTTTCTCCCACTCATCATATAATATACAAGGCAGATTGATTCGTAAAATTTAACCCATGGTCAAAAAGGAAGATATCTGAATGCCAATAACGCATTCGCTCCAAGACATTCTTTGGGTTTTACCTTGCTCTACATTAGTGCTTGTTATGCAAGCAGGCTTTTGTTGTCTGGAAAGCGGCATGGTCCGGTCAAAAAATAGCGTCAATGTGGCAATGAAAAATTTTGCCGATTTTTGCCTTTCCTCAATTGCCTTTTGGATATTTGGATACGCCATTATGTTTGGCTCCAGTTATTCAGGCTTTTTTGGAACCACAGGTTTTTTCTTCAACAACGCGGAAAATGCTTGGTTCCTAACTTTTTTTCTCTTCCAACTCGTCTTCTGTGGAACCGCTACCACAATCTTTTCTGGCGCAGTCGCCGAACGAATGCGATTTTATGGCTACTTAATTGTTGCATTAATTACTTCAGGATTAATTTATCCCGTTTTGGGTCATTGGATCTGGAATGGAATAGCTACTGGAGCCAAAGAAGGTTGGTTAGCGGGTCAAGGCTTCGTTGATTTTGCCGGCGCCACGGTCGTTCATTCAACTGGCGGTTGGGTCGCCTTAGCTACTGTGATTATTATTGGACCTCGGATAGGACGATTTAATAAAAAAGGACGCAAAATTCAAGGACACAATTTACCCATGGCCGCTCTTGGTATTTTTCTTTTGTGGTTTGGATGGTTTGGGTTTAATGGCGGAAACATTTTTAAAGTTAGCGATAAAGTTTCTTTAATCATTACCAATACGGTTCTTTCTGGTTCCGCTGGAGGAATAGTCGCTTGTTTTCTTTCCTGGAAAATTCATAAAATCCCGACAGTTGAGGATATTATAAGAGGGTGCTTAGCTGGATTGGTCGGCATCACCGCTTCATGCAATATCATGTCACCCATATGCTCAGTTTTTTTAGGAAGTACCTCTGGCGCTATATGTTTTGGAGCCTCTATTTTATTAGAAAAACTTGAAATAGACGATGCCGTTGGAGCCTTTCCCGTGCATTGCTGCGGCGGAATCTGGGGAACCTTAGCGGTAGCATTTCTAGCAAACCCAGAATCATGGGGTACTGGATTAGATCGTTGGGATCAATTTCTGGTTCAACTCAAAGGTGTTGTAACCTGTTTTGTCTGGTCCTTTGGAGTTGGTTATTCACTAATCTGGATTATTAACCGGTACAGCCCGTTGAGAGTCGATCCATTAGAAGAAGAAATAGGTTTGAATCTTGCCGAACATGGAGCAAGTCACGGCTCTAGCTAATAGTCCAGAAACCTTTGAAACAATTGGTTAATTGATTCGCGTTAATTGTTTCAATATTGTGACATATTATTTAAACATCCATCATATAATAAAAAATAACATATAGTGTAAATGAAGTATAACTCTTACGCCAAGGAATCTGAATGCCGATGACGCATTCTCTCAACGACATTATTTGGATTCTAACCTGTTCTGCTTTAGTGTTGGTTATGCAAGCTGGCTTTTGTTGTCTTGAGAGCGGCATGGTCCGTTCAAAAAACAGCATTAATGTAGCAATGAAAAATTTTGCCGATTTTTGCGTTTCCTCCATTGTTTTTTGGGTATTTGGCTTTGCGATTATGTTTGGCGCCAGTAACTTCGGCTTGATTGGAGGGACTGGTTTTTTCTTTAACAACACTTCAAATGCTTGGATTCTAGCCTTTTTCCTCTTTCAACTTGTCTTTTGTGGGACAGCCACCACCATAGTTTCAGGCGCAGTCGCCGAACGCATGCAGTTTTTTGGTTATCTGGTCGTAGCCTTTATCATATCCGGATTAATTTATCCCGTTTTAGGTCATTAGGTATGGGGTGGACTGGTAACTGGAGTCAAAGATGGTTGGTTAGCAAGTCAGGGCTTCATTGACTTTGCAGGATCCACAGTTGTTCATTCAACTGGCGGTTGGGTCGCTTTAGCGACCGTACTTATCATTGGCCCGCGCATAGGACGTTTTGATAAAGATGGCACAGAAATTCCCGGCCATAATTTGCCCATGGCGACACTGGGTATTTTTCTTTTATGGTTTGGATGGTTTGGATTTAACGGCGGCAGCATGCTAAAAGCGGACGGTCAAGTAGCTCTTATAATTACCAATACAGCTCTTGCTGGAGCGGCCGGAGGAATTGGAGCTTATTTACTCTCCTGGAAAATTCATAAAGTTCCCAAAGTAGAGTTTATAACCAACGGTTGCCTAGCCGGACTCGTCTCCATTACCGCTTCATGCAATATCATGTCTCCAATTTGCGTAGTTCTTTTAGGAAGCATCGGAGGCGCCATATGTTTTGGAGCCTCTATTTTATTAGAAAAACTTGAAATAGACGATGCCGTTGGAGCTTTTCCTGTGCATTGCTGCGGTGGAATCTGGGGAACCTTAGCGGTAGCATTCCTCGCACACCCAGAATCATGGGGCACTGGATTAGACCGTTGGGATCAATTTCTGGTTCAACTCAAAGGCGTTATGACCTGCTTTGCCTGGTCCTTCGGGGCTGGATACAGCCTAGTTTGGATTGTTAATCGATATAATCCGTTGAGAGTCCCTCCAAATGAAGAAGTAATCGGTTTAAACGTTTCCGAACATGGAGCGAGTAGCGCCCTTCTCGATCTTCTTCAATATATGGATAAGCAACAAAAAAGCGGCGATTTTTCAAAATCCGCGCCTATAGAACCTCATACCGAAGTGGGACAAATAGCAAGACAATATAACCGGGTATTGGAAAAGGTTGTTTCCAAAGAACAAGAACTTTTACAAGTGACCGATCAGAAGAACTTAATTCTAAACTCTTCTGGCGAAGGGATCTTTGGTCTTAATTTAGAAGGTAAAACAACATTCGTTAATCCAATAGCGCTTCATATGTTGGGATACGATAAAAACGAATTAACGAAAACGTCTGAGCACGACCTCATTCAGCACTCAAAGCCAGATGGTTCCCCATATCCAATTGAGGAATGTCAAATCTGTTTAGCCTTTAAAGAGGGAGAAACCCGGCAATCTTCCGAGGAAGTCTTCTGGAAAAAAGACGGGACCAGTTTCCCTATCGAATATAAAAGCGCCCCAATATATCAAAAGGGCAATATTGTCGGAGCCGTCGTTACTTTTACAGATATAAGCGAAAGAAAGAAAACCGAAAAAGCGATTATTGACGCCAAAGAAGAGGCCGAACGCGCCAACATGGCTAAATCTGAATTTCTTTCAAATATGAGTCATGAACTTAGAACTCCAATGAATGCAATAATTGGCTTTTCTGAATTGATGTTGGAAGACGATAATGAAGCTTTATCCGAGGTCCAAAGGAAGGATTTAATTCATATTTATAAAGCGGGAAAACATCTATTACAACTCATCAACGAAATTTTGGATTTAGCCCGCGTCGAATCAGGAAAAATCGATTTATCATTAGAAGATATAGAATAACATGATTTATTGGATGAAATTTTCGATTTAGTTCAACCTGTCAGCGAAAAGCATAAAATAAAAATTATTCACGAAATTTCTAACGCCAAGAATGTTTTTGTAACCGCCGACCGAACGCGACTGAAACAAGTTGTTATCAATTTGTTAACCAACGCTATCAAATATAACCGGGAGCACGGCTCTGTCAACGTTTCGGTAACTTCTCATCCTGAAATCCAACAACTCCGGATCCATGTTTCTGATACGGGTCATGGAATTCCTGAGGATAAACTGATGGAATTGTTCGAACCCTTCAGCCGACTCGGAGCGGAAGCAACTGCTATTGAGGGTACAGGAATAGGACTTCCAATATGTAAAAAGTTCATGAAATTAATGAATGGCGTTATTGAAGTAAAAAGCGAACAAGGAAAAGGAAGCTGCTTTTCGGTGGTAATACCTTTAAGCGAAAGAAGAGCCAAAGAGCGACTGGACGAAGAGATCGACGAAAACACAATCACAAATTTAGAATTTCTAGACAAAAAAGAAATAACTATACTTTATGTTGAGGATAACCCCGCGAATATTGCTCTCCTTGCAAAAATCATAGCTCGCCATAAAAAAATAAAACTCCTGACCGCCCCAGAAGCTAAAGAAGGAATAGAAATTGCTCAGACAAAACTACCCACTCTCATCTTAATGGATATAAACTTACCCGGCATGGATGGTTTTTCGGCCTTAAAGCGCTTAAAGTCGTTAAACGAAACTAAAGAAATTCCCATTATTGGAATGAGCGCCAACGCGATGAAAAACGATCTCGAAAAAGCAAAAACTGCTGGCTTTGAAGACTATATAACCAAACCCATTCAAAAACCTCGCTTTTATGAAACAATTCAACGAGTATTAGAAAATAAAAAATAAAAACTCCACCTATTTAACATAAAAAAAAGCGTCGTTTAATTTCAAATTAAACGACGCTTTTAAATCTTTGATTTGGCAATCAAATCAAGTAGTTCAATTAAGGTAGTACTGGCAGGGAAACAACAATTGGCTCGCCTTCCAAAGCTTTCATAAACTCTACAAGATCTTTTTTCTCTGCATCAGTCAATCCTAGAGGCGTAATAAAAGGGCTTATGTTTTCTTTTACATCTCCCCCTCTATTATAGAAATCGATAACATCTTCCAATGTCGCTTCGCTTCCATCATGCATGTATGGAGCCGTTCGCGAAACATGCCTCAAGCCTGGAGTTTTAAAAGCTCCTTTATCAAATTCTTCCTTTGATATGTTATATCGACCTAAATCTTCTTTTAACGGGCCGTGTTGTTTAACGCCTATATTATGAAATTTACTATCCGTAAAAGCTGGACCGTTGTGGCAAATTGAGCATTTTGCCTTTCCAAAGAAAAGATTCATTCCTTTCACTGCAGAAACAGACATCGCTTTTTTATCTCCTGCCCAGTACTTATCATAAGGAGCGTTCTTGGAAACAACAGTCCTTTCAAAGGCTGCAATTGATTTCGCAATGTTTTTGGGCGTTACCCCAGAATCCCCATAAACCTTATTAAATTTTTTCACATATCCTGGAATGGCTTTCAACTCTTTAATCAATTCACCCATATCTTGATTCATTTCTACTTTCGCTTGAATCGGTCCAAGAGCTTGTTCCTCCAAATCTTTTGCTCTACCATCCCACATTTGAATTTCAAAATATCCGCTATTAATAATAGTTGGAGAATGTCTACCCAATTCTTTTTGACCATCTCCTATGGTTCTTGGAAGACCGTCGCTCCAACCCAAAGCAGGATTATGACAAGTGGCGCAACTGATCCAATTGCTTCCCGACAATCTTGGGTCAAAATATAACATCTTACCTAAATCAATTTTTTCAACCGTACCTGGGTTGTCAGACGGATGCTTCATTTTTGGTAAAGGCTCGTAAACAGAATCTTCTCCTATAGAAATAGAAGGAAATATAAAAAATATGAGAACTAATAAAAAGGATAATTTAAATCCACTTCCAATTATTTTCCTTACCATTCTTTTACCTGGCCCATTCATCTTGTTTCTCCTCAAAAACGTATGATTATTGCTTTAAAATATTAATTACGCTTTAAGTTTCTTACAAATCTATATATAATTCAAATCGATTAAATTTATAATACCATCGATGCTATCTATATCTTTAATTCAGCTTTCTTATATTACCGCAGTACACAAAGCAAAAAACTTTGGACAGGCGGCTAAATCATGCTTCGTTACTCAGCCCACTCTAAGCATGCAAATCCAAAAGTTAGAGGATGAACTGGGTATTATCATTTTTGATAGATCCAAAAAGCCCGTCCAAACTACAACGATTGGAAAAAAAATAATTGAACAAGCCCAACTCATTCTTCAAGAAGTCACAAGAATAGACGAATTAATAAAAACCGAAAAAGGCGAATTAATGGGCGAGTTTAAATTAGGAGTTACTCCAACTCTCGCTCCATACTTGATTCCTCTTTTCATCAAAAGTTTTTCACAAAAATACCCTAAAGTACAACTTATTGTTGAAGAATTACAAACCGCTCAAATAACAGAAAAGCTTAAAGAAGACGCCTTGGACGCCGGACTTCTTGTCACTCCACTGAACTTGAAAGGAATTATTGAAAAAGTTTTGTTTTACGAACCTTTCGTCGTCTATCTTTCCGAGAATCATGCATTGCAAAAGTCAAACAAAGTTACAGAAAACGATTTAGATCTTAACGATGTTTGGCTTCTAAGCGAAGGCCACTGCCTTAGAAGTCAAGTATTAAAAATATGCGAAAAAAAACCAAGTAAGGGGGCTAAGGGAAAAAACGTCCGGTTTGAAAGTGGAAACTTAGAAACCTTGAAACAATTAGTAGATCAAAATATGGGCAGCACCTTATTGCCTTATCTAGCAATTGATAAAATGTCAAAAGTCGAATTTGGGACCAAA
Organism: Nitrospinales bacterium; assembly: GCA_038154245.1. Taxonomy (GTDB): domain Bacteria; phylum Nitrospinota; class Nitrospinia; order Nitrospinales; family JAJDAT01; genus JAJDAT01. Next base: position 13,457 of record JAYOZP010000034.1, on the reverse strand, counting down.
GTAAAACTCTTCAAAGCCCCTGTTCCTACAAGAGAAGTTAGCTTAGCTTACAACCGTTCGTTCCTAAAAAAGGGCATCATAGAAGCTCTAGCAGAGGAAATTTGGGCTTCTCTTCCTAAAAAACTGCAAAGAAAACCTGCGAAAACAAAAGTTATCGAAATTTGAAAATCTCAACCACATCAATCAAAGTTTAAAAGGCAAAAAAAAGCCCGCCTTACGGCGGGCTTTTCTGAAACTAACTCTTATTGAGTTTTATTTCATTTTACCTTCATCCCACATTTTGCGAGTTCTCTTTGTCATCCAAACTAACCATCCTTGAAAACAAATGAAAATCGCCGCTGCAATTGGAGGCATGTAATAAATAGTATCGGGAATCGGCGGCTCCAAAATGGTGTATAACCAAGTTGAAATCGCTTGATGCTCGTCCTTTTCATTATCATAACCAGACCACTGCATGAAGGAAATCGGAATAAAAGTTTCCGCAGGAATTTGAACGTCCGTTTCTTTGTTATCGTTAGTCAAAGAACGTTTGAACATAACTGAAACCATCCCTTGTTTAAACCTTGAAGCAACAACTTGTACGGTAGGATCAGTTTCTTTATCTTTAATGGCGTCAAAACCATTTCCAATATGTTCGCTGACTTTCAAATCCAATTCGTAACCTTTTTCATTTGGAGCATTGGCAGGACTGTAATCCTTAGCCATAAAAGTCGCTTTCCAAAGATCGATAGGCTTTTTGGAATCGCCGTAAATGAAGTAAGGTTTTTCCGCTCCAAATAATTCTTGAAGTTTACCAGGCCATTGGATACCCACAGCGTCTGGAAAATCAGGATTTTTAGACAAAAATCGCAAGTGGTATTCGACCAAATAGTAAACAGCATTCTCTTCAGGACTCCATCTAGAAGTAACCCAAAGGTTGTCCACTTTTGGCTTAAAGTTTCTATTACCACGTGTGATTTGACCCGCCATCGCGACATAATGACGACGTTGGTCTCCAGTCCAACCTTCAGGTCGAGGTTTGAGGAGTTCATCATCATAAGGAGCCGTCCACATTGGGTCATCAATGTTTGGAGAAATTGGACCTTCGGTATACTTTGACTTAATCAAGAAATCATTGATAGGTTTATTAGTTAACTTATCAATTTTCTTTCTTGGACAAAGCGAATTAACAAAAGCGGCAATTTTCCAACGATCTTCAATGGTAATCTGCTCCCTAAAGTTAGGCATTGGAGTACCATTTAAACCGGTTGAAATTGTTCTAACAATATTAAAAGGATTGAAAGGATCTCGGCGCGCGCCGCGAAAATTCCAACACTCTTGCCAGTTAGCCGCTACAATTGGAAATCCCCAGTCGTCTTTCATCGTTGGGTTACCATCGCCACGTCCTTCGCCGCCATGACATTCCCAACACTTATTCTTCTGGAAAATTTCTCGGCCTTGATCAATGGCTTCTTGAGGCACCCCTAAATGATAAGGGCCTTGAGTATTCCAAGGGTTACTTCCTAAATCTTGGACGTTAACTTCTTCATCCTCATCGCCAAAATCTCTGTCCTGAACTAAAGTTTTAACGAATTGGACTACCGCCTCAATTTCATCTTGTTGCAAAAAGTTACCCCATGCCGGCATAGCCGAACCCTGGAGACCATTGGTAACGGTTTTTATTAAATTCTCATCCATGGGGAGTTCCCCAGAATCAGTCGTACGAATTTTAAACGTGCCCTGGATAAAGTTTCTAGGACGCGTGAACAATCTATCTGCAGAAGGGCCGTCGCCGCCGCCTTCAACGCCATGACACCATACGCAACGTTTAAAATAAACTTGTTTACCTTTTTCAAGCTTATCCTTTTGAACAGGATCAGGCTTTGCGGCAAATGTCGTTGCAGGTAGCAAGAAGGCAAATAGCAAAACGGCTAACCAACCCAACCCTTTTACTTTAGTATTTCTTACCATTATTCTTTCCTCGTTAATAATTATAGTTATAACAATTAAAACAATACTAAATCTTTCGACAAACCCTACATACAGGTTTCAGGATCGGAACCAATTCCGCCTGGCGGTACCGGAGCGCCAATATACGCTGGTTCCGTATCAAAAGTTCTAGGATGCCATCCCGTATACCAGTATTCGAATAGAATAACTTTCCAAATTTGTGTGGTATTCAAATGCTCTTCCCAAGGAGGCATCGCCGAAGACCATGGGGTAGATTCATTTGGAAGACCTGGGCCGCCTTTGGAAACGCGCCAGAAGAGGAAAGATTCCCGCAACATAGCGATGGTACCCGGATCGATGAAGTTAGCAGGAGTTGGGTTAAACACATGTGAAAACATACCCAAGCCGTTTAACTGATCGCCGTGACAATAATGGCAATTTTGAAAGAAAATGGTGCCGCCTTCAGTCACGTTCTTCATATATTGTGCGCCCATACCGCCTTTTCCAAAATCCTTATTAACATCTAAGAATGGAAATGCGTTTTGGTAATCGTCTTGCTCTTGAACCCGGAATGGATTCCTGGTTTTTTCAAGGGCACAAGTCTTACCATGAACGCGAGTCGTTGCAGGAGGCGCTGGATGAACCGTTCTTAACTCCACCGGCTCGGCAAACTTTGGCAACAAGCTTTTGTAAGTCGTGAAACCCACAAATAAAGGCAACGCAGTAAAAACTACGATTCTTGCCAACTTGTACTCGCCAACAATCGTTTTAACGATTGGCCTTCTGAACTCTCTAAAAGTTTCCGCATCCTGACTGATGTATAGGAACGTCCCAATAGACCACAACATCATGTAAGTGATGAAGAGGGTCCAAGGAACATGCGGAATCAAAACATTATCGTAAAAATAAAACCCAAAGCCCCAAACAAACATAGCCTTTAAAGCCATGGGCGGCTTCAACCTCAAAATCAAATGAATGATGATGAAGGTCAAAACGAATAACACAAACCCTACATATCTAGCCGGATTCAGCCCCGAAGTCGTATGAAACATCGGAAATATGAAATTATGGAAGACGGGTAGGCCTAGTGCAAAAATTATAAATGACACTAATCCTTGCTGCTTCATTCTAAGAACCTCCTATTAACCCTCTGCCGGGGCTTCAGTCTGACTGATAAAATCTACTAACTTATCAAGGGCTTTCACGGACAACATGGTTGAGAACGTTTGAGGCATCAACCCATCCGGGAACAATTCCCCTGCTTCTTCATTCATTACAACGTATGCGCTAGGAGACAAGATTGATTCCCGAACATACTCTTTTGTATTCGTCGCTTTACCTTCATAGCGAGAATCTTTGATACGATTTGGAGCGTTTGTTTTCTCATGCAACACCGGCCCCAAAGTTCCCATAGCACCTTCGACGCCAGGAATCGTATGACAAAGCGGACAACCCAACGTATTGATCATCGTTTGGATATCCTCATCGCCAGTAACAAATACAGGCCTCTCTTCTTCTTCTCCTCCGCCAGCCGGAGCCGCCTCAGCTTGTGATGCAGCGGAGGGCAATGGAACGGTAACGTTAGAGAATTCGCCAGGAGTATCCTTAGACTGCAACCAGGCGATAACTGCGTTCAATTCAACTGGAGACAAACTAATTGGAGGCTTACTAATTACCGGCATTGGGCTCTTAGTATCGCCATCTTTACCATACCCTTCAACAACATAACAAGTTGGGCACATTAAAGACTCACGCAAATAATCTTCGCCAATCAATTCATCAGAACCACCTCTCCGATAAGCCTCGTCAATTTCCATTGGCTTACCTTTTATAATACCACTGGCAGGTTCTTTTTCTCCGATAGCAACAGGAGATGTTTTATATCGATCCTCTTTAATACGAGTTTCGCTTCTTTCTTGAACTCCAAAGAGATTCGGGCAACGACCAATATTATCGCCCGGATCAAACGTATGACATAAAGGACATTGACCTTTACCAATGGACTTCTGACCAGCTACCTGCTTGGCGCCGAAAACAATAATACGGCCCATTTCGGTGTACTCTTCCATAGTAAGATCTTCGCTGATGGCGGCTCCACCCTTAGGTGGAGGATCGCTTCTTTGTTGGGGCAACCAGTTGGTATACCCCGCCAAACAAACCGAAACCGTCATCCAGAAGAACATCGCCCGCGTAATCGGAGGCGACTGGGACTCAATCTCCGTAGATTTAAAGAATACTCCCCAGGTAAATAACAACGTTAAAATCGTCGCTAATTGCCAGGGTATAAACATCATCTGATCACGTTGAACCAACGTAAACATATGCTTGGTGAGAAAAAAGTTCGTTATAAAAAACGCAGCGAACACCCCACCCCACAATTTTGTATTAACATTTTCGTTTTCTCTACAATGCCCTAAAACATTGATGAATGCATAGAGAGAAAACACTGTGAACGCTATTGTGATAAACGTCCACAAAATGTCATGTTGCTCTGGTAACATTCTCTTACATCCTCCTTAGTAGCTGTAACACATTATTGCTGTTGCTGAGCAGGGACTGGAACACCCTCTGGAGCTTTCTCAACAACGGCTTTTTTGCCCGTGAGACTACCAACCCAGAACACAATGACAATTTGCACCCATACAAACAGGGTGTTAAACGTTAGTATTTTGCCCGCTTCCCCAATTGTCAGCGTATAAGCGTCAACAGAGTTATCGCGAACAACTTCAGTTACATGCCAGAACAACCGAACCGCGGAACGAATGTAGCCCATCAACCCCATCAACCAGGTGAAGGAAATGGCTAACATAAAGATCGCATAAGTACCAACTTTTGACTGAGTACCCCATTCAATATCACCGTAAGACTCAGAGTCTTTAAACATGGAGATATTGATCGCCGTGCCAGCAAACAAGGTGGTCAATGTGGAAGTAACCTGAGGAACAGATAATCCAACCCGCTGGTTAGCAGGGAGGAAATAACCGTAAACACCCAAGAATGCGATGTTCGCCGCCGCACCAACAAAGATAGCCGCTATCCAGCAGTTACCAATGGTAGCCCAAGGCACTGTAATCTTTTTATTAGACCGTTGATACAACAAGAAACATAGAACGGTCGTCGTAATCATAATATTTACCGCAGTGTTTTTGGCCGACATAACGCCAAAGTGACCTACGATCGGATGCTGCGCGCCACCCATAACCTTCAATTCAGCAGGCGTCATAACGATCGTATGTGGAGTCATCCACATGGTAAACATTAAGATCAAGGTCAGAACCATGTATTTACAATATTTCATGTAACGCTCCGAGCCCTTAACACGCGACATACCATTATGTAGATATGAGTTTGCGCCAAAGAATAGGAGACCGATCATAACCGCTTGAATAATGAACAACCAAGCCATGATACCACCCATAAGGGTAATACCCATTTGTTGACGGAAAGCATACACTTCCTTCATCAACCAGTATCCAGCGAAAGGCAATGGAATCAAGCCAAAGATCGCAATAAACATAGCAACGTAACATACCCAGTCATAATGGGCTTTTTCTTCTTCGTTTCTAGCGTTGAGATAATGATACGCCGCGTACGCGCCAACGATACCACCACCAAAAACGATGTTACCCAAAATCCTGTGAACCCCAACCGGATTCCACAAGGTAGAGTGAATTACGTGCCAAATATTTCCAAGAAAACGGCCTTGCTCGTCGATTCCGCCAGGAGCCTGCATAAAAGTAGCCCAAGAATTGGCGAGATACATCAAAACAGTACCGATCAAGTTCAATAAAGCGGAGAGACTAACGTGAACCCATTTCAAGAAAGGATCCGCGCTCATTTTGTCCCAACCATAGTAGTAAACGTACAACACGCCACTTTCCGCCAAAAACATCAAAGCGTAAACGTGCATTACAGGTCGGAAAATAGTAGCCATATACTTGAAGAAACCTGGGAACAACGTAATAAAGGTAAATAGTAATACACCGCCCAAAATTGCCGTCCAAGAATATGCGGTAAGACTGATTTTCATCAAGTCATGGGCCAATTTATCGTACTTTTGAGCCATAACCGGATCTTCTTTTCTGGTTCGAATTCCAATGAACTCAATAACCATACAGAAAATCGGAACCGCCAAAACGAAGCTACCGAAATACAAATGCTGTTGGTTAGAAATCCAAAGAATCATCCGACTAGGAGCGAAAGAATAAGTATTGTAGTCAGTTTCTCCCAGCTCCGGAGCAGGGTTACCGCTCACACAACCTTTAAGAGGATTACCTTCCCAATCCTTATAAAATACATCCTGACTGATTTCACATTCTTCCTCAGCCGCGCCTTCAGCAGCTTCCTCTTCCGCGAGCACTTCCTTTGCAAAAGCTTCTTCTGCAAACGCTCTTTCTGCAAACGCTTCCTTAGCAAAGGAATCGCTCACAAAATTCGGAACAAATAAGCTGAAGGCAAACAACATCACCGCCAAAAGGGGCAACGTGCGACTTAAACTTGCCTTTTTACCCAACATATCCGACCTCCTTGAGTAGTTAATACCTATAAAATCTTTTAATAAACTAATATTCATAAAAAAATATTCAAAAATCTTTCACTAAAGACAAAAAAAACTAATTTTTTCTACAAGAATCCCCTCCAAAAAACAGCTTCTTTTTTAAGACAAACGAGACTGCACAGGATTATACCTTAAGACACAATTAGCCTTAATAGCCGTAACTCCTTGTTTTATAAGCCCTTATAAATATGCGTTTTTCAATGTATTTAAACGCAATTAGGGCTATTAATCGAAGGTGTTTTTTAACAAGGATTGGCAAAATTGTCAAGCTAATTCGGACCAAAAACCAAGTCTGCAGACCCTACAAAAAATCAAAATTTAATTAGAATTACATTTAAAATTTGTTTTGAATTAATTTTAGTCTTCCACCCGGATTTTTACCGCGTTCGCATGAGCGTCTAAATCTTCCAAATGCGCCAAAACTCGACAAGGGTCCGATACCATTCGCAAAGTTTCCTTTGAATATGAAATTAGACTGGTTTTTTTGACGAAATCATAAACCCCCAAGGGAGATGAGAAACGAGCCGTACCGCTTGTTGGTAAAACATGATTAGGTCCCGCCAAGTAATCCCCAATCGCCTCCGGCGTATAATGTCCCAAAAACACGGCTCCAGCGTTAGTGATTTGCCTAGCCCATTTTTCTGGAGAATCGATGGCAAGCTCTAAATGCTCCGGGGCGACCTGGTTCGCTAAATCAACCGCCTCAGCCACATCTGAAACAACAAATATTTGGCATTTATCTTTAAGAGAAGCCTCAATAATGCTTTTTCTATTTAATGTCTGTTTTTGGCGATTTAATTCTGCCACTACCTGTTCAGCCAAATCTGACGAATTGGTTACTAATATGGGAACCGCCTCCTCATCATGCTCGGCTTGAGAAAGTAAATCTGCGGCCACAAAGTTCGGCTTGGCGCTGGTGTCTGCAACAATAAGTATTTCACTTGGTCCGGCTATCATATCTATATCTACAACGCCAAAAACCATACGTTTTGCCAAGGCCACAAATATATTGCCAGGCCCGACTATTTTATCTACTTTGGGAATAGATTCTGTTCCATACGCTAAAGCGGCTACAGCTTGCGCTCCCCCCACCTTATATATTGAGTCCACTCCGGCTAAATCTGCCGCTACCAAACAATGAGGTCTGACCTCTCCACCGGGTGTAGGGCTTACCATAATGATTTTGTCCACCCCAGCCACTTTAGCGGGGATAGCGTTCATTAATATTGAAGATGGATAAGAAGCTTTACCTCCGGGGACATATATCCCCACTTTTTCCAATGGGCGCACCATTTGCCCCAACATCACTCCATTTTCTTCGTATTCCCAAGACTCTTGCCCCTGCTTCTCATGAAACTTCTTTATTTTTTGAGCGGCTAACTTTAAAGCCTCTAATTCTTCTGCAGAAACTGCTTGGTAAGCGGCTTCTATTTCCTCCGACCTCACCTTTATATCCGCTAATTCATAGCCAGTTTTATCAAATTGGTTTGTGTATTTTAAAAGTGAGGAGTCTCCGTCATTCCTTACATCCTCGATAATCTGCCTAACGGTAGCGTCATGGGTGGCATAATCAACGTCCGCTCGATTGACCAACTCTTCGAGGGCTTTACTATAGCCAGAGTCTGTTTTTTTCCATATTTTCATTTATTCAACTCGTATCGAATTAGGTTAAAGTTCGATTTGTTCTAAAAATTCTAATGTCTCTCTTGGGAAATCTTGTCCCGAATAAGACAGACACCTTACATGCGTTTTTAATAAAGCCAGGTCTTGGAATTCGTCCACATCATACCATACTGGCAGTAACTCTAAGCTTGCCTTTGCCTTTTGTATTTTCTCTAGGGTTTCATAAAGAACCTTATCACACCCCCAACGCACTCCTTCAAAAACTTCGATCCTTCCACTATTCATTCCTATTAAATAATAACCAGAATCGGAGCTAGGTCCGATCACAACATCTTTTTCCGAACGAAAAGCCATTCGAATATTTTCCAAAGGCAACGACGGACTATCGGAACCAATAATAACGACCTTTTCATAACCTTCGTTAAAACGATCGGCAAAAGCATTTCTCATCTTCTCTCCCAAATCATTCCCAGATTGAGGAAAAACCACGATACCTAGCTCTTGCGATATGCCGCCAAAATAAGTCAGGTCTTCTTCAGGAAAACCGGCTATAAAATGGTCCGCCTCGGAAATTCTTGAAATTTTTTCTATACTGTCGTTAAGAAAACGAGTATATAACTTAAGAACTGTTTCTTGCGGCAGTTTAGGATTGAGTCTTGTTTTTACTTTTCCTAGTCGCGGCGCTCGGGCAAACAGTATTAAAGCGTTAGATTTTTTTTTCATAACAAGCGTTATCCTCTCAAGTTAATTCCTATCTGTCCTTATCCTCTAAGTCTGGAGGTTTTCAATTCTTACCGATTTCGACCTAAAGTTATTTCACTGGATTTATAGCCTCATTCAAAGCGACGCTTCTCATCAGCTTTTAGAATACGTATCTAACCCAAGAAACTTTATCGTTCCTGGAGTATTGTGCATTTTATCTTTAATAATATTTGAAAAAAGACGCGGTTTAGTTTTAATACTTGTCTTATCAAGCGGAGTCGCATTAAACGACGCTATTTGTCATAATCTATTAAAGCCTTTGATTGCTCGCCCAAGACCATGCCAAACTATAGACTTGAATAAACCAGGTTTGAGATGTTCGCACAATTTTTCCTTTCCATCAAATCATGCAGGAAACTCATTTACAGCGGCTACTATGCTTAGCCTAAGGTTTCCTTTTGTATCAATTCCCGCTTACGGACTAGCTATTACAGTCGGTTTTTCTAGAATCCATCTTGGCTTGCACTACCCATTGGACATCTTAGGAGGAGCAATTGTTGGTGGTTTGATGGGGTGGTTTTTCTTCCTTCTTTATAGGAAAACAATTTCAGCCGCGCAATTGTAACAAAGTTCCATGCTAGAAACCCCACAAAGAATATTAATAGTAAAACTTGGATCTATAGGCGATATTGTCCATACCCTTCCAGTTTTGCGTACTCTTCGAACTCGCTTTCCAAACGCTTTCATTGCTTGGGTAGTAGAAGAAAAGTTAGCGGACTTATTATATGAAAACGAAGACTTGGATGAGGTTATTATTATTTCAACCAAACGATGGCGTAAAAACCTGAACCTTTCTTCATTATCAGAAGCGATGGAAACAATCCGCAGTCTACGCGAAAAATCCTTCGATTTGGTATTAGACTTTCAAGGATTGATCAAAAGCGGCGTCGTATCTTTTCTAACCGGCGCAAAGAATAGGGCCGGTTTTTCTAGAAAAGATTGTCGCGAAAAAGCAAACGCTCTATTTACAAACCACAAGGCTAGACCATTTCCTCAAACTGGCCATGTTGTAGATAAAAACTTATCTCTTTTAAAAAAATTTCAAATTGAAAACTTTCAAATTGAATTTCTTCTTAAATCCTCGCCCGAAGCTAAGGCTTCTATCGACAACTTTTGCGACAACAACGTTGATTTTTTTAAAAAACCTGTAGCTGCAGTCAATCCTGGAGTCGGTTTCCCAACTAAGCAATGGGCTCTAGACCGCTTCGCCAGAATAGCCGATAAAGTTTATCGTGAACTGAATTTAAACATCTTGCTAACTTGGGGCCCAGGAGAAAAAGAGAAAGTAGAAGAAATTGCTTCTCGAATGCAAGAGAATTGCCTAATAGCTCCTCCAACGACCATTTTAGAATCTATCGCTCTCTATGAAAAACTAAACCTCTTCATCGGAGGGGACACTGGTCCCCTACATATTTGCTCCGCATTGGGAATTCCCACAGTTTCTATTTTTGGGCCCACAGACCCGGGGAGAAATGGGGCGTACGGTCCTAAGCACACAACGGCTTTTAAAAAATTATCTTGTAGCTTTTGCTATAAAAGAAAATGCCCCACTCAGAATGAATGTATGTTGGAATTAGGAGAAGAGGAAGTATTTGAAGCCATTTTAAAAAATCCTTATAATGCGACCAACCCAAACTCCAACGAAGGAGCTTCATAATGGCGTTCGACAAAGAATTATTAGATATTTTAGCTTGCCCCAAATGTAAAAACGAGCTTTGCTTAAATTCCAAAGACGACGGTCTGGTCTGCAAACGTTGTAAATTAGTTTATGAGATTCGAGACGATATCCCAATATTATTAGTCGACCAAGCGGCCAAATTATCAAACCTTAACGAATAACCCAATTTAGTTGTCTAGTCGAAACTAAAAGCAAATCTTTCTATAATGATAAGAAAGCTCAAAGGTATTCTTTGGAAAATCTTGGGAATCTTTTTAGCAAAAAACCTTGCGCCCTCTAATTCCCCCTTTAATCCAAATGAAACTCACTCTATTTTAGCTATTCGACCAGATCGTTTAGGCGATGTCGTTTTATCGACCCCAGTTTACTCGTCTATTAAGAAGTCGTTTCCTAATATAAGGTTAACTGTTCTGGTCAAAAGAGGGCAAAGAGAAGTCTTATTAGAAAACCCATATATTGATCGAATAATAGTCTTTGATACTAAAAACATTTTAAAAACTCTCAGAACCCTGAGAGCGGAACGGTATGATCTTGCGATTGTTCTAAACTTGGTCTTTAGTTCAACAGCCGCAATTTTTGCGCTTCTTTCAAAAGCTCCTTGGAGAGCTGGATATGACACTCCTCAAGGCGCGAAGATTTTCAATCTAATTGTTCCAAAAAAAGAAAAATTACTGCACGAAACTCAACATAATTTAGATATTTTAAGATTCTTGAAATTTCCAACTATTGAAGAATCGCCCGAGTTCTTTATCGAAGAAAAAGTGAAAAACGAAGTCGAACAATTAATCGCACAAACAATTCGTTTTCCAGACAAACCTTTAGTTTTAGTAAAACCAGGAACGCGCGTCCCAGAATGGGGTTGGAAAGTGGAAAATTTTAAAGAAGCTATAAAAGAGCTGGTAGAATCTAAAGAAGCGGAAGTATTCATCATACAAGGCCCTGGAGAAGAAAATCTGATTTCAAACTTTGTCAGTCCTTCTAACAGTTATGGCTCCGTTATACCGCCGCTTTCAATTCCGCAATTAACTTATTTAATTAAACGATCTAAATTATTAGTATGCAATCACACCGGGATAATGCATCTAGCGTCCGCAGTTCAAACCCCATCTTTAACTATTTTTAAGCATGGAGAAATTGATAGATGGGGGCCTATTTGTAACAAACATATAGTATTGGAAGAACGAAATGGCAACAGCCTTTCCCCCACAACTGTTTTAGAAAATATCCGGCGTTTATTAAACTCCAACGATAATTTGAATTAAAACCAACTTCTCAATCAACTCGAAAAAAGCCACGACCCTACCCAAGAAAGGAACGACATGGGAACTAAAAGCGCTTCTACCCTGCCCAAAGGAATTGGAACGAAAGGATTAATTTTTGAGGAATCCCTTTTATTTGAATTAAGTTCTCCTGGAAGAAAGGCTTACTCCCTTCCATCCCTCGACGTTCCCGATATCGATATAAAGGCTCTACTGCCTAAAGGAGAGACACGCGAAGAAATCAAAGATTTCCCCGAGCTTTCGGAGTTAGACGTCGTTCGACATTACACTCGACTCTCGCAATGGAACTTTAGCATTGAAACCAATTTCTACCCTCTTGGTTCATGCACAATGAAATACAACCCAAAGATAAACGATCAAATGGCTCAACTTCCTCAATTTAGCCGACATCACCCAGCTACTCCGGAAAAACTTTCTCAAGGAAGTTTAGAATTGATGCACGATCTGCAAGAGTTTTTGAAAGAAATTAGCGTTTGTTTACAGCCCGCTGCTGGAGCCCAGGGAGAATTAGCGGGCATGCTGATGATCCACGCCTGGCATCAATCACAAGGAACTCAACGCAAAAAAGTATTACTTCCCGATTCTGCTCATGGAACAAATCCCGCAAGCTCAGCTCTTTGCGGTTATGAGGTGGTTTCAATTCCATCCGACCCTAACGGCTTTATCGATTTAGAATTCCTTGAAAACGCTATGGACGAAGACGTCGCCGGCATCATGCTAACCAATCCCAATACTCTTGGAAAATTCGAAAAAGACATTATTAAAATCACCGATATCGTTCACAAAAAAGGCGGCCTTGTTTATTGCGATGGAGCCAATCTAAATGCAATCATGGGCATGACAAAAATGGGAGAAATGGGAATTGATGTTATGCATTTTAATTTGCATAAAACTTTTTCCACTCCACACGGCGGAGGCGGTCCTGGAGCAGGTCCGGTTGGGGTTAAAAAAACCTTAGAACCTTTTTTACCCGTTCCGGTGATTGAAAAACAAGGAGCAAACTTTCATCTTAATTATGAATGTCCCCAATCAATCGGAAAACTAAAAGCGTTTTACGGCAATTTCGGTATTTTATTACGCGCCTATGTTTATATTTTATCTCTCGGTAAAGAAGGTATTAAGCAAGCTTGTCAAATGGCTGTTCTAAACGCAAACTACATCCGCTCCCATTTGGAAGGAATTTACCATCAACCTTATCCCGGGGATTCTTTACACGAATGTATTTTTTCCGACAAAGATCTTCACTCCACTGGAGTTAAAACTCTAGATATTGCTAAAGCCTTAATCGATTATGGAATTCACCCTCCCACAGTCTATTTTCCATTAATAGCTAAAGGGGCTATCATGATTGAACCAACCGAAACCGAATCAAAAGACACCTTGGATCTATTCATAAAAGCCATGAAAGAAATCGCAGAAAACGCGCATAAAGATCCGGAAAGTTTTCACAATGCGCCAGAGCTTCCGAAAGTATCAAGACTAAACGAAACTCAGGCCGCAAGAAATCCTGTTCTCAGGTGGCTGCCCGCGAACAATTAATTCAAGACTCGATTCAAAACAATTCTACTTAATATCAAAGGAATCTCTAAAAACAGGTTAAAAAGTTTAAAAAAAGGTTATATTATAT
>JAYOZP010000033.1:23009-41624 GCA_038154245.1 Nitrospinales bacterium | reverse complement strand
AAGATTACTTCATTTTTACCTTACAAGCTGTCTACAATTCTAGGGGCATATCAGGATCAAAATCCACATTGTGGTGAAAAATTTGAACTACTTTTGAATTACCTTCAAATTTTGCTAACAATTTAACTTCGCGCTTAAACCTTTTTTTATATTCATCATCATCTTCACGACAATATTTAAGCACTATTGGTTCAGTTATTTTCCCCTCAATATCTTCAACATTCAAAATTGTTCCCATTCCACCAGCATCATTACAGGTTCCTAGTACTTTGAACCTCTTATCTATTATATCTCCAGAAATAAATTCCATATTTTCTCCCAGATAACTGTCCCTCGTGTTTATAGCAAACTACCTCAATTTACAGTACCACTTGAAATTATTCACCTAATCGAAGTTAAGCGGAAGTCTATTTTGCATCCAAAGTCTTTAAACTTCTTTTTTACATATTATCCACAATAATAAAAATAACTTGCTAACTTTAAGATGGTTTCCAAATTCTATTGAACTGCCTATTCATAGGTTTTTAACTATCAGTTTAATAACCGGAACCACTAGAGTTTTAAACCAACCGCCTTCAATAGTTCAAGAGCATTCGTTGTGTTCGATATCCCAGGGCGCAATAAATAGTCAAAACTCATAACGGTTCCAGTCTCATCGGTTAATAGTTTTTCTTTAAAATGAACCGCGTGGCAAGCTTCTTCTAGAGTATCTACCTTTGCGAGCTCTAAATCATGAGTAGAAATAGCCCCAATAACATTTAAAGCCAAAAGCTGCGCTGTGATGGACGCAACGGTTATTTGACGTTCACGGCTATTGGTTCCTTGAAGGATTTCATCAAAAAGATACAGCGTAATAACGCCTTTTTCATGATTACTTTTGATTAAGTCAATAACTCTCTTTATGTGTTTCAGTTCCGCCATGTAAAGAGACACGCCATCAGCCAGGGAATCGTTTACCTTAAATGATGTAACCAGATCTAATGAGGGTAAGCTAAACGAGGCCGCGCAAACTGGCGCGCCAGTTCGAGCAAGAAGAGTGTTGAGCCCAATACTCCTTAAGAGTGTACTTTTGCCCGACATGTTAGATCCTGTAACCAATAAAAACTTTCCGTTTGGACCAATGTCTATATCGTTACTAACTCTGGACCTGTCGTTAATCAGCGGATGCCCAATTTGTTTGGCGACAATTTTTTTGCGGGCTTCTTCTATATTGGGATATGACCATTTGGGGTTATCGTATGGCAGACTTGCCAATGACGCTATCACTTCATATTTTGTAATAGCATCGAACCATTTTCTTGCATGATCCCGACATCTCTTCTGCCATGCGATCAAAGATTTTTGAAGATGAAAGTCCCACAATAAATTTCCCTGAAGAATTAGATAGAGTATCCCGGAATTCCTCGCTCCAGCCCATCCCACTAAAGACTGGAGTTTTTGTATCTCCTGTTTAGCGTCCATTGAAGATGAAACTAGGTCATCTTTCAGCTCTTTTATATAAACAGACTCAGGCTTTTGCGCCAAGACTAGCTCAATCAAAGAGATGTATTTACCAAACTGTGATCCGATTCCATGTAAATTTGCAAACAATGTTTTTTGTTTCTTATGCCAATTTGCTGAAAGAAGCAAATTAATACAAACTAAAGGTGTCCACATAATTCCGTACACTGGATTTATAAAAACGGTGACTAAAGCAATAGGCGTTACCAACGTAAGCAAACAAACCAGCCAATATCCATATGGGCTTATTTCATCAACTTCATCAGATTCAACCCAATTGAAAAAGGTTTTCCAACTGTCGGCTTCTCCATTCAAATTAGAGCAGAGATAATAAACCTCTTGCCTTAAATCAAGTTGGCCAGAAAGTTCCTTCACCGCCTCCTGTCTCCTAAGAGTTTCATTATTTTTTGTCCTTTGCGATATCCAACTCAAAAACTTCTCAATTCCTGCAGAGGTTTTTAAAGTTCCTATAAGCTGTAGAAGAGAACCATAGCCAACAATATTCATGTCGGATAGAAAGTGAGGAGAATCGTCTTTTCTCATACTATGAGGAATTTCTAAATCATTCCAATTCCTTTCAATTCTATCCATAGAGTCCAGGTTTATTTTTTCCAAAGATTTAAATCTATCTATTTTGCGATTTTGTTTTCTATTTAAAAACACCGCGAAGGAAAAAATAAAAGAAAAAGAATTCCCCATGGATGTAATTGTTTTGATTCTAAAATTTTATAAAAGAAACTTAAAGAAACTAAAGCCAGTAGTAATCTTGACCAAGCAATAACCTCGCATTGCTTTTCAAGGTCCTTTTTCAGTTTTGAGAATGAAGCGGCTCTTTCAGAGTATGTTTTTATTAGATCGTTTATATAATCTAAGTTTTGAATCTGAGGATTAGGTTTAATTTTCATTAAAATAAATTTGAATTAGTCGTCTTTACAATTATTTTTCTAAAAAAGTTCTTCTGAACAAACTAATCTTACACACAAAAACAATTAAGGAAAACTTCTTTCAATTAAGACAATATTAATGGACTAAAGTTTCCCTTTTTTAAATATCTCTACTTTTTCAAACAGCTCCCTTAAAAAACACAGAGCTTCTAGTGATATTTATATCTGATTATGTTCTAATATTTAAAACCCATTGAATCAGCCTTAGGAGAGAGAAATGAAAAAAATAATCTTTATTTTGTTTGCTATTTTTTTATTCCAAGGACTGGCGCTTGCTCAGCAGGAAGGGAGAGGTAAAAACCTCCAAGACGTAAAAAATAAAATCCTGCAGCGTATTCAAAATAAAAAAAGAATTATAAACACCTTTGAAAGTTGCGTTAGCTC
This sequence comes from Nitrospinales bacterium, assembly GCA_038154245.1. Taxonomy (GTDB): domain Bacteria; phylum Nitrospinota; class Nitrospinia; order Nitrospinales; family JAJDAT01; genus JAJDAT01. The sequence goes on along the minus strand of JAYOZP010000033.1, from coordinate 38,796 downwards.
GGCAAACTCCCGAGAAGCTCTAAAATCCTGTAGGCAACGGCATAGAGCGGCTATGAAAAACTTTCGAGAAAATAATAAGCAAATGCGTCAAAACTTTCGTAAAGAAAGAGAAAGAAGAAGGGAAGAAAGACAACATTTAAGTGGAGGAGGTTTCTAATGGTTAAAGCAATAAAATTAAACCGATAGAAACTCGCTATGAGGTAGGATAGTGGAGCCCATAAGGTATTCGTCGACACCGCGTGCGGCTTCTCTTCCTTCAGCAATGGCCCAAACGATCAAAGATTGACCTCGGGTCATGTCCCCCGCTACAAAAACTCCGGGAACGCTGGTCATTTTATTTTTGTCGCAAGCTACATTTCCTCGTCCATCCAAATCAACGCCTAATTGTTCAATCATGCCTCCGCGTATTGGTCCGAGAAAACCCATTGCTAATAAAACTAAATCAACTTGGAGTTCAAATTCCGAATTAGGAATTTCGTTGATTTGAGGCCTTCCCGTTTTAGGATCGGGATCGCCAAATTCAATTTTGACGGCGTGAACTTTATGAACATTGCCGTCTTTACCTGAAAACTTCTTAGTCATAACGCAAAAGTCGCGAACTTCATCAATCGCTTCTTCGTGAGAAGAAGAAACGCGATAAATTTGCGGCCAATTTGGCCAAGGGTTACCCTCAGCTCTACTTTCTGGAGGGGCGGGTAACAATTCAAACTGATCTACTTTTTTAGCGCCTTGTCGCAACGAGGTTCCTAAGCAGTCGGACCCAGTATCGCCGCCGCCAATAATCAAAACGTTTTTATCTTTAGCCGTGATGGCCTCGGCTTCTGGAATTGTATCGCCTTGCAGACGTTTTGTCTGCTGAGGCAAAAAATCCATAGCGTAGTGGATTCCGTCTAAGTCCCTACCCTCTACCGGTAAATCTCTTGGTTGCTGAGCGCCACCACATAAGATCACCGCGTCGTAATCGTTTTGTAAATCTTCAATCTTTACGTTTTCGCCAACGTGAGAATTAGGTTTAAACTCAACGCCTTCTTTTTGCATAACATCTATACGACGCAGGACTATTTCTTTTTCTAATTTAAAATTGGGAATTCCATACATCAACAAACCGCCGATACGATTGTCCTTTTCAAACACAACAACATTGTGCCCTACTTTATTTAGCTGATCCGCTGCGGCTAATCCAGCTGGTCCAGAACCGACTATCGCTATTTTTTTACCGGTTCTTTTTTGCGGCGGACTGGGTTTTATCAAACCTCTTGAAAACCCTTCTTCGGCTATTTTTTCTTCTATGTTGCGAATGGTCACGGCAGGCTCGGTGATACCTAACACACAAGCGCCTTCGCAAGGAGCAGGACAAACTCTTCCGGTGAATTCAGGAAAGTTATTAGTCTTGGACATATAGGCAAGGGCATCTTCCCAACGGTCGCGGTAAACCATGTCGTTCCAATCTGGAATCATATTGCCAAGAGGACAGCCTGTATTACTTTGGCAAAAAGGCACTCCGCACTCCATGCAACGAGCCCCTTGGTCTTTATACTTAATTCCGGGCATTTCATGATAGACTTCCTTCCAATCTTTCAGCCTATCTTTTACATCTCTACCCTTGGGAGTTTCCCTCCCGTGTTCCATAAAACCTTTAACCGCCCCCATTAAGCAACCTCTTCCAGCGATTCTTGCATCCGCTTTTTCTTCCGTTCTTCTAACACCTTGCGATATTCGCGAGGATAAACTTTGATAAATTGAGGAAGTATTTCTTCCCATCGGTTCAAAACATCTTGAGCAACTGTACTTTTGGTGTACTTCAAATGATCCTGAATCATTGTCTTAAGCGTTTCAATATCTTCATCTTCTTCAACAGGCACCAAATCAACCCGCCCAAAATTACAATTCACTTCAAACTCCTTATTCTTATCCCAAACATAGGCTATCCCGCCGCTCATTCCTGCCGCAAAGTTTCGACCGGTTCTACCTAAAACAACTACCAAACCACCAGTCATGTATTCGCAACCGTGATCGCCAACGCCCTCTACCACCGCATGAGCTCCGCTATTACGGACCGCAAACCGTTCGCCGACAATACCGCGCATATAAACCTTGCCTGCAGTAGCTCCGTAAAGCAAAACGTTCCCTGCAATGATATTTTCTTCGGGAACAATAGTCGATTCCACTGGTGGATAAATAATGACGTTACCGCCCGACAAACCTTTACCGACATAATCGTTGGCGTCTCCTGACAACTCAAAAGTTACGCCTGGAGCGAGAAACGCGCCAAAGCTTTGCCCTGCAGAACCTTTAAACTTGATACAAATGGTATTCTCAGGCAAACCTTCTTCGCCATGTTTTTTAGAAATTTGGTAGCTAAGTTGAGCCCCAACCGTTCTATTTGTATTCCCAATTGGAAACTCAAGTTGAACTTTTTCACTACTTTCCAAAGCTGGTTTAGCTTTTTCAATAATTTCTTTATCCAAAACTTCTCTCACGTTGGTGTGATCTTGCGTGGTAACGTGATGAATTGCAATTTCTTCAGGAACGTCTGGTTTGTGTAAAATATTGGCGTAATCAATACCTTTTTGCTTCCAATGGTCAACGGCGTCTTCAGCGTCTAACAATTCAACACGACCAATTAAATCTTTAAACTTGCGAATTCCCAAATCGGCCATTATCTCTCGAACTTCTTGAGCAATGAAACGAAATTGATTAACCACGTATTCTGGTTTTCCGCTAAATTTCTTCCTCAATTCTGGATTTTGAGTCGCTACGCCAACCGAACATGTATTAAGATGACATTTCCTCATCAAAATACATCCCAAAGAAACTAACGCCGTCGTCGAAAAACCAAATTCGTCCGCTCCTAAAATACCGCCAATAACTACATCGCGACCCGTTTTTAATTGGCCGTCCACTTGAACGCGAATTCTGCCTCGCAAATCGTTTAGCACAAGCACTTGTTGAGTTTCCGCCAAACCAAGCTCCCAAGGCAATCCCGCATGTTTGATAGAAGTCTGTGGAGAAGCTCCCGTGCCGCCATCGTGACCGGCAATCAGAACACCGTCGGAATGAGCTTTTGATACGCCTGCCGCAACAGTGCCTACGCCAACTTCCGCGACCAACTTAACGCTTACGTCCGCTGTCGGATTCCCATTGTGCAAATCATAGATCAATTGCTGCAAGTCTTCGATCGAGTAAATATCGTGATGAGGAGGAGGAGAAATCAACCCTACTCCCGGGGTGGAATTTCTCAATTTAGCGATATATTCGCTAACTTTATGACCGGGTAACTGGCCGCCTTCGCCAGGTTTAGCGCCTTGCGCAACTTTAATTTGCAACTCGTCTGCATTAGCCAAGTAGTAACTAGTCACGCCAAAACGCCCAGAAGCAACTTGCTTGATTTTACTTCTTCGTGAATCTCCATTAGCGTCCGGAATATAACGAACAGAATCCTCGCCACCCTCGCCTGTATTGCTCCTACCACCCAAGCGATTCATAGCAATGGCTAACGTTTCATGCGCTTCTCGGGAAATCGAACCGATCGACATTGCGCCAGTGCAAAACCTTTTAGTTATCTCTTCTACAGACTCAACTTCGTCAATTGGAATCGGGTTAGTCTTCTTGAACTTTAATAACCCGCGCAAAGCGCAATTCCGTGTATTTATCTCATCAGAAACTTGAGAAAATTTCTTATAAAGCTGGTAGTCGCCGCTTCTTACCGCATGTTGTAAAGTCGCCACAGCATCGGGGTTGAGCATATGTTTCTCTTCGCCGCGCCGCCAATGGTAGTTGCCTCCCAAATCCATGATCTGACTAGCAACTCCAGATTCCGTAAACGCACGACGGTGCCGTATTAAACTCTCTTTGGCGATGGCTTCTAAACCAATGCCTTCTACTCTAGAAGGAGTCCCTGTAAAATACCGATCAATTACAGATTGATTCAATCCCACAGCTTCAAAGATTTGGGCTCCTCGATAACTCCGTATAGTAGAGATCCCCATCTTGGCAATAATCTTAAAAAGACCTTTTCTCGTGGAAGTAACGAAATTCTTAACAGCAGTATCAAAATCCACGCCAGAAACATAAACGCCATCCTTAATCATTTTGTCTATCGTCTCGTAGGCAAGATAAGGATAAATTGCTCCAGCGCCATAACCAATCAACAAAGCAAAATGCATCATTTCTCGCGCTTCGCCAGTCTCCACGACTAACCCAACGTCGGTTCGCGTAGTCTCGCGCAACAAATGATGATGAATAGCGGAAGTCGCCAACAAACTTGGAATAGGAGCGTTTTCTGAATCCATTTTTTTATCGGACAAAATCAAAATAGTCGCGCCGTTTTCAATAGCCTTGGAAGCTTCTTGACAAATATGCTCTACCCCTTTCTTCAGGCCTTCATCTCCTGCAGCCGCTAAAAAGAGAGTATCTATAGTGTGAGATTTAAACCAAGGTTGATCTAATCTGCGAATTTTTTCCATTTCCTCATAGGTCAAAACTGCTTCTTGGATTTTCAGCTTTTTGCAATGGTCCGGACTTTCCTCTAACAGGTTCAATTCTTTTCCTAAAGTCGCTTCCATTGACATAACTAGCATTTCACGAATGGAATCGATGGCCGGATTCGTAACTTGGGCAAACAATTGCTTAAAGTAATTGAAAATAAGTTGAGGCTTTTCCGACATAACCGCCAACGGGGTATCATTACCCATTGATCCCGTTGCTTCCATCGCCTTTTCGACCATTGGAGCCAAGATTATTTTGGCGTCTTCAACAGTGTATCCAAATACTTTTTGCCTCTGAGATAGGGTTTCCAGATCAGACTTAAATGTAGAGCTTGGCGTTGGGAGGTCTTCCAAATTGATTTGCTTATCTTTTATCCACTGGCCATAGGGTTTTTGGGAACAAATTTGGCTCTTAATTTCTTCGTCTGCGATGATTCGGCCTTCCTTCAAATCCACCAAAAACATCTTGCCAGGTTGTAATCGACCCTTATATTCGATATTTGCTTCGTCAACTGGCAAAACACCAACTTCGGAAGCCATAATGACCGTTCTATCTTTTGTCACATAATAGCGAGAAGGCCTCAAACCGTTTCGGTCTAATACCGCTCCAATCACCTCGCCATCGGTAAATGCAATAGAAGCAGGGCCATCCCAAGGCTCCATCATTGAAGCGTGGAATTCATAAAAATCTTTCTTTTCTTGACTCATAGTTTGATGAAACGACCACGGCTCAGGAATCATCATCATCACAGAATGGGCTAAAGACCGGCCACCAAGATAAAGCATCTCCAAAGCATGATCGAAATCTGAAGAGTCGCTCATTCCCGGCTTAATTACAGGAAACGTTTTTTTGATATCCTTGAACAAAGGAGCTACAAAGTGAGCTTGGCGAGCGTGCATCCAATTTTTATTGCCGCGTACTGTATTGATCTCTCCATTATGCGCCAACATTCGAAAAGGCTGAGCCCGACTCCAGGAAGGAAACGTGTTGGTGCTATAACGGGAATGCGCTAAAGCCAAAGCTGTCTCCATATCCGGATCTTTAAGATCTAGAAAATAGGTTTCTAGCTGGTCGCACATTAGCTGACCTTTATAGACGAAAGTTTTGCTAGATAAACTGCAAAGATAAAAACTCTCGTCGTCATTCAACCCAACGTCCCTAATATGATGTGTAGTAAATTTCCTAACAGAAAATAAAGCTCTTTCCAACTCGTCGGATTCCATTTCCCGAGTAGTCCCTACAAACACCTGCCTCATAACAGGTTCAACTTCTCTAGCTCCAACTCCAATCGTAGTATTATCAACGGGAACATCACGCCAACCGAGCAACTTTAAATCTTCGACCGCCAAGCTACCTTCAAATATTTTGACGCTAGCATCGCGTCTCGCTTGGTCTTGTGATAAAAAAATCAGACCAGCCCCATATTGACCTTTTTCTGGCAAATCAATACCAATATCAGAACTAACTTTCTTAAAAAACTTATGAGGAATTTGGATTAGGATACCAGCGCCATCCCCAGTCAATGGATCGCTACCGCAAGCTCCACGGTGCTCCAGTTTCTTTAATATTTCTAAACCGTCAATAACGGTTTGATGAGAACTTTTCCCATCCATATGAACAACAAAGCCAACACCGCAACTGTCTTTTTCAAATTCGGGGTCGTATAAGCCCTGTTTTTTTGGAAAACCTGAATATTTCATCAATCTTTTTAATATCTATCCTAAAAGTTCTAATAATAAACACACTAAACCAAGGACTAAAAAAGCAAGTCCTATACCAAAAACCGTAACTTATTGTGAAATCAAACACATGATAACTTCCACTCACTTCACAATAAATACAATAGTGTATTTTTTTGAAACAATCTATATATTTTTTTTACTCAATCGCATTTAATTTCTGTTATTTTATTACCTCTAGATTTCCAGCAATTTGCCTTGACGGTCACAAACCGTATATCGGAACTTAGGGAATGAAGTTAGCAAGTATTGTAATGTTTTTTGACTCGATTTTTCAAGTATTTTCAATTTTAGATCTTGGATCTCCGAAACTCTAAAAATCCGACAAGCAATATTTGGTAAACTTATAAAAATTAGAAACTAAATACTTTTCGATATTTTATTCTTAAAATACACTAGAACCGAGATTCCAATAAAGCTCGGCTATTTATATTTTAAATAAAAAAGTTATACGATGTATTTTTCTTCCAATATCGGAACAAGATTTTACGCTTCCTCTTTAACCTAAAATGAAAACGGTTTACAATGAATCAAGTTTTGTTCTTTATAAAAAGTCCGAAATAGACCTAATAATTTAATGAGGGGACTAAAAACATGATAGTCAGCGAAGTAATGGTTAAAAAACCTATTACTGTCAAAAAAAGCGCTTCTTTGAAAAAGGCTCAAGAAATTATGCAAAAAAACGCTATTCGCCATTTACCAGTCGTCGATAATAAAGACGAATTATTGGGTATTATTTCGGAAAGCGACGTTCGGTCAACCTTTTTAACCTCAAGTATAAGCTCGGCAAATGGATTGCCGCCATCTAAAATCAAGGTAGACAGCTTCATGACTAGGAACCCGCTAGTGGTTTTTCCAGAAACTCATATAGAAGACGCCGCTCTAATCATTTATAAAAATAAAATTGGGGCATTACCCGTCCTCAAACACAATAAGCTAGTTGGAATTGTCTCCGTCATGGATATGTTGGGGCTTTTCATTGACATCATGGGCATCCTTCATTCCAGTTCTCGTATTGATGTGGTAATGGGACAAGATCCGAACAATTTTGATAAAGTTTCCAAAATAATTCGGGCAGAAGACTTAAACATCATTACGGTTGGAATGGCTCCATACAAAAAATCTGGCCACAAACAAGTATATTCGTTTCGACTAGATCTCTGCCAAACTCACAAAGTGGTAGAAAAAATTAAAAAAGCTGGATTTAAGGTCATTGCCGCTATTGACTAAGGTTTATTTTTTAAACTAAGTTTAAGAAACCTATAGCTGTACTTGAAATATAACTATCCACTACACCTCAAATTAGTTTCAACTCGTAATTTTTGGGAAAAAAATCAATTTGGCCCTACCCAAGCAACACCATTTCTTATAATTAACAGGAAATAACCTATAAACAAAATGACCGATTGGACGCCATTATTTAATGAAGAAGAAATCAAAACTCGAGTAAAACAACTAGGGAAGGAAATTTCGAAAGATTTTGCAAATAAGGATTTTTTAGCGCTTGGCGTACTAAAAGGAGCGTGTATATTTTTTTCCGACCTTATCCGAAATATTGAAACTCCATTGGTTACAGACTTTTTTATCGCCTCAAGTTATGCGCAAACCAAATCCACGGGAAACTTACAAATTCATTATGAAAAAAAAGAAAGCGCTAAACATAAGCATGTATTGATTATCGACGATATTGTAGATTCTGGACTCACTCTCAAACTGCTAAAAGAGCGAATTCTTAAGGAAGATCCTAAATCTCTAACACTCTGTACTTTGCTCGATAAAAAAGAAAAACGAGAAGTAGAAGTGGAGGTCGATTATATTGGTTTTGAAATACCAGACCTATTTGTAGTGGGATATGGGCTGGATTATGAAAACAAATTCCGTAACCTTCCATTTCTTGCGGAATTCATTCCCAAAAAATAGTTCCTTAACTAATCCCCTTTGAATGAATAGCTATTATTCTATTTATTTTGGCAGATTAAATATCTCATAAAATCCTTGATAGACAAAATCCCAGCAATTTTTCCCATTTCCATTACTGCAAGGTGTCGAACATTTTTTTCCAGCATAATTTCAGCGGCGGAATTCATATCCGTTTCAATATCAATGGAAATTAGGGGAAAATTCATCACTTTGGTAACCTTTGTTTCCTTAGGGTCTAATTTGGACGAAATAACTTCCCAACTAAAATCAACTTCCGACACTATTCCTATGTATTCCCCAGCCTCTTTAACAAGTAGAGCGTGAATATTGTTTTCATGCATATAAACCGCAGCTTCTATGATGTTGGCCGAACTCTCAACGCTCAATAATGACTCTGCCATATACTCTCGAATACTATTCATTTAAATATCCTTTTTTATTTGATTTAGATAAACCAATCGCTAATTAGTTTTGAGCGTAACGTTCTTTAAACTCTTCCGCCGCTGCTTTTCGACGAGATCCTTTTTCTAATGACATTTTTCTAAGAAACCACTTATGCTCGTCTTTATTTAGAATAACATCTAATTCTTTTAAGACCAAAGACGCCATTTCGATAACCTTTCCTCCTTTATGGTTTGCTTTCTCGAATGCTTCTCTAACCTGCGGAACAAACTCAATATAAAACCTTTCTGCCAATTCAAAAAAAACCATGCCACTGAGCGAGAAAATAAAAACCTCAAGAAATAAAAGAAAAATAATCCTAAGCTCGCTAATATGGTAGCTCCCATAAAAGAGTTTATAAATTCTCTCCGATTTACTATTTTAAGAGAGCCTCTAATAATTCGTGTTTTACTAGTTTGTTGTCGCCTAAACCCTTATTTTAAGGGCTAGGCTCTTGAAAATCTTAATTTTTAGAAGGCCCTTTAATTTTTATTTCTTCCATGATAATTATCGCTAATAGATTTAAACGGGTTACTTTGATTTTGATCAAAGTGTTCCCCCTTTTATTCCATTTTTACTGTTAGAATATTTTTAAATTATGAAAACTTTAGCTCCCTGTAGTTATTACTTGAAAATTAAGAAATGGAAGATTCAGTTAGTAAAAAATATTTGCATCAGGAAATCATCATCCAGTTTAGTAGGTCGGCTTTAGAAGGACTAGAACCGCTGAGCTTGATGGATAAAGCAGTTAGCTTAATGACCGATACGCTTCAAGTTGAATTTGGAGAAGTATTGGAATTTCTGCATGGAAGCGAAGGTTTTCTAATGCGGTCCGGAGTGGGATGGGGAGATATCGTCGGCAAAGCAATCATCAATCAAGAAGATTTTCCACAGGCCGTTCAAACTTTAAATTCTACCAGACCTGTTTTGGTGGAAAACTTTGAGATCGACAATCGTTTTTCTCAAACTCATTTTCTTAAGGAAAGGAAAATTATCAGCGGCATCACATGTATCATTCCAGGCAAGAAAAACTCTTTTGGAATTCTTGGAGCTCATTGTCTAAAACCTAAGGTTTACACACAAGACGAGATTATTTTTATAGAGTCTATATCCCATGTCTTATCGTGGGCTATCCGGAGAAAAGACGCTGAAGAAAAGATAATAAATTTTGCGGAGGAGCTAGAACGTAACCGCGACGAGGTTTTAAAACATTCCCAAAAAGTTTCTGAAATAAATATGTCGCTTGAATTAGAAATTGCCGAGCGAAAACGCGTAGAAGAAAAAATAAAGGAAAGTGAAAACAGATTAGATGCAGTAGTCAATACAGCCGTTGATACCATCATCGTTATTGATGAAAATGGAATCATTCAATTATTCAACCCGGCTGCGGAACGTTTATTTGGTTATTCTATGAAAGAGGCTCTCAAACAAAACATTAAAATATTAATGCCCGAACCTTATAAGAGCGAACATGACGATTACATGCATAGGTATAAAGAAACAGGCAGGGCTAATATTATAGGCATTGGGCGCGAGGTTGTTGGATTGCGAAAAGATAAGACAGTATTTGATATGGACTTGGCCATCAGCGAAATGAATTGGCACGGAGAAAGAGTTTTCTTAGGCATTGTCCGTGATATATCAGAACGAAACCACGCTAGAAAACAGCTAGAGGAGTATGCAAACAATCTTGAGCTCATGGTCCGAAATAGGACGGAAGATTTACAAAAATCTATGGTAGAAACAAATGCCGCAAAAAATCAGATTGACGCTATTTTAAAATCTATTGGCGATAGTTTAATCGTTACGGACAACGAAAACCGCATAATTTTGATGAATAAAGCCGCACAAGATCTTTTCGGTACAAAACTCAACGACGTAATAAACAAACCCATTGAACGAGTTATTCAACAGGAAGATATATTAGAGAAGTTTCAAATCGCAATTTCACACCCAGCAAACGATTTTAAGTTCGACTTCAAATTAACAAAAGCATTAAATAAAAACCAAGTCATCATTCAAGCTAGAACTTCTAAGATTAAAAATTCTGAAGGGTCAAAACTAGGAAGCGTCACAATAATGAACGACGTCACAAAAGAAAGAGAAGTTGACAGAATGAAAACCGAATTCATTTCAACCGCCGCTCATGAATTCCAAACACCTTTGACGTCTATTAAAGGGTTTTCCGAAATTTTACTAAAACGGGATAATTTAGATCCTGAAGACAAATCGAACTATTTAACGTTTATCCATGAAGAATCCGAACATTTGACAAATTTAGTAAGCGATCTTTTAGATATTTCTAAGATCGAATCTGGCTTAGGGTTTATCCTCAATAAAGCTCCTTGCAATATAATAGAAACTATCAAATCCATGATAACGCTTTTTAAGGAGCAGTCGACCAACCATTCATTTCACTTAGAATCGCCACAAGAAGAAATTATCTGGCCAATCGATAAAGATAAAATGGAGGGAGTTTTTAAAAATTTATATTCCAACGCCATTAAATACTCGCCTAATGGAGGCGAAATTAAAACGGAAATAAAAGTTTTAGAGTCGGAAATCCAAATTTCTATTCAAGATCAAGGGCTTGGTATGACTCCAGATCAAGTTGACAAAATTTTTGAAAAATTTTATCGCGCAGATTCTTCCAACACGGCTATTCAAGGCACCGGGCTCGGAATGACAATTGTTAAATATATTTTAGAAGCTCATTGCGGTAAAATTTGGATTGAAACGGAATTATCTAAAGGAACAACGATCTATTTTACAGTCCCCAATTAATTTTGTGGGAATATAAAGTTTTAGCTAAATGGAAACAAGTAAAAAAATTTTGATCGTGGACGACCACGAAAGACTTCGTATGTTGGTTCTTGCAACCTTCAAAGGAAACAACAACTATCACATAATTGAAGCAAGCTCGGGCGAAGACGCTATCAAACAAGCGACTTTAGAAAAACCAGACTTAATTCTTATGGACTTAATGATGCCTGGAAAATTTGACGGCCTAGAAGCCACTCGCATTTTAAAAAACGATACAAGCACTCAAAATATTCCAATTGTTTTTCTAACCGCTAAAGGACAAGAATCGGATATCGATCAAGGTTTTGAAGCGGGAGCCAATGAATATATTGTTAAACCTTTCAGCCCTACTGAATTAATTCAAAAAGTAGAAAAACTACTTATTTAATTTTGGCGCCGTCTAGTGGATAAAAAAAAAGAAACAACTAAAGACCCCGCAGAAATTTCCGAAATTCAAGCTATTAAATATGCTGAAGAATTTTCTTCCTTATACTGGGCCGAAAAGAAAAAACGACAAGAATTAGAAAACGCTCACGCTGAACTAAAAGAACTTTATTCAGAACTTGATAAACTACGTCAAAAGTTAAAAGCTGAAAATGAGTTCTTTATAGAAGAATATAAGAACGACCAGTTTTCTGGCAATATTATAGGAAAAAGTCTCGCTCTAAAGAACACTTTTGACCAAATAAACTCTATTGCCAAAAAGGACGTTACGGTTCTAATTCAGGGAGAAACTGGCTCCGGCAAAGAGTTATTTGCAAAAGAAATCCATCAGCGAAGCTTAAGAAACCATAGACCCATAATAAAAGTTAACTGTGGAGCAATTCCAGACTCCCTTTTTGAGAGTGAATTCTTCGGACATAAAAAAGGAGCTTTTACTGGAGCGATTAAAGATCGAATAGGAAGGTTTCAATTAGCCGACGAAGGAACTCTCTTTTTAGACGAAGTCGGAGAAATTCCACTAGACTTGCAAGTCAAACTACTTCGAGTTCTTCAAGAAGGTCAATTTGAACAAGTTGGAGACGATATCACAAAAGAGATTAACGTCAGAATTGTTGCCGCTACAAACCGAAATTTACTAGAAGAAGTTAAAAAAGGAAATTTTAGAGAGGATCTTTATTATCGGTTAAATGTTATTCCCATTCATGTGCCATCACTAAGAGAACGAGCCGGAGACATAAAGCTATTAGCGGAATATTTTTTAAATGAAACTTGCAATCAATTTAAAATCCCACCTCCCCAAATGTCAGATCAAAATATCCAACAACTTGAAAATTACGATTGGCCTGGCAACATAAGAGAATTGCAAAGCGTCATTCAACGCGCAATTCTAATTCATACTGAAGGACCTTTACAATTCAACTTCCCTCAAACAAAAGAACTACACACTCATAAAAATAAAACAGAAAACGATTTATGCACGAAAGATAATTTAACAAAAAAAGAAGACGTAAAAAATTTAGATAAAGCCACTCTCCTCTCTACTTTGGAAAAAACCAATTGGAAAATATTTGGCCCCAGAGGAGCCGGAGAAATTTTAGGCATTCCTCCCGCCAACCTCGCTTACCGTATTAAAAAACTAGGCCTTAAAAAACCTTAATAGCTTTAACGTTTCACAATTATCTGGTTTAAACCTCTACTTAGATGGCGCCACAATCTTTAAATTTTTTTAAACTTTTTTTTAAATTAATTTGAATTTCTAAAAAAACCTCAAAAAAACTCTGCGCCATTTTTTATTCGCCGACACACCCTCCCCGATTAAACCTCCATTAAATTCAATAGTTTACACAAAATAAAAACACTATCTCCTTTTTGGTACAAGTCCTGCTTTAACCATTATTAGAAGAAGGCTTTCTGACCTTTTTTAACGACTCGAATTTTAAATCGAATCGATGGTTACTCAAAATAGTACAAAAGAAAAAGTTTTGATTATTGACGGGTTATCCGAAACCCGAAATAAAATCGAACGGCTTTTGACAAAAAAAAACTTAATTTGCCTGAACTCGGCAAACATTTCAGAAGCCGTTGAAACCTTAAAAAAAGGAAACAATTTAATCGAAGTCAATTTGGTTTTTTACGGTCTTAGTTTAGATAAAAAGGAAGATACAGATGGGTTACAACGACTTCAAAATGAAGCTCCCGGTATTCCCATTGTCGTTATGATTAATCCCTCTCAAAAAAATCAAACTGGGCCGTTTTTAAAAAAGAACATCAAAGATTATTTATTAAAACCTATTGATTCAGAGAAACTTTTTAGAACCGTCGAAAATTTAATAATTTCGCAAAAGGATTTTAATTACTAACGTATCCCTTCTTTTTAAAGCTGGACCTAAAAGGTATAGGGATTTACAGGAACGAAAGGAAAGGCAAATGGAAACTGTTGCTCTCAAAACAACCTCGCAAACATCCGATCGCTTTGCAACAAATATCATTGAATCCATTATCCTTCCACATCGAAAATCTATCTTTAATAGAGCTTTACAGCTTTGTAGAGATGTGGACTTTGCCGAAGACCTAGTGCAAGAAACTATCCTTTATGGAATTAAAAATTTCCGTCAATTGCGAGATCAAGATAAATGTAAATATTGGCTTTTAGCTATTCTCAAAAATTTATTTCTTAAAGAAATCCTTAGAAATAAAAGACTGGATACTCGAGAAGTAACAAGTTTCGTAGACAAATTAGTAACTAACAAGTTTCCCGAAAAAGAGATCTTAGCGGAAGAAATAATCCGCGAGTTGAGATTTATTATTGAGGGGCTGGAAGAAAGATTAAAAATTCTGATCCAGCTATTTTATTTTCAAAACCTTTCTTATAAAGAAATCGCTGATAAATTAGATATACCAATTGGTACTGTCATGTCCCGGTTATCTAGGGCAAAACTATACCTAAAAGGAGAATTATTGAGAAACGAATTATACGCCAATTAGTTTAATATTGAAGATTTTGGAAAATTTCATATGGAACAATACGCAAAACTTTTCATCAAGGCGGCTTTAATTTATTTAGTTATAGGAGCCATTTTGGGAATTTCAATGGGAGGTTTTCCAAATTGGATTAACAAGTTACGTTTTGTCCACATCCACCTTAATCTTCTAGGTTTTATGACGATGATGATCGCTAGCGTCGCCTATCATGTCATCCCTCGCTTTAACGCTCGCCCCCTACCTTGGCCTGCCGGGGTCAAATATCATTTTTTTCTCCATAATATCGGCTTACTCGGATTAGTAGCCACTTATCTTGCGGGAGGCCTCTGGAAACCTGGGTTAACACATACTCTATTTATACTATTTTCTATAGTCGCGGGCATGGGTCTATTTATAATGGTTTTTAATTTATACGGAGCCCTCATATCAAATAAAAAAAGCAGCGTTCCGAATAAAATAACTGGTGAAATGAAAGTAAGCGCTGTATTAGCTCAATTCCCTAATACCCTTCCAACTTTTATTGAAAATGGATTCAAAACCTTATCTAACCCAGTAGCTAGAGAAACTTTTGCAAAAATCATTTCAATTGAAAAAGCTTGTGAAAAACACAACGTCTCATTAATTTCATTTTTGGAAAAACTTAATCAATCTATTCATTCCCAAAATCAGACTCCGACAACATCGGCTATCAAAACTAATGAAGGAAAAAAAATTACCTGGGGAGAACGCTGTAATAAATCTGTTATGGTCGGTAGTTTAATAAAAACCTATGCAAATACTAAAGCGGTTTTTGAAAAACACTATGGCGAAGGCTGCTTTTCTTGCCCCGGGCAAGCCATCGAGACAATCGAACAAACTGCTCAAATGCATAATGTGCCTCTCGACTTGATTCTTAATGAAATAAATTCCGTAATAGATTCATTATTAAGCAAGCAAAAGTAAGATCTTTTCATATTTTATAAATTATCACTTTTTCCGTAGTATTCCTTCCTCTCTTCTAAAATTATTTTTCAGATTCTTAGAATAAATCTTGTTCCAAAGTCATCTTCATTTTGGATTTTTTCGCCTTAAAACAACCTATTCGCATAAGTTTCAAAATGACTTTGTTACATAAAACCTCAAACTATTCTTTTTATTCAAGTCAAAAAGGCTTGAGCTCAAAGTTAAATAGCTTTGCAATTTATTCTTGTCTGTTTTTTTCCGGGGCTACCAGTTTAACTTATGAACTAATTTGGACTCGTAAATTAACTTTAATTTTTGGAAGTACTTTATACGCTATAAGCGCTGTCCTTTGCGCTTTTATGATTGGGTTAGCCTCAGGAGCTTGGATCGCTCCAAAAATTTTGGATCGGTTTGATCCTGACGAGAAATTTAATCTAATTAGAGTTTATGGATTAGCGGAAGCTTTAATCGGTTTTTATGCGTTTCTTTTCCCTCACATCCTAGATCTATTACGAAGTTGGCTCTATGAA
>JAYOZP010000033.1:0-22999 GCA_038154245.1 Nitrospinales bacterium | reverse complement strand
CCAACAAATTTCTGAGTTCTCTATTTGCGCTTTTTTAATGTTGCCAGCCACTTTTTTGATGGGAGCGACACTTCCCATTATTGGAACTTGGGTTTCGCAAAAAAATGAAGAAAAAATTTTTCACGCTGTCTCAAAAGTATATGGCTTCAATACTTTTGGAGCTATGTTCGGTTGTCTATTCACCCAGTTTTTTGGCATCAAATACTTTGGGGTTAATAATACTGCCGCCATCGCAATAATTATAAATTTTCTGATTCTTATTTCCTGTTTTTCTATTGAACCTGAAGCCTTAGAAAAACCTCACTCGACTACAAAAACAAATAAAAAAAAGATCGAAAATCCAAAACGGCAAAACAAGTTATTTGAATTTTTTATTATATTTCTGTTTATTTATTCGGGGATGGCTGCCTTAGGCAGTGAAATCTTATGGACACGCGCTCTTGTATTTCCAATGGGTAGCGCGTTACATTCTTTTGCCATTATCTTAGCCGCTTTTCTTTTTAGCATTGCCCTGGACAGTTTAATGGCGAACAGGTTATTTCAAAACAAAAACTACACATTAATTTTCATATTAACCGAAATAACAATTGGTTTAGTTTGCATAGGAATGTTGCCCATTTTTGACAACTTCGCGGCATGGACTCAACAAGCGGATAGGATATTTTACAGCCTAGACTCGACTCCATCGTTAAATCTATTAACTCATTCGCTTTTTGCCTTTGGCATTTTATTCATTCCGACTTTTGGTTTTGGCCTTTTATTTCCACTTGCCAATCATATTAATCTAAATCTATTCGAAACAATTAAAAAAACGCTTGGTGGAAGCTATACTGTAAATACGTTGGGAGGAGTTTTAGGAACTATAATTACTCCATTTATATTAATTCCATTTCTTGGCATTAGACTCTCGATTTTTTTAATTTACTCAGGACTCATTTTTATTGGTTTTTTTTGTTTAAGCTTATACAAGAGACTAAAACTATTTTCATTCCTCATTAATATGGGCTTTTGTATTGTTCTGCTCTTCGCTTTATATAAATTCACCAACCCTTTAATTTCAATCGAACAAATAGGGAACAAGAATTTCGCTCGGATTGAAATCAATCTACAAAAAGATCATATTAAGTTATTAGATTATGAAGAAGGAAACTTTTCTACCCTAAGCGCCATTGAAAATAAAAAAAATGGAGCTCGTTCTTTATATATTGACGGCTTTAGCGCAGCAACCGCCGCTTCTCCCCGAGGAGGAAGCGGTTACATGCAAGCCATGGGATTTTTACCAATGGCTCTACACCCAAACCCTCAAAAAGCGCTAGTCATAGGCTTTGGAACAGGAACGACGCTTGGAGCGCTGGGTAACTACCCTAACGTCGACATTGACTTGGTGGAGTTAGATCGCAACATCCTAAAGTTTGCCCATTGGTTTAAACGATGGAATCACAAAGCTTATGAAAAACCGAATGTAAATTTAATATTTAAAGATGGAAGACGTTTTATTCAATCCACAAAAAACTCCTACGATATAATCACTCTTGAACCAATGTCTCCCGTGCAGTCTGGAGTCACAAATTTATATTCAAAAGAATTTTATGACTTTGCGGCTAAACGTTTGAACGAGAATGGCCTAATAATGCAATGGCTACCGTTGCATCTCGTAGGTCCAGAAGATGCAAAATCAATTATCAAAACATTTCAGAGAGCGTTTCCATTTAGTTCTGTCTGGAACAGTTTTCACACCCGTATTGTTTTATTAATCGGCGGCGCAAAACCGGCAGTTATCGACAAAAATAGAATTGAATCCATTATCAAAACTCCAAAATTAAAAAAAAGCGCTATTGAAATTGGTTTAAATTCCTTTGTGGATTTCTTAGATTTTTTTATTACCGACGGAGAACCGCTAAAGGCAGATTTACAAGTAACTTCAGTAATCACGGACGACAACCCTTTATTAGAATTTAGCTCTACCGCTCTACTTCCTCCATTGAAATGGCAAACCGACGAATCATTTTTAAATATTTTTCGTCATCGGCTAAATCAAATACCGCCGTTAAAAAACTTTACTAAACTAGAAATTCAATATCTATTATCAGAGTACAAGCTAAGAACCGCAGGAAGACTATCGGAGTTTTCAAAAACATACGAGCTGCCTGGCGAAAAATCTTTCATCAAAGGAAATTATCTGAGAGGGATAAAAGATTTTGAAGATTATTTAACAAAACTAAATAAAGCGCCCATCTCTATAAACGAAAAAACCAATTTTTAAAGGTTCATAACTAGATAAAAAACCTTTGAAGAGGTTAATATAAAAATCAAGAACTTTAATAGTTTATTTTTTAAGGTGATTTGGGTCGTTTTCTAAGAATTTCTTTCGGAGAGAACTTAATTTTTCGATCGATTTTTCAAATCCAACATATATTTCTGGGTCGAATTGAATGCCCACATTTTTTTTAATCTTTTCTAATGCTTCTTCTTCTGGAATTCCAGGTCGATAGGGACGTTTGGAGGTTAACTCGTCATAAGCATCGGCCAAAGCGACTAACCTTGCCTCAAAAGGGATTTTATTTTTTGACAAACCATTTGGGTATCCTTTTCCATTCCACCATTCATGGTGAGTGAGGGAAATTTTCGACGCTAACGATAAAAATGAATCATTTTTAGGGTCATAATTAGGATCGAACTTAAGACCTCCAATTTCATAAAACAGGCTAATTCCCTCAATTCTCTTAGAAATAATTTCAGCGCCAGTTTTACAATGTTCTCTTAATAAATCCCATTCTTCGAAAGTCAGAATTTCTTTTTTTAACAAAACACTATCGGGAACTTTTATCAAACCTATATCATGTAAGGGAGTCGTCACAAAAATATTTTCTATAATATTTTTATCAAGATTTAGAGATTCTCCAATTATCTTGGCATAACAAGCAACCTTAATTCCATGGCCTCCCATGTCTCTGTCTTGATACTCATAAATTTGCCCCATGCGCAAAATAAGTTCTAATTGAGACTTCATTAAATCGTTATGGTTTTCCATGATATTTTATTTTTTTTGTTCCAGTAATCCGGTAGCTTTAATTAAACTTAAAGAAAAAAATAAAAGTTTGTAAATTTCTCAACGCCTTAATCTTTCGGCATCCCGTAATATTATACGCTAACGCTTAACTTTATTCAAAAAGTTTATACGATATTAGATTATGTTAAAAATACTTCTATTAAATAAAATGAATAGCGAGTTATGTCAAACGAAGAGTTTTAAGTTTTAATCTTTTTGACTGTAGGAGAGCTTCGATACCCGGGTCGCCTATGAAAGTATCGTACATAAGGAGAGTTTCTAATTTGGTGAGGGTTTTTGTATTAGCAAGAGCTAGAGCCGAGTCCAGGCGAATGATATTTCTAGCTAGATTAAGATGTTTTATTTTTTTAAGGTATTTTGATTTACCCAAGGCTTTTACACCTTTATCAGAAAGCTTGGTCTTATAAACGTTTAGCTTTCGCAAATTCGAAAAGTTTGGATTTTCAGAAAGCGCAATTAATACCTCGTCACCCGTATCGTTTTCTTGAAAAATTAAAATTTGTAACTTTTTAAATCTATCAGACCGCGCTATGGCTAAACCGCCATCTGGTCCCATATCATTATATTTTAAATCTAATTGAACTAGTTGCGGCGCAAAATGCGCTTCGGAAATTGCTTTTGATCCTTTATCGCTAACAACATTTTCGCTTAAATATAAACGTTTTAAGGAGGTGAAGTTTTCGTTTTGACAAAATGGTTGAATGCCTCTCCAAGACAATCTATTTTTATTCAAATAAAGATTTTCAACGTCAAAAACTCTTTCGCATTCTAAAAGAGCATGTAGTCCCTGATCTCCGATAAACTTTGAAGAGAGATCGCAAGTCGATCCATCTTCAGAAATACAATCATCCAACAAACGATTGATGTAATCTATATCTGTTTGGCTTGGCATTTTAAAGTTCTCAATATTAACGCTTTTGTTGATTTAAAGATTCGTTTCCTATTTTTTCTGGTTGACCTCCCAAAGGGTTAGGAACCTTTGTGGAATTCTTTAAATTCAAAACACATCTGAAACCAATATCATTAAAACTTCTTGAAAATGGGTAGCTCCAATCTCTATATCCCGATTTCATCGAAATAACCGTATCAGACCATGAACCCCCCCTTCTAATCTTCATACGTCCATTTTGAGGTCCTCTGGGGTTTCTTAATATTTCTCCATTTGTATAATAAAACTCATACCAATCAGCAACCCATTCCCAAACATTTCCAGCCATGTCGTAAACGCCATTCTTATTTGGTTCGAAGCTTCCAACAGGAGAAGCTGAATCTTTCAGCTTCAAACCTCCTCTTGCTAGTTTTTCTGGGTCGTTAAACTCAGCCCCCCATGGAAATTCACATCCATTCTTAGCTCCCGCCCCTTTTTCCCATTGCGCCTCCGTAGGCAACGACTTCCCTCTTAAATAGCAATAGTCTTCGGCGTTATACCAATGAACCTTTGTAACCGGGCAGTCGTCGCAATGAGAAAATCGACTTCTTCTTAGTTTATGATCTGGAAAAACCTCTTCATATTTTCTATTGGTTACTTCATATTTATCAATCAAAAAATCGTCTAAAAAAACTTTGTGCTCTGGGGCGCCATGTTCTGGGCCAAACTCATTACAACCCATATTGAAAACACCGCCTTTTATTAGAACCATATCGTGCGAAGTCTTTTCAGCATCAGGTTCTTTACTAATTTCTTCGGCAAAAATAGGAGCAGTAGATAACAAAAAAACTAAAATAAAAATAGGAAAGAAAAACATAGCGTTGAGGGGGAAAATTTTTAATTTAAGTTTCCGCCATGCTTTTTAAATTCTCCAATATCTGGAGAGTAGAATTAGATTTGTTTAAAGTATAAAAATGAATGCCCGGAGAGCCAGACTGTATCAATTCGTCACATTGTTGAGTCGCGTGTTCAATTCCTATTGATTGAACAGAATCTGGTTGATCTTGCACCCTTTCTAATTTGGAAATAAGGGTCTCCGGGATTGAGGCTCCGCACATTTTTGTAAATTTCTTAATCTGGTTTACGTTAACTATAGGCATGATTCCAGGCAATACTGGAATATCAATTCCTACGGCTTTGACTTTTTCTAAAAAATCGAAATAAAACCGGTTATCAAAAAATAATTGAGTAATTATAAAATCTGCGCCAGCATCAACTTTCCTTTTTAAGTTATCAATATCTCTATCAATGTTTCCACATTCTTGGTGACCTTCTGGATACCCAGCCACCCCTAAACAAAAAGGATATTGATTATCTCGTATAAACTTCACCAATTCGCTAGCATAGCCAAAACCATTTTCAGCTTTTATAAAGGAAGTTTTCCCTTTTGGGGGATCTCCTCTTAATGGCAAGACATTTTCAATGCCATTTTCTTTTAAATTATTTAAGGTTTCTCGAATTTGATCCTCCGAACTTTCAACACACGTAAGATGGGCCATACTTTCAAGACCTATCTCATGTTTGATACGAGAAACTAAATCTATGGTTTGCCGCCTAGTGCTTCCTCCAGCCCCATAAGTTACCGAAACATACGCTGGGTTCCACACTTTTAAACTTTCAATCGTACTAAATAATTGCTCCCAACCATCTTGACTTTTTGGAGGAAAGAACTCAAACGAGTACGAAGGGGACCTTTTATTCAAAATATCAATTATCTTCATAACTTGATACTAACATAAGGTCCTGTTTTTTAAAAATATGAAATGATAAAAAAAATTCGCTAATTACTTTAAAATCAATAAAAAAGCCGGACAAAACTGGGAACAAACCAACTGTATTTCAGTTAGCAAATTCCCAATAAAATCCAGCTTTCGTGGTAACTATTTAACCGCGATATAGATTGAAGTGTTTCCCCTTTTCACTAGCATTAAAAGAGTATCGGAAGGCCCTTTTTTTCCTGCAAGAGCATAATAATCCTTCATATTTTTAACTTGCTTGCGGTTAATCTCTAAAATAACGTCTCCTCTTCGGATGCCAGAGCGCGCCGCTGGAGATTCAGGGTCCACTTCAGAAACTAAAACTCCGGTTACGTCGTTTAAATTTAACCGTTCTGCCAACTCTGGGGAAATATCCTGCGTTTGAACTCCCAAAGGCTTTCCAAGCGATGCAGTCTTTACATTCTCTTCTTCAAGAATCGCTATCTTTATATCCAACCTCTTATTTTTTCCATCTCGGATTACTTCTACAGGAACCGTCGATCCAGGATTAACTCCAGCGACTAACCTTGGTAAGCTCGTCATCTCTTTAATAGTATTATTATCAAATTTCACAATCACATCGCCTCGTTTGATCCCACCATCGAAAGCGGGGCTATTTGGGATAACATTTCCTACTAAAGCTCCGTCGTTACCTTCTAAACCAAAAGTGGAGGCCAATTCAGGAGTAATTTCTTGAACCATAACGCCCAACCAACCCCGAGTAACCGAACCTTTTTCTTTCAAATCATCCAAGATTTTTCTTGCCACATTGATGGGAGTGGCGAATCCAATACCAACGTTACCTCCAGTATTTCCAGAAATAATTGCCGTATTAATGCCAATTACTTTACCGTCAATATTTAGTAATGGTCCACCGCTATTTCCTGGATTAATGGATGCGTCCGTTTGAATAAATTCGTCGTAAGGTCCCGCTCCAATATTTCGACCTTTAGCGCTAACAACTCCAACCGTAACGGTATGATCTAAACCAAATGGGTTTCCAATAGCCATCACCCATTCGCCTACTTGTAAACTATCTGAATTTCCCATTCTCAAATAAGGGAAGGTTTTAGGGTCTCCGTCTTTAGGCTCAATTTTGAGTAAAGCAATATCAGTTTTAGGATCGGTGCCTATAACCTTAGCCTCGTATTCTTTTTTATTATCAAGACCAACAGTTACCTCTTCGGCTCCTTCGACCACATGATGGTTTGTTAAAATATATCCCATCTCATCGATAAGAAACCCTGTACCCATACCTCCCCCTGAAGGAGGCCCTCTTCTTTCGTCTGGCATAGGAGCTCCAAAAGGATTAGGGGCTCCGCGTCGATCTCTTCCTCGAAAACCAAATGGGTTTCCCTGACGACCGCCGCTACCATCTCTAATTTTAGCTTTTGACCCTTTATGGCTGATATGAACAACTGCAGGGTTTTGGTTCTTAGCCACTTCAACAAAAACATTTGAACCGATCGGGTTAAAACGATTGTCAGCATAAGCTCTATCAACAGAACTCAATCCGCGCAGGTTTGCGCCAAAAGTTGCTACGGCAAAAATCAGAGCAACTGTAAATAGAATTTTAACTTTCTTAACCATTTTAAGTTTTCCTCCAATAAACAAGGTTTCATACTTCCACATTTAAAAAAGCTTCTTATTTACAAAATCCTAGCTAAGCGATTTTTTCTATTATCTTGAATTAAGGATAAAACTATTAAATTAAAATAGAATTAAGGGTAAATTAAAAAAAGTTAAGAAACTAAAGCTCTAGCGGAAGTAAAAAGTGCGATTTTGCGTTAGAAAGCAAAGAAGTAGAAGATGGTAAAAGATAATTCGCTTCTCAATTAATATTATTAACTAAAGGAAACTCTTAATCTCTATTATCAATTTAAATTAGCTACATAAGATAACGCGAATTGCGTCAAGATGGAGTTGGGTATTATTCATGTATTCAGTTAAAACTATTTTTTGTTTTTCTAGAAATTCTATTTCTTCGTCTCTAATACTTGGATTTATTTTTTTTAATTCCATCAAACGATCAATTTCATCCGATAGAGTTTTTTCCATAGAAACTTTAGATGCTTGAACAATTGATTGAATTTTTTTCTCGGCAATTTTTTGACTCTTTTTCAACATAACCTCAATAGTGTCTTTACCTGCTCGGACCATATCTGCAGCGACCGCCGGCTCCATAGACTCTAAACGGCTTTCACAAAAATCAAAGGAAATTTTTTTACTCCAATTATTAAAATCAGAATCTATTACGATACGTAATGGGGTTGGAGGTAAAAAACGATTCACTTGAGCTTTTGATGGGGCGACACATTCTATGATAAAAATTGTTTCTAAAAGAACCGTTCCTGAATCAATTTTTTTATCCTTTATTGTTGCCAAAGCGGTATTACCAAACTCGCCGTTAAAAACCAAATCCATCGCTCCGCGAATCATAGGATGCTCCCAAGTCAAAAATCCCATATCCTCTCTTGCAAGAGCCGTTTCCCTATCAAGAGTTACCGTCATCCCTTCTTCTTTCAGCTCTGGAAAACTAGAAACAAACATGTTGTCGCCTGGCCGAAGGATAAAACAGTTTTCGGAGTGATTTTCCATATCGATGCCATAGCAGCTGCAAACCTTTTCTAAATAGCCCTCTAATTCTTTGTCGTTGTCCCATAGTTTTATTTCTTCAATTAATTCATTTGCAACATCCGTATTACAAGAATTAATTTCCAAAAGAAGATCCCTTCCGGTTTCTAATTTCTCTTGTGTTTTTTTTGCTAGATTTTTTATTTTAGAAATAAGGTCGTTTAAATCATCTTTCTTAAATTCGTAATTACCCAAAACCAAATCTATTTCAATTTGTAAACTTTTAAAAACACCATAACCAAACGAACAAGATTTTTCGAAAGCGTTCAATCCTTCTTGATAACAACGAAACATCGACTCCTGTGAACTTTCTTTTAAATACGGTACATGAATTTGAATATCGTGCTTTTGTCCAATCCGATCCAATCGCCCAATCCTTTGTTCCAAAAGATCGGGATTTAATGGCAAATCAAAAAGGATTAAATTTTTAGAAAATTGAAAGTTCCTGCCTTCGCTTCCAATCTCAGAACAAATAAGAACTCCCGCTCCATCAATATCGGCAAAATATGCAGCGGCTCGATCGCGAGCAATAATATTCATATCTTCATGGAATACGGCAACCGATATATTCGCCCGTTCACGGAGAGCTATATTTAGATCTAAAACCGTTTCTTTTCGAGAACATATAACCAAAACCTTTTCTTTATTCAACTCTTTTAGCTTTTGAATTAACCAATCCACACGTGAATCAAATGTCCACCAAAATGGAGTGTGTTTTTTTCCAAATAGATTCCGATAAACGTCTTCTGGAAACAACGTATTTTTAATTATTATAGAAGCGTCTTTTTTCCGTCCTTTTGCCAATACCCATTTATCAATAAAACGCGAAGTATATTCTTTAGGAAATGGTAATTGTTGCGGAATAATTTTTCTTTCAGGAAATCCTTTTACCGTATGACGAGTATTCCTAAATAAAACTCGGCTAGTGCCATGTCGATCCAAAAGTTTTTTAACAATCTCCCGGCGTGTTGCACACGCAGCGTCGGCAAACTGTTCGTCATTTAATACTTCTTCTAAAACTTCTTTCTCTTCAAGTAAGGATTCTTCCAATATCTTTTTTTCTGAGGCATTTAAACTTTTATTACTTAAAAGACTCTGAACCATTTTCGCTACTGGTTCATATTTTTCAACCTCTTCTAAAAACAACTTAAAATCAAAAAATCTTTTAGGGTCTAAAAGCCTTAATCTAGCAAAGTGGCTTTCCAAGCCAAGTTGTTCTGGAGTAGCCGTCAAAAGTAACAAAGATGGAATTTTATTAGCAAAACTTTCGATCAAAAGATATTCTTCACTAGATTTCTCTTCACTCCAAACTAAATGATGAGCTTCGTCAACAACGAGAATATCCCACTCTCCATTTAACGCTTCTACGTGGCGCTTAGGGTTTTCTTTAAAAAATTCCAGAGAACAAATCATTAGTTGCTCGGATAAAAAAGGATTTTCGTCTTCAAACCCGGAGCATCTTTCTTCGTCAAATAAACTAAAACGCAAATTAAACCTTCTAATCATTTCCACAAGCCATTGATGACAAAGAGACTCTGGAACAACAATTAAGACTCTAGAAGCCTGCCCAACCATTAATTGACGATGTAAAATGTATCCCGCTTCAATTGTTTTACCAAGACCCACTTCATCGGCTAATAAAACGCGTGGGCAAACACGATTTGCCACTTCGGCTGCGATATATATTTGGTGCGGTATAAGACCCGCTCTAACGCCGCATAAACCACGGGCTAGGGCTTGTTCCGTTTCGTTATATTTTTTGAGGGTTGAGAACCTTAGATTAAACCAGGAGTTAGAGTCAATTTGCCCGGCAAACAAACGGTCCTGCGGTTTATTAAATTGTATAAAACTACTCAATTGAGATTCTATTAATTCAGCTTTTGATCCGTCTTCCTTAAGTCCTTGGTAGATTAGCAATCCCTCGTCTTCCATCACCGAAAGGGTTTTCATTTTCCAACCTTCAGAACTTTCAATCAAATCGCCAATCGAAAATCGAACGCGGGTCAAAGGAGCCGCCGACTTAACATAAACGCGAGTTTCATTCCCAGCAGGAAACAAAACTGTCGCGCGTCTGCCTTCTACTTCCATAACTAATCCTAGTCCTAACTCTGACTCAGTATCGCTAACCCATCGTTGACCGGGAGCTATTTGATCGATTTGGTTTGACATTTTCAATTTTTCTTTTCAAGGTTTACTTTAGTAAACTTAAGTCTTTACTAACTACAGAGGTTTTTAATATATAATTATTTTTTATTACTGATGGACCTACCTGTCATCCCATTACATGAAAAAAAAACGCGTAGTATTTAATATCCTTTCCTCGGGAATACTTATTTTATGTTCGCTATTATTTAGCCTATTCTTAGTAGAAGTTTTTTGTGGGTATTTAAAAGAGAGCGCCGTATCTCGTCAAGAAGTTCCTTTTTACTTCAAGAGATTTGAATCTAGCCCTCATATTATGGTTAAAAATAGTATTCTTTATCTTGCGCCATCAAACCATTTGTACCGAACCTTCGGTCTCAAATATAAAACAAATGGAATGGGGTTTAGAGAACGAAACTTTGAATTTAATAAACCAGATAAAACATTCCGAATATTGGTTTTTGGAGATAGCGTAACTTTTGGCACTGCTATCGCTAACGAACACCGATATACCCATATATTAGAAAAAATGTTAGAACAACATCTAAAAAAATCACATCAAAAAAAATTTTCAAAGGTCGAAGTTTTAAACTTTGGAGTGCCAGGGTACTCTACAGACCAAGAAAACGAATTGGCTAGAGTTATATTAAAGGCAGTAGAATGCGACCTTGTAATTGTAGGCTTGTTTCATAATGATTTTACGATAACAACCAAAAACCGCTTAAAATCATACACTATGATGGATGCGTCAAATCAGCACAAAACTGCATTCGCCAAAATTCCCGGGTTTTCTAATTCTGAACGAAACTGGAACACAATACCTAATAAAATAACCTCAACTTCTATTACAAATAATTGGTTTGAAGCAAGTAATTTTTATTATTTTTTAAATAATCGAACAAATCTATTTTTGAAAAACACCAAACCTCCTCACTGGGATTATGTTTTTAATGAGTTTCAAGGGATTAAAAAAATAACTAAACACCACAACTTACCGTCGCCCTGGGTTATATTGCTATATAGCGGATTTGTCGATCCAAATAAGAACAATTTTCAAGATCCAACAGGAGGCTTAGCAAGGATAATTCAAGATTTAAGTTTTGCGGGGAAAAAGCTAAAGGGAAATGAGTTTCATGTAGTCGATCCTATTCCATTATTCAAGCGGCATAGCTTTATGACTTTGGCTGTTTCTGAATGGGAACATCACCCAAACTATTTGGCAAATTATCTATATGCCAAATCTATTTATGACGATCTGACAAAAAACCATCTTTTAGAAACGCTCAATTAGAGTTCAAAAACCATTAACAAAATAAAATCCCATAACCGAGTTACCCTTAAGTCTTAGACAATATCAACTTTTAGTAAAGCATCGTAAATCTAGAAATGTTTAAGGTCTGGCTTACCAAGCGGGTAAACATTAAAGCCTATTTCGAATAACGCTTTATGGTTGAGCAAATTCCGACCATCAAAAATAAAAGCGGGTTTTTCCATTAAATCATATATTTTTTTGAAATCTAAATCTTTAAAACACGACCATTCCGTAACAAGCGCAATGGCATGCGCCCCTTCTACAGCTTTATAAGGATCTTCTTCAAAATCAACAGTCCCTTCGCAACCTTCTAAGTCTAGCTTAGCGTTTGGCAAAGCATGAGGATCCGTTATGCATAACTGAGCCTTTTCCTGCAACAAACCTAAAGAAATCTGAAGAGCGGGAGCGTCTCTTGTATCTCCCGTATCTGGTTTGAACGCAAAACCAAATAAAGCGATTTTTTTATCAACTAATGTATTAAACATCGCTTTTGTGATTCTTTTTACAAAACGCGACATTTGAAAATCGTTAATATCGACTACTTGTCGCCAATATTCAGCAACCTCTTCTAATCCGTGGAATTCACAGAGATAAACCAAATTCAAAATATCTTTTCGGAAACACGACCCTCCAAACCCAACGCCAGCCATTAAAAATTTGCTTCCAATTCTAGTATCCTTACCCACGGCATTTGACACCTCCGAAACATTCGCTTCAGTAGCCTCGCAAATTGCGGCAATACTATTAATCGAAGAAATTCTTTGCGCTAGAAATGCGTTAGATACCAACTTCGAAAGCTCGCTACTCCAAAGGTTAGTCGTTATGAGTCTTTCCCTAGGCACCCAATGTTCATATACCTTGCATAACTCTTCTCTAGCTTCTAAGCCTTTTTTTGTTTCCTTGGACCCAATCAATATACGATCAGGGTTTTCCATATCGCTAATCGCAGTTCCTTCGGCCAAAAACTCAGGATTGGAAAGTATTTCGAAATGAGGACCGCCGTCTCCAGAGTGAAGAATTTGGTCTAACGTATCCGCAGCTCTTACAGGAACTGTACTTTTTTCGACTACAATTTTATCCGAACTAGAAACTTCTTTAATTTTTCTTGCCGTTTTTTCAATGAATTGTAAATCAGCGGCTTTGCCTGCTCCTTGCCCAAAAGTTTTTGTAGGGGTATTGACGGAAACAAAAATAATATCCGCTTCGCTAATTGCAGAATCCACATCCGTCGAGAAAAATAAGTTTTTACCTCTTGCAGCTACAACGCGTTCTTTTAATCCTGGCTCAAAAATCGGTAAACTTTCAGAATTCCAAGCGTCAATTCTTGGCTGAGAAATATCCACCACTGTTACCTTATAGTCAGGACATTTATTCGCAATTATAGCCATTGTTGGGCCGCCAACATAACCCGCGCCTATACAAGCGATTTTTCTTTTGAAATTTTGATTGCTCATTTAATGGAATTTCACCCTAAAAAAAAAGGCCCGGCCCAAAGGGACCGAGCCTTAAATTCATCCAAAATTAACCTTTATAGAAAAACTTTTTCTTTTTATTACTAAAAGGTTTGGTGCCTTTTTTAAATTTCAACTTATCTTTCTTAATCTCCCAATCTTCAATAATAAGAGGAGTTTCTTCAGATTTGGCGGTTTGTTTTTTACGCTTTTTGATATGCTCTAACCGCTGATCTTCATTATCTTCAGTCCAAAACTTGTCAGTTTGATGAACCTTTTTCTTTCTTTCTTCAAAATTAAACTTGTATTTATCATGAAGAGTTGGTTGAAAGGGAGTATTTTTATGGGTATGACACCGAGTACAAACGTTTGCATAATCCCATCGTTGGCCAAACTTTTCTGTTTCGGCTTTTTTGAATTTACCCTTGGAATTTTTCATTACCAACCGCATTTCCGAACCGCCGGCAACGGAATGGCACATTTCACAACCAACTTGCTCTAAATTTGGTTCTTCTGGATCTATTGGCGTACTAGTGTCCTTCCCTTTTTTATTTTTACTTCCTGCCGGTTTGAATCCGCCTTTTTGCTTATATCCGGTCGTATGACATCTCAAACAATGAGGGTCAGCAGTATAATCCTTTTTAGGGTCTAACTTAGCCCGCTCTTTAGCTTCTTTTCTTACTCCAGGCTTCAATAAATTGAAGGTACCGCCATGGGGGGATTTTTTCCACGCTTGATAGTAAGGATCATGACAACTTCCATTACATTTAGCCGCCCCAACGTATTTCATTTTCTTAAGGCTAGGCTTTTTCTTTTTCTTTTTCGCGAATGCGTCGTCCGCTCCATTTAATGAAAGAGCTAAACCAACGAACACAAGTCCTAATATTTTAAAAAACTTTCCCATTTCCCCCCCTAAAAGGCAAAACGATTTTAAAAAAGGTACCCTATTTTAGGCTCAGAAAGATTAATATAAAACCCTGAAAGGGTCAATATTAAAATAATTTGAGTTTCTTTTTAATATTATATATAAAAACCAGCTTAATATGCAATTAACGTCATTTTGCTTCATTTAGTTAAATTGTTTCTCTTCATTAATCATTTTATTAAATAGAGCCCGTTCTGAATCTTTCCGACTTCGACTTTCAATTACCAGAAACTTTAATCGCTCAAGTTCCTGTAATGAATCGCAACCAGTCACGATTAATGGTTGTGGATCGAAAAACAAAATCAATTCAACAAGACTACTTCTATAATTTAAACAAATACTTAGACCCAACCTATACTTTAATTTTTAATAATACCAAAGTAATTCCAGTAAAGCTTTTTGGAAAAAAAGAAGGAAATCAAAAATCTTTCGAAGTTTTACTTGTGAAAGAAGTTCAAGATGGAGTCTGGGAATCTTTAATTAAGGGATTAAAAAAACTAAATATCGGAACCTCTCTATTTTTTGCTAATGGGAAATTAGAGGCTAAATTAACCTCCAAAGAACAAGGACGAGGTATTCTTGAATTCTCCCCAAAACAAAACGTTACTAAACTACTTGAACAATTTGGAGATATGCCATTACCTCCTTATATAAAAAGAGAACAAAATAATAAATATTTCGATTTAGATAGGGAAAGATATCAAACAGTATATGCAAAAGAAGAAGGCGCAATTGCGGCGCCTACAGCGGGCCTACACTTCACTCAAGAACAAATAGAACAACTCAAAGAGAATGGAATCGGAAGTTTATTTGTCACATTACACGTCGGCCCAGGTACTTTCCAACCCATACGAGAAGAAAATATTCTGTTGCATAAAATGGAGAGCGAAAAATTCATACTTACTAAAGAGTCCTGGAATCAACTCTTAAAATTAAAAGTAAATAAAAACAATATCTTAGCGGTAGGAACCACAGCCACACGCGTTTTAGAGTCTGTGGATATTTTAGAAGCCGCTTCGCAAAGCCATGTTTCAGGTTGGACCGATCTATTTATTTATCCAGGATATAGATTTAAAAATGTAAATAAACTGCTAACTAACTTCCATCTACCAAAATCTACTTTGTTCATGCTGGTTTGCGCTTTTGGCGGGCAAAGCTTAATAAAACAAGCATATAAACAAGCAGTTGAAAATAAATTTCGATTTTTTAGTTACGGAGATGCAATGCTAATTCTTTAAAAGCGCTGAATTCAAATTCAATAGAATTAAAAATTTATGTATTGGGTGATGGCGTTTTTAGAATTAACAAAATATGAAGGAATGAGATGTTGGGGGAAAAAGAAGGGGAAGCAACTTTAAACTTACTGAAGTCTTTCCCTCCCTAATTTATTTTTGTTAGATAAATTAGGGAGGGTTTTCTAAAATATTTTTTTGTATCGTTACAAAGACTAAAGGTCAATTGAGGAATAACCATTTAATTTTAAATGGCTTATTAAAGATTTAAGTTGACCCTTTAAGAAGATACGTCGTTAACTGTATGCTTAAAATGTTTTCCAGATTTAAACCTAACGACTTTTCTAGCTGAAATAATTGCCTCTTCTCCCGTTTTAGGATTCCTCCCCATTCTTTTTGATTTCTCTTTAACTTGAAACGACCCAAACCGCCTTAAAATTACAGTCTCTCCCTGCCCCAGGGATTCCTTAATAAGCTTAATAACAGTTTCAACCGCTTCTTCCGCCTTTGCTCTAGATAAATTAGCTTCAGCAGAAACATGGTTAATTATGTCTTGCTTCGTCATTGTCCCTCCTTTAGTCTATAACAATGCCACTCTTCCGAAACTGCCTAATCATTTACTAATATAACCGCCAGAAGATATCGATATGGTCAAATACCCCACATCGGATTAATCGAACCTAAAAAAAATCGAAATAAAAGAACTCTTAGTTCGCAAAATCAATTAGTTCGGATGGTTATAATCTACCACTTTTAACAAAAATTTCAATAGTTTAATGACAATTGAAGCATTTTTTTTTAGGGAAAAAAATTAAGACGTTAATATTGATATGGAATGTTACGAAAATACAAAGAAAAATGGAATCGCCTCAAAAATTGAAACACAACCGTAACAAATGAGACAAAACTGTAATATCTTATCCACTCCACCACACGACCCACCATCTTCCGATATATCGAAGAGTGAAATAAGGTTAAATTTTATTGGAAAATCAAGACTGTTTTTCAGATACACGAATGAATTGAAACACCTTATCCTTGGCTTTTACAAGGTTCAACTTTTCGCGAGCCACTTTTTCTATTTCGGAGGGGTTTGTTTTTAAAGCATTGATTTCGCTTTTGATTTGCTGGTTTTCTTCAGATAAACGTTCATTTTTTAATTCAAGGACTTTCAAATTCTTTTCAAATTCATAAACCGCTAAAACACCGTCGCTATTGAAAAACGCCATTAAAATAAAAAAAGCCCAAAACGACAAACTCAAACCATAGAAAAGACTTTTTTTAGAAGAATGAGAGACCAACCAATTCATAAGAACTTAAAAATCAATAGTTTAAAATAACTATTGTAGATTATAAAAGACCTCCTTTCCATTAAAAACTGCAGCATCGCCTAAAATTTCTTCAATTCTTAATAATTGGTTATATTTGGCAGTTCTATCTGTCCGGGAAACGGACCCTGTTTTTATTTGTCCAGAATTTACAGCTACAGCAATATCAGCGATGGTCGTATCTTCGGTTTCTCCAGAACGATGGGAAATCACCGTGGTGTACCCCGCTCTCTTAGCCATTTCAACGGCGTTTAAAGTTTCGGTAAGAGTCCCTATCTGATTAACTTTCACAAGAATAGAGTTTGCTACTTTATTTTTAATTCCATCGGCAAGTATCTTAGCGTTAGTAACAAAAACGTCGTCGCCAACTAATTGAACTTTATCGCCAATTTCTTGCGTTAGCTGTTTCCAACCGTTCCAATCATTTTCGGCCAGACCGTCTTCAATACTTATGATGGGATATTTTTTGGTCAATCCCACTAAAAAATCAACCATTTCGCTAGAAGTTAACTGAGACTTTTTTCCGGCCGACAGGGCATATTTCTTTTTAGAAAATAGCTCGCTTGCAGCTACGTCTAACGCTAACAAAATATCTTTACCAGCTTTGTAACCAGCTTTTTGTATGCCTTCCAACACACAATCAATCGCTTCTTCATTAGACCTTAAGTTGGGTGCGAAACCGCCCTCGTCTCCAACTGAAGTGGCGTAGTTTTTCTTTTTTAACACTGCTTTCAAACTGTGAAAAATTTCAACTCCCATGCGTAATGATTCGCGGAAATTACCCGCTCCAACAGGCATAATCATAAACTCTTGGATATCGACATTATTGTCGGCATGCGCTCCGCCATTTAAAACATTCATCATAGGCACAGGTAATTCGCGAGCGTTTGTACCTCCAATATATTGGAATAGAGGCAATCCCATCTCTTGAGCTGAAGCGCTGGCAACCGCTAAAGAAGCGCCCAAAATGGCGTTGGCGCCTAATTTCGATTTATTATTAGTGCCGTCCATTTCAATCATTAGCATGTCAATCAAAGCTTGTTCAGTAGACTCTATTCCCACTAACTCCGGTCCAATTTTTCCATTGACGTTTTTAACCGCTTTTTCCACTCCTTTTCCCAAATACCTTTTTGGGTTTTTATCGCGTAATTCAACCGCCTCCCGCATGCCGGTAGAAGCTCCAGAGGGTACTGCGGCGTGACCAACGTTTCCGCTTTCCAATTCAATTTCTACTTCTATTGTTGGGTTTCCCCTGGAATCTAAAATCTCTCTTCCATGAACTCCTACTATTTCGCTCATTACTCCCTCTCCTCTAGATTAACCGACAGCTTTTTCAAGAGCTTTCAAACTCGCTTCCAAAGTTTTATCAATATCGTCGTCAGTATGAATAGTTGACATAAACCCAGCTTCAAACTGCGAAGGAGCAATATAAATACCCTGCTCCAGCAAACCATTAAAATATTTTTTAAAAAAATCCGTATTACAAGTCATAACAGAATTAAAATCTTTGATTTCAGTTTCTGCAAAAAACATCGAAAACATAGAGCCGACACGAGAAAATTCCGCTTTTATGCCTAACTTTTCTACGTTGCTTTTTAAGCCTTGGCATAGTTTTTCGGATTTCCTTTCCAACTCGTCATAAGTCCCAGGTTGTTCTAGCAAAGACAAGGTTTCTATCCCAGCAACCATTGCAAGAGGATTCCCAGATAAAGTTCCAGCTTGATATACATCGCCTAATGGAGCTATATGCTCCATAATTTCTTTTCTTCCTCCATAGGCGCCTACAGGCAACCCTCCGCCGATTGTCTTTCCAAGGCAGGTTAAGTCGGGCGTTATCCCATAAAGCTCTTGAGCTCCTCCCATAGAAACTCGGAATCCAGTAATAACTTCGTCAAAAATTAATAAACAATCATTCTCAGAAGTTACTTTCCTTAATAATTCCAAAAAACCAGTCTTAGGAGGAATGACCCCCATATTTCCAGCAATGGGTTCTACAATCAAACAAGCTATTTCTTTTCCTTTTTCCGCAAAAAAATCGGTAACTTGCTCAAAATTATTGTAATCCAATGTGTAGGTGTTATTTGCCAAATCGGCCACAATACCTGGACAATCTGGGATTCCAAGCGACATCAAACCCGACCCAGCTTTCACAAGCAAACTATCTCCGTGGCCGTGGTAACACCCTTCGAATTTAACAATCTTATCTCGCCCCGTAAATCCTCGCGCTAATCGTATAGCGCTCATTGTCGCCTCAGTTCCGGAGTTAACCATTCGAACACTTTCCATTGCAGGAACAGCTCCAACCACTTTTTCGGCCAACTGAATCTCTAGTTCCGTGGGAGCGCCGAAACTAGTCCCTTTACTAGCCACTCTAGAGATTGCTTCTAAAATTCTTGGATGAGCGTGTCCGTGAATCAGGGGTCCCCATGAACTCACATAATCAATATAAACATTGCCATCGGCGTCTTTTATTTTTGAACCAGACGCCTCTTGAATAAAAAGAGGATTACCGCCAACAGCTTTGAAAGCCCGTACAGGACTATTAACGCCTCCAGGAATAAATTGTTTTGCTCGAGCAAAAAGGCTTTCCGATGTTTGTCTATTCATGAAAGTTTTCCAAATAAAATTTCATAGTCTTGCTTCAAATTTTCCGGGATAACGCTTCTATCGGTAACAATACCTTGCGCTCCGGCGTTTTTATATCCACACTCGCCTAGTTTTTTAATTTTTCCAACGGCTTGTTTAATTATTTTTTGAGCTAAATTAACATTTTTATGCATAATCTCCAAAACCGCTTCAACAGTGACAGCTTCTTCCTCTTCATGCCAACAATCAAAATCAGTCACCAAAGCCACTGTAGCGTAACAAATTCCTGCCTCGCGAGCCAACTTAGCTTCCGTAACGTTGGTCATTCCAATAATATCCACTCCCCACTGACGGTATAAGTTAGATTCTGCTCTTGTCGAAAACTGCGGCCCTTCGATACAAATATAAGTTCCACCCGTATGAATAGTAGCGCCCGCTTCTTTGGCAGATTCGCTCAAAGTGGTAGCTAACTCGCCGCAAATTGGATCGGCTAATCCCACATGCCCAACAATACCATCGGTAAAAAATGTGCCGATCCTCCTATGAGTTCTATCAATAAATTGATCTGGTATATGAATGTGACCCGGCTCAATATGTTCCTTCATACTGCCAACGGCGCTGACTGAAACAATACGTTCTACGCCTACTTTTTTTAACGCAAAAATATTTGCCCTAAAATTGATTTCGGAAGGTGGAACTCGATGACCTATACCATGCCTGGGGAGGAAAACAAGTTTTTCGCCTTCCAACTCGCCAACTATTAGTTTATCGGAAGGTTTTCCAAAGGGAGTATCTATTTCCAGACGATCTACAACCTTTAAATCTTCCATTTGGTAAAGGCCGCTGCCTCCAATCACTCCTAACTTAATGTCGCTCACAATTTCGTCCTCTCAGATCGCGTTTTTTCCAAGCAAAAGCCTATCGGAAATTAAATAAAAATCAACAAATGCGTATATGTATTTTTAATCATTTAGGCAGGATAACCATAACATGGGTCGCATAGCATTTTAGAAATAAAAACTAACTTTTAATTAATATATTTTTAAAAAGGTTGGGTATAAAAGACAGTATATATAAGGCGAGGGTTTGCAAGACTAAACATGCACTTGATTTATCTCAAATCTTCCTTCTTTTTTTCAACTTCGCTCAACAAAAATTTCAATTCTTGAATTTGTTGGCCAGCCTGAGCGGCTACAGCTTCTTCTCTCTTTAAATTCTTTATCTTAACTTCAACTTCTTCAGACAAAAGATTCAGAACGCTTAATCTCTTTTCTACATTTTCCAGAAGCTCAATTTTACCGCTAAGCGATTGAATTTTTTCTTCTGCTTCTCCAGTAATATTAGTCAATTTTTCAATATTGATATTGATTTGATCTAAATTTTCTTTTTCGTTATCAATTCGCTTTTTATCAAAATTGACTCGAGTAATTACCCCGTCTAATTCTGCAAGCGCTCTTTGGGTTTGCA
Source organism: Nitrospinales bacterium (assembly GCA_038154245.1). Taxonomy (GTDB): domain Bacteria; phylum Nitrospinota; class Nitrospinia; order Nitrospinales; family JAJDAT01; genus JAJDAT01. Next base: position 2,167 of record JAYOZP010000033.1, on the reverse strand, counting down.
TCATTTTTTCTTCGCTTGCGGCTACTTTCTTAGTTCGGGTATCTAACTCGTCCATCAAGTTTTTCAAAGCTTCGATTTTCTTTTCAGCTCGAATAATTTCTTCTTCATTTTCGTTAAGAGTCTCTTGTCGAAGCCTCAGTTCGCCCATCAAAGTATCCAACTGAGCCATACGAGCTTCAGTTTGATTCACAGTATCTAGATCTTTATTCAAGCCCTCGATCTTATTTTCAAAATTAACCGAAATTTGTCCTAGCTCCCCTCTAACCCGATCCAGACTGTTGATCTCGTCTTTAGCTTCTTGTAAATCTTTGTACTTAGTCCTCAATTCAATTTCCATAATATTTAATTTTGAGGCCAAGTTATTCATCCGTCGCTCTTGATCGTCCAAAGCGGATTTTTCTTTCGTAATATCAAGAATTTTCTCTTCAACGTGATTGGTCAATCCTTTTAGGTCGTCTAACTTTTGATCCACCTTTTCTAAAAAGTCGATTTTCTTAGAAACTTTGGCAATTTTCATATTCGCTTCTTCAATGAAAAACTCAAGCCCATCGACTTTCTTTTCCATCTTCTCGATCAAAGCTTTCCGCTGCATCTGGGTTTCCATCTTCACGTCTAAACTAATAACTACCGAACTCAAATCATTAATCTTTTTGTCTACCTGATCTACTAGCTGCTGCTTGCGAATAATTTCGTCCATATATTCGCGAGTAGACTCGGTCATCTCTTGATTTTTTTGAATAATTTCGGTTAAGTTATCGGCTTTCTTAATTTCATCGTCGAAATGCTTTACTTTTTGTTCCGCTTCCTCTGCGATAATGTTAAATCGACTCATTTTTTCCGTCGCTTCGTCGATAACTTTCATTTCCTCTTTCAGCAATTTCATCTTGTTGCCAAGGTTATCGATTAAAAATGAGTTCAGCCGATTTATTTTTTCTTCGGTTTTTTCAATTACGTTCTTCTCGTCTCGAACTTTGGCTATTCGAGTTTCGACTTCAATCCCTAAACCGTCTAACTCTTTCAATCTACCGCTAATCGTTCGAATCATTTCGTTTTTAACGGAGATATTTTTAGACTCTATTTTTAAGTCGTTAATATCTTGGGTCAAATTCTTAATCTGCTCGTTCGTTTCGGCAATAATATGGCTCTGCCCTAACAGCTTTTCTGAATCCTCTTGAACTTTTTCTAAAATGCTGCGTATTTCTTCCGCGTCCCTAAATACGCCGTCCACAACTTGCTTTTCTTTATTTAAACGCGCAAACTTTAAATCCAATTCTTTGAGGATATCCTCCATTTCGGAGACTTTATTAGAGCTATTTTTCATTAGCTCCTTAAAAGTCGTAACTTCGTCAACCTGCCCCGAAACCTTGTCGAGCATATACTCCAACCGATTTATGTTTTTATCGGTAGTTTTTACGAGTTTATTTTCTTCTTGTAGTTTTTTAATCTTGGAATCCATATCCCAGATCAAAACATTTAAACGACCTGCGTCTTCGTTGGCTTTTTCAACCAACCCTCTTTGTTGATCCAGGTTCTTCGTCTTAACGTCGATGTGCTCGCTCAACATATGCAAGCCATCTAGATTTCTTTTTAGGTTAGAAAAATTTGAATCTAACTCTTTAGATAGTCTCTGAAAATCGCGTATTCGTATATCAAAGGTTTTAACTTCTTCACGACTTTGATTGAGGATTTCTAATTTTTTAAGCGTATCGGGAAGTTGGGAATTTATCTTGTCGAAGAAAATCTTACGCTCGTCAAATTGAGTGGACTTCTTTTCAAAATATTCAACAAGCAATTGCAAACTTTTCCGCTCTTGGCTTGAGGTTTGAATCAAATCTTTAAACTCGTCAAGCTGAGCTTTGGTCAGTTTACTTTCGTCAATTTTTTCTAGATTAAATTCGGCTTTTTCAGGCTGATTTTCTTCGGCCATGATTGTTTTTCCCAAAAAGGTTAAAAACTACGCATTCTAAGGTCATAAAACCTCTATTTTTTATATACTTATAGGTCGAGGATGTCAAGAAAGGAAGGCGTTTAAAATCTTCAAACATTACTCCGACACCTAATTCAACGACAAATTAAGGGAATCTCTAAAAATTCAAAATTGCCAAGAGCCTAGCCATTAAAACCATTGGCTAGGCGATAGCAAATTAGTATAAATAGTAATTATTAG
>JAYOZP010000032.1:40237-41676 GCA_038154245.1 Nitrospinales bacterium | reverse complement strand
CCGAGTTGAAACCGAACACATTCAATACCAATTAACTTTTACCGGACAGTAGTGTGTCGAATTATATTGTTACGTCTTATTGGTCAATCCAATGCTTTTGCTTTGATAACATTAAAGATAAAAAGACTTTTTTATCCTTAATGTAGCTGTATTGAAAGGTGATGTCAAGATTTTTTATTTTTTTGTGTTAATGTTTGGTGGCTGCGAAAGAAGTAAGTGGTAGGGGGGTATTATATTGAAAAACTATCTAGTTGTAGAGTGTGATTTTGCTTTGATGAGGTTGGGTTGTTAGGTTAATATTTAAAATTAATATTTTGTCTAAAATAAATTTAAATTGGGGGTTTACGGGTTATAAGTTAATGTAAAAAATTGGTTTTTTTTGGTGAGTTTTTTTTGCTAAAGTTTTGCCTCAAAATGATTTCAAAGATTAATATAAGGGGACCTCTAAAAATTAAGATTTGTAAGAGCCTAGCCCTTAAAATAAGGGCTAAGGCGACAGCAAACTAAAAAACACGAATTATTAGAGGCTCCCATAAGAATTGAATTGGTGTTGGTCCTCTTGGGCTGAGAAATAAGCCGTGACTTTTGTTACTAGTCTAATGTAAGCAGTTTTTCTTATTTAGTTACAGAGTGTTTAAAAAAATTAGCCTTTAGAAGGGCCGCCGCGTCGAGGGTTGCGGGTTCTTTTCCCTGGGGCACGGCCTCGACCTCGGTTGGGTCGGGAACCATTGCGGGGCGATCCGTTTCTTCTTGAGGGTGGCCCGGTTCTTTCCTTTTCGGGTCTTGGGGGAGCTATTTCATATTTAAAGAACAAACTTTCATCCGGCCAAACTACCGGAATCTTACTTTTTAATGTTTCTTCAATTCTTTCTAAATGTTGTATATAATCTTCACAGCCAATCGAAATCGCCACGCCTTTAGCGCCTGCTCTCGCCGTTCTACCTATTCTATGGATATAATCCTCAGGGTCTTGAGGAATATCGTAATTTATGACGTGGCTAATGTCGTCAATATGCAAACCTCTAGATGCAACGTCGGTTGCAATTAATATTTCGATTTCTCCCGAACTAAATTTTTCCAATACTCGAATTCTTACTCTTTGATTGACGTCGCCGCTAATTTGGGAAGCTTTATATCCATTATGACTGAGCTGAGCTTCAACGTTTTCAGCAGCGCGTTTGGTGTTGCAGAATATAATGGTTTTTTCTGCGCCTTCCTTTTTTAGTAAACCAAATAGTAGATTAAGCTTTTCTGTAGAATCGGCGTGATAAATGGATTGTTCCACTTCGTCCACCACAATTTTTTCCGGTTCTACTTGAACTTTTTCCGCATTATTCATGTGCTCGTAGCAGAGCTCCATGACTTGAAACGATAAGGTGGCGGAAAACAACATGGAAAGCCTTTTATCATAAGGCGTTATGTTACGTAATATGTAGCGG
>JAYOZP010000032.1:37773-40227 GCA_038154245.1 Nitrospinales bacterium | reverse complement strand
GTAGCGGGTATCTTGGATAAAACCCATATCGAACAAGCGATCTGCTTCGTCGATAACCAAAACTTCCACAGATTTCAGGCTAAAAAACTTTTGTTTATAAAAGTCAATCAACCGGCCTGGCGTAACAATTAAAATGTCGACTCCAGCCTTAATCTTATTTTTTTGTTTTTCATAATCAATACCGCCATGAACGCACAGTGTTTTGAAACCACAGTATTTTCCTACAATGTCGGCGTCTTTTAGAATCTGTCTTGCTAGTTCCCGCGTGGGGGCAATTATAAGCGCTCTTGGCGCCACCCAGCCTTTTCCTTTTCCTTCCGGAGTGGAGTTTCTGAGTAATTGGGAGAAAAGAGAAATCAGAAATGCTGCGGTTTTGCCAGTTCCGGTTTGAGCTTGTCCAGCTACATCCTTTCCATTCAAGGAGATAGGTAGAGTTTTTGCTTGAATTGGAGTGCAAAAATCAAACCCGGCTTCCTCAATTCCTTTTAGGACTAATTCTGGGATATCTAAGGATTCGAATTTAGTAGTAGACGGTGAAGTCAAATTAGAAGGCTTGTTCAAAATGGAGGATTGTGTACGATTTCTAGAAACACTTGTTTCTGGCTTTTTAATAACGTCTGTATTCTAAAAATGTTTACAAAGGTTTGCAAGTTCAATTCTTTATTTTTATTGACGGGAGGGGAGATAAATGATTGAATGGCACTTTTTTGATAATAAACGCCTTTGAAATACTATTGATTTGTAGGGCGGTTAAAAGCTTTTTTGTAAGGTTTAGAATTTAAAATGATAAAGCATGACGTAGTGATCGTTGGTTCTGGTTTAGCTGGAATGAGGGCGGCGTTGGAGGTTTGCAAGGAATTAGACGTTGCTGTATTAAGCAAAGTGTATCCTACCAGATCGCATTCTGGAGCGGCTCAAGGTGGAATTGCCGCGAGTTTAGGTAATGTTGAGAGCGATAGTTGGGAAGAGCACATGTTTGATACGGTCAAGGGCGGCGATTACTTGAACGATCAAGACGCAGTGGAAGAATATGTTAAAGCGGCTCCTAGAGTAATATACGAGCTGGAGCGTATGGGGTGCGTTTTTAGTCGAACAGAAAACGGGAAGATTGCGCAAAGAAGCTTTGGCGGACATTCAAAGCCCAGAGCCTGTTTTTCTGCAGACCGCACAGGTCATGCTGTATTGCATGCTTTGCATGAACAAATATTAAAACAGAGCAAATCCATTAAGATCTATTCTGAATGGAGTATGCATTCTTTAATAGTAGAAGATGGTCAGTGCAAAGGGATTGTGGTCAGTAATATTCGAACTGGCGAAGTTGAAGTGATCCAAGGTAAAGCCGTTATTTTTGCGACTGGAGGTTATGGTCGAGTTTTTAAGATTACCTCGAACGCATTTGCCAGCACAGCCGACGGCGCTATTGCGGCGTTTGACGCCGGTCTTCCTATAGAGGACGCCGAGTTTGTTCAATTCCATCCATCTGGACTATATAGACAAGGAATTTTATTCTCCGAGGCCGCTCGAGGCGAGGGCGGTTATTTAGTCAATGGAAACGGCGAGCGTTTCATGGAAAAATATGCCCCATCTCGAATGGAATTGGCGCCAAGGGACATTGTCGCGCGAGCGGAGCAAAGCGAAATTGACGCTGGAAGAGGAGGCGGAGGAAAAGGTCCAGGCGAAGGATTTATTAATTTAGATCTAACGCATTTGGGAGAGGCGCGTATTATGGAGAGGCTTCCTCAAATTAGACAACTGGGCATCGACTTTATTGGTGTTGATTGTATTAAAGACCCATTGCCGATTCAACCAACAGCTCATTATTCTATGGGCGGTATTCCAACCGATATGTATGGTCAGGTTATTGTAGACGCCGAGGGTACCCACATGCCTGGATTTTTTGCGGCAGGGGAATGCGCTTGCGTTTCAGTTCACGGAGGCAACCGTTTAGGAACAAACTCTCTATTAGAGGCTGTTGTTTTCGGAGAACGCTCGGGTAAAGCTGCTTTAGAATATGCTCGGAAAACTGGATTTGAAAAAATAAACGAAAGCCATCAAAAAACTAAAGTTCTTAAAGTAATGGAAGAAGTTTATCAAAGCGATGGAACTGAAAGTTATAATGATATTCGTAACGAAATGAAAGAAATCATGATGGCTAATTGCGGCGTTTTTCGAGATGAAGAAAGATTAAAAGAATGTGTCGATACTCTTAAAAAGCTGCAAGTTCGATATAAGAAAGGAAAAGTTACGGATAAAGGCAAATTGTTTAATACCGAGATTTATGAAATTCTGGAATTAGGCAATATGTTGAAAATGGCTGAAATTATTTCTACCGCCGCATTGAATAGAAAAGAATCTCGCGGAGGCCATTTCCGAACCGACCACGATAAGAGGGACGATAAAAACTTTTTAAAACATTCAATGCTTTATAAGTCTGAAGACGATTCTATTGATATT
>JAYOZP010000032.1:4433-37763 GCA_038154245.1 Nitrospinales bacterium | reverse complement strand
ATACAAACCTGTTGTCATTACCAAATACCAACCAAAAGAAAGAACCTATTAATGACTACATTTAGGATCAAGAGATATAATCCAGAAAAGCAACCCGAGCCTTATATCGAGGAATTTAAAGTCGATACGACTGAAGGCGTCACCGTTTTGGATTGCCTTAACGATATTAAATGGACTCAAGACGGTAGCTTGTCTTATCGAATGTCCTGCCGGAGCGCTATTTGCGGTTCTTGTGCCATTAAGGCTAATGGTCATGCCATTTTAGCGTGTCAACGTCAAGCGGAGCATGTTGCAGATAAAGACGATGCGATTACTATCGAGCCTTTGGGAAATATGAAGCCTATCAAAGATTTGGTTGTCGACTTCAAGCCTTTTTGGGACAAGATAGATAAAGTTAAGCCTTATTTGCATAACGACACTCCCGCGCCGGAAAAGGAACGAACTCAATCGCCCGAAGAATTCAGGTTAATCGACGATGCCAGCACTTGTATTATGTGCGGCGCTTGTTATTCCGACTGTAATGTTCTAGAGGTTGACGATAATTTTTTAGGACCTGCGGCATTAGCTAAAGCGCAGAGATTTGTAAATGATTCTCGAGATGAAGCAACTAACGAACGAGTCAAAGAGCTGAGCGAATATGGCGGAATTTGGGATTGTACTCATTGCGCCGAATGTGTGGAACGTTGTCCAAAGCCAGCGCAACCTTTTTACCGTATTAAAGAAATTATGGCTACAGCCTTGGAAGAGGGCGTTCATAATAATAATGGGGCGAGGCATGCCTTGTCTTTTACTAAATCCGTTAAACATAGCGGACGATTAAATGAGAATCAAATACCCGTGGAATCAGTAGGTTTCTTTAATATAAAAGGTCTTTTAGAGCTTATTCCGATTGGCATCAGGATGTTGCTGAAAGGTAAAACTCCGCCAATCATTCATAGATCCATTAAAGAATCCGATGATGTTAAGCGAATTTATAGGGAGTTAGGAGAATGAAGTTTGCCTTGTTCACCGGTTGTGTCGCTAAAGGCGCTACCCGGGAATTGATGATATCTACAATGAAAGCCGCCGATGGGCTTGGAATTGATTTTGTTGAAATGAAGAGCGCATCATGTTGTGGCGCTGGAGTTGTTTCTGAAAAAAGTCCGATTTTAAACGATGCGCTTAACGCTAGGAATTTTGCGATTGCCGAAGAGCAGGGGTTGGACATGATCACAATTTGTTCAACTTGTCAGGGCAACTTGAAAAAATCAGAGTGTAAGATCGACTCCGATGCCGACTATAAAAACAAAATTAACGGTGTTTTAAAAGATGGCGGTCATCAATATCAAGGTGGTAAAATAAATATCAAACATTTTGCTCATATATTATCGACCCCAGAAGGGTTAGAACTCCTAAAATCTAAAGTTAAAAAGCCGCTTAAAGGATTAAAAGTGGCCGCGTTTTACGGGTGCTATATATTGCGTCCATCTGGTTTATCTGATTTCGATCAACCAGACGACCCTCATGGCATGGAAGATATTTTTGAAGCTGTGGGCGCTACTCCGGTTTATTACGAAAGTCGAATTAAATGTTGTGGCTTTCCTATTATCATGATGAATAAATCCGCTTCTTTGGATATGGCTGGAAACGCCTTGTTAGACGCCATTCAAAGCGGCGCCGATGTGGTGGTGACGGGTTGCCCTTTGTGTCACTTAAGCTTAGACGCTTATCAGCCAGAGATTCGTAAACTCAAAGAAAAGGGGTACGATATTCCGATACTCCACCTTCCTCAATTAATTTCTCTCGCATTAGGTCACACGCCTAAAGAACTAGATATGCACAAACATATCGTTGGCGCAGAGAAAATAATGGATAAAGTAACCGCTTAGTTTTTTTTAGAAAATAATTCCTTCCAATCCTCAAAAACCTAAGAAATTAAATTTCTTGGGTTTTAGTTTCTGCTGCAGATATTCCCTAATACGTATGATCTTCCCCAGATACGTTCACGTTATTAGTGTGGTTATTTCCAAGTTTTATCTCTTTGTCTTTATAAGTAATTTTGTTGTTCCGAAAATATTATCTTAATTATTTTTGGGAGTTTGTTGATGGTTTTCAAGGGGTTAGCGAATTTACCCGTAATTCAAGCCTTTTCTCTGCAGAATTAATCTTGATAACCAAGAAATAGAATGTTAGCTTCCATTAAATTTCCTTATATGAAAATCATTTTTTTAAATCCAATGTTTGGCTCGATTTAAGTTATAGGCAATATTTTTTGGGAGAAAATTATTGTGAGAAATAATTTAAGGCGCACAATTGTGGTGTGCGCATTGGTATTGGCATTTGTATTCGCTCAATGGGGAATGCCAAAAGTATTTCCAAATAATTATTTGGGTAGCTTGGCTTTTGCGGATGACAAACCAAAGTTAAAGAAAAAAATTCAAAAGATAAAAAAGAAGATCAAGAATATAAAAAAGAAAATCGGTAAAGGAGGAATTCCTAAAGAGTTGCGTGAATTAGAGCGCCGAGTCGACGCGATAGAAGCATTGGGAGGTGGACCAGAAGGTCCGCAAGGTCCGGAAGGCCCAGTTGGTCCACAAGGACCGCAAGGTGAACAAGGGATTCCTGGAGTCGATGGGGCAAATGGAGAACAAGGCCCAGAAGGTCCTCAAGGCATCCAAGGTATAGCGGGCCCAATTGGTCCAATCGGTCTTCAGGGTATTCAAGGCGTTGTGGGGCCAATTGGTCCTCAAGGAATACAAGGCGTACAAGGGATTCCTGGAGGCAATGGAGCTGAAGGGCCTGAAGGTCCAAAAGGAATTCCTGCGGATGATAGCGCCGATGGAGTTGAAATCACTTTTGGAAAGTTAGTAACTGATAATGGTCAAAATACATTAGATATCAATGGTACGAATTTAGTTCCTGATCCTGCCACTGATCCGATTATAAGTATTGGTAAGACACCCGTTAATGTCTTATCGACTTCCGATCTTGGAAACCAAATTCACCAAGTCATTACGGATATACCCGCTGGCACTGTTGAAGGAAATCATCGAGTAAAAATTAGGAATACCCAGGGCAGATCTTCAATAGGAGTATGGTTGCCTATTGTTGTCGAAACTCCTCATAGTGGAGCAAATTGGGTAGAGGTTACTTCCAATGCCGCATGGCCGGGTCGAAGTGGGCATCAGTCCGTATCATATGATGGCAAAATTTGGGTTTTCGGTGGTTTTTCTAATCGTATTTACGTAAATGATGTTTGGTCGTCTCCCGACGGAATTACCTGGACTCAGGTAACAAATTCTCCTGGATGGTCTGGACGTGCCCATCATCAAGCTTTAGTTTTTAATGGAAAAATGTGGGTGATAGGAGGTGGAGATCGTTTTAATCGGCTTAACGATGTGTGGTCGTCCACGGACGGCATAACTTGGACTCAGGAAACAGTCTCTGCGCAATGGGCAGGACGCATTTTTCATCGAGCCTTTGTATTTGACGGGAAAATGTGGGTTTTGGGTGGAAAAACTTTAGTATTTCCATTCATAAATGATGTTTGGTCTTCTGCGGACGGTATTAACTGGACTGAAGTTACAGATTCTGCTAACTGGCCTCCTTTGGCAAATCACCAAGCCGCTGCTTTTGAGGGAAAGATGTGGGTTTTTGGCGGTCAAAATGGTTCGGGCTTGAATAACGAGGTTTGGTCTTCTATTGATGGATCAAATTGGGTTCTTGAAACATCTTCAGCGGGTTGGGCTGCACGATACCTCCATCAATCTTTAGTTTATGACGATAAACTGTGGGTTATAAATGGTATTTCTTCTGGTAGTACTTTTCATAACGATGTTTGGTCTTCTCCCGATGGGGTAACTTGGACTCAAGTCACAGATTCTCCGGGTTGGTCTGCTCGACTTGACCATCCAGTATTAGTTTTTGAAAACAAAATGTGGATTTTCGGCGGATTTGATCCTTCAGATAGAAATGATGTTTGGCATTCTACGACTCCTTAAAAATTAACTATAAACTAACCAGTTTTTTTATAGAGAATAAATTATGAATATAAATTTAAAACGAACAGTAATGGTATGGGGAATTGCTTTGGCGTTTATATTTGTCCAATGGGGAGTTCCGACGGCATTTCCAAATATGGTTTTTGGTAGTATTGCTTTTGCCGATGACAAACCTAAGCTAAAGAAAAAAATCAAAAATATAAAAAAGAAGATTAAGAATATAAAAAAGAAAATCGATAAAGGAGGAATTCCAAAAGAGTTGCGTGAGTTAGAGCGCCGAATTGCCGCGTTAGAGCAATTAGGCGGCGGCCCAGAGGGTCCGCAAGGTCCGGAAGGCCCAGTTGGTCCACAAGGACCGCAAGGTGAACAAGGGATTCCTGGAGTCGATGGGGCAAATGGAGAACAAGGCCCAGAAGGTCCTCAAGGCATTCAAGGTATAGCGGGACCAATTGGTCCAATCGGTCTTCAGGGTATTCAAGGCGTTGCTGGCCCAATTGGTCCTCAAGGAATACAAGGAGAGCAGGGACCCAAAGGAGACGACGGCGCTGAAGGACCAGAAGGAGAGCAGGGACCTCCGGGAGATGACGACAGCGCCGATGGAGTTGAAATCACTTTTGGCAACCTTGTAACTGACAATGGGCAAAATACGTTAGATATCAATGGCACGAATTTAGCGCCTGATCCAGCAATTAATCCTACAGTAAGTATTGGTAAGACACCGGTTAATGTTTTATCGACTTCCGATCTTGGAAACCAAATTCACCAGGTCATTACGGATATACCCGCTGGCACTGTTGAAGGTAACCACCGAGTCACTATTAGGAATACCCAGGGTAGGTCTTCAATGGGAATGTGGTTACCGATTCCTAGTTTGCATAGCGGCGCAAATTGGATTGAAGTGAATTCAAATCCTGGTTGGCTGGTACGATCAGTCTTTTCCTCTGTTGTCTTTAATAACAAAATATGGGTTTGGGGTGGACAAACAAACTCAGGTTTGCGTTTGAATGACGTCTGGTCGTCGCCTGATGGTTTAAATTGGACTGAAGAAGTTACCTTACATGATAAATGGCCAAAGAGAGGAACGCCCTGCGGCGTCGTTTACGATGGTAAAATGTGGGTGATGGGGGGAAATGATGTAAATCCAGTTAAAAATGATGTTTGGTCTTCGGAAAATGGAATAGATTGGGACCTAGTTAATTTGAATGCTGATTGGTTGGCCAGGTCAGGGCATAGATGTTTATCCTTTAAGGGTAAATTGTGGGTTATGGGCGGTCATAATAATGCGGGAATCAACTATAATGATGTTTGGTCTACTATTGATGGGGTTATTTGGACTCCAGAAACTTCATCTGCAGACTGGACAGAGCGAAAGTCTTTTTCGGTTTTGGTTTTTAAAGGGAAGATGTGGGTCATTGGGGGAAATAACTCGGCTCATTTAAGCGAGGTCTGGTCTACTTCGGATGGTAAAAATTGGTTTTTAGAAACGTCTACTCCAGGGTGGGCGGCAAGAACGCATCACACCAGTGTTGTTTATGACAATAAGATGTGGGTGATGGGAGGTCAGGGAGCGAATGATACCCAATTTAATGATGTTTGGTCTTCTACAGATGGAGTTAATTGGACAGAGGTTACTTCTTCTACAGATTGGGGAAACCGAGTGGCGCATCAATCCGTATCTTTTGATGGAAAAATGTGGGTCTTAGGCGGCGCAGATTTTGGGACTTTTCTAAACGATGTCTGGAGTACGATCGCACCTTAAGCCATATTAAAAATTTAAAAAGAATCCAAGGTTTACATCTTGGCTAATTTAAATCTTTTTCAAACTGACTAACTTGTTCCAAAAAGTTAGTCAGTTCTATTTTTTAAAAATAATCTATTAGATAAAAGCTTAATTTTTTTCCTCCTTACAAAAAATAGGATCGGTTCTGGAATTAACTTTTCGTGTTAAAATTTCTTTAACACGAACCAACCATTGTTAATTTATCCGATCCTATAGATTGACTCCCAAACTTCTTAAAATAAAATATTCCTTCTTTTTCCTGGGGCTTTTTGCTTTTTTTGCTGTTTTGGCTTTTCCCGTCGAAATGCCTCCCTCGGCTCATAAGCTTGCCGCTGTTGTCTCTTTAATGGCTATATGGTGGGTTGGAGAGGCTGTCCCTATTCCCGTTACTGCTTTAATCCCCATTGTTTTATTTCCTGTTTTGGGAATCATGTCGGCAAAAGAAATCGCTCCCAATTATACGAATCATTTAGTATTTCTTTTCTTTGGAGGATTTTCCATCGCATTAGCGATGGAAAAGTGGGGACTTCATAAACAGAGCGAACCATTTTGGGGTTTATGTTGGCCACGGGCTTTCTCTCCATGTGGATATCAAACACTGCGACGGTTTTAATGATGTTGCCTGTTGGGATGGCTGTTGTAAAAGAGTTATCTAAAGGAGCTGTTGCTAATCAAGACGAAGAGAGTAGAGATTCAAAGGCTATTGAAGCTAGTTTGGGTTGCGCTTTAATGTTAGGAATTGCATATGCCGCAAGTATTGGCGGTATATCTACATTGATAGGAACTCCTCCTAATGTTGTTTTAGCTGGGTTGTTTAAAAATTATTCGCAAGGTTCCACTGAAATACCATTTGGACAGTGGATGGTTTTTGCGTTGCCATTATCTTTTATTTTTCTTTTTGCCGTCTGGCTATTTTTATGTCGATACGGTTCGGATATTCCGTTAAAGCAAATTCAGTTTAAGTTCTCGCGAAATCTAATATCGGAACAAGTTGATAAACTAGGTTTGTTTACTAGAGAAGAAAAATTTGTGGCTTGGGTTTTTGGTTTTACCGCAGCGTTGTGGATATTTAGGAAACCTCTAAAAGTATCGGAATGGACGATTCCAGGTTGGTCGGAATTGTTTACCAATCCCAATTTAATTCAAGATTCTACTGTTGCTATGGCAATGGCTCTCATCCTTTTTTGCGTTCCTTTAAATTTATTTGAAAAGATTAAATCCAACTCGGATAAAGAACTTTGCGCGCTTGATTGGAAAACGATAGAAACAAAAATGCCTTGGGGAATTCTTTTATTATTTGGAGGGGGTTTTGCCTTGGCTGCTGGCTTTGGCAAGACGGGATTAGATCAATGGATTGGAGGGCAATTGTCAAACATTTTTGAGCTACCCATTTGGGCAATTATTTTTATCGTTTGCTTTTGGGTTACTTTTTTGACCGAACTGACTTCCAACACGGCGACATCGACAATGATTTTGCCAATCCTTGGAGCATTGAGCTTAAAAGGTAATATTGATCCATCTTACTTGATGTTCCCAGCCGCTTTGGCGGCTTCCTTTGCATTTATGTTACCTGTTGCGACTCCGCCAAACGCGATTGTCTTTGGTTCAGGCTGGATAAAAATTTCAAAAATGGCGAAAGTGGGCGTTTTCGTAAATATAATCGGAGCCATTATCATTACATTTTTCACAGTTATTTGGCTACCGCTGGTTTTTGATTAAAGCTCTTTTAATTTTTTTAAAACCGTCAAAAATTATTTTATAAAAAAACGATTTCGCCTATTGATTTTTGAAGATTAGGGATCATATTAATATTAAGATTTATTTTAATAGGGAGGGTCGATAAAATGATTAATCCACCTTATAAATCACTTTCTTCTAAAACAAATATTATTAATTTAGAGTAGGAAGGTAAATTAAATAAAGTTTTTTAAGATTTATTATTCAGCTATTAACCTTTGCGGAGGGGCTGCCTATGAGTTTAAGTCCACCTGACATCTAGATATGCTAGAAATTAAATTTAATAATATTATTAACTCATTATTATGAGCGATCCTCAATAAAATGAGGTCTGTTGGCGCGCTAACCAAAAGGGTGGCGCGCCTTTTTTGTTCTTAAACAACCTAAAGCTGTACTATGAGATATTTTTTTTAGCGAGTTTATTAATGCCAATATTCAGAATTTCTATTACTTTGAACATAAGATTGATTTCATGGAGGAGTTTTCTTACCGCATCTGTATTATAAGCTGATTGGTTTAAATCAGCAGTTTTGAATATATATTCACAATTTAATAAAACTAATAATAGGCCGTTGTGAAACTCCATTTCAATCCCTCTTTCCCATATTTTATTCATTTCGATAATGGTCTCCAAAAAATTTGAAGATAACAAAGATTGGGACTGGGTTGGGTCCGACCCATAAACCTCAAAAATTTTTCCAAATTCAGGGTTGTTTAATGGCACTTCTTTTAGTTCGTAATCATATAATACATCTAATATCCAACGTTTTACTGGACCATAATGGATTGCGGTTCGTCCTTCAAAAGCTTTTGGAAAGGGAAAAACAGTTACTAAGCTTTGTCCAGCAACCGCAGGGCCATATTGTCCATCTTGGATTAGATACACTTCTTGAATTTCGAATTTGATGGTTTTAAATTCCCCTTTAATATAATTCTTTTTTTAAAATCTATTATGAGTATATTTCATAGTAATATCGTAATGGCCTAAATACCTACCTGGAATAGTTTCGCCTTCAGCTTTAAAAGTAAAATCGCCAAAAAATTTAATTGCTAATGGCAGAATTTGTTTTTCAAAATGATTTTGATAAGAATTCGGAACGGGATATGTGGGCTCATCTGCGAAAGTAGAAGTCAATAAAAAAGACACCAAAGTGAGCACCAAAAATATTAGTACGTCAAAGCTGGTGAAGATTAAAATGACCGTCCCTATAAACCAAATTATCCAACCTGACCATGCGATTATGTTCCCAAGTTTATCCTTTGATAATTTCCTCAATCGGTTTTTTTCAACTTCAGCTACTTTAGGGACTATTTGATTTTCATAATATTCGGAAAAACCTTTTTCATGCTCATGGATTTCTTCAAAAGGAATATGTTTAGACTCAAGCATTTTAGAGATCCTTTATAATAAGCACGATGTATTGATTTTTAATACAGAGGAGGCTTTGAAAATATGAAATTTGAGGGAGCAAATTACTTAAGTGAGTTCGTCGTCTTCTATCTCTTCCCACTTAGGGTCGCCGTGAGTTTTATAGTTTTCCGTACCGGCAAAAGTGCCTTCATGGTAAATATTTACTTTATATTTACTACCGCCATACTTTTCTTCTAACCAAGGGACGGGATCTTCAACTTCAATTATATCCTTCGTTTCAAACTTCCCAATTAAAGGAAATATCATTCCCATACCGGAAGGGACGATTGCGTAAACTTTAATTTTAGTAGTTCCTAAGATTTTTTTAAAATCTTCGTCCATTTGATCTCTGGTAAAGCCGCCTATTCCATAAGTTTGTTTGGCTCTACGTTTTAAGTGGTCCTCCAATAAGTTAAAAAACCACCAGTTCTTAGATTTTCGAGTGTCGTGTAGGAATGGATATTCTACGAAACCATATTTGTTGATAAATGGTTTTTTTGCCATGATACATTTTCCTTTGGAACAAAATACTTAAAAATTTTATAGTGTTTTTTTTTTTGCTTTTAGCAAATTTTTAAAGCTAATAACCAAATTAACTGATTAATCTTCTTCGGTTTTACTTTCACTCAAATCATCGAATATTTTTTCAAATTTAGTTTCTAATTCGATAAAAGCATCCACAACTCTTGGGTCGAAGTGGCTACCTCGGCTTTGGACGATGACTTTTTTGACAACTTCGTGGGTTAATGAATCTTTATAAGGTCTTTTTGAACGAAGCGCGTCATATACATCCGCTACGGCCATGATGCGAGCTTCCGCTGGAATATCATCTCCTGCAAGTCCCTCAGGGTAGCCCTTACCATCCCAAAACTCTTGGTGGTAGAGAGCAATATTGTGTCCCATTTCTAGAAATTCTGGATAGCTGAAGTTTTTTAAAATCTTTTTAATCGCTTGCGCTCCGAAGACAGTGTGCTGTTTCATAATTTTCCATTCGTCCGGAGTCAATTTACCTGGTTTTAACAGAATATTATCTGGGACACCCACTTTACCAATATCGTGCAAAGGACTTGAAAGCTCGATAAGATCAATAAAATGTTCGTTTATAAATTCAAAACCAGGCGCTCCCTTAAGAGCTGTCGCTAGTTCCCGAGTAAATGCACTAACGCGATTGAGGTGATGCCCTGTTTCAGGATCTTTATATTCCGCAATAGCCCCTAAAGCTTCAATGATGGATTTAAAAGCATTTCCTAGATCAGATTTTAAGAGCTGCAGATTGTCATGGTCGCGCTCGCAAAACTTGTGACTCATTTTGAGAGCAATATCCGGGTCAGATCGTATTAAAGCTTCAAAATTTTTTAGACTTAAGACTAAGCAAATTGTGGGAGATTCTAAGGCTTTAACAGATGCCGAACGGATATTTTCAGAGCTTAATAGAGCCAGCTCTCCAAAATGCTCGCCTTTTTTCAGTTCTCGAATTTTCCGGTTTATATGGAAATCTAATTTCTGGAAAACTTCAACGCTGCCTTCAGCCACAATGAATAGTTTGTCACCCTTGTCTCCCTCTGTCATTATGGTTTCCTCTTTTTCAAAACTTTCAACCTCAACCCATTTTTTTAAATTCTCTAGAGATTGAGGAGATAATTCATCAAAGAGTTCGCAGTCATCTACTACATGTAAAGGAATTTTCATGGACAAAAAAATAGTATATTTATTTTTAAATTACGGTTTTGTTATCAGTTGTTAAAATCTCGAAATTACAGAATAATTAAAAATAGACTCTATTAAGGAGTGCCTTATTGATTTTTAAGAAATTATACAAGAATTATTGGAAATTTGGATTTAAATCTTACTTATATGATTTATTAACACCATCGGCTTATTCGGCTTCTCTACAATCTGTTAGCCAAAATGTCGGCACTACTTCTCATGGTATCATTTTAGATGTTGGTTGTGGTACTGGTCAAATTCTTAAATTTTTTAAATCCGATTTCGAAAACGGCTTACGGTATATAGGTTTAGATCTATTAAAAGATGGTTTGAATAGGACAAAGCTTAAGGCGGTTAACTTAGGTCTTAAAAATAATACGTTTTGCTTACAGGGGGATTTTTCTCAGGGAATTCCAATAAAAAAATCATCGGTGGATTATATAATATGCCACTTTGCTTCTTATGTTATTCGCGACGCCGACATTAGAATCAATTTGATGGCTTCTTTTTTAGAAGCGCTCAAATCGGGAGGAACGTTGGTTATAGCTAATCCTTCTAGAAGTTATGACCCAGATTCCATAATTTGCGAAAGCGTTCGCTTGGATAAAAAAGCTAAAGGTATTATTCACAGATTAATGCGGAAATATGTCGTCAATGTTTTAGCAAAAACTTTAGGTTTGAACTACATTTTTTCCCAATTGAAAAAGGGAGAATGGAAATGGTTTTCTCTTGAAGAAATGATTAATGAAGTTACTCAAGCTGGTTTTGATATTTTGTCCACAAAAGAGGTTTATGGACAATCAGGATATCTAGTCGTTGCAAAAAAGCCAGACGTTTAATCGTCATGTTTCTTTTTTCTAAAAGTTCCTTTGATTAAATTATACGAAGCAGGGGAAGATTTAGGATTTAGTTTTCCCAGAATTTGACCGCATTCAAAGCAAGTTAAACGCGGAATCTTCTCTTTTATTTCATTTTTAAATTCCATAGGGCTTTCATCCGCCGCCATCATTCTTTCCAAATACATTCGAATAAGGCGTCCAGACCCTTCCTTTCTATATTTTGCGATGAAAGTATCGCATTGAGCGCAGTAAATAGCTAGAAAACGGCTTGGCATTATTTTTATTAAAAGCCTATTTTGTTTTTTGACGTTTGTAATCGGTTACAAAGTTATGAGCTATTCGTGTTGGTTCTGGAACTCGATATTTGGAAACGCATTTTAGCGTCCAGGTAATGGAGTCGGTCAAATTGATCAAATGGCAGGGAGATACAAAAATGGGATTGCATTGCTCTCTAGTTCTAATCACGGCTCCGATAGGTTCTCCAGATGGATTAAGCAATTGCGTATGGGATCTTTTTGAAGCCGGAGGTTCTTCAAAAGCGCCATACAATCTGCTTTTGCCGCAACCAATAGTTGGTTTTTGAAGAAATAACCCAATATGTGAAGCCAAGCCTAATTTGCGCGGATGAGCAAGTCCATGACCGTCCAAAAAAATAAGATCTGGCGTTGGTTTTACTAATTTAAATAGTTTCAAAAGGATAGGGGCTTCGCGAAAAGATAGAAGGCCAGGAACGTATGGAAAAGATACGGTTCCTTCATAGATGAAACTATCGATAGGTTCTAAACTGGGAAGTTTAAATAAAACGGCTCCAGCATAGGCGGTGTCGTTTTGAAAACTGATATCAGTGCCGACGATAATTTTGGGATCTTTTTTAAGTGGTATGAACTGAGTCCGTTGAGCGAGTTTTTTTTGAAGAGGAATTGCGTCGTCTTTATTTATATCCCAGGAGTGAATGGGCTTAACACGCATAAGGTTTAAATTAAAAATAATTATGTTTACTAATTAATGAGAAAAGAGTTTCTTAAATTGTGGAATTTTACCTCGCATTCTCATGGTATTATAAATAAAAATTAACGCTGAGATTTGAATGTAGAATAATTATTTAAAAAGAGATAATTTAATGAAACGAAACGTAATACAGATAATTTTATATCCTGGAAACGAAAGTGGTTATGTGGCCGAATGTGTCAATCTTCCAATCGTCTCTCAAGGGAAAACAATAGACGATACAGTCGAAAATATCAAAGAAGCGTTGGCTCTTCATTTTGAAGACGAAGATCCCGAAGAAATTGGTCTTTCGCCTAATGCTCCGTTGATTGTGAGCATGGAGATTGAACCGGTTCATGCTTAAACTGAGGCGGTTATCGGGTTCTCAATTGATTGCCATTCTGTAAAGCCTTGGTTTTTCTATTACCAAACAAAAAGGTAGCCATGTTAAATTGGCAAGAATTGTGGAGGGAAGTAGGCAAATTTTAACCGTACCTGACCATAAAGAAATCGATACAGGTACCCTCAGCGCAATATATAGCCAGGCTTCCGCATATATTTCCAAAGCAGAATTAAGAACCCATTTTTACTCTGAGTAGTATTGATAGTATAATTTCAATATCAAAAGGAAAAATTAGGAAGTTAAAACTAGCTAACTTTAAAAAAAAGCTAGCTAGTTTGAAATTTTAATATCGATTAAAGACCAGCGGCTTTTTTAATCGCTTTTGCTTTATCGGTCTTTTCCCAGGTGAACCCTTTTTCGTTTCGACCAAAATGGCCGTATGCTGCTGTTTGTCGGTACTTTGGTTTTTTAAGATCCAAGGTTTTGACAATTCCAGCGGGTTTCAAATTGAAATGATCGCGAACTAATTTTTCATATTTTGCTGGATCAATTTTGTTGGTGCCAAAAGTATCAACCAAAACCGATACTGGGTCCGCCACCCCAATCGCATAGGCTAATTGGACTTCGCAACGATCGGCAGTTTTTGCGGCCACTAAATTTTTAGCGATATATCGGGCCATGTAGCAAGCGGAGCGATCTACTTTGGAAGGATCTTTGCCAGAGAAAGCGCCGCCGCCATGTCGTCCAAACCCGCCATAGGTATCTACTATAATTTTTCGTCCCGTTAAGCCGCAGTCGCCTTGCGGTCCACCGATGATGAATTTACCGGTTGGATTTATATGGATTTTCATTTTTTTTGCTCTTAGCTTTTCTGGGATTGTCGCTAAAATAACTTGTTTTGTAATTTCATCTTTAAGTTTTTTGTTGCCGACTTTTGCATCATGTTGAGATGAAATGACAACGGTTTCAATCGATACAGGTTTACCGTTTTCATAGCGAACGGAAACTTGAGACTTACTATCCGGTCTTAAATAAGGAAGTTTGCCGCTTTTTCTAACCTCGGCCAAACGTCGAGTAAGTTGATGAGCAACCAATATTGGCATGGGCATTAACTCTTTTGTTTCGTTAGAGGCGTAACCAAACATCATGCCTTGATCGCCTGCTCCTTGCTCGTGTTTATCGTCGTCGACGCCTTGCGCGATATCGGGAGATTGCTTGTCAAAAGCAGTCATTACGCCGCAGGTTTCATAATCAAATCCCATATCAGAGTGAGTGTATCCGATTTCTTTGATAGTATTACGTACGATTTCGGGAACTTCCACATAACATGACGTAGTGATTTCTCCCGCGACCAATGCAAATCCAGTTTTGACCATAGTTTCGCAGGCTACTCGCGCGTGTTGATCTTTAGTCAAGATGGCGTCTAAAACGGCGTCGGAAATTTGGTCGGCCATTTTATCTGGATGTCCTTCGGAGACAGACTCGGACGTAAACAAAAAGTTCCCATTACTCATATTTAATCTCTCTAGTGGTGAAGTGGATAATTATCTATTTAAAAATTAAGGATTCTCAATTTTACGGATTAGACTCTTAGTTATTTGGTTTTTGTAGAAGTTTTATTAATTTTTTTTCAAGCTTTTATTATACATATAATTTTTCTTGGTAGTTTATGTCTCGATTAAAATCCTCTGGAAATCGATTTTTCATCTCATTTTTGATGAATTGGCTTATTTCTTTTGTGGAGTCCATTTCTAGAACCTTATTGGCTAGTTCGCGCGCGACGCTCATATCAATGCTTCTAATTATTTTTTTTATTTTGGGAATAGAATGCGGGTCCATGCTAAGTTGATTTATTTTTCCTAAGCCAAGCAATAATAGAGTGGCTTTTGAATCTCCCCCCATTTCTCCACAAATACTGACTTTCTTGTTTGCTTTATTAGCTGCGTCAAAAATAGACTTTAGAGTTTTTATGATTGCCGGATGAAACGCTTCATACAGATGAGCTACATTCTCGTTAGTTCTATCGACTGCTAAGACATACTGAATTAAATCGTTAGTTCCAACGCTAATAAAATCTACAATATTTAATATTTCTTCAATACAAATAGCGGCGGAAGGAGTTTCTATCATGGCCCCAATTTCGATATCGGAATTGAATTCTAAACGTTCTTCTCTTAAGTCTAGTTTTATGTCTTCTAAAATTTGATTTGCTTCGTAAAGTTCTTCTACGGAAGAAACCATAGGATAGAGAATCTGTAAATTTCCATAAGCGCTTGCTCTGAGGATACTGCGTAACTGAGTTTTAAATATTTCTGGAAAGTTTAAAGACATCCTTATCCCTCTAAGGCCTAGAGCTGGGTTTTCTTCTTCTTGCACCCCTAAGATATCTAAAACTTTGTCTCCGCCAACATCTAGAGTTCGCACTACAACTGGATGAGGTTTTGACTCCTCGGCAACTTTTTTGAAATTTTCAAATAGGCTTTCCTCGCTCGGAAGACTCTTCCTGCCAATATAGATAAATTCAGTTCTATAAAGCCCTATACCTTCGCCGCCGAACTCTTTTACCATTTTTAAGTTATGGTCGCCTTCGATATTGGCCATTAATTGAACTGCGTGACCGTCTGTGGTGATGGATGGTAATTGGATGTTCTCCAACAACTGTTTTTGGTATCTTTCGTAGTTTTCTTTTTTTGTTTCATAAGAAAGCTTTTCTTCTTCAGAAGGATTTACAATGACGTTGCCATCAATCGCGTCAATAATTATTTCAGAACCCGAATTGACCGAAGAGGTAATATTTTTTGCGCCAACTATTGCCGGTATTCCTAAAGCGGAAGCAATGATGCCAACGTGCGAGGTTAACCCGCCTGATTCTGTTACGATCCCCATAATTAAATCTTTGTTTACGGACAACATATCGGAAGGACTCAGGTCGTGAGCTATTAGAGAGACTGGTTCGTTGATTTCTTCAAGGCTTTCTTGGTCGTGTCCTAAAAGGTTTCTCAATATTCTCTGAACGACTAATTCCAGGTCGTCTTTTTTTCCTTTCATGTAGTCGTCGTTCATACCTTCAAAAAGAACTTTAAACTTTTGAAGAGTAAGATTGATTGCATACTCCGCGTTAAAAAAATTAGATTTAATATTTTTTACGGTATCAGTGACAAGAACTTCGTCTTCTAACAATAATAAATAGGTATCTAATATAATCCCGAACTTATTATCGCTTTTTGCCGCTCGGTTTTTTATTTCTAAAAGTTGTTTTTTAGAGGTTTCAATGGCTTCAACAAACCGTTCTATTTCTTTTTTCACGTTTTCAGGTTCAAGTCTTTCTTTAATGATGTGAACCTTGGATCTATCCAAAAGGTAAGCTTTACCAAATGAAATACCATTTGAAACTGGAATACCTGTATACACCTGTTATCCCGTAAAAATTTAATTGTTATTATTGAAGCGGTAAGCGACTAAAAGTAATTTTTTGTGTTTTTTAAAAGCTCAAAAAGATTTAAGAAAATTTTGAATCTTCTTCAACCAACAGCGAATAAATTTTATCTACATTTTCAGCTATTAAGATTTCATCTCGCAAGGATTGGCTTTTAAATAATCTAGAAATTCTTGCCAAAGCTTTTAAATGGAGACCTGTTGAATTTGAAGGAGCGATTAAAAGGCAAACAAAATGAACTGGTTTTTGATCCAACGAGTCGAAATCAATTCCTTTTAAGGATCTTCCAAAAAGAGTAATAATGTGTTCTGTCTCCTCCGATTTGGCATGGGGAATGGCTACATTTTCACCAATTCCAGTACTTCCTAAGCTTTCCCTTTCCATAAGAGAATCAAAAAGAGTGTCCTTGCTTTTGATAGCGTTTTTTTCTTCAAGAAATTTAGCTAATTCGGTTAATACTCCCTGTTTATCGCGAGAACTCAAATCTGCGATGATAAAGTTTTCTTTTAAAATTTCGCTCAGTTTCATTAGTTCGTATAAAGCCAGTTAAAGGTAAAATTAGAGTTGTCTAGTTTAATTAAGAAGTATTAGTCTATAATTTCTTTTGAAGACGAGCCTTGTTTCTTATTTTTGCTTTGGGCTTTGTCTTTATGTTTTCTAAGTTGTTTTTCGATATTATGGACGGCGCGGTCTATGGCCGCGTACATATCGCTTGTTTCGTCCTTGCAGTGAACGGAATACCCTTTTGTTTTTAAGGTTATTTCTACCCAATGTCCATGCTTTTCTGCGCCTAAAACTACATTGGTCGATGTATGATCCTCTAAATTCTGCAATGTCTTTTCTAGCTTTTGATCTAAACGTTCGCGAATTGCAGGGGTAATTTCCAAATGTCTCCCTGAGACAGTCAATTTCATGCCTTCCTCCGTACGAGTGTGATTGCAATATAATTTGAATTCATCGTTTATCTAATTAGGATAGTAAGAAAAGGTTAAAATAACCTTTTCCTTTTTCCAGCAGCGGGAATATTGAGTTCTTTACGATATTTGGTGACAGTTCGGCGAGCTATTTTGGCGTTTTTTCTACTTAATATTTCTACAATTTGATCGTCCGTGTACGGTTTGTTTGAATCTTCTTCTTGGACCAATTCCTTTATCATGTTTTTAACGCGAATGGAAGAAAGATTATTTCCCATATAGGACTTAATAGCATTATGGAAGAAGAATTTGAGTTCGAATAAACCTTGAGGGGTATCTATATATTTATTAGTCGTAATTCTACTGACTGTTGATTCATGCATACCTATATCGTCGGCCACTTCTTTCAATACCATAGGCTTGAGATAAGAAAGACCTTTTTCCATAAACTCCTGTTGTAACTTAACCAAGCTTTTTCCTACCTTATAAATGGTTTGTTTTCTTTGGTCTATGCTTTTAATTAACCAAACGGCCGACTTATATTTGTCTTCTAAAAACTCCTTTGTTTCGCTTTCTTTAGAGTTTTTTAAAATATTGTGATAATAGGGATTGATTCTAATATTAGGCACTTCGCCATCTATTAGGGTTACATCATATTTTCCGTCTTTTTTTATTACTTTTAAATCGGGAGAAACATAATCCGCCCCTTCTGAACTAAAAATAAGGCCTGGTTTAGGTACAAACTCTTGAATTTTTTTCAGAGCTTGCAATACTTTTTGTAAATTGCACTTTAATTCGCTTGCAATTTTAGGAAGTTGCCTTTCTTCAAGTCGATCAATATAACCTTCGATTAATTTTTCGACTAATGGGTCTCTTTCGGGCATCGCACGCGCTTGGATGGCTAAACATTCTTGTAAGTTACGCGCTCCAACTCCAGTAGGATCAAAAGTTTGCACTACTGATAACACTCGTAAGATATTTTCTTCGGACGTTTGGCAAATTTCTATCAATTCTTCAAGCTCAACTCTTAAATAACCGTCGTTTTGAATATTACCTATGATACAAGCCCCAATGTACTTGTCTTCATCAGTATCCAAGGCAAGGCCTAATTGCCACATCAAATGATCCGCGAGCGTGATTTCATTTTTGCAGGTGGCCTCAAAGCTTGGGGATTCCATGCTGTTATCGATAAATTGATCGCTCGACAAACCCTGATCAATATTATTCTGAATTAAAGAATCCCAATCGACATCTTCGGTCGAGCTTGTTTCTTTTGCCTCCAATGGGTTTTCCGGTTCGTTGACCGAAAAGTTTTCTTCTGGAAGAGTTTCAGGTTTTGATTCTTCTTCGTCGTCTTCGGAAGTGGAGGCGGGTAGGTCTTCTTCGAAAATTTCTTCTAGAATTGGGTTTTCAACTATTTCCTGGCGCACCAATTGGGCCAACTCTAATCTGGCAAGAGGTAATAATTTAATGGCTTGTTGAAGCATAGGAGTCATTACTAGCTTCTGACTCATCTTGAGATTTAATCTCATCTCCATTGCCATAATAAAAAGCTCCTATAGATCTAAAGCGAAAATCTATCTCCTAGATAGATTTCTTTTACTTTTTCGTCTTGCGCCACATCATTTGGCAAACCTGAAGCAATAATTTTACCGCCGTTAATGATGTAAGCGCGATCGGTTATGCTAAGGGTTTCTCTTACATTATGATCGGTAATTAAAACTCCAATCCCTTTATCCCTTAAATGCGAAATTATTGATTGAATATCAGAAACCGCAATTGGGTCGATTCCCGCAAACGGCTCGTCTAATAGAATAAACACAGGGGAGGTGGCTAAGGCTCGACTAATCTCTACCCGTCTCCTCTCACCCCCCGATAGAGAGTAGGCCATTGCGTTTTTAATGTGCAGAATATTTAACTCTCTTAAAAGAGACCGGGCCTTCTTTTTTCTATCAAAGGTTGAAATTTTAAGACCTTCCAAAACTGCAACTATATTTTCTTCAACCGTTAGCTTTCTAAAAACCGACGCTTCTTGAGGTAAATAGCTGATTCCTTTACGAGCGCGTTGGAACATTGGACTTTTGGTCACGTCTTCATCGTCTAACATAACCTTGCCAGAGTCTGGTCTCACAAGTCCCACTACCATATAAAAGGTAGTAGTTTTTCCCGCTCCATTGGGACCTAATAATCCCACTATTTCGCCACGGTTGACCTCAATGTCAATTTTATTAACAACCGTTCGCTTTCTATAAGCCTTTACCAAACCTTGAGCGCGTAAACTATTAAACACGTTTAATCTATTGAGTCCCAGTTAATTTGAATTAGTCCTAGATTTGGATTTTTTTTTCTTATTTTTTGGGTAAAACTTCATACGAACTCTTTCGTTAACTACAAAACGATCTTTGTCTAACAAAAAGATCATTTCTTTGCCTTCGATTATGTTGTTTTCTTCCCATGCGGTAGCTTTTGGCGACCCTGTGAGTATAATTTTTTGCGCTGTATCTAAATAAACCGCTCTATCGCCTTTGGCTTTTTTTGTACCCCTTGTTATTACAACGTTGCCAATTGCTACAATCTCGTCTGTTTGATTACCTTTTTCGTCGTTATAAATTTCTAAAATATCTGAATCGATCTTAAGCTCTCCCCACTGGCCCTTAACTTTTCCAGAAAAAATAATCTTTTTACCGCCATCCTCCGACCGCATTCGATCAGAGTTTATTTCTATGGGGCCTTTTTCGTCTGGATTTAGACGGTTGGTTATGGACTTTTGCGATTGACTAATACCTGGAAATATCGCGAATAAACAAAAAAATAGTACCGAAATATTGAAAATTTTATGCACAACTAAGTTTTATCTAATATGAGGCTTAAGGGTTTTGGGAAGTTTGTTCTTCTCGAATTTTTTTGGCTAATTTAGCGGATTCCGCTGTGAAATGAACATTTCCCGTTAGCTCAAAGTCTTTAGTTTCTGTGTTTAAATGGCCAGAGTCTGCAGAAACCCAGAACTTTTGGCGATTTTCCATTGAATATTCCACCTTCACTCCTGTCATATTTGTTGACTTTTGGGAGTGATTGATTTGAGCCAATTTAGCCTTAAGCTCCCATTCCTTTCTACCGGAATTTTCGTGAACAATTTTAAAGTTTTCGATTTCTATATCTGCCCCAGAAGGGGTTAACGTCACTTTTACTGGCATTGAGGCCGGGGAAAAGTTCGTATAGAAGTAATATCCACACAAACAAATGAAAGAAACGCCTATTAGGAGTAAAAAACGTCTAATATGGTCGATCAAAGGAAAAATCCCCTATATGCAAATGCCATACCTATTTTGATCATGCCATATGGCGCCTTTTTTGTAAAGGAAAAAGGAGGTCCTCTATGTGTTTCATATTTAAAGGCTTAATCTTCAAAAGTCGTTGATTTTCCTCTTTTATTTCGATAGAAATTTCAAGATGACTATCTAATGGATAATAAAGAGGTTTTTCAGGCGATGAGTCATGGAAAAGTTTTTCCGCCCACTCAATGATGGTTGCTCCTTGCCCATAAATTATTTCCTCCAAACCTAAGTTATCCATCTCAGCAAAGCTTTCTATTCGGTACAAATCGATGTGGTGTATTGGAATTTTCGCCGAATACTCGTTGATAATCGTAAATGTAGGACTATTGACGTAGTAATTTGGGTCAATTTCCAATCCTAGGGCTAAACCTTGAACTAATGCGGTTTTTCCCGCTCCTAGGTTGCCAAAAAGTAAAACGACGTCCCCCGAAGTCAGATTTTGACCTATTTTTTGCCCTAGGGCTTTAGTTTCTTCAGGCGACTGAGTGGTTATTTCCATTATTTACGGAAAAATTGATTTGATGGTATTAGGAAGTTCTCTTAAAAGATCGCCTGCGATTAAATTGGTTTTACTTTGTTTATCAGCAAATTGATCTCCAGCGAGGCCGTGTAAATAGCAACCGGCAAGCGTTGCCCATTTTGAGGACATTCCCTGAGCTAAAAGCCCCGCTATGATTCCAGTTAATACATCTCCCGAACCGGCGGTAGCCATACCGGAATTTCCGGTTGGATTAATAAACACCTCTCCAGTAGGCGATGCAATTACGCTGTGGGCGCCTTTCAATATCAAATAAATGGAATGCTTTTGGGCAAATTCGGAAGCGACGGAGATTCGATTATTTAGTATTTCTTGAATGGCAATTCCAGATATTCTCGACATTTCTTTGGGGTGCGGCGTCAATACAGTTCCAGGTCTTAAAGACGAAAGTAAATTTGAAGAAAGAGCCAGGCAATTTAAACCGTCTGCATCAAGTACTAAGGGAATCTTTAAATCTGGAATAGTGTTTTCCAAGAGTTCTACAGTTTCCTTTTCGGTAGATATTCCAGGACCAATGGCGATTGAGGACTTATCTTTACAGAGTTCTAAAATTTGTTGTTTTGCGGAAAGCCCTAAAAAGCCTTCTTTTGCTTCGGATAATCCGGTTGTCATAACCTCTAACGGAATGGATTCCGCAATTTTTTGACAACTTTCTGGCATAGCTAAGGTCGCTAGTCCTGCGCCCGACCTTAAAGAGGCTAAAGCGGCCAATCCTCCGGCTCCATTTTTACCTAAAGAACCGGCGACTAAGAGAACGTGACCAAAAGTTCCTTTATGAGAGTTCGCATCACGATCTTGAAATTGTGTTTGAATGTCTTCTGTTTCTAAAAGGTTAATGCTGATTGGAATTGAATCTAAGGCTTTTTGAGGTATGCCAATGTCTACTAATTTCAATTCTCCCATCGCGTCCGCCGAAGGAAAAAGCCAATGGCTTCTTTTATATAACGCCAAGGCAATAGTCATGCTGGCATTGATATGCGGTCCAATGAATTGTCCGGAGTCGGAGTCGATGCCGGAAGGAATATCAATAGCGATTACGGTCTTTTTTGACTCGTTGATGGATGCGATAATCTTTTCGTAAATTCCGGAAGCGGCTTTGTTAAAGCCAGTGCCAAAAATAGAGTCAATAATGAATTGACTATGATTCAAAATATGGCGGCAACTTTTAATATTGGTTTCGTCGACTTCTTTTATCGGGATACCAATATTAGCGGCCGAATCTGCATTGATACGCGCGTCGTTTTTTAACGAACCGCGGTCTCCAATTAATAAAACTTGAACATTAGCCCCTTTATTAAAAAAGTGTCGCGCAATTACAAACCCGTCGCCTCCGTTATTTCCCTTGCCGGCTACAACCGTTATCTTTTTTTGCAGGCAGTCTGGAAATCGTTTTAACGCTATATCAACGCAACGTATGCCTGCGTTTTCCATCAAAACGATACCGGGAATTCCGCACTCGTTGATTGCAAAAGCGTCGGCGGCCTGCATTTCTTTTGCGGTAGAAATCTTTTTCACAAAAAGTTTAATCGTTTAGTTGTAAAGTTTGGAGAGAGAACTTAGACGTATATGGTGTATGGATAGTCTTTAGATTCTGTGAGTTCCATTTCTTCGCGAGTTGGTAATAGACCGTTTATCGCTCCAAATTGGCAATGGCAACAATAGCCTTTTCGTTTCTTTTCGTCTGGTGGAATATTGTTGAATTGATCTTCGGTTAGTAAAAAGACAGTATTAAAAAAGTATTCTTTGACAAACCGGTTAAATGAAATGGGATTGCCGTCTAAATCGGGAAGAGCTTCTTTTCTATCCCTGATTGAATCTCTATTATAGTTGTAGGTAAACCGAAACAAGGTGTCGTATAAAATGCAAAAGTGGTATGTGTTCATCCGGTACCAGGGGGTTTCGCAATCTATGCCGGCATAAAGATTTTCAATTAGTTGTTGTGTTGTCTTTAAATTGCTAAACTTATGGGCCTTTGGATAGAACCGCTGTAGATCTTCGTTATGGTAAGTTATTGGTTGTTTGGCCACCATATTCAAAAGGTTTTCATCTTCTTCCAGAGCCAGTTTAATGTATTGGACAGGATTGAAAAATGGCGCGTTTGGATTCGGAACTTCTTCTATATCAGGTCCGCCAGAAAGTAATGAGTAATCGGCGTAATTTATATTTTTTTTGAATATCAACATGGTTAAACTAAGCTGACGTAATAATTACACAAGAACGCTTTAATTAAATCATGATCCAATTGATTTATTAAGTAAAGTTTTCTGTGATTATTTTAATTCTTTTTTCAAATAAGTAGGAAAAAAAATGGGCTCTGTTTATGAGTTTGATATTAGAACCGTAAAAGGAGAAGTTGTTCCATTTTCTGATTTTAGAGGCAAAGTGTTGCTAATTGTCAATGTCGCTTCGAAATGTGGACTAACGCCTCAATACAAAGGGCTTCAAGAACTTTATAAGCGTTATAAAAAGCATGGATTAGAGGTTTTGGGGTTTCCATGCAATGATTTTGCAGATCAAGAACCGGGAACGGAAGCTGAAATCCTCAATTTTTGCGAGGAGAGGTTTAACGTTAAATTCCCTATTTTTCAGAAAATTTGTATATTAAACGAGCCGGTTCATCCAGTATATAAATTGCTTTTAGAAGCTGATTTGCCGATTATTTATCCAAGTAATTTTAAATCTACGGTATTTAATGTTGTTATAAAATCGACTTTTTTTCTTAAAGGAATGCGCAAGCCTGGCGATAATGGAGTGCAATGGAATTTTCATAAGTTTCTTATTGATAGAACTGGAAAACCTGTAGCAAGCTTTGCGAGTCAGATGGAACCAGACGATAGTAAATTAGTCCGTCAGATCGAGGCCGAACTCAACCGCAAATTGGATTGAAAAATTAAAAGATGAATTAATTAGGGTAAGGTTTTTCAGGATATTCTGCTAGGAGCGTTTCTTCTTCGGAAGGCGTTAAGCCGTTAACTACGCTGAACAGATTAGGAGACCATTTTTCTAACCACTCTTTTCTAGAATTATCCATATTGAAAAATCGGTCGGGATCGATTAAAAATGCTGTATGGAAGAAATAAGTGTTTAAGAACCAATTGAAATCGATAGATTCTCCTTCCAACTCGGGGATAAGTTCTCTACGCTGGTTTTTGTCGCTGTAACAATAATCTTCAATATGCCCGGAAAGGGTGTCGTAAAGATAGCAAAAATGATAAGAGTTCATTTTTAACCAATCGTTACGATTGACCAATCCTTCTAGTAGCCTTTTGGATATAGAGTTTAAAATCTTAGCGTTACTAAATCGCGCCGCATGTGGGAATAGGATTTCTAACTGCTTTTGCGATTTTTCCAACGGTTGCTGAATTAGATCGTGAAAAATCTGCCTGTCGGAAGTTAACGTCGATAAAATTAATCCATATGGGTCTAATTCTACCCCAGCCGTTCCAGGCCAGGATTGCGAATATTTGACCGGTATGATAGGACTATTTCCCGATTCGTAAATGTTGGTGTTAAAAATCAGCATTGGAAAACGAATAAAATATTTAACTTGCGGTAGAGTGTACCCTAAAACGATAATTGCGGCTTCTAAAAACTTTTAAAATCAGCATAGCTTTATGGATCAGATTTCCGAACTTAAATTAAAATTAGAGACTATATTAAACTCAACAGAAATTATTGAGTTTTTAAACCTAGTCAAAAAGTATCTGGAAGGACCTTCTCTCATTTCTAATTGGGATTCGGTAAAAGGTCCAGATCCTTTAAAACTTCCAAAGTACGAAGAATTACCTTCGCTAGATCAAACCAAAACAGAAAAAGCCTTTCAAAAATTGGTTGTATGCAAGTTGAATGGCGGCTTGGGCACTTCTATGGGATGCTCTGGACCTAAGTCCGCTATACCTGTCAGGGATGGTAAATCGTTTTTGGATCTGATCATTGAACAGATTGATTCGTTGAACCGAGAATACAATATATCCGTTCCATTAGTGTTAATGAATAGCTTCCGTACTTATGAAGAAACGGAAAAGATAATTGCGGATTATAAAGGCGGTTTAGAAATTAGCGGGTTTTTACAAAATAAGTTCCCACGATTAAATGCTAATACGCTGACCCCATTATCTGAAAAAGAATTTGGAATTGACGCCTGGTATCCTCCTGGTCATGGAGATTTATATAATTGTCTAAAGACTCAGGGATTGTTGGACGATTGGCTGGACCAGGGCAAAGAAATATTATTTATTTCCAATTCGGATAACTTAGGGGCGACAGTTGATCCTCGCATCGCTTCATTTTTATTAGAAGATGGACCATCTTTTATTTTGGAAGTCTCCGAAAAAACATTGGCCGACATAAAAGGTGGAACATTGTACCAAGTGGATGGCAAATTAGGCTTATTGGAAGCCGCCCAGGTGCCGCCGGAAGGTATGGACGAATTTTGCGGTGTGGATAAATTTAAGACATTTAATACGAATAGTATTTGGATTAATCTTGCGCGGTTAAAAGAAAAGCTGAATGAAGGCTCCCTAGATTTTCCTGTCATAGCTAACCCTAAAACTGTTAATGGAACTCCAGCCCTACAATTGGAAACGGCTATGGGTTTTGCTGTTGGTTTATTTGACGACGCGATGGGATTGGTCGTTCCCAGGAGTCGTTGTTTACCGGTCAAAAAAACAAGCGATTTATTTGTAGTTCAATCGAATGTATTTAATTTAGAACAGGGGAGGTTGATGCGGAATCCAGCAAGAACAAAAGACGCGCTACCATTGGTTTCTTTTGGCAAAGAATTGAATCATTACGAAACTTACAAAGATTCGTTCGAAGAGATTCCCGACTTACTCGAATTAGAATCTTTAAAGTTAGATGGAAAATTCCAATTTGGAAAAAATGTAGTATTAAAAGGCAATATTGATTTAAAAAGCGAAGAAAAAGCTCATGAGGTGCCAAACGGAACCTTATTAGAGATGTGAAAAAGTCTCATAAATAGGCAGATATCGGTTTCGGAGATTACCTTGAATTGGGTGGAATTAGTTTCTATAATGAAAGTATCTAAATAACAATTTTTCAAGAGTTTTATGGGAAAGAAAAATCGTCAAAAAAAGAATCGAAGTCAGTCGGAGGAGAGTCCTAAATCCTCAAAATTAGCTCCAATTATTATGGCAGTTTTGGGAATAGCTGTTTTGACGACCGTTTATTTTTTCACCAAACCGCAAACGAACGGAGGTCCAGCGGCTCCCGCTTTTGGGCAATTGATCGAAAATAAACCCGTTTTAAGTTCGGCTATGTTTGCGGGAAAAGCGGGACGGGCATACAAAATTGCCGCAGAGATTCCTAAAGTTCTCGATAGCTTATTTTGCTATTGTTACTGCAAAAAAGAGCATAATCACAAGAACCTGCTAACCTGTTTTACGAACGATCACGGATCTAAATGCGATATTTGCATAAATGAAGTTCTTTACGCTGATGAACTTTATAAAAAAGGCAAAAGTTTGGATGAAATTATTGTAGCGGTGGATAGGAAGTTTTACCGGCCTTATCAACCTCATCGAACATAACGCTTAAAAAAGCGCAAATAATATTTATTACTTTTAATTTAAGGTCTTTATTTTATTTTTATGGAACAAGTTCTTCGAAACAAGCCCTTTATGATTTATGTGCCATATGCCTTATTGGCGACGGCGCTATTTTCGTTTTTCATCATGTTTTTAAATAAGGTTGAACTCAGACCTTTTGAAGTTGAGTACCCAGAAGAGTCGTTTATAGCTCCTTCCTTCGAGTTGCCAACATTGGGCGGCGGTAAAATTAAATTGGCCGATTATAGAGGTAAGGTGGTTTTCTTAAACTTTTGGGCAACATGGTGCAGTACTTGTAAAGTTGAAATGCCTTCTATGCAAAGGCTATACAACAAGTTTAAAGCGCAAGGGTTTGAGATGATTACCGTTAGTATTGATAAAGAACAAGAGTTGATACAACCGTTTATGGATGAGTATAAATTAACGTTTCCAGTTTTATTAGATCCTGATAGTGAAATTGCAAAAAAACTATATAAGACAACAGGTGTGCCGGAAACATTTATAATCAGGCAAGACGGTATCATTGTGCATAAAGCTATTGGACCAAGAGATTGGGCTTCCGACGAAACTGTTCAAGCGTTCCAGCAATTAGTGGGTTTTGAAGACAATGCATAGAAAAGCTCTAATTATCCTATTTTCGTTTTTTATGGCGAGCGAGGTATGTTTTGCCCACGCAAACGAATACTCTCAAGAAGCTGGAGGAGAATACGCTTCTGAGTTTGTAAACGAAAATTCATCACGCGACAATATGTACGCGGTATCAGAAGATCAAAGCGACAGTGGCGACCACATGGATCATTCCCTTGGTAGAACGGATTTCATGACCCCAGAGACTACTCATGATGCGGAGCCGAAAATGAATCATGAAGAGGGAAGTCATTCCAAACATGTAGATATAAAAATTGCCAAACATAAATTGGTATCGACTTCCCAAAAAGGATACGGTTCTGCGGCGGGAATTACTTTGCTAGCTGGATTGGCTTTTGGCATAGTGATTATGCGTCGTGGTTAATTGGAAAATCCTTTTTCCTTTCATAAATCCTCTCCCAACAGACTAAATGGCAGATAACGAACAATTTAATACCCTAAAGAAGAGACTCGGTCTTCAGCTTTTGGAATACCGTATTCCCGAGCACGCCAATACAATTAAGTATTCGCTAGGTGGAATGACGGCTTCTGCGTTCGCTATTTTAGTCGCAAGCGGAATTTTGTTGGCTCAGTTTTTTTCTCCAGATCCCGAAAGAGCGAACGCCAGCGTTCATTACTTAATGGACCAGGTTTATTTAGGATGGTTTTTGAGAGGAGTGCATTTCTGGTCGGCGGAGATTTTAAGCGTGACGATGGTTTTGCACATGATCCGGGTCTTTTATACGGCTTCCTATAAATCTCCGAGAGAGCTTAATTGGGTGATCGGCGTTGGGCTGTTTCTTTTTATGGTTTGTTTCCTTTTTACGGGCACAGTTCTTAAATGGGACCAAGAAGGTTACGAGGCGTTAGCGCATTTTCTTTGGGTTGTGGATCGGATGGGAATTTTTGGATTGCCTTTTACGGAGAATTTTATAGAAGGGATACCTTTGTTGACTCGTATCTATATGGGACACATTTCGCTTCTGCCATTGTTGACCATTCCTTTATTAGGGTTGCATATTTTTTATATTAAATATTACCAGCTTTCTCCATTGCCAGATGGGTCGGGTAACGAAAAGGTGATTCCCTTTACGAATCATATGGCCTATTTGCAAAGAGCGGGAGTGGGTATATTCTTTTTGATTTGTGTTTTAGCGTTAACCATCGCGCCTCCATTAGGCGAGGCTCCCGTTCTCGGAATGGAAGTCACCAAGCCTCCTTGGCAATTTGTTTGGATTTATTCGTTAGAAAACTTATGGGTGCCAAGTTTGATCGTCGTTCCTCCGATATTAGTTTTTATGCTTTTGTCGGTTCCCTTTGTGGATCGGAGCGAAGAAAGAGACTGGAAGAAGCGACCGAAGGCTAGAGTGGTTTTAGCCGTGACGCTATTTGTTTTCACCGCTCTTATTTTGTGGGGTAAATTCACAACAATGACTCATACGATGTAACGATGTCTTCCAAAGAAATCGTCGTAGAAATATTGACCAAAGATAAATGTTGTTTGTGCGAATATGCGAAGGAAATCCTAGAAGTCGTATTGCCTGAATATAGTTTAGAGCTAAACGAAATCAACATCGAAAATGACGACAAGTTGATGGCGTTGTATGGCGAGAAAATTCCCGTGATCCGAGTGGACGGCGAAGAGTGGTTTAAGTTTAAAGTGAGCGAACCCGTTTTAAGAAAACGATTAGACGACTATATTAAAGAGAACTGAAAATTCTTTTCACCGCAAAGACGCAGAGGACGCAAAGAAGTAAAGATCAAGTGAGTTCTTATTTTAGAATCATGCGTTCAAGTCGAGCAAATTTCACCGTCATCCTAGAGTCCTTCCAAGGGAAGGACGAAGGATCTAGGTAAAAATTCCTTCGAGCTTTTTGAAGAGGCTCGCTTTTGAATCCTCTGCGCCCTCTGCGTCTTTGCGGTAGAGGCCTTTTCTGAAAGGAGAAAACAAAATGGTCGAAAAGACCGCGTTAAGCGAAGAAGAATTAGCGACGAAATTACAAGAAATGGCTCCGGAATGGAAGACCGGAAAAAACGAAAAAGGCGTTCCTTTTATAGAAAGAGTCCATCATGCAAAAAAGTTTATGGCGGGAATTGATTTCGTACACAAAGTCGCCGAAGCCGCCGAAGAGAATAATCACCATCCGGATATAATAATAAATTACAAAAGAATCACCGTCCGCTACTGGACCCACACCGTAAGCGGCGTCACCCTCGCAGACGTCCAAATGGCTCAAAAAATCGACCCGCTGTTTGAGTGAATTTTTTGAGCCCTATCACACTGTTGAAGGAAATAAGTTGAATAAGGTTTATTGAAAGATTTCTGTTGGAATTTAACGTTTATCTTGCTGTCATCCTCGAGTCCTTTCGAAGAAAGGACGAAGGATCTAGGTAAAAAAACAACAATTGAAACGCCAGTTTGGTAACTAGCTTCTCTAGTTAGTAAATGGCTAGTGTCTTATTGTTCGCTTTGCATGTCATCCAGAGGAGAACCGAAGGTTCTGCGAAGGATCTCGCCTCGACTTAATAAAATGAACTCCTTATTCTTAGGAGCGTGTCGAAGGAAAGGGTCTAGGTAAATAATTTATAGTTTTCATTCAAAACTCTCAACTAAACCTTAAAAACTTCTTTTGCTCTATACACATTTTTTCTATATATTATGTGTATAGTTCAAAGGAGGTCAACGACATGTTAAGAACAAATATCGAAATCGACGAAAAGCTAGTATCGGAAGGATTAAAGCTCACTCATCTAAAAACTAAAAAAGATCTTGTCAATTATGCGCTCAAAGAACTCGTAAGCAAAAAAAAGAGAAAGAAGCTCATTGCAATGAGAGGCAAAGTGGAATGGACGGGAAACCTTTCTGAACTGAGAAAGGCTAGAACATGATCGTTGTTGATACGAGTGTCTGGATAGATTTTTTTAGGGGAAAAGAATCAGCGCAACATAAAACCATGATCCGGTTGATTGAGGAAGAAGAGGATCTTGCGCTCACTGAGATTATCTTCATGAAAATTTTACAAGGGATTACGCAAGACAAAGATTTTAGGAAAGTTAAGGAATTCCTAATGGATTTTCCTATTTATCAGCCTAAAGGTCTTGAGACATATATAAATGCCGCCCAAATTTTTAGGAATTGTCGGAAAAAAGGTAAAACCGTTAGAAAAACTATAGACTGCATCATTTCCGCTATCTGTATAGAGAGTAACCTGCTCCTTTTACATAACGATAAAGATTTTAACTTTATAGAAGCTTGTAGTTCTTTAAAGTGTTATAAAAATTATTAAAGAATCACCGTCCACTACTGGGCTCACACCTTAAGCGGCATCACCCTCGTCAATTCCTAAATGGTCCAGAGAATCGATCCTTTGTTTGAGAATTAATTTTTTAAATAGTAACAAGATCTAACTAAAATTATAGTTTCACGGGGAATTGAATTCTTAGATACTTTTACCATATAAAGTGAGAGCCAGAAAACAAAATAAACGAATCACAAACGATTACTTTACTGCTAGCAACGCCTTTAATTCCGATTAGTTAAACACATCTCTCCAATTTCTTTTCAAAGTTTGTCGTCAGAATACTGTGAACCAAAAGTGAACTAATTGGAGTAAGTTGTGTTTCAGTTTTTAGAAAAGGGTTTTCCTGGGAAATTCGGGGTATTGACAAAAGCAGTGTAAGCAGTTTCCAGAACATATACAATTTCTCTCAATCGTTGATAGAGGAAAAACTTTTTTATCGATCTGATAGAGTATTTTGAAATAAAAAATACTAACCCTGGCCCAATAAATACATTGAGGTAAACCCAAGGCTTAAAGGAAATTAAATGTGGCAAAGCTTGTTCAAGAGTCCCAATAAGCGTATCTATAGATTTGAAATCTTCAAAAGATAGTGGGTTTATATAAACGAAAAAACCAAATATAAAAAACAAAAAACCTAATTGTGAAAGGATAATAAGTATATTAGCAACATACCAAGCTGATGAGGCTAACC
Organism: Nitrospinales bacterium; assembly: GCA_038154245.1. Taxonomy (GTDB): domain Bacteria; phylum Nitrospinota; class Nitrospinia; order Nitrospinales; family JAJDAT01; genus JAJDAT01. The sequence goes on along the minus strand of JAYOZP010000032.1, from coordinate 6,569 downwards.
GGATGTGAGCTTCGTTACGTATAATATTTCCCATTTTTTCTGGTTGATGAAACATTATCCGCATTTTCAAAATATTAATATAAGTTTTACTTCGAAAATCTTCGTTATCTTTCCAATTAATAAAAACTAAAAGATAATCTAATCCTCTTTTTTTTAGATAATCAGGGAGGTATAGATAAGGATATTCGACTTCATCCTCGTATTCGCTTCCAAAATTACTTCTCAATAACACTTTTAATTCTTCAATAATAGCAAGTTCTATGATGTCATAAATTTCGAATAATTTTTTCTGATCAGGACTTATGTTTGAAGACTCTTCATTTTCATCAGGTCTTTCTTCGTCGGATTTACTTTCTTCAATTCGATCATAAATTTCTTTTACCCAGGTACCGTTTTCTTTTTCCTTATAAGTCGCTATAATTTTTTTTCTAATTTCGTTAACCAAATCTTTATTAAGTTTTGCTTTGTCTCGCTTTACTTCTCTTTCTAACACACGTTCCCATCCTTGTTCGCTATTATTTCCACTATCAACTTTTTTACTATTCTTGGAATAAAAATCCCTCTTAATAATATATACTAATTTTCCTTGGTCAGAAGTATCATTCTCATGAATTATTATATTTATAATCCTCATAGCAATATTATTAATCAAATCGTCATTAAGAGGTTTTTCATCTTCAAACAAAAATTCACGGATGGCTTTAATTATTTTAATCTCCAGAAATTTTTGACTTTTAGAGTTTTTATGTTTTTTAAAATATTGTGTGAAAAATTTATTTTTAATATATTTAAAACTTTCTACATCGACATCTTTTGGATTTCTTCGAAAAAAAGTCAGGCCTAAAAAATAAGCCAAGATGAAGAAAAGAATGAATAGACCAAACCAGATTATTCCAGGAGTATTTTTAACATCAACTAAAAATTTGGTAAAACTTTCAGTTAGAAACAAATTTTGTTCCAAAGCTTTCGTATTTATTTCGTCTATTGCATCAGCTATTTTTCTACAGTGGCTATTTTGATCTTCTGACCTATCTTGTGAGCTTTCACTACTACAATTCAATTTACTTAAAATTTTTTCAGAGCTTTTTTTACTGATTTTTTCTGGACTACTTATCCCACTTTGACTGTTAAACACGAAATGGGAGATTGAACTGGTGGCATTATGGCGACAAAAGCCCCTACTAAAAACAAAACTCCAGGAAGAAGACCGCCTAAAAAATCAATTAAAAACCCTTCCGATCGAACCCTATTTCTTAAAGTTTGATGAGCGTCCGGATTAACATTCAGCGCCTCAAATGGCATTTAATTACTCCTCAAAAACTTTAAATTTTCTATGAAACAGAAAATTAACGAATTTGTTACAGGATCAATATTTTAAAATTCGGGCAGGAGGTAAGAACATTCCAGCCGATTCTATTCAGAATATTAAAATGTTTGGAGAACATTGGGCTTATGGTAGCCAAAATAAAACTTTTGGTCAACAACAAATTCTTTGATTTTCCTAAGCCTCTAAGAAACACAAAAACTCGATTCATTGTTTGAATAGCTTTCTTTCGGATTTCGATTCCCTATTGGTTAAAGAGGAAATTAAGTCAATTAGGAGCAAAGAGGCCATAGTTTAAAATTTACAATGGTTAATATCGATTAAGCGTTGAAAATAAAAGAAAAGACGATTAAATAAATGTTTTTAGGAAGTGGGATGGAATGAGTTTGGGAAATAGTGGAGCTTATTTCTTACCGCAAAGAGCGCAAAGGATTACATGCCGGAAATACTTAAGAGTGTTTAGTGGGGTTTGGATTTTTTAGAATCTAAAATTTCTTTTTTAAAATTCAATAACTCTTGACGGTTTTCTTCCCTAATTGCAGGAACAACGTAAATTTCCTTTAATATTTTTAATATGTTCATTAGGCAAAATCTGATATGTTTTGCTTCCCAACCATCGTAGGATTCTTCGTGAACTTTATCGCTTGTTACCTCCTGAATTGTTAACAAGTTATCAAAATAAATCGGTTCTATTTTAATTTTAGATTTTAAACTTTTGATCCTTTCATTGTAATTATTGCCTTCTGCCTTTTCTTTTCTCGCTAATTCATAAATAATTTTGCGGATACAAACCGATGCACCGGTTAAAAAAT
>JAYOZP010000032.1:0-4322 GCA_038154245.1 Nitrospinales bacterium | reverse complement strand
GATTCCTCAATTAATTCTCTGAATATATTAGGTATTCTTGAATCAGTAGTAAAAAAAGAAGATGGGATTGAATGAAAAATATATGAATCTATATCATCAAAAAATTTTTCTACTTTAGGAAATAAAGCATTTCCATTTGAATCATATATCTTACCTCCTAAGTAAGCTCCTAGTTTATAATTAAAAGTAAAATGAACAGAAACACTTTTGCAGGAATCGCATTTAATGGAAAAACAAACACAAACTTTATCAATAGTCCAATGAAAATCTTGAAATCCCACTTTTGAAAATTTGACGTGTTTTCTATTACAAAAAGGACAATTATAAATATCATTATAAAAGAAATAATTTTTATCTAAGTGGGAATAGTCCATATTTATTAAATGATTTAAAAGTTTTCTTCGGAATTATTGTATGTTTTGTGTATGATATTATATTTTAATCGCCAAAAAAACCTTTTAATCTTACTAAGCTGGGTGTGTTTTTCTCCGACCTCATCATTGCGAAAATAGATTAATTTTTTGAAGTGGTCGGATTGAATAATTTGACTTTACAATGGTGAGTAGTGATTTGAAGTTTCCTGCGTGCGGAAAATAATTTCCATTTTATTTTTTCTAATAAGTTCCTGCCTTCCGCCATATTAAAAGGTTTGGATAATCTTGGAGCTTTCCCTTTCTGGCGGCGTTCCCCAAAAGATGACTTTCCATAACCCAGAGGCCACAGATGGAACTTTAGAAGAATGCAAAGAGGCTCTCTTCAACGTACTCCATATATAAGACTGGTAAAAATATTGGGAACTTTGGCTTATAATAGGTAAAAGGTTTGAGTCTAGGAGAAAAGCTCTTCAATAAATAGAGTTTTCTAACATTTATATACCATTCGGATAGGAAGGGCTTATGGCCAATTTTAAAAATTTTTTGGCAATCCTAATAGTAGGGGTTCTATTCATTGGCTTTGTTAGTTGTAAAGAAAAGGGACCGGCAGAAAAGGCTGGCGAAGAAATTGACAAGGCCGTAGAAAAGGCCGGAGAGGAAGTTAACAAGCTTTTAGGTAATTGAACTTTAAGAGAGCTTCTAATGAAAAAGCCGCTACTTTTAACCTTCCAAATTTTGCATTAAAAGGATTAAAAGAAGCGGCAGATTCTTACAACATCGTTCAATTATTACATCTTGATTTCTATTGAGGATTTCCCGAAATTCCGCCTCCAATTTGTCTTTGACGATTCCCTGAAATTCCTACTTCAACTCCTCCTGTTTCTACTTGGGGGACTCCTGAAATGTTAACTGATGGTTTGGGACTTTCAATCGGTTCCTCGTTTTGTTGATTTCTAGGTTTAGGGCTTGATAAACCTTCATCATCTTCTTTTGAGATTTCATTGGGAACCTTCTGAGGTTTTTCTGGAGATTCCTTTTGAGGACTATTCCCTCGTCCGGAGAAATCATTATTAGGACGTGCTTTTCTCGCTTTCCCATTAGCAAACCGTTTTTGGTTTCTTTCTGCTTTTTTAGCTTTTCTCTTTTCTTGATTTTCAAATCGTTTTTGTTGTCCTTTCCCCTTTCCTTTTTTACCCTTTCCCCATTTCTTGTTTTTTCTACTCTTTTTGCTTTTCTTGCTTTTTTCACTCTTCTTGCTCTTTAAGCTTTTTTCGCTCTTTTTGCTCTTTTCACTTTTTTTACTCTTTTTATTTTTTTTGCTCTTATTCCTTTTAGCGAGAAGTATATTTGAATCGCCTGGGTTTGCTAACAAACTTGATGGTTTTGTTTTATTTAAGGAGTCGACATCGTTAAATTGTCCGACTTCGTTTATTTTAAACGCAAAATCGTTAGCCGCTTGCGCGCTTGCAAAACAGACGATAGTTGAAACGGCAATTAAAATGCCTAAAACTCTTTTTAGCGACATAAACAATTCCTCTCATAATTAAATGCGCGATTAGAAAATTGGCGCGCAAAATAAATTTTTTTAAATTACTGGATCAAAACAAAAAGTTGTTTTTATTTTATAAACTATTTTCACTGTAAATTAAATATTATTATAACCTCAAAATAAAATATTAAACGCTTTGGGAAGGATTATATTTTGCCTTGAATTTTTCCTGCTGTTTTAGGTATTTCACTATTACATGTCAGGGAATCTTTGTTTTCTGATAAAACTTATAGAGTTCTCTGTTCTGAGGTGAATAAGTTTATTTAGCTAATCCATACGAAGCTATCTCACAATTGTAATTTGAATTGACAATGGTAGGTAGTAATACTAAGTTCTCCATGTGCGAAAATTATTTTTCATTTTATTTTTTCTAACAACTTCCTGCCTTCAGCCAGTAGAAAAAGCCTGGATAGTCTTAGAGCTTTCCTTACCTGGCGGTGTTCCGAAGAAAATGGCTTTCCATAATCCAGGCGCCCCAGACGCGACTCTAGAAGAATGTAAAGAAGCGCTCCCAATGGTAATCCCTGAATTACTAGGATTTGTTAAAAACGAAGCGCGATTCGCAGGAGCAAAGTTGAAAGATATTCAATGCGTCATGGCCATTGGAGATCCTCTCAAAGTTAATAAGCTTTAAAAATAATTCCCAATTTTATTTATATTTGTTTATACACAAAAAGTTATGAAATTCCTTTAATTTGAAATAGTTAAATCTCTATAAAAAATTGATTCGTCATAGACACCAACTTTCATGATGTAAATCTATTAAAATCCTTGTATCATTTTGAGATTCTAACTTTTTTAACCCCACCCAATTCTAGAATGTGAAAGATGTACGATTATCACGAAACAACTAAAGTCTTATTAGTCGACGACGATCCATTAGTTCGCGAGTATTTGGCGGAATCTATTCAGTCTCAGTCCTTCGAAGTAGAGACTTGTAAAGACGGTTTGGAAGCCTGGGATTATTGTCAAAGTCATAAAGATATTAACGTCATTGTTTTGGATATTGTGATGCCAAAGATTGATGGCATGACTTTAATGAAACAATTACGAGACTCCGGTAATGAAGTTCCTATTATTATTTTGACAAGTAAAGGCGAAGTTTCTGTCGCTTTAAAAGCGCTGAACGAGGGCGCTAGCGATTATCTGATTAAAGACGAAGGTATACAAAAAACGATATTACATTCGATCGAACAGGTTTTGGAAAAAAAAAGAATTTTGGACGAGAATAAACAACTCATGGTTGAGTTGGAAAGGTCGGTCAAAGAAGCTAAGATCCGCAATCTAGACTTGGAAAGGGAAATTTCCGAAAGAAAAAAAGCGGAATAAGAATCCATTAAAGCCAGAGAAGAAGCGATACGAGCCAATAAAGCGAAATCAGATTTTTTATCTCATATGAGCCACGAGTTACGAACCCCTCTGAATGCAATTATTGGTTTTGCCCAATTACTTAAACGTAATAAAGAAAATAACTTTTCTGAAAGACAAAAAAATAATACCGAAGAAATCATCAAAGCGGGGAAACATCTTCTAGAGTTAATTAGCGAGGTGCTTGATCTTGCTAAAATTGAGTCTGGAACGATGACCGTATGCGTGGAGGAAGTCAATCTCAACGAATTGATCGATGAAGTGATTTCTTTAATTTTACCGTTAGCGGAAGCAAGAAATATTCGCATTATCAACCACGTTTTGCATTATCCAGATTTGGTGATAATGGGTGACCGAGTTCGGTTGAAGCAAGTCTTACTTAATTTAGGGTCCAATGCGGTTAAATACAATCGCGAAGACGGAAAGATCACTTTGGATTGCGAGATCATAGACGAACGAGTGGCTATCAAGGTTATCGACACGGGAGAAGGGCTTTCAGAAGAAGATCAAAAAGCGTTATTTGAACCTTTTCAAAGACTCGATGCGGAAGGCACTGAGATTGAAGGCACAGGGATTGGTTTGACTATAACAAAAAACTTGGTTGAGCTGATGGAAGGTGGTTTGTCGGTGACTAGCGAACTAGGCGTAGGGAGTTGTTTTATTATCGAATTACAAAAAGTCGGCGAAACAGGGAAAAAAATTGAAACGGTTGAAGAATCTACGGAAGAGGAAGAAGTTAAAGAAGAAGTTGTTAAATTGACTTTGCTTTACGTCGAAGACAACCCGACCAACTTAAACTTGGTTCAACAGATTGTGATGGAGGATTTTCCAGACATGAACTTGATGGATGCGCCGAACGCTTCTTTGGGGATAGAAATGGCCCGCGCTCATAAGCCAAAATTAATATTAATGGATATAAACTTACCAGGTATGGACGGGTTTGAAGCTTTTGAGCAGTTAAAAACTTACGAAGAGACTAAAAGGAATCTCTAAAAACAGGTTAAAAAGTTTAAAAAAAGGTTATATTATAT
>JAYOZP010000031.1:34527-41842 GCA_038154245.1 Nitrospinales bacterium | reverse complement strand
TCTAAAAATTAAGATTTTCAAGAGCCTAGCCCTTAAAATAAGGGTTTAGGCGACAGCAAACTAGTAAAAACACGAATTATTAGAGGCTCTCTTAACATTATTACTTAACGCTTAAATTGATAAAACCAACTCAGAAACCTCTGCGAGACAACGACTCCAAATAGATATTTTATAATTGCTCATTGTCGTCTATTTAAACGTCCTCTTAATACCTAAAAGCAAAAAAATTAGATATAATAAGTCCCCCCCCTAATTTTTTTGGCAGGTTTAATATGAAAACCATTATTGCTGGAACCATTTTAAGCTTACTCACCGTTTTAGTTAACTATGGGCCTAATTATCAAGGAGATTTAATTTCTAGAAACAAATCGGACTCGGCAGTCAAATTCTTAAAGCCACCATTATCTCTAACGGTGTTACAAAACCGACCCGAAAAAGGCTTTTATTATTTTTTTTCAAATGGAAAACCTAAATTCGATGGAGATCTAAGTGTAGCTGCAAGTAAGGAAGACGCATTTGATAAAATTATTAGTAACGAGAGAACCATTGTAAAAACACTACGCGCTACAGATCCAGCTAGATTAGCCCCAGCTTCAGTGGGTTTAGACTTTAGAGGAATAATTAACCGAAGCCGTCTAAAGGCCTTATCTAAAACAAATTTCTCTGACATTCTCCTTGTATTTCGGAGAGAAATTTTAGTTCACTCCGAACAAGAATTTTCTAATTCTTTTTTCCAAACGCCAGAACTTTTTTTAAAATCACCTAACGTTGATTTTTCAATCGAAATTTTAACAAAAGGATTGGTTTATATCTCAAAGCAAAAGAAGGTATTAGCTCTGCCACATAACAAGGAAAGCGTCTCAATCTCTAAAGGTCAAAACAATATAGATATCATTTTAACCAAAATGGTAAAAAACGGACTCAAAAAACTGGCTGGAGAGGCAAAAAACAAAATTCAAGCGCAGAAAAAAATCATAACTAAATCTTATTGATATGACTTTTTTTAATAGAGCTGGGATTAAACTAACTGGGATTCTTTGGGGAACGAAACTTTAAAAGGCGGACATTTATTTGCCCAAGACCTTTATTTTATAAAGATCTCGGGCATACAGCAAACTCAAAGGAGAGACTGTTGGTCTAAATATTGACAAACGTTATGCAACCTGACGCGCTTTGGTATAACGTTTACGATCATTTTCATCCAAAATTCTTTTCCGTAGCCGAATAGTCTCTGGGGTAATTTCGGCTAATTCATCCTCACTCACAAACTCTAGAACTTGTTCTAGACTCATTTTGCGTGGTGGAACCAAAGTAATGTTATCATCGGATCCAGAAGCCCGCATATTAGTAAGCTTCTTTTCCTTACATGCGTTTACAATCAGGTCCCCAGACTTTCGATTTTCGCCAATGATCATTCCTGTATATATTTCTTCTCCAGGCTCTAGAAACAAAGTTCCTCTCTCTTGCAAGTTGTACAAAGAAAAACCCGTGGTTTTTCCATTTTCCAAAGCAATGAGAACGCCGGCAGTTCGTCTAGAAATTTCCCCACAATAAGGAATATAACCATGGAAAACCCGATTAATAATTCCGGTGCCTTTAGTAGCAGTTAGAAACTCATTAGTAAACCCGAACAATCCGCGAGTTGGAATTACAAACTCCAATCTAGTTTGACCATTACCTGGGTTTGCCATATCTTTCATGGTCCCTTTTCTAGGCCCCATCAGCTCCATCACCTTACCGGAATATTCTTCCGAAACATCTATGACCGCTAATTCTTGAGGTTCATGAAGCTTGCCATCAATTTCTTTCAAAATAACTTCAGGCATAGACACTGAAAATTCATAACCTTCGCGACGCATAGTTTCAATAAGGATAGTCAAATGCAATTCGCCTCTTCCCGATACTCTAAATGTATCCTGGGTTTCAGTCTCTTCAATGCGCAACGAAACATTGGATTTTATTTCTCGAAACAACCTTTCACGCAAATGACGAGAAGTCAAAAACTTTCCTTCTTTTCCTGCAAAAGGAGAATTATTGACAGAAAAATTAACGGATAAAGTAGGTTCGTCAATCTCAATTACCGGTAAAGCTTCTGGATTTTTCGCACAGGTAACAGTTTCTCCTATATCAACGTCTTTCATTCCGGAAATACCAATGATATCTCCCGCAATAGCCTCGGTTACCTCAACTGGCTTTAAACCTTCATATGCCAATATCTTTGAAATTTTAAATTGCTCGTGATCGCCTGAGCGTCGAATTAAAGTGAAAGAAGACTTTAGATCGACAGAACCGCGCATTATTTTTCCAATAGCAATCCGCCCCACGTAGTCGTTATAATCAATCGATGAAACCAGCATTTGGAAGGGTTCTTCCGGGTCTCCAACATGTGGCTCGACTTTATCCACAATCAAATCTAGCAAAGGAGCCATATCCAAATTTTCACCTTCTGGTTCCAATCGACAAAACCCCATCTTCGCCGAAGCGTAGATAGTTGAAAAATCCAACTGCTTATCGTTAGCCCCCAACGCTACAAACAGATCAAAGACCTCATCCAACACCCTATCAGGATCGGCGCCTTTCCGGTCAATCTTGTTGACTACCACAATCGGGCAAAGCCCATGTTCTAATGCTTTCTTTAAAACAAACTTTGTTTGAGGCATTGGCCCTTCGGCGGCATCGACTAATAACAATACCCCATTTACCATTTTTAAAATTCGCTCAACTTCGCCGCCAAAATCGGCATGTCCTGGAGTATCAACTACATTAATCTTAAAATTCTTATATCTAATAGAAGCATTTTTAGAAAAAATCGTTATGCCTCTTTCTTTTTCCAAATCATTGCTATCCATGACGCAAGTATCGACACTCTCATTACTTCGGAATAGTCCAGCTTGCTTAAGCAAACAGTCAATCAAGGTTGTTTTACCGTGATCAACATGCGCAATAATCCCTATATTTCTTATTAAACTTTGATCCATTATTTCCTTAATTAAATAGAATAGGCTAGCGAGACTGGTCGGTTGACCAGTCTCATTTTATGCCAAAATTAAAAGTCGTTACAATGAATGGATATCGTAACTATGAGAGGAGTTAAATAGTTACCGAATTAACTTGAAGAATATCATCGATAGATTTTAAGTCGTCTACTGCTTTAGGCTCAAGACATCCATCAGTATTAATAACAGACAACGCTTTAGCTCCGCCATTTGAAGGCAGTCTTCCTAGATGAAACCCAGCTATATTTACGCCGTTGTTACCTAAGATAGTTCCAATCTTTCCTATTACCCCGGGTTTATCGTCGTTTGCCATAACCAACATGTTTTTGGAAAACTCTGCCTCAAAAGAAAAGTCGTCAATCTTAACAATTCGAGGCGACTCCTTGCCGATCAAGCTGCCAGTAACTGATCGCGTTCCATTCTCGCCAGTTACTTCAACAAAAATTGTACTGGAATAATCTCCCAATTCACTACTTTTTGATTCTTCAATTTCAATACCCCGCTCTTTAGCCAAAAACGGAGCGTTAACCATATTCACTCCTTCAACATTTCTTTCAAGCAATCCTTTAATAACCGTAACGGTAATAGGATCTGTATTTAAATCCGCTACTTCCCCTGCATATTGGATTTTGACTGATTTAAGAGCGCCATCAATCAATTGAGCAATAAATTTTCCAATATTTTCGCCTAATTTTAAGTAGGGTTTTATCTTTGCTAATAATTCGCCATCAATAGCGGGAGTATTTATTGCATTCCTTACTTGACCGTCAATTAGATAGTCGATGACTTGTTCGCTGATAATGATAGCTACTTTGTCTTGAGCTTCTCCAGTCGACGCTCCTAAATGAGGCGTACATGTAATTTCGTCTACGGTGAGCAATGGACTCGCTGGATCAAGAGGTTCTTTTTCGTAAACATCCAAAGCCGCCTGAGCAACTTTTTTAGATTTAATAGCCTCTATCAAAGCGCCATGATCTATTAAAGTCCCCCTAGCGCAATTCACAATTCGAACGCCTTCCTTTACAATATCAAATTCTTTTTTGCCTAAAAGAGGACCGCCCGACAAACTAGGAGCGTGAAGACTTATAAAATCAGAACGCTTAAGAAGTTCTTCTAGATCAATGGCTTCGACTCCAATTTTTTCGGCCCTATCTCTTGATATAAAAGGATCGTAACCCAAAATTTTCATTCCAAAGCCTTTTGCGCGTTCAACAACTGCGGAGCCAATTCTACCTAATCCAACGACTCCTAAGGTTTTATTATAAAGTTCGACTCCCATAAAAGCTTTGGGCGACCATTTCCCTCCACGTAAAGTTGCATCCGCACGAGGAATATTGCGAGCCATTGAAAGCATAAGCGCCATGGCATGTTCGGCAGTAGTGATGAGATTTCCTTCAGGAGCGTTCATCACTATAATTCCCTTTTTTCCCGCAGCATCTAAATCAATATTATCAACGCCTACTCCCGCCCGACCAATCACCTTCAAATTATCTGCGGCCTCAATAACATCCGCGGTAACTTTTGTGGCGCTACGAACGATCAATCCATCGTAATTCGGAATGATCTTTATTAATTCCTCTTTAGGAAGCCCTACATTAACATCTACGCTAATTCCATCTGCTTCTTGCAACTTAGCAACGCCAAGTTTCGAGAGGTTATCGCTAACCAGTACTTTCATTGAATTGCTCCAAATAATAGCTATTCTATAACTTGTTAATTATTTAAGTAAAACTGATCCTCACGCGACAATCGTTCGAATCGTTTAAAAAGTCCTTTTTAAAAAAGCCAATAAATATAAAAATAAAATCCCCTAAAGATCACCCACAATGAAAAATCTGACTAAAAGTTAATTAGGAAAAAACGACTTTGTTAAATTTAAAATTTTTAGGAAGTATAACTCCCTAAACTTCAAGAATCTGCAAGGCCCTATTATCTGATAAAACTGGATTAGGTTCAATAGCCTTCCAATAAAATTTCCCAAGTGGTGGCACCTTTACCAAATTCAACCGTAGCTCCAAACTTAATGAATCAGACAGACAACCTAAAATAGCCATAGGTCAAAATATAACTCTTAGGCCTTACGCTTTTCAAAATCCCTCATATAATCAATCAGGGCATCAACGCCAGCTTCAGGCATGGCGTTATAGATACTCGCTCGCATTCCTCCGACTGAACGATGACCTTTAAGGGTGGTTAACCCAATATCTTCAGCTCCTGCTAAAAATTCTTTATCCAAGTCGGCATTGGCCAACACAAATGGCACATTCATCCAAGACCGGGAAGCTTTTTCCACGGGATTACTATAGAAGTTCGAATTATCAATCGCGGCATACAACTTATTAGCCTTGTTTGCATTCAATTTCTCCATAGCGGAAAGCCCACCTTGTTTTTTCACCCATTTGAAGACCAAACCCGCCAAATAAAGCGTATAAGTCGGAGGAGTGTTCAACATCGAATCCGCTTCAGCTTGTTGTGCGTAATCAAAAACACTCGGGGTTATGGATAACGAATTCCCAATGAGATCATCGCGAACAATTACTAACGTGATGCCCGCTGGTCCCATATTTTTTTGCGCACCCGCATAAATCAGCCCAAAACGACTCACATTTAATGGACGGGATAAAATCGTCGAGGAAAAATCGCCAACCAGCGGCACATCCCCGGTATCAGGAATCCAATGAAACTCCACACCACCTATTGTTTCGTTTGGAGTGTAGTGCACATAAGCAGCATCTGAACTCAAAGACCAGTTCTCAAAGGGAGGGATAGTTGTGAATTTATCAGCTTCAGAGGAAGCCGAAACGTTCACCTCGCAATATTTTTTTGCCTCACTAATGGCTTTCTTTCCCCAAGCGCCAGTCCAAATATAATCAGCTTTGGTTTTCCCACGAAGCAGATTCATTGGAATTGTTGCAAACTGAGCAGTCGCACCCCCTTGTAAAAACAATACCTTATAATTCTTGGGTACATCCAGCAGTTCACGGACATCCTTTTCCGCCTCCTCGTATACAGATACAAATTCCTTACCTCTGTGACTCATCTCCATAATCGAAGCCCCGGAACCATGCCAATCCGGCAATTCTTCTTGCGCCTGCTTTAACACGGCTTCTGGTAACATCGATGGTCCCGCACTGAAATTATATTTTCTGGCCATTACAATATATCTCCTACTGTGACTTTACCAAATATGCCGCCGCACTGAGAAGTTCGTTGGTGTTGTATAGGAAGAACTATTTCCAGAGAAACATGTTCTGGAGTAGGGTTAGGCGTGAGTAAATACTTCTTGTTCATTCGGTTAACCTCTTACTATGGATTAAAGATTGAATTTAAATAACACTTAAAATGGGCATTATTTTAACATGTCATAGTAGTTTTCTTAAAGTCGGACAGCTATTAAAATATCGAATTTGAAGTTTATTTCTTCTGAGAATTATCGTGATTTCTAGGCCCAAGCTAACCGGGAGCGCCGAAGATGATCTTTCGTCTAAGGGATAATGCAAGATGAAAGAAATTTTAAATCCGAAAAATTAGAGAAAATAAATTAATAACACAAGATTCCATGCCGCCAGTCCCTGTAGAGGCCAAAATCAAAACATCTTGTTTTGTTTGAAATAAATATTTTGCAGATTCGGCTGTATCCGAAAAGATTTGGTTAAACTGAGGCGTTCTATGATGCATCATAGGAGCCGCCATAGCTAAAGATATTCTTCAGGAACCGGAGTTGGTCCGGGAGCCAACACGTATTTCTTTTTTATCCTACTTTCCTTTTTAATTTAATAATTACGATGTTTGTAAAACCGCCTGGGTTTTGGCCATCTTATCATGCCAAGTTTGCCCTTTTTTATCGAAGGCAGCCCAAAAAAAACCTAAACCAAACGCCGAAATCGAAAGGTTCAACCCAATAAATCGGACTAAAGAAACCTTAAAACTCATGGGTTGACCGTCTTCGCGTACGACGATAATTCCTAGTAATTTTTTACCGGGAGTTTGGCCCAACTGCCATGTAAACAGAACAAAATATACCCCCCAAAGTAAAAATACCAAATTCAAAATAACAAGAAGCCAAATTGCCATTTGAGATAACTCCTCCAATCGGCCAGATGAGGCCGCCTTTAAAATCTGGTTTGGAGAAATTTCTCGACCGCTAAACAAAGGATCTAATGTAATCCAACGAAGAGTTTCTAAAATCGCATAATCGATTAAAAACGCGACTGACCGTCTTGCAAGTCCAGCTTGTTTTCCCATCTTTTTAAAATCTCAATTAAGCGAAAAAGAAATGTACACTATTTTTTAAAAGTTATTGCAAAGAAAAATAATTT
>JAYOZP010000031.1:33658-34517 GCA_038154245.1 Nitrospinales bacterium | reverse complement strand
GAAAATAGAAATCGATTGAAGCTCTTTCACCCCTTTCGTAAAACCAATTTAAAAAACGATAAAGGAGAAACGCCTTAAAACTTCTATTGTCACATTATCTTTTTGAATTCTGGGAATGAGATAAACGGAGAGATTCTAATTATATAAAAACAAATAATTCTAATCATCGTCAATGATTTCAATTTCTAACTCAATCTCGTCCTCATCTAAAGCTTGATTCGAATCCGCAGAATCAATTTCAATTTCTAACTCTTCCATTTCCGGTTTTGGTTCTTCTAAAGAAACTTGTTCTGCTTCTGGTTTAGAATCGTTTGAAACGCCTATATTTGGTTCTGGTTCAAGCTCTTCTAATTCAAAGAGAGCTTCTCCGTTTGTATCTTCTTCTATTTTTTCTGAAGAACCTCCATCCTCATCAACCAAAGCTGGAGTTTCGCCACTTAAGGTTTCGACGTCTTCCGATGGTTGAAGCTCTTCAAGCTCAAAATCCAAGTCGTTGCCACTATCTTTTATTTCTAAATCAGGTTCTATTTCAAAGCCTATTTCTTCTTCAACAGCTTTTGGAGATTCACCTTCATTTGAAACCGCTACCTCTCCTTCTTTGTCAAAAATTTCTAAATCCGTTTCTAATTCAAATTCTAAATCACTATTACTCGACGCTTTAGGCTTTCCTTCCTCAAAAAGTTCTGAGTCGCCTTTGGTTTCATCGGGTTCCAACTCAAACTCCACATCGCCATCTACCTGAGCGTCATTTGCTTCGACAACGCCTACGTCTAATTCCGACCCCACAGTTTCAAAATCTTCTAATTCGAACTCCACATCGCCATCCACTTGAGCGTCATTTGCTTCAACAACACCAGCG
>JAYOZP010000031.1:27300-33558 GCA_038154245.1 Nitrospinales bacterium | reverse complement strand
TCTGATTCCGACTCCTCAGTTTCAAAATCTTCTAATTCGAACTCCACATCGCCATCTACTTGAGCGTCATTTGCTTCAACAACACCTGCGTCTGATTCCGACTCCTCAGTTTCAAAATCTTCTAATTCGAACTCCACATCGCCATTCACTTGAGCGTCATTTGCTTCGACAACTCCTACTTCTGGTTCTGAATCCTCAGTTTCAAATTCTTCTAATTCGGACTCGGCGTCTACATCTACTCGAGTGTCAGTTCCTTCATCAACGCCCAAATCTAATTCTGCGTTGTCAACCTCAAGTTCTTCGAGGTCAAATTCCAGTTCATCATCTATCTGAACTTGAGGTTTTTCAGCAATGTCAACGTTCTTTTCATCAATTTCAAGAGAAGGGTCTTCCAGATCTAATCCAATTTCCTCTTCATTCGAAAAATCTAAATCTACTTCTCCAACAGGCTCTAATTTCTCTTCACTATCTGAAACCTCTAAATCAGGCTCTAATTCAAATGCAACTTCATCTTCAGTGGTATCCAACAAATCCACTTCGCCAGCCGGCTCTAGGATCTCTTCATTGTCTGAAACTTCCAATTCAGAATCTAATTCGAAATCTACTTCTGTTGTCTCATCAGAAGCGTATACTTCCAAGTCGTCTTCAACCGCAATACTATCCTCATCAGAAGAAGAATCTAAATCTAAAACAAAATCCTCATCTGATCCTTCTTCCGAAACAGCTTCGCTTGTCCCCAGATCAAGGTTTTGCATCGCCGCAATTCCTAACCCTCCAGCTAAACCCACTGTAGCTCCCGAATCATCTTTAGCAGCAGTCTCTGCTGGATCAGCTAAAACGCCAATAGATTCCGGAGCATCGGATAAATCTAAATTAAAATCCGCGTTTGTAGAATCAGCTTCTTTTGTAAGTGGAAAATCAAGGATTGGAGGAGTGTCTATACCCGAAGATTCTATCTCAAGCTCTTTTTTTTCTACCCCCACGGCTGTGGAAACCGGGGAACTACTTACAGAACCAATATAAACTACAAAGCTTTTATTTCGGACCAACGTATTTTGGTCGTTTGGGGAAAGCTTTTTTAATTTGGTTCCACAATTCCCACACTTTTTTGCCAGTTTAAAACTGATAAATCCACAATTTGAGCAATTCATGGTTATAAATTTAAACTACCATAATTAATAAAGAAAATAAACGCTATTCCCAAACTTTAAAACGATGAGAATTAAGCTTTAATTTCGAATATTTCGACTTTATAAAGCCAACAAACAAAATATCTATATTTATATAAATTATAAACAAATTTAATCAAATAATCTCGGATAAAATTTGACGTAAACTAACAATTTAGATAGAATTCCCTTATCCAAACTACTTTTGAACCACTTGTAGCGCATATTCCATAATGAACTTTAAAAAACTCAGTTATTGTTTAAATTGGGTTCAGTTTAAATTTGGCGAATTTCTTTTTCCAATTTTGGAATTGGTCTTTCGGTGGACTGATAACCGCGACGTCGAAGTAAAAAAACACTTCCAACAAGCTCAATTATCTTTAGAGAAAAAAAGAGTCAGTATCGCCATTTTAAATCTAAATATGGTTTTGAGTATTAAGCCTTCTCACTTCCTATCCTTGGTGTTTCGGGGAAAAATCTATTTACGTGAAAAGCGTTTTAAACTTGCTGAATCCGATTTTTTTAAAGCTTATAAAATAAATCCATATCGATTTATTCATTATGGTCTATATAACGATTATAATAGTTGCGTTAGCCTTGGTCAGCAGAAACCTCAAGACCAAGATTTCTCAAAAGCCATAGACTTTTTTAACCAACATACCACTAAAACTAACAATGAGTTTAGCGAGATTTCAGAAGACGAAGAGTTTATTCCCGAGCTCATTGAAAATACAGGTCTAGACTCTGAAGAATGCGACTTTACAAAAAAAGAAAAATCAAAGTTTTCTGAGATGGGGCCCATCACTCAAGAAGAGGTCCAGGAAACTGATTGGGATAAACTAAGCAAAACTTTAATATCCAAAACTGAAGAGCCATAACCAAACAAACTTTTTCTTTCCTTTATTTTGCAAACTTATAAGCCTTGATTACAAGAACCGATATTGAACAGTTGGAGAAATCTGCTTTAGCTCCCTATGCGGTTCATAGTCAAAATAGCCAGGGTCGTAAGCATGAAGAGGCGGAACACACCTATAGAACCCGATTTCAAAGAGATCGAGATCGAGTTATTCACTCTTCAGCTTTTCGTAGATTAGAATACAAAACACAGGTTTTTGTATATAGGGAAGGCGATTATTATAGAACGCGTCTTACCCATTCCCTCGAAGTAGCCCAAATAGCTCGATCTATTGCAAAATCCCTACAACTTAACGAGGACTTAACTGAAGCTATATCCCTTGCCCACGATTTAGGGCATCCTCCATTTGGACACACCGGTCAACGAGTTTTAAATAAATTAATGAAAGAGTTCGGAGGTTTCGAACATAACCAACAGAGTCTAAGAATCATAAAGTTCCTGGAAAAAAAATACCCTGAATTTGACGGGCTTAACCTCTCTTGGGAAGTTTTAGAAGGAATTTGTAAACACAAAAAAGACCCAGAAAATCCAATTACAACTAAAAACGATATTAAGCATCCTTCGTTAGAAGGTCAAGTGGCCGACCGATCTGACGCAATAGCTTATACCGCCCACGACCTTGACGACGGTATCACCTCAGGTTTATTAAACGTCGACCAACTTAGCGTTAACGCCTTATGGAAAGAAAATGAAGTGGAGTTGAAAAGCGAATATTCTAATTTAGACGATAAACTTAAAAAATACCTTATGGTGCGAAATATAATCAACCAATTAGTTTCGGATTTTAGAGAAAACGCCACAAAAAATATTGCGCATTACAAAATTCAATCGGTTAACGAGATAAGGACTTGTAAAGAAAAAATCGGCGACTTTAGTTCGGAAGTTGGATCCAAATTAAGCGAACTAAAAAACTTCTTATTCAAAAACATGTATCGCCACCCAAAAGTCTTGAGAATGGACTTCAAAGCGGAATTGTATTTAACCAACCTTTTTGAAGCCTATATGACAAATAACGAACTACTTCCTCCATCGATTTTATCTAAAAAACATTTAGGAGATAAAGAGCGTCTGATTTGCGATTATATTTCTGGAATGACAGACCGCTTCGCAATTAGCGAATATCAAAACTTATTCAGTCCCGAAATCTAAATCTCTTTAACTTTATCGTCTGAAACTCAATGCAAAAAATTAATTCAATATGCGTTTTCTGCGCCTCTAGTCCTGAAGCCCCGCAGTATTTAAAAGACTTAGCCACAGATTTAGGTCAAAAAATAGCCGAAAAAGAAATTTCTTTAGTTTACGGAGGGGCGTCTATTGGATTAATGGGCTGCATAGCTCGCGGCGCTCATAAATCAGGAGGAAAAGTCATCGCAGTTTTTCCCGAAATTTTTCTGGGAAAAGATATTGATTTTGTAGAAGCAAATGAGTTTATTGTCACTGACGACTTGCGGGAACGAAAAACAATCATGGAGCAAAAGTCGGACGCGTTTATTGCGCTTCCTGGCGGTATTGGCACTTTAGACGAAATTGCGGAAATTTTAACGCTTATTCAATTAAAACAAATTTCAAAACCCTTAGTTCTTATAAACCACCGTAATTATTATAATCCTCTTATTGAGTTTTTTGATTCAGTTGTGAAACAAAAATTAGCTAAGGAAAAATTTTTAAAATCTTATTATTTAGCGAATAATAACGACGATGCGATGGAATTCCTAACAAACTATGGTTAAAAATCAACTCATCTTCTAAATTGAAACAACTTTTAAACTCGGATGTAAATTCTCTCGAATCATTTCTTCAATAAATTTAAGAGTCCCTTGATTTGCGCTAGGACAAGTTCCACAAGCGCCTTCATACCGAATACGAATTTCTTCTCCGCGAATTTCTATTAACGTTAAGTCGCCTCCATCGTTTGCCAAAGCTGGTCGAACTCCTTGATCAAAAATAGCGTTAACAATTTTCTCTTTTTCAGTATCGGGAATTCTTAAAAAGTCTTCCTTGAAAAACTCTCCATTACCAGAAGGTTCTTCTAAAGAAGTCTCATTGGGCCGGGGTTTCTTTGGATAAAAAGTTAAAGAAGATGTTATCGTCTTCTCAACCATTCCAGTTAACGTTCCCCAACCTATAACCGGAGATTTTGTGATTGTAATGAAATTATCCTTTATAAAAACGTTTTCCACCCCATAAAGGTTAAAAACAGCCTTCGCAAACGAATCGCTTGAGGCTTCATCTTGAGAAGAAAAATTAATTGAATCTGATTCAGTAGCCGGTTTGTTTAGTTGAAAACGGTAAGCATCTGGGTTAGGAGTGGCTTGAGCTTCAACAACTCTAAACTCTTCATTACTTAATGAAGGTTCTTTATTAGAAAAAGAGCTAATCAAATTTTTAAAAAACTCTTTCATAAAGTTTTAAATAAACTTCTCTTTTTTTGCGGTTTCAATAAATGTACGCAAAGCGTTTTGATCAAACAAAACAAAGTCAACACGCCTTAATTCCACCGCTTCATTTTTTAGAAAATTATGAACGACATTCAACATAATATCAGCGCATTTATCTATGGGAAACCCAAAAATCCCCGTACTTATTGCTGGAAGCGCAATAGACAATGCCTTTCTTTCTTCCGCTACTTTCAGGCTATTTAGAGTGGCGTTTCGAAGTTTAGTACCCTCTTCTCCTTCGCCTAACCTAGGCCCAACAGCATGAATCACATAACTTGTTTTTAGATCGCCTGCAAGGGTTGAAACCGCTTCTCCTACTTGACACCGACCAATACTATTACACGCATCTTGAATCGATGGGCCGCCTTTTTTACGAATAGCGCCAGAAACTCCACCTCCAAGTATTAGATCTGAATTTGCTGGGTTGACTAACGCTTGGCAATCTGTTTCGGTAATATCACCTTGGACAATACGAATTTCTTTTTTGCCAATGCTGATTATCATTTTCCTGTGGACCCAAATCCTCCAGCTCCGCGCTCGGTCTCATCTAACGTTTCAACTTGGATAAATTGAGGAGTTACCACTTTTTGAATTAAAATTTGGGCTATCCTATCTCCCTTAGCCACTTTAAAGTCCACATCCGAGTGATTAAAAAGTAGAACTCGAATTTC
This sequence comes from Nitrospinales bacterium, assembly GCA_038154245.1. Classification (GTDB taxonomy): domain Bacteria; phylum Nitrospinota; class Nitrospinia; order Nitrospinales; family JAJDAT01; genus JAJDAT01. The sequence goes on along the minus strand of JAYOZP010000031.1, from coordinate 28,364 downwards.
TCCTCGATATCCAGAATCTATCACTCCCGCTCCAGAATCCAATCCATGTTTAACCGCTAATCCGCTTCTAGGCCAAACAAGCCCTACATAACCTTTTGGAATTGATATGCTTATACCCGTGGGCACCAAACAACGCCCTTTTGCGGGAACAATCGTTTCTTCTGAGGCTCTTAGATCGGCTCCAGCATCGCCTTCTTTAGCGATTTTGGGGACATATTTGCCTTTAACTTCACAAACGATTTGGTCAGAATGGGTCATTATAACTACAGTCAAATAAATTGAATAAGAAAAACCAAATTAAACCTGCATTAAAAACCTTTGCCTATTCTAGCTAAATAAGTACGAATTTCTCTTTCAACCATACCGTCCCAATTACTCGCTTCCTTGGATAATGTAGATAAACTGTCAGCTCCCATTCCCACTTGCAACGCATCTGCAATAGTGATCAAAACTCTGGAACCAAAATGGTCAACCAAATCAAGTTCTTGAGCTCCTCGAAAAGCTCCTTCTTTACCTGCTGCCATGGCCCATGTCTTAATTACGCAAAATACGGTTCTTTCTCTAATATGAATATCTTCAATTCCTTGTAAATAAGCTTCTGCTTCCATTTCACCAGCTTCGAAACGATCAACGAGGTCTTGAAAAGTATCTTCTTTTTCTTCCATTTTCTTCAAAACATAACTAATCAGTTGCCCTTCATATTTCTTTAACTCATCTAAATCCCAAGTGAAATGAGTTTGAGTGAAACACTCTCCTGGTTCTTTTATTTGAGAAGTTACGGGGTTTAAATCTGAAGGAGCCTGTAAGTCCACATTATTACTGAATGCAAATCCTGAGGGGCAAGGCTTTAGAAGTTTTTCTATTTGTAATTTCAATTCATTGTCTTCAAACCCAAAAACAGTCCGTAAAGCAACTCTGACAGGGTCCTTATAACTAATGAAAATTTTATTGGGGCAATTAGATGCCGTACAGCCAACTTCATAACCCGTCGCGTTTTATTTTTATTGTAAAAAAACGTAGTATAATTATTAGTGTTATTTATATTAGTAAAAATATTAACTAAT
>JAYOZP010000031.1:0-27290 GCA_038154245.1 Nitrospinales bacterium | reverse complement strand
CTTTTTCTTTTTCTTCTAACTCCTCGTCTTCTAATTCTTCGTCTTCTATATCTTCGTCAAAATCTTCCATAATTAATCCCAATCCAAAAATTCGTTGGCAACAAAACTAATTTTAATGCAAACAATCGCAAATTATGAGGTTTTTAATTAACTTCACATTTTATATAATTTTTTAAAAACGACCAACAATTCTAAATAGTAAATATTTAATAGTTTTTTTTAAAATCATAATAATTCCTTAACCTAACTAAGAATCTATAAACCAATACTTTCAATGTCTATTTGCCATTTTTAAAAGCGAACTGCACAATTTAACTAGCGCCCTTAGCTTGTCGTAAAACTCCTTCGTTATTTACTTTAGCTTTAAAATTGATCAAAAAAAAAACCATCCACAGCGACCAAGCGCCATGGATGGTTAATAACTTAAAACTGAATTAGCCTGCGTATGCCTGACCTAAACCAGCGGATTCGCCAGCCCCACGATCATGAATAACTTTACCTGTAGTTTGATCAACAGGATGCATTGTAATGGCTTTATGAGTGCTACAAACCACCATGCAAAGGTCGCAACCTTTACAACGGTCAACGATAACAACTGCCTTTTTCTTTTCCATATCCATAAGGATGCAGTCTGATTCTGGGCAATACATTATACAAAGTCGGCAACCTTTTTCAGCTATACATTTTTCGTCTTCGACAAGAGCTACATTATACACTTCCTAAGTCCCTCCCTTTCCTAAACAATTAAACTGGTCCATTTTCAGAAAAGAAGTTTAAACCGCAACGGCTAAATTCTTATCCTTAGCCCACTCTACGGCTCTCTTGTAGGACTCATTAATACAAGCTATGTTTTTCTTCAATAACATTTCTTTCTTAGCGTATTTTTTCGTAATAGCTTGGTCCAAAGACGCTGTACCGCCAGAAGCGACATATTTTTTACCAAATCGATCCTGAATAGCGGCATCTAAACCTTCCAAAGTAACAACTCTCGTTACTCCAGCGCATGCGCCAATCATTGCCATATTAGTAGACAATTCGGTACCGCCAATTTCTAATGCCATTGAAGTTGCGTCAACATTATAAACTGTAACCTTTTTCGCATTTAATCTTTCATGATCCGCATCGCTTAAAAGATCGTCAGTGGTGTTAATAAGAATAATACCGCCATCTTTTAACCCTGAATAAAAAGGCGCCGTATAACTTTTTTGCATCGTAATAACTTGCGGATGGAACACCATAATTACGTCTGGAAAAACTAATTCGCCTCGGTCATAAATTTTTTCAGGACCAATCCGAGCGTAACTTTCAGCAGGAGCCATTCTTTTTTCCGCTCCAAAGAATGGATTGGATATTGAATAAAGACCATCCTTATTAGCCGCCATTGCCAATACATGAGCCGCAGTAACAGCCCCTTGACCGCCAAGGCCAGAAATACGAATATTCATTCTAGTTTTCATAAAACAACACTCCTCTTAATTTACGCTTTAGCGGCCGCTTTTGCTTTTTCGCGGGCTGCTTTTTTAGCTGCTTTTTCTGCATCTTCCATTTTCTTAATCAAAGCCGCAGCTTCGTCGCTAACATATTCTTTATAAGTAAACCGACCGCCAATGCCTTCGGAGTCTTTCATTTCATCCAAACCTTCCATGCTTTGTTTTCCAATTTCCAAAATGCATGGAGTATAAATTTGAACGTATGTAGGTCCAATTTCTCGAGCTACATAAATAGCATTTCGAATAGCTTTTTCAACTCGATTTGGCTTACTACTAGTCATCATAACAACATAATGACACCCAGCTTCTCTAGCAATTTCAGGCAATCTAACTTTGTCGAAAAGCTTTCCTACTGGCGCCATTTTAGAAACGAATCCCTTTTGCATCAATCCGCTTTCCTGACCCCCGGTATTTGCGTAAAGCTCGTTATCAAAACAAATAGTCGTAAACTTTTCTTGACGGAACCAAGACTGCATGGTCATATCCAAGCCAATGTCGACAGTAGCGCCATCGCCAGCCAAAACCACAACATCTTTCATTTTATCAGGATGTCTCACCATCAACGCTCTTTTTAAACCTGTAGCGATTGCATTTTGGTTTCCAAACAACGAATGAATATTATGAACAGCTACCATTGGAAACACTAAGCTTGTGCAGCCTGTAGATCCAACAAACACGGTATCTTCAGGAGCGGGTAAACTTGCTAAAATATAACGAAAGGCAATAGATTCCGGACATCCCGCACATAATGAATGCTGCTCAATCAATTCCTTACTTTCGCCAATATCCTTCCAACCACGACCTTCTTTACCGTAAGTTGCGTTCTCGACAATATCTTGATACTCAGGAGGCATGATATCGTATAGATCTTCGCAAATTTTAATTTTTTCAGCGCCCATGGCTAATTCCTTTTTATAAATTAAATTTTTTAAATTTTTTTACATCTTAATTTTTTCTACTTCCAATCCGAGAGCGGTTTTAATCTCAACAACAATCACTTCAGAAGGCATCGTCATACCGCCAGCAACATGAGGCCCAGCAATAATCTTGTCGTTATCTGGCACTACAGATTTAATTTCTCTAGCTAACCAACCGGTAATATTAAACTCAGGAACAAAAACCGTTTTAGCGTTTTTAAGAGCTTCGCGAACTTCTTCATGTGGAAACGGTCGGATAGTTTTAATTTTAACTAATCCAACTTTAATACCTTCTAACTCAAGCAATCTAATCGCTTCTCTACTTTGAGATACTGAGGTACCAGAACCAATGATAAGAACATCGCGATCGCCATTTTCTATATCAATCAGACCATCTAACAATGGAATGGTGTGTTTTCTAGATCGTTCAACAGCCGCATGAATTTCTTGCTGCCAAGAAGCATGCGTTGCGTAATGGATATAATTGGATTTCATAATAAAAGGATCGCGCATCATTCTTACTGGCGGACATTCCATATCCATACATGGAACTGGAGATTTATACGGATCGTATGGAGGTAGACAAACATCGTCAGGAAGAATATCAACAGTATCTTTTGTGTGGGTAACAAAGAAACCGTCACAACAAACCGCGATAGGAATATGAACATCTGGTTGCTCTGCGACAATAAAACCCATCAAAATAAAATCATAGAGATCTTGCGCTGTCTCAGCATGCCAAATCAACATACCTGTTTCTAACAAATAAGACATTTCAAGCGTATCAGGCTGAATGCTTAAAGGTGAATTAACACCACGGCAAGTTACACAAACTTGAATCGGAAGACGCGAACCTGCCCACATCGGAAAATTTTCCATCGCCCTTAAAGTTCCAGGCCCAGCCGTTGTGGTAAAAACTCGCGCGCCGCCAAAAGAAGCGCCAGCACACTGCCCCATAACAGCAAATTCACTTTCGCCTCGAAAGTATTCTCCAACATATCCATCTGCAAACAGCTCGCCGATCAACGCCGCCGCTTCACTCTGCGGAGTAATCGGATAAGCAACCATTACGTCGCAGTGAGCGACTTTTATGGCCGATTGAATAACTTCACTGCCAGTAAAAAATTTCTTAATTCTCTCTACTCCAAAAAAGAACTCATTAGGTTCGGTATGAACCTGACCTTTTTTGTTTTTTTCCCCAATTTTCACATGTGTAGAGTTTATTATTTTCCGATTTTCTGGAATTACTTTTTTATTCATAACCTAAACTCCCTTATGACTTGGCATCGTTTGCGCCATGGTTTTGAAGTTTTTAAAAATATAATTAATTCCCTTCGGCTTCGCGCCATTTGGGAATGTGTTTAAATTGAGTGAACTCTTTCGCTTGGCTTTTAACGCCTTCGTCTTTCAACTTCTTTACCCACCAAGTCAACCGTTCAATTTTCTCAACAGTCGCGTCCCGGAGAGTCAAACAAGCGTCTTCATGTCCCGCTTGAGCGCACATAGCCATCGTGAAGCAATCTGTTCCTCCACGAATAATTTTCAAAGATAAGTTTGCTTGGTGACAATGCACGCCAACAAACATACAAACATCAATTTCATTATGCCAAATCGTTAAGTTTGGATGATTTGGATTGATTTCAACCGCCGGATTAATTTTAGGATATTTAGGGCGGTAATCTGCCATTGGAATCAAACGGAAAGGCCCTGCATCAGCTAACTCCCTAATAGCTTTTGCTTTTTTAGCCGCTTTTTCGTTCCAGTGCCAAAGCACCAAGGGCCCTGGGAAAATTGTTGGAACTTTAGCGCCCAGAAATCTTCGAGCTGCCTCCTCCAAAGCTTCTTCTTCTGGCACAATTTTGCCTTCAATATGCCCTTCACCTGGATCAGGTAGAACATTTCCCATTTTAGCCGCAGCTGGCGGTAAAAAACTTTCTGGTCCCGAGGTTACTTTATATAAATCCATTCTAATTTTTCTTCCTTCTATTATAATAGGTTTGAGCCGACACTATATCACCCTCTAGCTAATTGTCAAACCTTTTCAATATAACTAGTTAACGATTATTCGTTAGGTTTTAAAAAACTAAAAACAACATAACTAAACTTAACTAATCTTCCGTTTATTCGTAGCTATACGCCCCATAATAAAGGGCATATATGATTATACCCTGTTGAAATCTAAGAAAAAAGCTTAGATTATAAAAATCTCTACAACACAAAATGTACATTATTACTAATTTTTGCCTTTAATTTTTCTAACCTTTACTTTTTAATGGATTTCATCATAATTTTTCCAAAAACCGACAAGTAGCGACCTTCAATCTTAAATTATTCACACTCTTCCCAAAAAAAATTAAAAACCACTCAAATCTTTGTTTTTAAATTAGTTAAATTAGTTTAGTATATTATTTGTCATCTAAAATAGTTGGCTAGGGATTTTTGAAATAAAAAGGCTACAATTGAAAAAAGTTGAAATTTTTACTGATGGATGTTGCAAAGGTAATCCTGGTCCGGGAGGTTACGGTTGCATTTTAAAATTCCAAGGTAAAGTGAAGGAAATAACCGGGGCAGCGAAGAATACAACTAATAATATAATGGAAATGACGGCCTGCATCGTAGCGTTGGAACAGCTCAAAGAGCCCTGCGAAGTCGACCTAACAACCGACTCTCAATACGTTATTAAAGGCATTACTGAGTGGATTCACGGTTGGGTCAAAAAAAGTTGGGTTAACTCAGCTCGAAAACCCGTAAAAAACAAAGAACTTTGGCAAAAGTTGCACTCTCTTAACAAGAAACATAAAATTTCTTGGCATTGGGTAAAAGGACATTCTGGTCATCCAGAAAATGAACGTTGCGATCAACTAGCAAACGAAGCATTAGCTTCGATATAAAACCTCTAAATTTCCTCCACTTTCCTCAGTCAATATGTTCAAAAACTCTAATATCAAAATACGCTTTTTATTATTTTTCTTAATAGCTCTGCTCAATTTTTCAATTGGCTGTACAGGTTGGCGAGACACCACTAAAACGACCCGCTATAATCCCGATACCTTAGAAGACGACTCTTATTGGGAAAAACCAAAAAAGTTTAAAAACCAGTATTCCTTACCTGAAGATAAAATTGATCCCAAATCCTATGGCACATCATCGGGACCAAAGATATTAGACTTTTCAGGTATCCAAAAAAAATATCCTAATTTGGACTCCTCAAAACTAATCTTACCTCTACCCCCACAAATTGAATCTTTTGAAGATACAAAAAGTTTTAACGACGACTTAGAAAGCGAAGGATTATCCGAAGCGATCCAAAATCACCTTGATATTTTAGCTTATCAAGATCCGGATAAGGTCCTGCCAATGGGAAATAAACAGATCACTGTACGAAAAGTTTTTTCGACATTACAGGCATTTTTAGAATTATTAAATCAAAATTTATCTACTGAAGAATTTGCTCGCGAAATTGAAGATAAATTCGAATTTATCCAAACGGGTAAAGGAAATAATTTAGAAGCCTTATTTACGGGATACTACACCCCAGTCATCCCTGCGAGCAGAACTCAATCTTCCAAGTTCAATTTTCCTATATATAGAAAACCGGACCGACTATCTAAAAATAGATTATTCGTCCGCCACCGCGCTCCAGGAAATTCTTATGCAACGCTAAAGTTTATCGACGGTCCAAATTATACAAGGGAAGATATAGACGGATTTAATGCGCTGAAAGATAGTGGGCTCGAAATTGCTTGGCTTCAAAACGAGATGGAAAGATATTTCTTACATATCCAAGGATCGGGAATTCTTGAATTCCCTGATGGAGAACTACAAGGCGTTCAATTTGCCGGCACTAACGGTTATCGCTATAAAAGCGTAGGAAAACATATGCTTGAAGAGGGAGCTCTTTCTCCTTCTGAAGGCTCAATGCAAGGGATCAAAAAACATTTCAACAAGCGGCCTCAAGATATCCCAAAGTATTTATACAAAAATAAAAGATATATATTTTTCGAGTTTTCGGATGGAACGCCTAGAGGTTCAAGCGGAACCCCCGTTATTGCAAATCGATCAATCGCCACAGATACTTCTATTTATCCACAAGGAGGCTTAGCGTTTATTTCATCTCAAAAACCCGTCTTAGACGCCTCGGGTGAAATCACCAAATGGAAACCATTCACCCGCTTTGTCTTAAACCAAGATACAGGAAGCGCAATTAAAGGCCTTGGTCGGGTTGACTTGTACTTTGGTATTGGAAAACAAGCCGGTCAATTAGCGGGACGCTATATGCAGAAAGGTAATCTTTATTTTCTTTTACTTAAAGATAAACCTATGGAATTTTCAAAAAACTCTAAAATGTTTATTCCGGCTCGTTGAATAAAGAAACTAATCGCTTATCTATAGCGTCAAATCGACGATCAATAACATGCATTTCTTCTTTTGAACGATCTCCCGTTACAGCCGAATAATCTAGGTTGCCTGGATTTCGCCTAATCATACAACCAAAAGTAACCGTTTCTTCCTTTTCCTCAATTTCTAAAAAGTCAACTGCTCGAACCATAGAATGTCCGGTAGTAACAATGTCGTCCACAATTAAAAAGTGTGGATCGGCCCCCCAAGAAGGCTTTACCAATTGTTCAAAATCAGTCCTTTTATGTGGAATAACCGTAAACGGCAACTCCATCATTTCCGCAAGCTGATAACCAATCCGAATTCCTTCGGTTTCAATTCCAACCACAATATCAAACATTCCATGTTGGTTTTGCCATTGGTCTAGCTTATATTTCAACAACTGGCAGTAAGCTCGGTTCATTGTATCTGAAACGGCGGAGTAGTCGTAATTGTAGGAGGACTTAACTCCTGAATCTAACGTAAAACTCCCCTTTTCAATGATTCTTGAGAACACTGGCTTTTCTCCTTAGCGAATTTAAAAAAACAGTTAAATAGAACTAATACATTAAGCGATTCCAAACTAATAAATAATTCTTCTTACATATTACTAGACCCGAGAATATTAAGAATGTCCGTTATCTGTCCAACCAAACTTACCTATTAGTTTAACAAATTTACATTCGGCAACATCTTTAGATTCTACCTGCCCCTCTCGTCTAGTAATTACAGTCAACTTTTGACTTTCTAAATCTCCAATTGGAATTACCAACTTACCTCCTTCTTTTAATTGATCAATTAGAGGAGGGGGAACTTGTTTAACTCCAGCAGTGATTAATATTGCATCATAAGGAGCCTGATCTCTCCAGCCGTTTGTTCCGTCGAATATTTTATAGACGATATTGCGGTAATTCAAGCGGTCTAAAAGTTTTTGAGACGCTTGTCCAATGTTTTTTATTCTTTCAATCGTAAAAACTTGTTCCGCTAATTCTGCCAAAACAGCTGTTTGGTAACCTGACCCAGTCCCTATTTCCAAAACCTTATCGTTTTCTGATAATCCAAGCAACTCCGACATTAAACCAACCATATATGGTTGAGATATCGTTTGGTTTTCTCCAATGGGTAAAGCATGGTCTCCATAAGCTCTGTGTTGCAAAGCCGCCGGAACAAATAGGTGACGAGGAACGCGATTCATGGCTTCTAATACACGCAAATCTTTCACTCCTCGATCAGAAAGATGGCGTTCCACCATTTTCTGTCGGTGTCCAGCGTATTGCTGAATCTGGGATTCTGAGAAACTCATTCAGGAGAGGAAATAATGTTTTGCCACTTATTAGGCAGGAAAAGCAAAGTTAAATAAATACCTTCGCAACAGGACGGAAATTGGCGTTAATTTAAAGCGGTCGGCCGTTTCGAACTCCAATCTGTCTCTCTAGTCGGCGCAAAAGGTCCGTAAAGAGTTTCTTCAGGCATTAGAACGTCCAACTTTTTGGGATTTTTATAAAACACTAAATCCCATTGATCTTGTAATTTATCGTACTTTAGCAAGTAAATATTTTCGTCATCCGCCTTAACTTTAAAATATACGGAGTTCTCTCCATACCACCGGTCAATTATCTCGCTAACCTGATAAGTAGAGTGGTGCAAACTAAAAGCCATGGGCTTCTCGTTCACCGTATATCCGGAATAACATTGGACCTTAATCATGTCGATTATATTAGGCTTTTAAGGAAAAAATGTAAACATTTTTTCTAGATAACGCTTTGCAAATTATGATACATTTTCGTGGTAATCCTTTAAAAATCAACACCAAAGATTACTTCCAAAATGGATCTCCCCAAAAAATATAATATTGAATCTCATCTAAGTTTATTGGTTGGAGAACGTAATCCCCATACTTCCATTGAGGAACTTCATAAATGTGGAAAATACATCGCAAATCACTTTACAAATCTTGGTCTTTCAGTAAAAGAAATCCCTGTAGAATTTGAAAGAACTCTTTCAGATAACATCTTGGGAATTCAAACAGGATCTGATCCATCTTCTCCCTATTTTGTTTTGGGGGCCCATTACGACACAGTTAATGGATCTCCGGGAGCGGACGATAACGCTAGCGCAGTCGCGGCGCTTTTGGAAATAGCTCGCTGTTTAAATAATATTCCATTAAGATCTACGCTAATATATGCTGGATTTACTTTAGAAGAGTATGGCTTTGTTGGAAGTAAGCATTTTGTCGAAAGAATTTCCTCTTATGAATCTGGCAAAATATGTGGAATGATTTCATTAGAAATGCTTGGATTTAGAAACCCTGAAGCTGGTTCGCAAAAGTATCCCCCTTATATCGACGTAACAAAATATCCGGATTCAGGGGATTTTATCGCGATTGTAGGCAATGAGCCTTCTCAAAAACTTGTCGCTCAATTAATGGAATCAATGAAAGTAGCCTCCCCAAATTTACCCGCTGAAGCCTTGGTAGTTCCTGGACCCGGCGATGATTTTCAAGAGGTTCGACTAAGCGATCATTCTCCGTTTTGGGATCGTGGACATCAAGCAGTCATGATAACCGACACCGCATTCTTTAGGAATCCACATTACCATCAACCTACCGACACCTTAGAAACTCTAGACATCGATTTCATAACGGAGGTTTCGGCAGGGGTAGCGGAATGCTTGAAAAAAACACTTAGTTAAAACGATGACTAATTCTTCCGACGATGATTTTGATCTTGATCTTCCTCCCCCAGATCCGTCAGCCGAGGAGTTTGAACTTGATCTCCCACCGCCTGAACCTTCTCTAGTACTAAACCTGCTAAAAAAAAATATAGGTGAAGTAAAACAAAAAAAAACAGCTCTAGAACCCGAACCGAAAAAAGAACCGGAACCGCAAACACAAACAGAAAAACCAGAGGTTCAACAACCAAAAGAAACAAAAGCTAAAACACCGCCCCCCAAAAAGCGGATTGGGTTTCTACGTTTAACTCTCGACTTTATCGGTGTCGTAATACTCTTAATTGTTGCCGCCGGCATTTTGATAGAACTCTATTTACCGCGAGAGAAATTAAAGGTTTTAGCCGAACAAAAACTAACGCAATCTTTAAACCTTCCCGTATCTATAAATAGATTAGACTTTAGCTTGTTGAGGGGCTTGGAATTATCCCAGTTGAACGTAGGAAAAGGAGGTAACTTTTTTTACGCCAAATCGGTGGTATTAGATTACGACCTAACTAAACTCCTACAAGGGAAATTTATCCTCAATGAAGCCGCAATAGATTATCCAGACATAAAATTAATATCGCAAAATGGAATCTGGAATTTCCAACCTCTTTTAGATCTTGGAAAAACTCCGAAAAAGCAGGCGCCTGCGCCAACAGGATCGACAAAGTTGCCGCCGATACCTATTGCCGCAGTCTTAAACGAATTGCGCGTTAAAAATTTGCGTTTTTTACTGAATCAAGATAACGATTTAGTCGCTAGATTAAATGGCCTTAGCGTAAAAGCTACCGGTAATTTCAATTTAGACGAAATTCGCGCCGATTTGAGCGTTTCTATTAACGCTCCAAAAGACCAACCAAATTTAGAATTTCTCCAGTTTTCAACTGAAACAGAAGTTAAAACAAATTTATCAATGGCGCTTACTCTCTCGGCAAAAAATCTTTGGCAATTTATCTTAGGAGGTCGTCTAAATATTTTCAATAATTCTGTCAAAGTAAAAAGGACTTTACCTTCTCCAAATATAGAAACGGATTTCAGAGCTTCAGTAAATTTAAAAAGTGAATCCGCCCAGCTAGAACATTTTATTTTACAAATTGGAAATAATAACCAAATTGAAATGAACGCTATTGCGGCAAGAATTAAAACTAATCCAATTTTCCAAACTGTTTTATCATCCGCCAATTTAGACCTTTTAGAATTAACTAAACTTATCAAACCGCTTGGGATAATGCCTGCAATTGACGTTCAAGGAAAACTTGGCGTCAAAGATCTCAAGATCATCGGAGAGCTAAACCAAAATCAACTTAAAACCGCCGAAATCCCAAATGGCTCTATTAGCCTGAAAAACATTGCCTTAAATTACCCCGAGATGCAGGCGAACGTTCAAAATCTTTCGGCAAACGTCGATCTTAGCGACATACGTCTAGAAAACCTTATTCCACAATCGACAAAGGCCAACATAAATTTCAAGATAGCTTCTGCAGCCTTCCAAAACTTTAGAGCTGAAAACTTGGAACAAAATATAGAAATAATGGGAGCACAACCGGGTTTAACAAGCAATGAAGTTAAACTTAAAACTTCCTTAAAGTCGGCTGAAATGGATCACCCCGAGTTTGGAATAATAAAAACCAATTTTTCCGCAGATGGTTCCGCAAAAGGAAACTTTGTAAAAGGCGACTTTGATTCTTTAAAATTTCAATTCACCTCTGGTCCTATAGAAAAGTTAAGCATAAAAGGCAAAGTCTTCGATTTTGGGAAGAAATCTTTTCTCATATCTCAATTTTCAAAAATCAACTTAAAACAAATCAAACCCTTTCTCCCAAAAACAATTTGGCAAAAAATTGGATTTTCTAAACTAGGCGGCTCCGTAACAGAAACGATTAAACTAGAAGGGAATTTAAACGAAAAGTTTTTGCCCGAAAAAGCCGACACATCCATCAATGTAAAAATTAACGAGGTAGATGTAGCCGTTCCCAACGCTTCTGTAAATAACCTGAGCTTAAAGACTGCTTTAAAAGCTTCTTTAACAAACGAGCAAAAAATATCAATTCCAGTTATCACTATAGATTTGGATGTAAAAGAAGCCTTGGCGCCCGATTTGGCTGTTGTTGGACCTCTTAAAACTAAATCCATCATTAAGATTGGCAAGTCCATTCCGATAAATGGAAACTTTGGAATGATTCCTCTAACTTACGAAACCAATATTGGCCTTGAGTCTGTTAATCTTTTAAATCCGGCTGCGAATCTTTCGAATCTAAACTTGACCACAAATGCAAAAGCGGACTTATATCCTAAAGAACAAGACGCGCGCAATATTTCAGTAAACGGGACGATCAACACAAATAAAATTGCGGCTTTAAATCAAATCAAAGCGGACGGTTTTCAAGCAAATTTTTCCGCTAATATTGGAGACAAAACGTTAGCGAGCGCCAACACTTCATTAACGGCTAAGATCTTTTCTCCATCCTACAAAATGGATAAAGACTTTTTCATGGCTTTAGAAGAAATTCAACTCAAAGCCAACAGTCGACAAAATTTAAAGAAAGGCGATATTGTTATCGAAACCGCTCAGCTTTCCCTTCCTTCCCTTCTAGAAATTGGAGTTCAAGGAAATTTAAAAGAGTGGGGAAAATCATTTGATCTTAAAGTACGCATGCAAAAGGCGAACCTTGGCACTATTTGGCAAAAAGTTCCCGATCCTGTAAAAACTCAAGCTCAAAATTTAACCGTACAAGGAATCGCTTCGCTTAATATTGCAGCTAAAGGAAATATTCCCACTCCTTCCGATCTTAAAAGTTTTAAATTACCTATTGAGCTTTCCGGTAGATTTGGAATCCAAGACGCCACCGTTTCTTTACCTAAACTATCGGCGAAAAACTTAAACGCTTCCACGCTTATAAACTATAAAAATAAAGAGGGGAAAGCAGCTATTAAAGTGGCCATTGACGAATTTAAAAACCAGGAAATTCAAGCGTCTGGAAAAGCAACTTTGGACTTTAACCTCAATGGCGATATACCAACAGCCGAGGCCGTTAAGAACCTTCAAATTCCTTTAAAACTAGGAACCAAAATTTCCGTCAAAAACGTATCGGTACAAATGCCTCAAAAAGATTTAAAAATTGAAGGACTTAATCACGATTTAAACGCAAACTTTGAAAACGGGAACGCTAAAATCCAAGGACAAATCTCCATAGCCAAACTTTTGAAAAAAGATATTCTGAAAGACCAAGCTTTAAACCCTGAGTTTCAATTTAATTATTTACTTCAAAATTGGAACCAGCTTGCATTTATAAAACAAAGTTTTAAAATTCCGGCAATTGGCGTTCAAGCTTCTGCAACCGGTAAAATTGAAGGATTTAAGCGTTTTCTAAATAAATCCCTGGAGCTTACGCCTGACAATGCAATCAAAATGATGGACGCTTCTTTAAAAATAAACGCGGGATTAGACGCAAACTCAATCCCTCCTTTAGTCAAAGAAATAAAAACGACTGGCGGACTAAATTTTAACTTTCAATTAAATCAAAATGCCGGCAAACAAATTGAAGCGGGCGGCAACCTTGGGTTTGACCGTTTTAATTTATTAATAAAACCCAATATGGAAATTCAAGAAGTAAATGGAAAAATAATTTTCAGTAAAAAGCTTCTATTAAATAAAAACGATTTCACTTTAATTCAAAAACCTTCCATAACATCGGCTCAAAAAGGTTATTTTTCTCAATTAAGAGAATTTTCTCCATTCAAAGACATCTTTACAATCAAATCTCTTCGATTCGATAAGTATCGCGCAAAAAATATAGGGGTCGATCTCTTTTATAAAGATAATCAATTGCGTGTCGAAAAATTCTTATTAGATGTTTTATCTGGCGGCGTTGCCGGAAATCTATTCTTAGAACAAACGCCTCAAGGCCCAGCGTTAAAATTTTTTACGGAGTTCGCCGAATTGAGTTTTGAAGATCTTACCGGACAAAAACTGAACGCTCCAAAAGCACAAACCGAAATTGACGGTAATGTAGGATTAGGCTTAAAAATTAACAACGAAAGCGAAGAGGTAGATATAGAAGAGATTGAAGCCAAAATAGCTATCACTCGTATTGGCGAAGAAGCTTTGGATAGAGTTTTATTATTTTTAGATCCTGAGGAAAGTAAACCTGCAATAGTTTCTACAAGATCTAAACTCAAATTAGCCACTCCACATCAATTATTCTTAGTTTTGGAAAATGGAAATTTGAGCGTCGACATCCAATTAAAAGACAAAATTCTAGGAAATATAATTCAGGCGCCGGGACTGAAACGAATTTCAGTTAGCTCGCTAAAACAATTTAAGCAGATAACAGAAGCTTTGAGTAAGCTTTCTCAACTTAAGCATGTGTTGCAATACTTGGCGGCCCAGGGAATTTATTTTGATTCGGAAGGAAAGATTCAGTTGTTCTAGCCAATTTGTGCACCGCTATCTGCAAAAAGATGCCTCACATTCGGACCGATTTTAAAATATTAGTAGTTTTAACCTTTGCGGGAATTGCCTCGTCTATTTTTGCCTTTAAAGTCCCTATTGAAGGCGACGAAGCCGCGTCTTTTTTAGTTGATTGGTCCTACCCTTTTTCAAATCTATTTTTTAGCTATTCAGATATAACAAATCATAAATTATTTACAGCCCTTTCAAGAATGAGTATGGGATTCTTTGGGGATCATGAATGGGCTTTCCACTTCCCCGTTTTCATAGCCGGAGTCATATCGATCCCGCTAATATATATTCTAACTCACCTAATCGTTCAAAACCGTCAAATTGCATTTGTATCCTCTCTTCTTCTTTTATTTTCTTACCCACGTTTTTATTATTCAATCAATGGCAGGGGATATATCTTCACTTTATTTTTTGCAATTGTTCTATTAATAGCGCTGATTAAACTCTTGGAACCTAAAGTTAAGTTTTATTGGAAAGCATTATGGATTGTGGGAGGACTTTGCTTTATTTTTGCTATCCCCAGTAATTTGGGATTCTTATTTGGATTGGGAGTCTATTTTTTATTTGCGGTTATTTATGAAAAACCCTCTAAACATAATTTCATTAAGCAAACTTGGGCTCTATGGACGCTTTTTATTATTCTAGCCATTTATTATTGGGCCATCTATGGAGATTTACAACGGGGAGTAATTAGCTATACAAACTACGCAAATCAATTTTTGAGATTAAACGATTTAAAAATAAGTTTTTCAAAATTGGAACAAACGTTGGATTATTTGTCGCAACCGTGGGGCGGTTTTTTTTATTTGTTCGTAGTATTAGGTATTTTTTTTTTAAAAAGAGATACTCCATGGTCGTCTCTTTTTACTTGTCTATTTGTTTTTCCAATCTTTTTTATCTTTGCCAGCAATGTCATGGGACCTCCAAGAACTTTCGTATTCTGGATTCCACCCTTCATGATTTTGGCTTCTTTGGGTATTTGTAAAAGCGTTCAATCATTTTCTCCAAAGCCTCAAACCGCATTGACCTTTTTTATTTGTTTAATTTTAGGAGTGATTTCCATTTATGAATCGAAAACCTATTTGGACCAAAGGTTAAACTCATCTGTAAGCCGAATCAACGAATCTAAAGAAGTTTTGAGCTATATAACGTCTGAAACCAGCCCTCACGACTTAATCTTATTTCCCTTTTACGATAGAGTTCTGAGACACTATATCGAAGATCCATCTAGCAAAAAAATGTTGAACATTTTGCGCGACAAGAAGTTAAAACGTATCCTCATCGTCGGTAAAAAGGGAATCGAACCCAATCAAATTCTTTCAATTGCTGGATATAATAAAAAACATTGGTGGGCCTTTCCATGGACGAAAAAATACTTTGACGTCGAAAAAGATATTGGATCATTCAGAGTTCACTCCTTAAATCTGAAGATCGACAACCTCAATTCTCATAATAATTCAACTACCGACGAGTCTATTGACCTCAAAACCAACTCATTATTTTCTGTGGGATTTTCTGAGGACTTTAAATTTATAGGGAATAAAAGCTTGGTTTTAAAAAGAAAACAAAAAAAAGAAATATTAGCTATCTCAAACGAAGGGAAAAACATAAAAGTAAAAACACAAGATAATTTTTTACTTTATATTTATGGGAAAAAATACCTTCAAAAATCTAGGAGCATGCTATCAAGAACCCAAGGCGCGGTTCCTTTTTGGTTGAAAGGAAGTAACAGCGTAGCAAAATTTTTTCAAATTGCTCCTTTGTATGGGATATACAGTTTGCAAAAAGGAAAACCAGAAATAAGAATAACTCATCCTCACTGGAACTATTTACACCCAACGAAAGAAATTAAACACTATTGGAAAATAGAGTTTAGGCTCTCTTCTATTGAACCGGGAAATTATAAAATCAAAGAAATATTTGAATTAAAAGACGACGAGGCGTTCTTCGACGGCATGCAAACTTTTTTAATTCACAAATAAAATCAAATAGTTTGAAACGAAGAACCTTTGCCTACCAGACCAAGTTTTGGAAGAACAACTTCTTTGCCGTCTCCATAGGTAACGCGACCAATAACGCTTGATGGAGTGCCGTGTTTTTCTAGAATACTAATCGCTTTATCAGCGTCGGCTGTATCGACAATCACACAAAAACCAATTCCCATATTAAATACTTCGTACATCTCCGCGTTAGAAATTTTTCCTCGTTCTTGAATCAATCGAAACACTGCCGGAACCGGCAAATCGGCTTCTATTGAAAAACGAACATTTTCGACCGCAAGTCGATTTAAATTGGTAAACCCTCCGCCAGTTATATGAGCCATACCTTTTATATCTAATGAATCTAATAGTTCCATAATTTCGGCAACATATATTCGCGTGGGGTTCAGCAACTCCATTCCCAGACTATTACAAAATGCTTTTTCGTGATTATTTAAATTAGCTTTTTGTTCTTCTAACGTTTCGCCAAGTAAAACCCTACGCGCCAAAGTTAATCCATTAGAGTGAATCCCCGAACTTTCGAGTCCGATGATTACGTTTCCCGGTTTAATCCTACTTCCGGTGTTTATCTTGTCGATTTTGACGTGGCCGATACAAGACGCGTTTAAATCAATACCCTTTACGATCTCTCCTACTTGAGATATCTCGCCACCGCTAATACTGATTGAGCTTTGCCGAGCCCCTTCGGCTAACCCTTTGCCAATCTCTTCGAAAATACGGTCATCAGTTTTAGGACATGCTATATAGTCAACCAAACTGATAGGGCGGGCTCCGACGCAAATTGCATCGTTAACATTCATCGCAACACAATCAATTCCAATCGTGTCGTACTTATCCATCATTTCTGCGACAACTATTTTAGTTCCAACTCCATCGGTGCAAAAAGCGATACCATCGCCATTACCAATGTCTATAACGCTAGCGTAAAACCCCTTCCCTCCTAATACTGGATAATCCGGGTTAAATTTCCAAGTTGGTAATATATGGTTTAAAAGTCCGCCCAAAGAATTCTCGGCAGACTGAGTATCCACTCCACTCTGAGCGTATTGCGAAGCGCTTGAATCATTTTTAATTGACATGTGTTCTCGTAAAATTAAATATCGGGATTTATACCTTTGTACCACGGAACAAACCAGTACCGCAAACAATTACGTTTACCAACAGTCCTATTATCCCAGCATGAATACCCCAAACTAATTTATGATTCGTTTCAAGAATTCCTAAATCGCCGCCAAAAGTCAATATCATCGTTGTCGCTAGCCCTG
This sequence comes from Nitrospinales bacterium, assembly GCA_038154245.1. Taxonomy (GTDB): domain Bacteria; phylum Nitrospinota; class Nitrospinia; order Nitrospinales; family JAJDAT01; genus JAJDAT01. The sequence goes on along the minus strand of JAYOZP010000031.1, from coordinate 10,067 downwards.
CAAAAATGCCCAAAAGAGCGGTTTTTGCGTCTAAACCTTTCCAATGAATTCCCAAATAAAAACAAGGGACACACTGGATGAGTAATTCGAATTTCAGTTGAAGTAATTGCACTAAAGTTCCTTTGTAAGCTAATGCGAAATACGTTATAGGAACCATCAACACCCAAGTCGCTCTTTGCCCAAATTTGGTTAAATTTTCTTCCACAGCGTCAGAATTAAGGAGAGGCTTATAAAAATCTTGCGCCGCGATTGAGCCTAAACTCAATAGAGCCGAATCTGTCGTCGACATAACGGCCGCGACAAGTGCGGCAAAGATAATTGAGACTGCCCAATAACCTAACGACGAAGTTCTGGCGAGTTCTAAACATATCAATGAAAAAACGCTTTCCGAAGAAAGAGCGTCTTTTCCTTGAATCAAATTCTGCGCTTCCAAACTGGGTAAATGAGAAGCCATCACCACTCCAACAACGACTGTAACCAAGGCTGTAAAAAAAGGTAAAAAGGCCATTACAGCCAAGGATTTCTTTAAAACATCGGGTTTCTTTGCGGCAAAAATTCTTTGGATCGCTTGAGGATAAATAGCGCCTCCAAGACCAACCATCACAATAAAACTCAACCAATGAAGGCTTCCCTCAAAATCGGGACGTTCAATTTTCATTTTTGTTGCAGGATTAGAACCAAGTTTTTCCACTGCGCCGCTCAGATCGGAAATATGATTTAAAGTTAGAATCAATAGCAAGATAAGACCGCTCATCAAAGCAATACCCTGAATCGCATCTGTCCAAGCGACGCTACGCATTCCGCCAAGAGACTCGTATATCAGCATAATCACAACCAACCCAACTGCGCCCACCCAGACAGGAACCCTTCCCTGAGAAATTCCTGCGAAAGCGACTCCTAACGTTTTCACTTGCGCAACAGCAAAGTTGCAAAGCGCATACACCATCAAAACAGACACAACAATCCTTAGAGTATGACTGCCGAATCGATCGTAAATATAATCGCCAGGGGTTATGTAGTCCCTTTCTCTACTTAATCGGTATAAGGCGGGAGCAAAAAACAAATATGCGGCCACAATGGCAGTCATAAAATGAATGCACACTAAAAAACCAAATCCTTGGCGATAAGATGCCGCCGTAAAGCCAACAAGAGTATTTCCACTATACTGAGTGGCAAACAAAGTCATAATTAATACAAAAAAGCCAAAACTCCGCCCTGCCAGGAAAAAATCGCTCAAACTATTATCTCGTCGCTTAAGTCTAGCCAATGCGCCTATGCCAAGCATAACCGCCAAGTATCCTCCTAAAATGAAAAAGGACCCCGTTCCAAAAGACAAAGAATTTTCCGTCATGTATTTACTAAGCTTAAAAAAGACAAGTTATTGAGAAATTAAGGAATTTACCTGAAGGAAGGTTTTTATTTTGCAAATCGCTAAGATTCTTAAAATTATTTCGAGTAACGTTTAAACGTTCCGTTGGTTTTCTTCGAGTTTTATATTATTATGTTTAGATTTAATAAAATCAATGAGAATCAAGCTATTGACTGGAGGGGTATCTCCAGTTTTTGACGTGGAGTAAAAGGTGAAACTAAGCGACGTTCTAAAAAGACAAGAAGAATTAAAAACGAAAAAGGACAAACCCAGTCCTCCCCCGCTATCAGGCGGGAAAACTTTTAGACCTAAAGCTAATTCTGAAAAAAAATCTGTAGTAAAAGTTTTAAGAACTAGAGAAACCCCAAATGTCCACGCATTACAATTTGTTCTCAACGCTTTCATTCTTGAAAACGGCAAAAAAAACTATTTAACCAAAGAAGGTTGCGAAGGCGATCGCCTTGGAGAAGAACTACTTGAATTAGATCCCGTAAAAAGCGTTTTTATTATGGATAACTTTGTTACCGTAACTAAAGAAGACTCGGTTGAATGGGACTTTATTAAGGACCATGTTTGGCAAACTATTGATCGGTTCGTTCATTATTACGAAACGGTTGAAAAAGAGAAACCCGATAATGAGCTATTTAAAAAAGAATTTTTAACGCTATCGGAAGAAGACAAACTCAAAACCATTGAAGCAGTTTTAGACCGTTCTATTCGCGCCAATTTAGCTCGCGATGGAGGAGGCGTCGAACTCAAAGGGATAGAAGAAAACGTTATTCTGATCCATTATCAAGGCGCTTGTAGCAGCTGTTCCACATCTGCCTCGGGAACCCTTCAATTCATTGAAAAACAAGTTAAACAACAGCTGGATAAATCTCTAACCGTAAAATCGGTTTAAACCTCAACATACGAAAAAAGCAATCGAACAATAATTCGATTCCTTTTAAAAACTGAACGTCGCATTTTACTTCAAGTCCCCATTAGGAAACTTTAAATGACTCAAAAAATTTACGCTCGTCTTACTCTTTCTTTATTCCTTTTCTTATTTTGTGTTGCCAACGCTACTGCAAAAGAACAAACTTTTGCCGACCATTCAACGGGAATGAATATTCCCGCTGTAGTTGCAAAGGTTAACGATCAACCCATTGACTCTCATTACGTTAAATTTAAGTTCAATCGTATTATGGATCAATTGAAGGGCGATTTGGAAAAAGCGATGGGAAGAAATAGCCAAGACACAAAAAATATTTTGAAAGAACAAAAAGGAAAAATCATACGAGATGTCATTAATAATGAAGTTGTAAGAGAACTACTTCGGCAAGAAGCAAAAAAAGCCAACAAAACTTCAGATCCTAAAATTGTAGAACGCGAGCTTAAAAAATTAATGTCGGCTTATAAAGATGAAAACGCTTTTCATGAAGCCTTGAAAGCAAGAGATCTTGATGTAGAAAGCCTGCGGACAAACATTGGAATAGACTTAATGATAGAGCGTTTAGTCGAAAGTCAGATTCGAGGCAAAATCAAGATCAAAAAAGAAGCGGTGAAGGATTTTTACGAAACGCATAAAGAAAGATTTCAAAGACCAGAGTCTTATAGAGCAAAACATATTTATATCCCTCACTTTACTAAAGAAATGTTTAAGGACGTTCCTAAAGATCAAATTGAGGCAAAGCAAGCCGAGTTTAGCCAGCAAGCCTGGGAAAGCTCCAAAAATATTTTAGCGGAAATTCGCGCCGGCGCCGACTTTTCTGAAATGGCAGAAAAATATTCTCGCGACGTCGCCACGGCTAAAAAAGGCGGCGATTTAGGTTTTATGTATAAAGGGGTTTTCCCTCCAAGTTTTGACGAGGCAATCTTAAAACTTAAGCCTAATCAAATTGGCGACGACGTAGTAAAAACTCCTTATGGTTACCACGTTGTTCAATTAATCGAGACAAAACCGGCAGATACCGCGCCGTTTAAAGACGTAGAGCAGCCTATTTTAAAGCACTTAATCACGATAGAAGGGCAAAAGAAACTTGCTGAATATACTGAAAACTTGAAAAAAGATTCTAAAATCGAAATTCTGTACGGTTCTTAAATTTAATAGCGGATTAAGGTATAAGCCTATTTTTAACCGCTCAATTACTTTTACTCATTAAAAGGTTTTAAACCTTTTATTACTTATTTTAGGAGTTCAAAATGGCAACTTACACAAAAGAACAAGATGTGGAAACAACCGCTGAAGACAACCCAGAAGCTCGGGAAACTTTGCGAGAAGTTTTTGGAAACACTGCGCGATGGCAATCCGACTTCAACGGTTTTAGCGCCGATATCACGGTGAATGTTGACGGGAAAGAAGAAAAAGGAACCATTACCGTTAAAGGTCCTAAAGAAATCGAAGTATCCCTTCAAGACGAAGAATTGAAAGAGTTCGCTTCAGAAAATTTAGCGTCTATTGCAATGCATCGCGGCCCTCGTTCTTTTGAGGAATCTGATGGAAAATATAAATTAAATTTTGGCGACGATCCCGCTCACCCATTGGGACAAAGTATTGTCATGGGCGGCGACGGCATGAGTTCTTTTTATAGAGTTAAAGACGGTAGAATTCAACAAATCAACCGCAAAACCCCAAGGATGGCTTTCACCATTAATATTGAAGAAAGCGTTAAAAACCCTGATGGTAAATTTCTTACGGGGAAATATTCTGTTTATTATTTCAATCAGGATGGCTCAATAAAAGACGTCGAAAGCTACACCGATAAATATACAAGAGTAGCGGCTTCCGACTTACCAGAATACCGCCGAATCATAGGCGTAAAAGACGGTAAAGTTTCGGTCAGCGCTATGTCGGTTTCTGGACATAAAATGCTATAAGCTCAGTTCAAACAAAAAGCCTCTTCCGAAAATCGGAAGAGGCTTTTTTTATTTATCCGCCTTGTTATTTAGTATTTCAAAGCGGTCAATTTTCGTCGCTCCTGGTTCAGAATCTTCACAAGGTAAGCGAATCGTTTGCCACCAAGAATCTTGCGGTCTCCACCTAGGGTCGCCTTCTCCATTTGTTGTCGCGCATACTTGAAAAGTTTTACCAACAATCGAAGTCGACGATATCTCCAACAACACAAAATGATGCGTCAATGCGCGAAATGCCAAAGCATCCATCGCCCACTTAGGAGCTGATCGCCCTTTTATCTCTCTCCAATCTGCAAACGGTTTTAGAGTAGCGCCGCCTCCGCCAGAAACAATATGAATAGAACCGTCGCCTTTTTTATATTGAGAGTCATTCGATTTCTTGAATGGTAAATCTCCGCCAACACCAGGAATCCCTAAAGCATGGAATCGTTCATAAGAATGCTGATTCCCCGATAACACCAAATCAGGCATTAAAGAATTTATCCACCTCAGAGACCTTTTCCGCTTATCGATAAACCAACCAGAAGTTAATGGAGGTTCATGAACAGCGATAACAACCCATAAACCATCGCGCTTAGCGCGTTCTATTCGCGGGCTGAGCCAGGGCTCTGGATCGCTTTCTTCTTGAGAGTTTAATATTACAAATAAAACGGGACCTATTCTTTTGGTTCCTTCAAAGTTTCCGGGCCTAGCCTCGCCTTCGGATAACAAATTATCAAACGGAGAATCTAATTCTTCTAAATCAGGCCAACATCCAGAAGCCATCGGATCTCGAATAGTGGGAGGGAAATCGTTATCGCCCGGAGTGAATAACCGATATGGGAAAGGAGAAACAAACGCGCGTCGCGCTAAATCTAAATATCGAGGATCGCAAGTTCTTGGCAACAATTTAGATTGATAAACAAAATCGCCTAAATGCAAAAGAACATCGGGCCGAACTTTCATTATAGCCCTTTGAATCGCTTCAAATCCGGGCCGATAGCCGCGTTCTCCGATACCTGTATCGCCTACTATAGCAACTTTTAATTTAAGCTCTTCCGCTTGTCCATTATGTATAAAAACACAAATGAACGCCGCAACAAATAAGATCGACTTTAAGGCGAAACTTTCGCCGCTAAAATTAGCGGTTTGTTTTTTCAATTTCGAACTCGTCAAAAATTGAAAATTCTTCTGTCGCTCCCTCGCAAGCGAGTTTTGTATTTCCCCATACTTCAGGATCGTCCGGGCGCCATCGAGGATCTCCTCCACCGCTCTGTGGACAAACCCGATAGGTTTTCCCTACAATTTTTTCCGGCGTAATTTCAAGAAACACAAAATGGTTCATAACCGCTTTTTTTGCGACCGCTTTACGAAAATTTCTCGGCGGATCATGTCGTCTAGCGCGACCGCCTTCCTGGTCCTCGGCAAACGGACGCAGGTATGCTCCACCGCCGCCAGTCACAATATGAATCGAACCTTCGCCTCGTTTAAACTTAACCTTGTCCCCTTTTTTTCTCTTAGAGTAATCGAGACCTCCGTCTTCCTCTGGCAACCTTGTGGGAAGAAAACGTTGATACCCATGGTGGTGACCGGCAAAAACTAAATCTGGTTTCAAACGATTAACCACCCCTATATTTTCCGCATTTTCAAAACCCGGGTTAAACCAAGCTACGCTTAAAATGGGCTCATGAAGAACGAAGATAGTCCAATCGTCGCGACCGTTCTCAAGCAACCTAGGAACCAGCCAATCACCTGGATCTTTCCAATGATTGGAATCTAATATCGCAAAAAAGACATTATCTATTTTTTTAAATCCCTCCAACGCTCCCGGAACCGGATCGCCATCGGGAACAGGATCAAACGGGTCGTCCAAGTCGAGTAAATAATCCCAGCACCCTATAGCAGAATATCCTTTCCTCTGATTGATAGAGTTTTCTACATCGTTGTCCCCCATTGCAAACAACTTATGTTGAAATCCTTTAACTAAGCCTTCCTTAACCTCTTCGCGATATTCAGCGCATTCCTTCTGATCGCCTTTTGGCCGATAAATGAAATCGCCGGCATGTAATAAAACATCGGGTTTTAATTCGCGAATTTTTTCCAGCGCTTTTTTAAAACCCAAATTATAACTCCGTTCCCCAATACCCGTATCGCCAATCACGGCCACTTTCAAAGGCTGCGTTTCATTAGCTTGGGTAGGAATAGATGTTAAGCAAAAGGCCGCCGCTAAAACTGATATTAAAAACCGTTTCATGGGATCTCCTTATTTAGGGGACCTCTAAAAATTGACATCGGGCACGAGCTGCCCTTGTTAATAAAGGGTAAGCGAGTTGCCAAAAGTTAAAATTCCGAATTATTAGAGATACCATTTAAATATTCGGGCAAAGTTTCCACAAAAGCTCGAATTTCATCTCGAACTCTGCGATAGGGAGCCAACCGTTCTGATTCAGATTTTGCATTAATCGCCAAGGCGGGAGGATCGTCGAACCCTTTATGAACCACTCGGGTTTTTCCTGGAAAGGTTGGACATGTTTCGTCGGCATTACCGCACACTGTAATGACCCAATCCAATTCCTCGCCGACAAATTCGTCAATATGCTGAGAACTATGGGACGAAATATCGACTCCCGCTTCTTTCATGGCCAAAGCTGCATCCGGATTCACACCCTTTGGCTGGGTTCCGGCAGAATAAGCTTCAATCAAATCTCCTTTTAAATGGCGTGTCCATCCCTCGGCCATTTGACTACGACACGAATTGCCAGTGCATAAAAATAAAACTTTTAATTTGTTCATGAGAGTTAATTTTGTAACCTTGATACTCTAAAATCTTTTTAGAAATACGAATTATATTGGAATCCATTATATGGAAACACGATTAGATAAACAATTAGCCTATATACATTCAAATATGGAGCTTAAACCACTTTTGGAAGATTAAATAATATTAAATCTCCCTTTATCGCCAACCCCAAAAAGCGAAAATTATTTTGCTTTATTTTCGTTTTATTTTCGTGTACCATCTTAACAATACTAAATATTATAGTGAGCTAGAAAAAGTCATGGGCCGAAAATGCATAATTAAAAAAAGGGAAAGCTCTCATGAAGGACTGGAATCAAAAGGAAAGGTTCTTCACCTCCAAACAATTTCGCAATCTGTTCGATCAAAAATGACGGACACAACACGAAGAAGAACGCTGAAATTAATTGTTGCCGAGTTAGCAAAAAAAGGCTGTAGTTCGACCAGTGGAAGCGCTGGAAGTAATATGCAGGTAAGCTAATTTTGCAAAACTCATATTAACCGATTTTTTTTCTAACAATACGCAAGCAAAGATCAGATATTTTTTAGAGGTCACTGTGAAAAAAAACTTATATAAAATCCAGACTCGCCAAGAGCTTGCTCTAGCAAGTGGTAGCGAACCATTTAATGTAAGTTATAAGGGGGTGGCGTGAAAACTTTAACCAAGCGACAGATGGAAATTTACAAATTCATCGAAAGTCACATTGCTGGACGCGGTTACGCTCCGAGCATCACCGAAATTGGTCAAGAATTCGGGCTGTCCTCGCCCGCGACCATTCATAAACATTTGATCCATTTAGAAGAAAAAGGGCTGATTCGTCGGGACGCGCACAGAAGTCGCGCTATCGAACTAACAAAAGAAGACAAAACACAAGAAACTCTCTCTACGGAATATCCATTACTTGGCTCCATCGCCGCTGGATATCCCATTCAAGCATTGGAGAACCAAGAGACCATTTCCATATTGCCAGACGCAAAAGATAAAGACGTTTTTGTTTTGCGCGTTAAAGGAAACTCAATGATAGAAGACCATATTCAAGACGGAGACTTTGTGATTGTCGAACGAAGAAACCGAGCCGAAAACGGAGAAACTGTTGTGGCTCTAATCGATAATGAAAACGCCACCTTGAAACGATTTTATCGAGAAGGTAGTGGAATCCGTCTGCAACCCGCTAATCCGGAGATGGAACCTATTTTTGTCGATAAAGGCGATTTCGATATTCAAGGCGTAGTTATTGGCGTAATGAGAAAATTCAAATGAGAATACTTTGTATTGTACTGAGAAAGCAAAAAGCAAGATTCGTTTCAAAAAAACACGGTCGCGCTTCGAGACACTTGAGTACCTAAGGGCAGGTCTCAATGTAAAAAAGATAGAGGAAAGCAAGGTTTCAAAACCAACTCTGTTTGGGCAGTTGCCATCCCATTTTGAGAGCCGGAGAAATCTCGTTTTTAATCCTTTGATGCGCATGTCCTTAGCATATCAAAGGATCGTCCCAAGATCTTGAAGCGCGACCATCGCTAATATGAACGCATTGAATCCGACGGTTTCGCCGGTCAAAGCGCGAAACTTTAATTAAAACAGTAAGCCAATTTAGGATTTATTATGGCATTACGACGAACAATTTTACACATCGACATGGACGCATTCTTCGTTTCCGTAGAAGAAGCGTTGAATCCATCTTTAAAAGGTAAACCCATCATTGTTGGAGGCGATCCCAATAAACGCGGAGTGGTCGCCGCCGCTTCGTACGCCGCAAGAAAATACGGAGTGCATTCCGCAATGCCAACAGCGCAAGCGAAGCGACTATGCCCACACGCAATCTTTCTACGCGGTAACCATCGACGTTACGCAGAATTTTCTAAAAAAATATTCGAAATATTCGAAAAATGGTCTCCGCGCGTGGAACCCATGTCGCTTGACGAAGCGTACCTCGATCTATCCGGTTGTGAACGTCTCCACGGTCCCACATTAGATGTCGCTGAAAAAATTCGCAAAACCATCAAAGAAACCGTCGGTATCAACGCTTCGATAGGAATTGGCTCGAATAAGCTGATTGCGAAAATCGCTTCCGAATATGCAAAACCAAACGGAATGCTTTGGATAGCCGATGGAATGGAGCAAAAGTTTCTAGCGCCGTTAGCGGTTGGTAAAATTCCAGGTATCGGCCCCAAAATGGTGGAACGACTCAAACAAAAAGGAATCAAAACCGCTAAACAACTTGCAGAATTGCCTCTGGAACTTTTAGAAACTGTTTATGGGAACCACGGAGTATCTCTCTATCATAAAGCTCGCGGCGTTTGCGGCTCTCCCGTCTCCCCTCGAGAAGAGACCCTATCTATTGGCCGGGAAACAACGTTGGAAACCGACTCCGCCGATCCTAAATTTCTGCTCTCTATACTGAGTTTTCTGGCGGAAAAAACAGCGGCGGAATTACGCCAAACCAAACTATACGCGCGTTGTATTACGTTAAAACTACGTTACTCAGATTTTCAAACGGTAACTCGATCGCAAACGTTACCGGCTCCAACTCTCGACGACGCAACTATATTCAAAACTATTGCTCGTCTTTTTGAAGGTTCCTTCACACATCGAACGCGAGTGCGCCTTGTTGGCGTTCGCCTATCTTCGCTGACCCCCAGTTATCCACAACAAGCCGATCTATTTTCTTCGCGCAATCCCGAGAACCGCGATAACCTCTATCGAGGAATCGACCATATTCGAGATAAATACGGATTCCGTTCTATCCTACGCGGCGCCAGCGCCATTGGCGAGTTATAACAACCTCTAAAACGCTCTGTCAAAACACTACCCTCTCTCCATTAAACTCAAAAAATAATTTTGAGGTATACTGATTTCGAGAGCCTCCTAAGGAACAAAAATAAGGAAGTCGCATTTCGACAAGCTTAATGTGACATTTTTTATTTTTTACTTTTAGTTCCTTTTTTAATTAACAGGCGAAGCTAGTCTGACGTTCAGATAATATGAAACAGACGGTCAACCTCTAAACGTGTTAGTAATAAAAAGTC
>JAYOZP010000030.1:0-42545 GCA_038154245.1 Nitrospinales bacterium | reverse complement strand
CAGCTTACCTCTTAAATCGAAACCCAAAGTTGCACTTACAACTTGAATCCGCCATTTAAATCTAAAGGAAGTTATTTACCTAGATCCTTCGCCCTTCGGGCTCAAGGATGACGTAAAGATAGGCGGAGAACAACAAGCAAAGCACAAAGAGGTTTTTTTCTGTGTTTTTCGGAGCTTGTGCTGAGCCTGTCGAAGTATCTTCTGTGGCGAACTATTCTTCGCTTGGAGGTGGGGTGGGTTTGAAGTCTTCTAGCTTGCTGGGGATTTCGTCGAGGAAGCGTTCTTTGATTTTATAGACGGAAGGTTTTCCATCCGATTGTGCATAATAAAGAGCGTCGTCGGTTTTCTTTCCTACTTTTACGTGGGCGAGTTGTTTTTTATTTTTATCCCAGACAGAGATTTCTAGCTTGGGTTTGTTCAACCCTGTTGTTTCTTCGGTCAACGTTGCTTCTATAATTTCTGCAAACTCTAGATTGTTAAGTGTCCATAAGATGTCACGCGCTTTAAAGGACTTCATGTCGTCAATTTTTTCTGGTTTGGTCAAAGTCCAATCGTCGCCGGATGCTACCAATTCAAATGTTTTATCTGAATATTTCAATTCAATCTTTGTGGCGTCTTCCATTTTAAGAGAAACTAAACTTTTGTTTCTCAATTCGTGAAGCGTTCTGAAAATTTTATCGAGCGATTCTTTTTTAACAGTGAAGATAGAAGATTCTCCGGATCGCATCGCGAAGAAGGTTCCAGGAGCTAACGTTTCTTTGCCAACGAGTAATGTTTGTTTGTCTGTTTCTTTTAAGTTAAGCGTGAAGGATTTTTGTGGAGAATCTAAACCATAAGGTTCCAAACTTTCCGCTTTGCCAATGACATACTCGACTACCTGAGCGTCTGAAAGATCAAAGAATAAGCTATTAATGGTAGCTGTGTCGGTTTCTGTTTGGATTGGAGCTTCTAATTTCCAATCGGCGTCTTTTTCGCCTTTATTGATGGCTTTGATTGTTTCGCCTTGAGTTTTAATTTCGAATCCGGTTGCGTCCTCTTTAGCAAAATCAAAAAGCTTTTTACTTAAGAAGGTCAATGGATCTTTTGGAAATTTAGTTATTAGGGCGGTTTCTAAAACGAAGACGTTTTTGCCTGTTCCGGTTTTAGCGTAATACGTGTCGTCATTTTTGGAGCCGACTAATAGAACATGCGATTTATCTTTTTCGCTGAGCGTTATTTTGATCGACGGTTTATCCAGGCCGAACTTTGATAAATCTTTTGGATCTTCCTCTTCGAACGATTTGATTTTCCCAACGTCGATTGAACTTAGTAGGTTGCTCACTTCGGATTTTTCGGCTTTGGAGTTCAGCTCTCCACTTTGAATAGTCCAGTTGTCATCTTTTTTCTCAAAAGAAATTTTAATTTTTTCACGTTCGACATTTATTTTTGAAATAGCACCCGTAGAAAAATCGAGAATCGTTTTATCTCTTAAATCGTACAGAGATTTATCTAAATCTTTGCGCGATACAGAAGAGAGTAAAACGGAGGGTTTGTCGCTTAATTTTATATAAAGCGAGGAGCCTATTGGTGAATCTTCGCCGACGAGTATAGAAGTGTCGCCTTTTTCTTTGAGTCCTAAGGTAAGAGTGAGTTTAGGGTCTTTCAGTCCAAATGCGGATAGATCTTTAGGAGATTCGTCTACAACTCGGCTATGTTTTGCGGTTTTTAATGTATTGAGAAGATTATCGACTTCGTCGTCGTCCGACTTTGATTTGAGAGGTTCTACAACGTTCCAGTTATCCCCGTCTTTTTTTAGACTGATTTTAGAATCATTGGAAGAGAGGGTTAGACTGGTTGCGTCTTTCTCGTCGAACAAAACGATTTTTTCGGATTGCTCTTTCGCTTCTTTTTTTTTCTTCTCTGCGGGGACGTCGACCAGAAAGTAGTATGACCCTATAGCGGCCAGGGCTATGGTCATCCCCAGAGCGCCTTTAAATTTCATAGGCCGCGTCTTCTCCACCAGGTTTTAAACCCTGCCAAAAGGGTGGCTCCAGGAACGACGATTACCGTCACTAAAAAGATAAGCGTTCCTTGGGCGCGGGTTAATTGGATAGGATTATTTTTCTTCTCCTTGGGTCGAATAGATATTCGATTTTTTTCTTCAACCATCCAGGAAGCAATGTTCAAGAATAAATCGCCATTTCCAGAAAAACCAAAATAAGAGTTGTTCGCAAAATCTGAATCGCCGATTACTATCAAGCGGCCTTCTTTTGTTTCTTTTTTCGCGTCGGCTTCTGCGGAAGCTTCTTCTTGGCCTCCGATTTTCTTTGTTGCTATAACAGCCGCCATAACGGGACCTTTGGTGTCTTCTCCAGCGTCAAACTGTACCTTGCCGCCTTCTAAATTAATTTCTCCCCAACTGTTTTGGCCCGATTTAAAAAGCTCAACAGTTTGCACGTCGTTGGATTGCTTTATTGCGATCGATCTTAATAAAGGGAATATAGCACTGAGTCCAAAGTCTTTAAAAATTTCATGTGGAGCAAAGCTGTTGACGATTGGAGCCGCAAAGTCCCCGCCAAATAATTTCGATAGAGGATCGATGATTAAATCGTCCCTTAATTCAATACCCCATTTGGATAATAACGTTTTGAGTCCTGGATCGGTTTGAGGGTCTGCCATCAATAAAACGGCTCCGCCTTGATTTAAATAAGCTTCGAGTAATTCTTCTTCTTTATCGACCAGCGGTTTTTGCGGACCGCTAATAATAACCATATCGGCGCCTTCAGGAATTTGCGCTGTTTGCAAAAGGAGCAATGTCTTAACGCTATGTCCGTCTTTTTCCAGGGCCGCTTTTGCTTGCGAGTAATCTTCTTTGCCGCTAGCTTTAGTATTTCTTTCTCCATGACCTTCGAGAAAATAGATCGTCTTTTTTCGATCTTGTAGAATCTTTAATATGCCGTTGGTTAGATTATCTTCAGTTGGATTATTTATTTTCGTTTCGTTGGAACCGCTTTCCAAAGTCACCGTGCCGTAAGTTTTGATTCCGTATTGTTTTGTGACTGCAGGACTTTTATCGGGATCGACAAAATTTAATTCGAGCTTATCGGAAAGGCCTAAATATCCGTCTGCAAGAGTTTGGAAATCGGCTTTTTCCGGAGCTTCTGTTTGGAAGAAAGCGGTCATTTTCACGTTTTTATCTAAAGAGGAAATTACTTTTTTAGTTTGTGGTGAAAGAGTGTAGATTCCGCCTTCGGTAAAATCAAAGCGGTGATTATGTCTTGATAAAAGTAAATTGACGAATACAAGAATTCCTAAAAACGCGATTGTTAATATTGCCGAATTAGCTCCATAAACGGCTGTTCGTCCCGTAAGAACTTTTTTGATTTTTGTTTTTTCAGAAAAGACAAAGAATCCTACATTGACCAGTCCCACTGCGGCTAACGAAGCGGCGATTTCAGTTTCCGAGGGAACGACAATATAAACAAAAAGCCCGATTAATAGAAAAAACAGGCCAAGCCAACCAGATATGGAAATAAATTTTGACATCTATCTTATCTCCATCTATTAGAATCAAGAGTTCTATGAGTTAAGAAAAGCCCGAAGAGAATCACTGAAATATAATAACCAAGGTCTCCCATGTCGAGCATGCCTTTAAAAAACGGATCGAGATGATCGATCAAAGAAAGATATTTTAGCAATTCTCCAAAATCGGAACCGGCGGCTTGCGCTCCCCATCCAATGATCCACATGAACAAGGTGAATCCAAAGCTCATGACCGCAGCGACTATTTGGTTGTCCGTTAAAGAAGAAGCAAACACTCCTACGGAAATATAACAACTTGCCATTAGTAACATTCCAAGATAGCTTGTCGCCACGGGACCAAACTCAGGTTCGCCAACGTAAAACAGTAATCCAATCGAAATTAACGTCAACGCAATCATAGTTGCGACGACTAGAAAGCATGCTAGAAATTTCCCTATTACAATTTCATGGAGTTGAACTGGCGAAGATAATAATAAATTTACAGATTTATTTTTTTTCTCTTCGGAAAAACTTCGCATAGTTATAAGCGGTATCATAAGCAGAAGAATAACGCCCATGTTATGCAATGCTGGTTGAACAACCATATCGTTTAGATTAAGACCCATACCCCCCATTTGTCCTTGAAATTGGGCGGCTTGCATACTTTGGAAGCTGAAAAAATTAAGAATATTGAAGAAAATATAATTGAATAAAATTAAAAATACGGCGGTTAATACGTAAAAAATAGGCGATTTGAAAAAAGCGTTCAAATCTCGAAAAGCGATTATAAAAGTGGATCTCATGACTAAACTTGGGCTTCTTCGGTAGTGAGTTTAAGGAATACGTCTTCAAGAGAAACGGCTGTTTGTTTTAATTCTACAAGTCCCCACTTGTTATCGAGCGTTGTTCGCGCGATGTCGTCTTGTAGGTTTGAACCTAGTTCGCATTCGATTTGAAATTCTCCCTTATCGTTTTGACTCACTGAAGTAACGCCTTGGATTTTTTCGAGAATTTCTATAGCTTGGTCTTGTCCTTTGCGAATGGATAATTGAATCCTTTCGGTTTTTCTCAGCGAAGCTGTGAGTCCCTCAAGGGAATCGACAGCCGCAATTTCTCCTTCATTAATGATGACGACTCGTTGACAAATTTGAGTAATCTCCGGAAGGATATGCGAACTCAAGATAATCGTTCGATCTTTTGAAAGTTCTTTTATTAATTTACGAATTTCAATAATTTGAAGAGGATCTAACCCAATTGTCGGTTCGTCCAGGATTAAAATTTCCGGTTCGTGAATCAGAGCTTGAGCTAACCCAACTCGTTGTTGAAAACCTTTTGAGAGTCGACCGGCGATTCGGTGTTTAACGTCTTTAAGCCAACATTTTTCTAAAGCCGTTTCGACTGCTTCGTCTATTTTGTTTTTTGGAACAGATCGGATTCCGGCGGCAAAACGTAGATAATCCGATACAATCATATCGGGATAGAGCGGTGGAATTTCGGGCAAATATCCTATGATCTTTTTTATTTCGAGAGATTCTTCGAAGATATCATATCCGTTAATTTTTGCCGAACCCCCGGAAGCGGGAATAATGCACGATAAAATATTCATCGTGGTAGATTTTCCAGCGCCGTTTGGCCCAAGAAAGCCTACTACTTCCCCTTTTTCTACGTTAAATGTCAGTTGTTTAATTGCTTGGCGGGGGCCGTAAAACTTGGTCAAACCATCGACCGAAATCATTTTATCTCCTGCTAAGAATAGCTAAGTTTGGAAGTATAACAGCTCTCTATTCAATTTAATATTTTAAAAAATTATCACATCCAAAAAACTATTTTCAATTAAAAATTTTTAATGTTTTTGCTTGAGGGGAGATGGTCTAACTTTATAACTTAATATTTTGAAAAAGTTTTAGGAAGGAAACTATATGGGTGAGTTTTGACTAACGGATTTTGATTCGTTTGCCTCCGCTTTGCGCGGACTTATATATAGACGCGATGATTTGAAGAGCTCTAAGACCGTCCAAACCAGAAGAAGCGCTTGGCGTTTTTCTGCGTAGACGTCGAACTAAATCGCGAGCGCCACCAACAAAGGGGCTCTCATAGTTTTTTATTTTGGGGAAAGGGATTTTTTCAAGTTCTTGAAATCCTGTAAAACGTCCGCTTTTCTTTGTTACGTATAATTCTCGGCCCGAGTTTCCTATTAGGATTCTTCCTTCAGAGCCTTGAATATCTAATTCAAAGTTGAAATATTTTCGAGCGCCTCCTCCTTCAATGAAACCGATAGTTCCATTTTTAAAACGGATTGTCGCAGCCGCAGTTTCTTCAATATATTTTTTCCCATTAGGTCTTACTTCAAAGCCAGAAACCCAATCGGGAGGTCCTGCAAAAAAGAGCATTAAGTCGGTTAGGTGGGTGCCGTCGTGAAATAAAGGGCCACCGCCGTGTTCCGAAGCCAAAAGTTTGGGAGGAATCCATGATAAGGAATTTCCAACAATGGTTCGGAGTTCTCCAATTTTGCCGCTTTCAATTAATTTTTTAGCCTGACAATAGTAAGGGTCCCAACGTCGTTCATGATTGATCAATAAAGGGATTTCTTTGTTTTTACACGCGCGTACCATCGCTTTTCCCTGTAACGTGTTTATAGCGATTGGTTTTTCGCAAAAAATTCCTTTAACTCCTAAACGAGCCGATGTTTTTACCATTTCCGAATGCAGATGTGTCCATGTTGCAATGGAAACGATGTCCGGTTTGGTCTTTCGGATCATTTCCTTATAATCTGAAAATAATTCATTGACTTTCCAGCGGTTTCCGAACCTTTGCAATCTATCTGGATTTATATCGCAACCCGACACAATTTTCGTTTGGGATAGAGCGTTAAAAGCTCCCGCATGCGTGCATGGTTTTCCACGCAGAGGATCTTCTTCCAAAAGGCTTCCGATTCTTCCGCATCCAATGATAGCGACGGTTAAAGGTTTCATTGCGTAATCGTCAAATACCGTGATTAAAAGGTTTTCTGTTCGAAAAATAATTTGTCGGCCCCCCCAGGGTGGGGGGCCTTCAAATAAAGATTCGGACAGACTACACCCCGCTTACCTCGGACAAAGGTTTTGTCGGGATATTTGCGTTTGTGAAACATTCTCCGGGCGGGGGGGTTTGAGCCGCTCCCGCAAACGCTCCGGAATGGACGTTCTTATAGTTCATTTTATACATTTATGACCTCGAAATTTGATGAATTAAAAGTTAATTATGCCAGTTGTAATAATTGAAGTACACTTTGAGGATTCAAATTAGCTTGACTCACCATAGCGGTAGAAGCTTGTACTTGAATTTGATTCTTAGTTAAATTGGCAAACCCCTCTCCGAGGTCTGAGTCAGATATGATAGAATCTGTTCTAACATATTCTTCCGCGTATCGATCTATATTAGCTACGGTATGCGCCAATCTTTCAGCTCCAACGGCGACTCGAGTTCTCATTTCGATGACATTATCAAGCACTCTCTCAATGGCCTCGTTAGCTACAATACCGCCGTCTTGGGTATTCACTGCAAGTTGGTCAAGTCCAAGAGCAGCTGCTCTTAAGTCGGTTACGTTTAAAGTTTCATTAAGGTTGAATCGATTAGAACTCGTTCCATCAAGCCCGATTTGGATAATTATAGGATCGCTTGCTCCGCTAGCTAAGGAACCGTCTAATAATCTTCGACCATTAAAATCCGCAGAACCTGCGATTCGATCTAATTCTTTTCTAAGCTGATCAAATTCAATTTGAACGCTTTCGCGGTCTGTGTTACTAATGGCGCCAGACGACGACTGTTGAGCTAATTCTCGTAGACGAATTAAGATTGAAGAAATTTCGCCGATTGAACCTTCAGTACTGTTTACTAAGGCAAGAGCGTCGTTAGCGTTTCTTGAAGCTTGCTTCAAAACGAGAGTATCGGCTCGTATGGATTCAGAAATAGAAAATGCCGCAGCGTTGTCGCCAGCTTTTTGGAACTTTTTACCGGAAGCGACTTCTTTAATAGAAGCTTCTAGTCTATCGTTATTTGTAGTTAAATTTCGTTGCGCGTTTTGAGAAACGAGATTGGTAAAAATTTGTAATGCCATTTCAATTTTCCTCCATGAAAAGTGATTTCGTTATACTGTTTTTAGCTTCCTTGCTAAAACAATGGCAATTTTAAGAAAAAATATTTTTATTTTTTTTGTCGTATTACTGTAGCAACTGCAATACCGACTGCGGAATCAAATTGGCCTGTCCTACCATAGCGGTAGAAGACTGAACCAAGATTTGGTTTCGCGTTAACAAAGCGACCTCTTCAGCGATATCGGCATCTCGAATAGCCGATTCTGCAGAAGTAAGGTTCTCGATAGAAATCGATATGTTAGAAATTGCTCTTACCAGTCGGTTTTGCACGGCTCCCACTTTACCACGGCCTTGCGTAACGACTGTAATCGCGGAGTTCATAACGTCCAGAGCGGTCAGCGCCGCATCTGCAGCCGTAACGCTTAAGGCGTCTACGCCCAAGCCGGCAGAAGTGATGGCTCCAAGATCGATTTGTTGGTTCAAGTTGATTCGACTATCAGTAGACGAGTCGATTCCAATTTGAATCAAAATATGTTGACTGGACGTAACGGTCGATGCAAGAGATCCATCGATCAAGCGTTGACCGTTAAATTCGGTCGTTGCAGCGATACGGTCAATTTCGTTTCTTAACGCGGTGAATTCTAAGTGAATAGTTTGACGTTCTGTGGAACCGACGGTTCCAGTAGCCGCTTGAGAAGCGAGTTCTCTTAGCCGGATAAGGATTCCAGCTTGTTCGTTTAGCGCTCCCTCAGTTACATTGATGAGCGCGATTCCGTCGTTTCCGTTTCTAACGGCTTGCCTTAGGGCTCGGATATCGGATCTTAACGATTCCGAAATGGCCAAACCCGCGGCGTCGTCCGCTCCCCGGTTTACCCGGATTCCGGAAGCGATTCTTTCTACTGAAGACGCTAACCGGTCGTTGTTGATCCCCAAAATACGCTGCGCGTTTAGCGAGGGGATATTGTTAAAAATTCTTACTGGCATTTTAAAAATCCTCCGTGATTTTTAATTGTTTTAATTTCGGCATCCTTGCCAAAACAGTAAAAAAAGATACTCAGCTACTTTGCTACATGTTTACCATGTTTGATTCCTTTATATAGAGAAATTGAATAATAAAATTTCGAATTTAATAGGTTCAAGTCCGTCATGAATTTCCTAACGGAATTTGGCTGGAATTACTTTATAGTTTTTTTTGCAGGGGAGAACGATCCTCAAACGAGGCAAGGAATAGAAAGGGAGCGTAAAGCCGACATGTTTATTTTGGGGATGTAGAATCGAAACCAGCTGCCGGGTTTGGACTTATTTTATAAAGAGTTACCAAACCCGGCTAGCTTTTTTAGAATCGACCAATGCCGGTAGTTTCCGTTCATTTAGGAAACTCGTACGCTTGAAAAATAATTTCAAATTTAAGAGAGAATAACAATATTCTTATTATTCTCTCCGAATTTATTTTTGAAATTATCCTAAGAGCTGTAATACGGACTGCGGGATTAAATTTGCTTGCCCAACCATTGCCGTAGAAGCCTGTACCAGAATCTGGTTTCTAGTAAGTAACGCAACTTCTTCAGCGATGTCGGCGTCTCGGATTGCAGATTCCGCAGCTTGTAAGTTCTCAGTACTAACCGATATATTCGCGATCGCTCTTACGAGCCGGTTTTGAACCGCACCCACTTTACCACGGCCCTGGGTAACAACCGTTAGAGCGGAGTTGATTGAGTCAAGAGCGGTCAAAGCGCCTTCCGCAGAGGTAACGCTCAAAGCGTCGATGCTGAGCGAAGAAGCTGTGATTGCGGTTAAATCGATTTGTTGATTGAGATTAATTCGACTATCTGCAGAAGAGTCTAGTCCAATTTGGATCAAGATTTGGTTTGTGCTTGATACAGTAGAAGCTAAAGACCCATCAATCAATCGCTGTCCGTTAAACTCTGTCGTATTAGCGATACGATCGATTTCGTTTCGAAGCGCCGTGAATTCAATTTGAATTGTTTGGCGTTCCGTAGAACCAACTGTACCGGTAGAAGCTTGAGATGAAAGTTCTCTAAGCCGAATTAAAATTCCGGCTTGCTCATTCAAGGCTCCCTCAGTAACGTTGATCAACGCGATTCCGTCGTTTCCGTTTCTAACCGCCTGTCTTAAGGCTCGAATATCAGAACGTAACGACTCCGAAATCGCTAGGCCGGCGGCGTCGTCGGCGCCCCGGTTAATACGAATACCTGATGCAATTCTTTCTACTGATTGGGCTAGTCTGTCGTTGTTGTTGCCCAAGATTCTTTGGGCATTCAGCGAGGGAATGTTATTAAAGATTCGAACTGGCATGGTGATTCCTCCTTGATCGTGAATAACTAATGCTTGTTTTAACCTCCTTGCTAAAACAAGTAACCAGGGTAATTCAAATGTAAAATCAAACTATGATTTTCCGATAATTCTCCAGGAAATTTTGCGCCAACCAGGATAGGCGCTAAATATTTTTTAAAGACTTTTTGTGCCTTGGAAGTTCTATCGGATTTTGGAGGATTTACTTTAGCCAGTAAAAAGGGAAGAAGGGGTTCTCCCGTGAAGAGGGCGTATAAAAAAACGTGGAAAGCGCTAGAAATAAAGAATTTTCAACAAAATTCAATTTTATAAAAAAAATTATAAAATTGGAGGGTCATATCCAAATTTGAATAATTTTATGACCTCTTTTCGCGTTTTTAGTGGGATATCTAGCTTAGAGTCTTGTCTATTTTGTATCAAATTTTTCCAATAGACTTTTGTCCAAAGGAATTTTTCATTAATTGGACTTAAACTTGCCTGAAATTGCTTTAAAATATTAGTTTCTTCGGAGATTTCCTCAATTATTTGGGAAATGGGATTGAAACTATTGAAAATAAATCGAGAAAAATTTCTTCCGCAATAATGTTCTCTTAATAGTGGATCAAGTGATAATCCAGCATTTTGATAAGATTCGTTTAGATCGGTTACCATGTCTGGAGGTAAGATCACTTCAAGAGATGTTTTGTTGAAGATAAATTTTTCTTTTTCAACTAAAAGACTAGAATTAATGTCCGTTTGTCTCAAAAGTCTTTGGATAGCGTTTTGTAGATGAAGTTTATCCCTTTCATTCATGTTGGGGGTTTTATGAATGAGTAAAAGTTGACCCAACAATTGAAGACGTTTAGATTGTTTAGATAAAATCGCTTCGCATTCTTTTATCTCTTTTAAATAGATCTGAGTCGAACATAACTTTTGATCTATAGAAAAATCGTCTAAATTAATTTTTCCAGTCAAAGTCCTTCGGAAAGAATCTTTTCCATTTTTAGGGCGAATATTTTCGCCCATTTTTTGTTTCTTTTCCGAAGGAAATAACCGTAAAGAACGATCTTCTATCTTTTTATGTATTGTCTTACCCATAATCCGCCTCTAAAGAAATAATTGCTAGTGAAAGCTATTTTTCTACTGAAGACCAATTTATCCAATGAAATTGAATAAATTACCCCAGTAACTGTAAAACGGATTGTGGTATCAAGTTTGCCTGTCCGACCATAGATGTAGAAGCGGCAACTAATATTTGGTTTCGCGTTAGCAAAGCGACTTCTTCAGCGATGTCGGCGTCTCTAATTGACGACTCCGCCGCTTGCAGGTTTTCAGTCGAAACTGAAAGATTCGAGATCGCTCGAACGAGACGGTTTTGTACCGCGCCGACTTTACCGCGAGCCTGGGTAACTACAGTAATAGCGGAGTTTACTGAATCCAAAGCGGTCAAAGCTCCAGCGGCAGAAGTAACGCTTAGACTATCCACTCCAAGCCCCGATGTTGTTACCGCAGATAAATCGATTTGTTGATTTAAATTGATTCGACTATCCGAGCTGGAATCTAACCCAATTTGAACCAAAATGTGATTGGTTGAAGAAACTGTAGACGCTAAAGTTCCATCAATCAATTTAGTTCCATTAAATTCTGTTGTGTTGGCGATACGATCAATTTCAGTTCTAAGAGAATTGAATTCTAATTGAATGGTTTGGCGTTCCGTCGATCCAACGGTACCGGTAGAAGCTTGCGAGGCCAATTCTCTTAATCGAATAAGAATAGACGCTTGTTCGTTTAAGGCTCCTTCAGCTACATTGATCAATGAAATTCCGTCGTTACCATTTCTAACCGCTTGGCGCAGAGCTCGAATATCGGATCGTAAGGATTCTGAAATCGCTAAACCCGCGGCGTCGTCGGCGCCTCTATTAATTCTAATACCAGAAGCAATTCTTTCAACCGATTGCGCTAACCGGTCGTTGTTGTTTCCCAAAATTCTCTGAGCGTTCAAAGATGGGATGTTATTGAAGATTCGAACAGGCATGACTTTTTCCTCCTCCTAAGGAATGTTTTTGTTCGTGATGATTGTCCTTATCATCGAATTTTTTACGCGCTTTAAAAAAAACTCTAATGGAATTTAATTTTTATTCCGTAAAGTCTGATAAGCGTGAGCTGTAACCGCCTCTATCCTTTGGGCGGTGTTGCGCTCAACAAGGTTATCGGAGGATTAATTAATAACTTTAGTTTGGGAAATTTTTCGAAGTGAGAGGAAGGACTAATTTCTTTAGTTCAAGCCATGTAAAAATTGCTTAAAAAGCTTTGTTTGTAGGAGTTTTGGAGAGGTAGATATGAAACCATTATGGAAAAAATTAAAGCTAAAAAAAATAGAAAAAAGTTTTATTTTTTTTGGAGCGGGGGTTAACCCGCTCCAAAAATAACTGAAATTAACCTAATAATTGTAAAACCGACTGCGGAAGTAGATTAGCTTGACCCGCAACTGCGGTGGAAGACGCAACCAAAATTTGGTTCCGCGTCAAGTTTGCCACCTCTTCGGCAATATCTGCATCTCGGATAGCGGATTCTGCAGCCTGCAAGTTTTCAGTTGTTGTGGCTAAGTTATTAATAGCTCTTACTAGCCGGTTTTGCACAGCGCCCACCTTACCTCGCGCCTGCGTTACGATCGAAATGGCCGAGTTAATTGAATCTAATGCAGTTAACGCGTTTGCTGCCGACGTTACGCCGATGGATTCAATACCCAAACCAGTCGAAGAAATTGCTTGCAAGCCAATAGTTGTGTTGAAATTAATTCGACTATTATCTGTAGCGTCCAATCCTATTTGAACAATAAGCTGAGCATCGGTAGAAACTGTCGAAGCCAACGATCCATCCAAAAGAGTAATTCCGTTAAATTCCGACGTGTTAGAAATTCTGTCAATTTCATTTCTTAAGGAATTAAATTCAATTTGAATCGTTTGTCTTTCAGTGGAACCAACGGTTCCGGTAGATGCTTGAGACGCCAATTCTCTTAAACGAATTAGAATAGAAGATTGTTCGTTTAAGGAACCTTCCGTAGTGTTTAAAAGAGAAATGCCATCGTTAGCGTTTCTATTAGCTTGTCGCAGAGCTCGAATATCAGAACGTAAGGATTCTGAGATCGCCAATCCGGCGGCGTCGTCCGCAGCTCGATTGATTCTAATACCAGATGCGATCCGCTCGATGGATTGAGCCAAACGATCATTGTTGTTGCCCAAAATTCTTTGAGCGTTTAATGAGGGGATGTTGTTATTAATTCGGACCGGCATGGTATCCTCCGCCTTATGAGGGTTTAATTACTAAAAAGACCAGGTTTTATGTAAAAAAGCCTAATGGCTATTATTAAATTTTCCGATAAAGCAGATAGGATTTATAGGCTCCAAAGCTTTGGAGAGAAAAAATAAACCTATCCACTTCGAGGTTTCGGCAAAAACAAGTAAACTCTAAATAAGCTTTTTCGAAAAAAAGCGATTTTTTATTAATAAAAGCAAATATCTCCCGACAGCTTAAAAAAATGCTTGAGACCATTATCCAAAATGCCGTTAAGCACGATAAGGGATATTGTGCTCTGCAATTCGAACGAAGCTGAAAAAGCTTTCCCTTAACGGGAATATCGGAAAAAATATCGAGTACTTTATGGTTATATTTTTGAAGCAAGTTTTTGGCGCTGGTTAAAGTTAATATCAAGAAATTAAACAAAAATTCCGTTAAGACCGACGCCCCAGATTGCATTTTCTCTTTGAAACTTGAAAAGACAAAATAAGCCGTATCGGGGTTTTCGGACAAAAAATTAAAATGTATTAGTTTAATTTTCATTTTTTTATTTATTTCTTAATATTTCATCTAAAAGCGTCAAGGTACTTTATTAATTTTCCGTTAAGACCGACGAGTCAAAGATCGTTTTTTACTTATTTTTACTAAGCCGAAATATGACCTGTCTTGGTTATCGGAAAAAAAGTTAATAACTTTAGTTTTGGAGTTCTTTTTTTTTCAAAAATTGAAAAAAACATTCTTGTAAAGGAACTCAGTTTTTTTTCCGATAAACTCGCTGAGGCATTTGAGAACCTTTTTTCGATTTTTAAAGTTCTATAGGGCCTTATCTTATTTTTCGGGTAAAATCTTGAGCGCTTTAGAACAAAATTCATACTAGATGAACTCCAGAAATAATTTATTAATTTATGCTTATATAAATAAGGTAAAATTCCGTAAACAGAGATAAGCTCTATACGGCTTTCCGAATCCAAAACGTTGGCCGCAACTAACCTCAACTTTGTTATCGGGAAAAATGATTAGAACTTTAGCTAGTTTCAAAAAAAGGCAAAATAATTGAATAAAGCCAAGAAATTAAAAAAGGGAGATCTGATTGGAATTGTCTCGCCAGCGGGACCAACGTCTTCCGAAGAACTGCAGCGAGGAGTAGCCGTTTTAAAAAAAATGGGTTTTCGTTGCGTTTTAGGGAAGAACGTTTTAAAGCGAAGCGGTTTCCTAGCAGGTTCGGATGAGGAAAGGGTGGAAGATTTCATGGATATGATAAGAAATCCAGAAATTGGGTCTATTTTATGCGCGCGTGGTGGCTATGGCGTTAACCGAATAATGTCGCATTTAGATTTTGGTCTTATTAAAAAGGTAAAAAAGCCTATTATTGGGTCTAGTGACATAACCATCCTATTAAATTATCTAAATAGCAAATGCTCGCTAGTGTCTTTCCATGGACCAATGGCCGCAGGAAGTTTTGGTCGAACGCCTATGACGAAATCTCGTAAACCTTTTTGCCAGGCGCTTATGGGAAATATGGATATGTATAGCTACTCAAAAAGAAGCGCTTGGACGATAAAACCTGGAAAAGGCGAGGGGAGGTTGGCGGGGGGGTGTTTAACTCTTTTAATTCGTTCGCTTGGCACTCCTTTCGAAATTCAAACACGAAACCGAATTTTGATTATTGAAGATGTTAACGAAAGGCCCTATAAGATTGACGGTATGTTGTGGCAACTAAAAGAAGCTGGGAAATTTAAAGGGATTCGCGGGATCGTATTTGGCGAAATGATTAATTGTCAGTCGAATAAGAACGAGCCTTACACGCTGAAAAAAACGATATCCGATTTTTTTAAAAACGATCATTTTCCTATATTGATGAATTGTCCGATAGGACATGGAAAAGAAATATGGACTTTACCGTTAGGGGCTCCGGCAATTTTGGATTCCGAGGCGAAAAGTTTAACGATTAAAGAAAGCGGTACAGCTTAAAATCTAACCGGAACTCCTTTTTCCGCAAGGAAATGTTTCGTTTCTGGAATAGTGTATTCTTTGAAATGAAAAATAGAAGCCGCAAGAACTGCGGAAGCTTTTCCTTCTGTCAAGCCGTCGTAAAGATGCTCTGGGCTACCAGCGCCGCCTGAGGCGATTACTGGAATACTTAAAGATTCGGATATTGATCGGTTTAACTCATTGTCGTAACCTTTTTTGGTGCCATCTCGATCCATACTGGTAAGAAGTATTTCTCCGGCGCCATAAGATTCCATTAAAATTGCCCATGCAAGAACGTTAATTTTGGTTTGTTTTCTGCCGCCATGAGTAAAAACGCCCCATTGCAATTTGCTTTCAGATTCCAACAAAATAAGATTGGGACGATCTTCCGCCCATTTTTGTAAATTTAGTGGAGAGGGATCGTTTAGTATGAATCTTTTGGCGTCGATGGCGACAACGATACATTGACTTCCAAACTTTTTAGCGGCGTTTTTAACAAATTCGGGATCGTGCACCGCAGCGGTGTTTATTGAAACTTTATCGGCTCCCGCGTTAAGCAAAGCTCTTATATCTTCGAGAGTTCGAACTCCTCCACCTACAGTTAAAGGCATGAAAACTTTTTCAGATGTTCTAGCGACGACGTCTAAAATCGTTTTTCTTCCTTCGTGAGACGCGGCAATATCCAAAAAAGTAAGTTCGTCGGCTCCCTCTGCTTCATAGGCCGCCGCGATTTCTGCGGGATCCCCCGCATCTCTTAAATCAACAAAATTAACGCCTTTTACAACACGGCCTCCCTTTACGTCTAAGCAAGGGATAATTCTTTTAGCTAGCATTTTCTTCCACGAGTTTTAAGGCTTTTCCGAAGTCCACCGTTTTGTCGTACAACGATTTACCTAAAATGGCTCCGGTCACACCTAATGGCTTAAGTTTTAGTAAGCTAGAGATGTCGTCTAATCGAGAAACTCCCCCCGAAGCTATGACGGGGATTGACGTTGCTTCTGCAAATTCACTAACACTTTTTATGTTAGGACCTTCAAGCATTCCATCTCGACTAATATCTGTGAATACAAAACCAGCCACACCCATATCTTCAAAGGATTTGGCGAAATCAGTGGCCTTTTTGGACGACACTTCTACCCATCCTTTTATGGCGACATTTCCATCTCGAGCGTCGATGCCCACGATGATTTTACTCGGGTATTTTTTAGCCGCTGTTTCTACAAGTTTTGGATCTTTAAACGCAATGGTTCCGAGAACTACTCGGGCCGCTCCAAGATCGACATAGGTATCGATACTTTCCATAGTGCGTATTCCACCTCCGACTTGGATATTAACGGAGCTGGAGTTGATAATCTCCTTAACTAAATGCAAATTAGCGGGTTTTCCCGTAAATGCGCCGTCTAAATCCACGACGTGAATTGTTTGGGCTCCTTCTTCGTCCCAATGTATTGCCATAGAGACTGGATCGTTTGAATAGACAGTTTCTTGATCTGCCTTGCCTTGTGAAAGTCGGACGCACTTTCCATTTTTTATGTCGACAGCTGGAATTAACTGCATTATGTTTTATCCTTTTCTTAGCCTTATTTTATCAAGGATTTGGATTATAGGTTTTCCGCGATTATCAGTCAAATTTCTCTTTTATTAGAAAATCTTATAAAAAGTCTAAACTTCCAAAAGCCAAGCAGCGGGAATAAGCGGTAAGCCAATAATAATCCTCTTTTTAGAGGTTTAGCTACAACTTATATGGGGCAAAACCGTTATTTTATATAGATGGATTAAATTTCTCCAATCATTTATATTGTCTCCAAATTTAGAGCGCATCATTTTCAGTCTAAAGTTTTTTTTCATGATCTTAATAAGGTTATATTCTTTTGAATTCTGAAGTTTTGCCCATAAATCGATATATATCGATACTCGATAAAGTAATACACTTTTGTTTAATAGGATTTGCGACGTTTGCTCTATTTTCTATTAGCTTGACGCAAATTTGTGTTGTTGTTGGGGCGTTATGCTGGATTATTAAGGTTTCTTTAACGCGGGGTTGGGGGAATGTTCAAAGTCCTTTGGGGTATTCTTTTCTATTTTTCTTTGGGGCTTGTGTTATAGCGGTCATTTTTTCTGGCGACATCATGCATGGGTTATCGGGACTAAAAAAGATGTTGTTGGCGATTGTTTTCTTCTGGGCTTTAAATTGCGTAAGCGACAAAAACCAAAATTTAATACTGAAAGTTTTATTTATAAGCTCTTTAGTCGCAGCTAGTTACGGTTTTTATCAAGCTTTTTCAGCGGGTGTTTCAGAAAACTCTCGGGTGGACGGAACCATGAGTATTTATATGACCTTCGCCGGAGTTTTAATGCTAGTTCTTCTTATGGCTCTTTCTCGGTTATTTTTTTATTCTCCAAAAGATCCGTTAGCCGTTGCTGTTTCGATTTCATTGACGGCGTGTTTATTTTTTACTTTAACCCGTCAGGCTTGGTTAGGGGTATTGATGGGAGGGGTGTTTTTAATATTTATTAGAGAAAAGAAGCTTTTGTTCGCAGTTCCTTTTATCATTGCGATTGCTATAGCTTTGTCTCCATCCGCCGTTAAAGAACGAATTTATAGCATGGCTAACTTAAAGGACAGAACTCTTGGAATTCGCATGCAGTTGTGGTCCGGAGGATGGCAAATATTTAAGGATAGCCCCATAGTTGGTTGCGGATTTAAGTGCGTCGATAAAGTATTTTCAAATTATCCGGAACATGCTGAGATTTTAAAGAGATATAAAGGATTGCATAATAATTTTATACAATTAGCGGTTGATGTTGGTTTTTTGGGGTTAACTGCTTGGATGAGTATTTGGGTTTTGTTTTTTTTAAAAATTTATCGCCGAAAACCTCCGCCTGACGATGAAACCAGATGGGTTTACTTTGGTGCGGCTGCTGCGGCTATTGGGTTTTTATCGGGAGGTTTTTTCGAGGTTAATTTTTATGACTCAGAAGTGGTTATGCTGATGTATTTTTTAATGGCGATGCCTTTCGTAAATAAAAAATTGGATTCTAAAGCATTTCCGTCTTAGGTTCGATCCTGTAAATTGATTTCAAAAGGCCAATCATTTACGTTCGTTGGTAGTTTTAAAAGCTTTAAAGGAGAGAACAGAGGTACGAAATGTTTGTTAATATTTAGATCTTTTAGGAGCTTTTGGTAATTAATAGTTTTTTTTGAAGGCTTTTGAGGTTTTTTAGGTTCCATGTGGGATTCTCTCTAGAGAAGTATTTATCTTGCTTTGTTTTATTATCGGTTCCTGAAAAAATCTCTAAAGATAATTGTTCGTTTTTGGCGGTAATAGTTTTTATAAGCTCAACGGAAAAAATCATTTAAAAGAGATAGAGAGTTGTTCGTAGATGAAAACTCTCATAAAGCTTTGAGGGAAATAGAACATGTCGGGTTTAGAAATTTCGAAAACTTCTATTGACGGGGTTTTATTAATCAAACCTAAAATTTTTGGCGATTCCAGAGGTTTTTTTTTCGAAAGTTATACTAGGAGAAAATACGAACAAGAAGGAATCTCTGTTGAATTTGTCCAGGACAATCATTCTAAATCCAGCAGGGGAGTTCTACGTGGACTCCATTACCAGATATCCAAGCCTCAAGATAAGTTAGTTCGGGTAACGCAAGGCGAGGTGTTTGATGTCGCTGTAGATATCAGAAAAGATTCTCCTACATTTGGTCGCTGGGAGGGCTTTATATTAAGCGGTGAGAATATGCTGCAGTTATTTGTCCCTAAAGGACTCGCGCATGGTTTTTGCGTATTAAGCGAAACAGCGGAGTTTTTATATAAATGTTCCGATTATTATTATCCTGAAGACGAGGGAGGAATAATCTGGGACGATCCCGATTTAAATATTGAATGGCCAATTGACAACCCACTTTTATCGGATAAAGATAAAAAATATCCTCTTTTTAAAGATATTTTCAGATAGTTTTCTTCTCAAACAAGAAGTAATCAAATGAGGTGCAAGTCACAAAAATGCTTTAAATAGTTATTTTTCGCTCATGTTTTTTGTTAGTAGGTCGATGAATATAGTAGCAATAGAGATTAAACAAAAAACATTTGAGGAAAATATCATGGAAGCCATCGGCACAAATTCGATTAACTCAATAACTCAGCAAGCTGCATCCCAAACTAGTTATGGGTTGTCGACTTCAGCGGGTTTGAATGTTAAAACCGAAGAAGGGGATTTGGTGTCGATATCGTTTTCAAATGATTTCAACTATTCTGAATCCTCAAGTTCAACTCAATTTGAAAATGGAGAATCTGTAAGAGCGTTTTCCGTTTCAGCATCGGCGGCGTCTCAATATTCTTTGACCGTTCAGGGAGACCTTAACGAAGAGGAATTAGCCGCTATTGAAAAATTAGCTCAAAGCATTACTCCTATCGCCGAAAGTTTTTTTAGTCAATCCGGTTTTGACGCAGGGCAAGCCGCTTCGGTATTAGCAGGTTCTTTAGGAACTTTGACGGATATTGAATTGAGTTTGGAAAGAACTGAAACCGTATCGGCAGTTAGAGAATATTTTGACAATGGCAGTACGGAAGGTCTTGAACAAGCGGTTAGCGATATTGCTCAAGAATTCCCAGAGGAACAAATTCCAAAAATTAGAGACTTGGCCGGTTTAGTTCAATCCGTTTTGGACGCGGTCTTTAACGACAGCGAAAAAGAGTTTCCTGAAGACAGTCTTTTGAAAAACTTGGAAGATTTTAAGAATTTGTTGGCGAATCAATTGGTTCAAGCCCTTGGAAGCCAAGTAGACCAAACGGAAGAAATACCTGAAGCTCAACCAGAAACTACGGGAAGATTGGAGCCGGTTGTAGCTTAATCGAATTAGTTTTAAAAGCGGAAAGGGATTCGTCCCTTTCCGCTTTTTTTATGGCATCAACGCGCCGTTATTGATATCTAAAGTTTGTCCGGTAATAGAATTTTGATCGTCGGAAAGTAAGAAGGTTGTCATCTTTGCAACCTCGTCGGGTTTCGACATTTTTCCTAAAGGAACTTGCGACATAGCCATTTTATAGGCTTCTTCTTTGGAAATAGACATACCCGAAGCCATTCCGTCAAGTCCTTCGTGGGCCATATCTGTATTGACCCAACCAGGGCACAAAGCGTTGACTAAAATATTTTCACCGCTTAATTCAGCCGCAAATGATCGCATCAAACCCAAAATGCCAGCTTTAGAAGCGCAATAAGCCGAATAACCCGGAACCCCTAGTCTTGCTAAAATGGAAGACATAAATAAAATTTTCTTGAAAGGGCTGGGGTCTTTTCGTAAATAAGGCAAACATTCATGAACTGTGTTGTAACTTCCGGTTAAGTTGATTTCAATCACTTCTTGCCAACGATCATTCGTCCCGTAGTTGTTTTCGCCGCCAACTCCAGCATTAACGACTATGCCGTATAAGGATTCTACAGGGCTTTTGTTTAAGGCTTCTTTAATAGACGTGGAATTTCTGATATCCGCAGAATAGATATAGCATTGGTCAGAAGTTTTTAAGCTTTTCTTTGTCGCTTCTAGTTTTGTTAGGTCCCTGCCCAATAGTAATAAGGAATAACCCAGTTCGGAAAGGTTTTGAGCTATGGATTTTCCGATACCAGCGCCAGCTCCGGTTACTAGAATTGTTTTATCTTTCATAAAAATACCGTTAGCGATATGAGGAAGCGTTGTCGTTTGGTTTCGAAAGTATTTGCACGTATTCCGTTAGTTGATCCATCTGCTTATCTTCTTTATTTTGCTTATAGACCATGATTAGGTTATTGATCATTCGAATTAGGATTTCTCGATTTCCGCTTTGAGTCAAGAAATGGTCTTCAAACTTTAATCCGAACCCTTCCACAAGTTCTACGCATTGACGATATGAAAGAATTCTTCCTTTATTGAAAGGATCGAAGTATACGGGGCCTGATAAAACGTCGTATTTTGCGATGAAATGACAAGGCATTCCAACGCCGACAATGGGCAAATTAAGTCGTTTCCCAATTAATATACAAAGTACGGATAGTGAAATTGGAATTCCGGTTTTATTGGATAAAACTTTGTTTAAAAAAGAATTGTCTCCAGAAAAATAATTTTTTTCGTTTCCTGAAAAGCCTTTTTCTTCAAAAAGAAATTTATTCAATTCACGAACTGTTTCAATGGGCTTAAAGTGGGGCAATAGCCTTGGCGATAATTCATTAGCCAAATTATCTAAAACCGATTTTGCCGTTTCGGGTTCAAAATCTGGATATCCAAATTGAGTTAAAAGATAAATTCCTTCTTCAAGATCCAGATCGGTTCCTAGTTTTTGAGAGAGTCTTCTAAATTTTGCCCCTAATTGAATAGGAAATATTTCTTTCAAAACAACTTGCGCTTGAGATCTTTTTCGTAAATCCTCGTCTCGCGCCGCAATTTCTAAAAATGGGATGGCATCTTCTCCAATCTGTATCAATTGCCCTTTCACAGAATTTCGAATAGATTCGTCTCTATCGTCCATGAGGCGGATCAAAGAAGAGATTTTTGATTTGTTTGGAGAGGAACTCATTGAAAATAGTTTTGAAAAGAGGTGAAAAATAAAAAACGCTAAACGTCTATCCCATAAAGGGATAGACGATAGCGATTTTTTTTAAATATTAGGCTGAGGTGTAGTTCTCAAATAAGGTTTGATTACTTTATGACCCTTTGGAAATTTTTCAGGTATATCCTCCGTTTTAATTGCAGGAACAACAACGCAATCTTCTCCCCACTTCCAATCCGCTGGCGTAGCGACTTGATGATTAGCGGTCAATTGTAACGAATCGATTACTCGCAATAGTTCGTCAAAATTTCTTCCCGTAGACGCTGGGTAAGTTAACATCAATTTTATCGCTTTATCCGGCCCGATAACAAAAATGGAACGAACCGTTAAATTATTCAGAGCGTTTGGGTGAATCATGTCGTATAACTCTGCAACCTTTTTATCGGGATCGGCGATAATAGGGTAACCTACTGTACAATTTTGAGTTTCGTTGATATCTTTAACCCAACCTTTATGAGATTCGACATCGTCGACGCTCAAACCGATCACTTTTACTCCTCTTTTATCAAATTCCGGCTTCATGTTAGCTAATCGGCCTAATTCAGTTGTACAAACTGGAGTGTAATCTTTGGGGTGAGAAAATAATACAACCCAACTTCCGTCTATCCAGTTATGAAAATCAATACTTCCTTCTGTCGAATCCGCAGTAAAATTTGGCGCGGTATCTCCTAACCTAACAGCCATGATAATAGCTCCTTTTCTAAATTGTTCTTACATTTAAGGTATTATTTAAAAAAATAAAACGAAATTAATTAAGTCCAAGAAGCCAAGGCCAAAGCCTAGGTAAATTAATGTCGCGTGGGTCGCGATCATACTTGGGATGGGGATATTTTATCATAGAATTTGCTAGCTTTGCTTAAATTAACGGTTCTGAACTGATCTTTTGATATGGAGGGAAAAAGTTAAAATATCAACGCCTTAATAGAGGAAAGACTTCAAAATATTGAAGAAAGGCAAATCCAAAGAGGGAAAGGTGTTCAAACTTAAACGCGAGCTAAAATTAAGCCTTCTAAACTTAGGATAAAAAGAGGCTTATAGGCGCATAGGCATTACTAGACTAAGAAATCCTGGGTCTTTTTCGGTAGTGATTAAACAGGAGTGATCTTTATCTTTTAGTTTAAGAACTACATTTTCATGTTCGATAACATTTAAAATGTCCAAAACATAGCGACCGTTTAAGCCTATTATGACATCGTCGCCTTTATAGTCTATGGCAACTTCTTCTTTGGCAGCGCCTTGATCGGCTGTATCGGAATCTAACGACAATTGATTTGGTTTTGCTTCTAGACGAACCATTTTCGAATGTTCGTCTGCAAGCAACACCACTCGTTTCATTGCGTGGCTTAGATCTTCTTTATTTATGGAAATTAAGAGTTCGTTTTCTTTTGGAATAACTTGCCTATAATTTGGGAATTTACCGTCAACCGCTCGCGAAACAATAGCTTGTTTACCTTGAGTAAACGCTAAAAAGTTATCTTTTATTGAAAAAGAAATGGTTTGTTCTTCGTCTTCTATAAATTTAGCTAATTCATTCACTAGCTTTCTTGGCAATAAATGTTCGGACCTTTCATCTCCACAGCTTGTTCCTTCTGGCAACGGTCTTTGGACAGACACAAGACGATGGCCGTCGGTGCCCACCATCGAACAATTTCCCTTTTCTAATTCAAGCAATAGTCCGCTAATTCCCTTCCTTGTTTCGTCGGTAGATACCGCAAAGGATGTTTTGCGAATCATTTCTTTTAAAGCGCCTGCGTTAAAATCTATGAGGCTATCTTCTCCATATTCAGGAAAAGCAGGAAACTCTTCGGCGGCTAGTCCAGGGAGCCTAAAAACAGATTTTTGGCATTTAATGGTGACCCAATTGTTTTCTTCTTGCGTAATATGAATTTCGCTGTCGGGGAGTTCTCTTACGATATCATGTAGTTTCTTCGCGTTTAAAACGGCTTGACCTTCCGCGACAATATTGGCGGAGTAATACCCACGAAAAGCGACTTCCAGATCGGTCGCTTGTATAAAAATGCCGTCTTGGTCGGTCGTAATTAATAGATAAGACAAAATGGGCATTGCCCCTTTTGCTTCTATAACTCCCTGTACTTTTTGGACTCCAGACAATAAGTTGGCTTTGCCGATTCTAATTTCCATGCGGAATACGCTCCTAAAAAGGCTTTTTTATCTAAGGTTTTTATTAGCACAAAAAATCAAAAACTGTCAAAATTTTTATCCCATAAACGGCATAAAAGTTGTATTTAATATAGAAAAGAAATTTTTGATATATTTTAGAAATAAAGCGAAAAAATATAGGGTTTTGCTTGCAATTCTCAAAAATAAGATATATCTTTAAAAAACAATAGGTTTTGTGTTGTATTTCGGCTTGCGTTCGGCAATGGAGTTTCTTTCCCATGCACAATATTTATAAAACCAATAGAACATTTTCTCAAGGCTATGTTGAAAATATTAAACGTAGAATTGACGAAATAATACAGCCGGCAGATTTTGCCCCCTCCCAAGAAATTGAACCTCAAAGATTCTACCTCGAGTTTAAAAATAGAATACTCAACATCGTCAATGCCGAGATAGAAGATTTAAAAAATGAGTTAGCCCAATCTGACAACAGCCACCTTATCTTACTAAAATTTACAGCTTTAGTTGACGCCTCATTAACCGCCGCTTTTAAATCGGCGATTTGGTTAGCTAATAGGTTGAACGAAACAGACATTGTTCTACGGGATATCCCTGTATCGATTGCAGCCTGTGGAGGCTATGGGCGCGAAGAAATGTATTTTCGTTCCGACGTGGATATTCTGATAATTTCTCGAAGCGTTTCGGATGAAAAGATAAATCAATTCACTTCTAAAGTACTGGAAAATTTTGAGTATATTTTTATTCATCAAGAAATTTTTAAAACTAAAACTCATATAATTCAAAATGAAGAAGGAACCGATTTTGAATTTGATTTTTCTAAACCTGCTTGGCTTTGTTCCATTATAGACTGTCGGCTTGTTTGCGGCAATTTTCTGGCGTTTACAGAATTTAAAAGCGCCGTAAAAACCGCTGTGTTACTTAATAAGAATCCTATTTTAGATTATTGCAAATCACACGAAAGTTATTTTGAAGTTCAGAATACGGTTTTTTCGCAAGAGCCGGACGTTAAGATGGAATTGACGCGATTATATTGGGCTTTGTTTTTAGAAAAGACGTTAAATAATTTAGAAAAAGCTAATCAGTTTGAGTTGCTTCAAGAGTTATATGATAACGGAAAACTAGGGGAAACTGCTTATAAAAATATGCAAAACGGTCTTAATTTTTTGGCTAAGACTCGTTTATTTCTCCATTCTCTTCAGCAAAGTGCGTTGCGAGACACCCTCAGTTTTGAAGTAAGAGAGCAAGTGGCCAAATCTATGGGGTTGGAACTATTTGCTTTCTATAAAAAATATTATTATGAAGCCGCCTATCCTTTAAAGAAACATAGTCGCAATTTGTTTTCTGAGGCTATCGATTTTAACCCAAAGAAAATCAAATCGCTGAACGAAAATTTAGGCGTTAACGCCGATGGTCAAATTATATTTACAAGAAATGGAGAGACAAATTTAGAGGATAATCCTAATCTGGTTTTCCAAATTTTGAGTTACGTGTCGCGCGATAATTATAAAATCTCGTATCCAGTTATCCGAGCGATTGAACAAAATACGGATCAGTTTTCTCCTGTTTTTTTCAGAGGAAAGATCAAGAAGCAGGCTCAAGAAGGATTTAAGAACGTTATTCGTGGAAAATATTTTTCTAAAGCCTTGCGACTGCTTCATGAATTTGGTTTGCTGCAAAACTTTTTTATTCCAGAGTTTAAGGCTCTTTGTGGTCTTCTTCAGGATATCTACGTTCATAAATTCCCAACGGATTTTCATGTCTTAGCGGCGTTAGACCAATTAAACGGATTAGAGTTTGGCGCCGATGCCGATCCTTTCTTATCCGACCTTTACCACTCGGTAAAAGATAAACAGACCCTCAGGTTATCGGTTCTGCTGCATGATATTGGTAAAGGAGCTAAAGAGCCTGGACAAAATGAAGAAATAGTGGGAGCTAGGCTTATCCCTGGAATTTTAAATAATCTGGGGTATTGGAACGCAAAAATGGTCGAAAATGTATCGTTCCTTGTCGAAAGACATTTAACGATGCGGGATTTAATGTTTTTAGATCCTGAAGACGACGATACCTACGAAATGGTTTGGGACTTAGTTGGTCACGATAAAGAACGCCTGAAAATGCTGGTTCTGTTGACTTATTCTGATCGAGGCGGAACAAAGATGAAAATGTCTGCGTCCCAGATTGATCAATTGAAAGACTTCTACCAGTTTACTTTGCACCATAAGAAGAAACGCGCGGTTTCAAATGCCGTCAAACTGGATTTTATGAAGTTAATCCGGTTGCCTCGCGATTTGCAAACCCAGTTGGAGATATATAACGAGTTTCTGAGTTCAAAAGACTTGTTTGCAGTGGAGATGGTGTTTGTTCCTGGAGAATCGTCCGATCTGATTGTTTGTAATCAAGACCGGACAGGAATTTTATTAGATATTGCCACTGTTTTGTATTTCAACCAGATCAGTATCAATGAAGCGAGTATTCACACCCAAGACAATAAAGCCTTTGATGTTTTTAAAATTAGAACTGCTTCTGGCGACCCAATTGAATTTTCGAATTACTTTTTTCTTCAAAAACAAATAAAGGAAGAACTGAAAAAAGTGTTGGTGGATAGACAATCGTTGAATTCTTTATATAAAGGCCGAGTGGTGTCCCCAGTTACCGAGACAAAACCGGGCCGTTTTAAAAAACCGAAAATTAAGATCATTGGACGCGCCGTAAAAGTTGAGTCTAAAGATATTGTTGGGGCGTTTATGATGGAGACCAAAGTTTTCTCCGAGTGGAATTTGGAAATTCAACGCGCGGTATTACATGCTCATAATGGGACGGCGTCGAATATCATTTATGTTCGCGAGCAAGATGTCGAAAAAATCTTAATGAAAGAAGATGTTTTTAAAAACTCTATAACCGAAGCGTTAATGAAGCTAGAACGACCGCAATCCATTCTAGAAGAAGAGTTTATTGAAACGCATTAGATCGATATATGTCGATTATGCGTCCTCTTTATTAAAAAATTTTAATTTGGTCTTAATGGAATTTTAATCCCAAAGTAATATAGTGATTATTGTCATTTTCTCCTCCTCCTTGGGTAGAAGACCGGTACCGGGTCGATCTTCTACCCAATGTTGGAGAAAAAACACCCCTC
Source organism: Nitrospinales bacterium (assembly GCA_038154245.1). Lineage (GTDB taxonomy): Bacteria > Nitrospinota > Nitrospinia > Nitrospinales > JAJDAT01 > JAJDAT01. The sequence goes on along the minus strand of JAYOZP010000030.1, from coordinate 15,546 downwards.
CTTTGAATTTCCTATTTTGATCCAAAACAAGTTTAATCCAGCTAAGTCGCGATATAGGCGCTTGCCTCATAATCTTTTTATAGCTAAAAATATGCTATAATTTGACCTTCTCCGGCATAATCCGGTTAAATTTCTTTAAAAATTGACCCAAAAGATGAAACTCCGTTTTAGAAAATCTATTCGTATTGTTTTTACTGGCGTTTTATTTACTTTTTTACTAGTCGATTTCGCTTTTGCCGGTAAATTAAGTCAAATTCGTCTTGGCGACGGTAGTTCGATTCAAGCGGAAGTGATTTCGTTTACCAATGGAATTTATGTTCTTAACTCTCCGTCTTTGGGGACTTTTGAACTATCTGAAGATAAAATTATTTCCATTCAAATGTCTGGTAAAAACGGCTCGAGTGGGAACTCGCAATCAAGTTCTTCCGGCTTAGATTCGCAAGTCTCGCAATTTCGAAATCAGTTGACGCAAGATCCCGAAACAATGCAAATGATTCAAAATCTTCAAAATGACCCTTCCGTGCAAAAAATTTTAAACGACAAAGAGTTGATGAAAGCTATTAATGGTCAAGATTTAGGAGTTGTGGCTAGCGATCCCAAGATAAAGTCTTTTGCAAACAGCGAGGCTTTTAGGGCTATTTTAGAAAAATCCCGCTAGGTAAATGATCAATAGCTTGAATTGAGAATAAAGTAATTTCCCCATGAGTGTGAGAAACCCAAAAAATTTAATTTGGTTGGATTTAGAAATGACCGGCCTCAGCGTCGAGAAAGAATCCATCATTGAAATCGCAACCATAGCGACAGATCCAGAATTAAACATATTAGAAGAAGGTCCGTGTTTAGTTGTTCATCAAAGCGACGAACTGTTGGATAAAATGGACGACTGGAATAAGAAACACCACGGAGCCTCAGGCTTAATAGATAAAGTAAGAAACTCCAAGGTCTCCGAAGAAGAAGCGGAAGCGCAAACGATTGAGTTTGTGAAAAAATACGGGGTAGAAAATCAAACGCTACTTTGCGGCAATACAATAGGGCACGACAGAAAGTTTTTACTTAAATACATGAAGAAACTGCACAACTTCTTTCACTATAGAAGCGTTGACGTTACTTCCATAAAGGAGCTTATATTGCGCTGGTACCCAAAAGGTCCAAAATTGCCTAAGAAAAACGAAGCCCATCAAGCGTTAATAGATATCAGAGAATCCATCGACGAATTAAAATTTTATAGAAAACACTATTTTGTGCCGGTTTCTTCAAATGGAACAGGCGATAACCCTCCGGAAGAGTCGTAATCATGAAAAAAGGAGTCTGGCTAGGACTTGGTTTTGTTGCGTTTATGGGATTTACAACCTATTCGTTATTAACAGGCGCGAAATATGAATGCGAAGTTTGTATTCTATATAACGATATAAGAGTTTGCCAAAAAGTGAATGGTATGGAAAAAATGGATACCATACAAATGGGTATCAGCACCGCATGCGGCGGGGCGGCAAACGGACGGACCGAAACGATTGACTGCGGACAAACCCCCCCGACCAGCGTTGTCTGTAAAGAGATTTAGATGTTAAGGCTCATTCCAATATGCTCTTTTTGAGTGTAAGGAAACCCCAAATCGCTCGACGAATCATACTAGATACAGAATTAAAAGCTATGAGCTTGATGGATTGAAAAGAACCGAGTTTCTAGTTTGTTGGAAAAATAAATCTTCGCTTCAGAAAAAAGTTCAATTTGCTGTCATCCTGGAGGAGACCTGAAAGGACGACGAAGGATCTAGATTAATTTTTCAATATTTAAATTGTCGATTACTTAAACTTTTTAAAATGGCCAACATAAAAATTCCAAACGGATGGGAAGTATCCGAAAACGAAACCACCCCAGAATCGGTTTTCATGGACCGTAGAAAGTTTATGAAAGGGATGGGAACGATTGCGTTGTTTTCGGCGGTGAATTGGGCTGGTTGCGCGCCTTCGGCAAAAGGCGGAGAACCCGCTACGCCAGTCCCAGTATCCGAAGCGGAAAAAGCGATTTATCCAGCTAAGTTAGATAATTCTTATACTGTCGACGGGCCCATCACCTCAGAAAAAATTTCTAGTAGATATAATAACTTTTACGAATTTGCTTCAAATAAAGAAGATCCTCGCTATGACGCTCAGGTTTTAAAAACAAAATCGTGGAAACTAGAAATAAAAGGTCATGTAGAAAACCCAGGCGTATACGATATGGACGATTTGTATAAAACCATGCCCATGGAAGAAAGGATTTATCGACTGCGGTGCGTGGAAGCATGGTCGATGTTGGTTCCTTGGACAGGGTTTCCTTTAAAAGCTCTCATCGATAAAGTTAAGCCAAAGTCGTCTGCGACTCATGTAGCGTTTACGACTTTCTATCGACCATTTTCAGCGTTAGGTCAGTTAGCGTTTTGGTATCCGTGGGCTTATACCGAAGGATTGCGAATTGAAGAAGCTATGAACAGACTGACGTTCATGGCTGTGGGAATATACGGCCATCCTTTGCCCAAACAACATGGCGCTCCCATTAGATTAGTGGTGCCTTGGAAATACGGATATAAAAGCGCCAAGTCAATAGAGACGATTGAGTTTCTTGATTACCAACCGCCCACGTTTTGGACAACTGTTCAGCCTCTAGAATATACCTTTGAGGCCAATGTCAATCCAGCCATTCCACACCCCCGTTGGTCTCAATCCAGAGAAAAGATGATAGGAACCAATGGTGAAGAACGCCTCACCCGAATTCACAATGGCTATGGCCGCTACGTCGCCCAAATGTATTAATTTTTTCTCTACGTGTTGACTAGAAGAACTAACCCCTCTAATGTCATCTTGAGTTCAGCCGAGAGATCTCAACGTTCCGCAGGATCGTTGTTTCCTATTAACTTTGGTAGTTCCTTGAGAGGCTCTCGAAGCACGACTGCCTCCCATTTAATCTTTCTGGTTTTTTTCTGTGCAATTCTGTGCCTTCTGTGGCCGCAGTTCATTCAAAAAATCTAAATAAAAATTTCTCACAATCTCCTGTATATTAATTAGACGTTTAAATTTCGTTTTTTCAAGGATCAACCACATGCAAGACGAACAAAATTCTTCGACCATTATCGAGTGCTTTGATATTGGCGGCACAAATATTCGAGGAGCGCTGATCGAAGATGGAAAAATTAAAGGATCGGTTTATTTCGAAGCGTCGATAAGAAATAATCCCGACGCTTTGATCAAACAAATAAAAAATATTTCAGGAACAATTCGAGAAAGAGAACCCGACTTAGATGTAGAAAAAATAAAAGCGGTGGCGATAGGAGTTCCAGGACCTGTCGAAGGCGAAATCATGTTCGGTTCAAAACCCTTGGAAATTGAAGAGCGGGTAAATTTTTCATATCGTTTAAAAGAATATTTTGAGATTCCAATTTTGTTAGAAAACGATATGAATATGGCTGTGAACGCCGAACTAGCGATGGGGGTTGGCAAACAAATTAAAAACTTTTGCCTGGTTACAATTAGCACGGGAATAGGAGTTGGGTTTGTGGTCGACGGTCAAATTTATAATAGAAAAACGGAAATTGGACACACGGTCATTGAAAAGAATGCCGATGTGGCTAATCCCTGCCAGGGCCATTCAGGTTGCTGGGGAGCCCAAGCCTCTGGAGACGGAATAAAAAAGACCCTAGAGAAAATAGGATCAAAAATAGATATTGTTCAAGTTTTTGAAGACCCGACTTATAAAAGTTTGGTACGACTTATAAAAGAATACAACGCACACGGATTTGGAAATTTAGTAAACGCATATGACCCAGAAAAAATAGTGATCATGGGCTCGGTGGGGATTAACCAGTTTGATCGCATTATTCCGAGTAAAGAAGACATTGCCAAATACACCCTTGTCCAAACCATTCCAGATGTGGAACCAACTCTGATCGGCGCCGATATTGGATTGTACGGGGCTTATTACAGAGGGTTCAATTGGCTAAAAGATTCTAATCTTGAATTTTTCGAAAACAAACTCCGCTTAATTTAAAACCTACCTTATTGCCGATTAATTAAGATGCTTAATCAACGCCAAAAAGGCGATGTAGAAAATCTACTAAGAAATGTTGGAGACGAATGCATCTTTCCGTATTTTAATAATTTGCGGGAAGCGGACGTTTTGTTTAAAGATTCAAAATCCGATCCTGTGTCCATTGCAGATAAAGAAGCCGAAGGACTTTTACAAAAAGGGCTTTTGTCTATACTCCCAAAAAGTCTTTTTATCGGCGAAGAACTGTTTGAAGAAAAACCAGCGATCCTTGATTACCTCAATCAGGATGATCTCCCTGTTTGGGTTGTGGACCCCATAGACGGTACAAATAATTTTGTTTCTGGAGATGAAAGTTTCGGTACTATGGTTTGTCTAGTTATTGCCGGAAAAATTGTTTCAAGTTGGTTTTATGAAGTATGCACGAAAAAAATGACCGTTTTTCATGAAGGAAGTCCTATAACGATAAATGGAAAACTTCATGAACCTCCAAGCCATTGCGAAAAACCGTTTACAGGTAAAATTGGTAGAAAGTTATACCGATACCCTGAAATTCAAAATATAAAAGCGACGACTCCAGATATTGAGTTTGATATCGCGAAGCTGCCTTCAGTCATTACCTATCATCGCATTCTAACAGGCGACTTAGACTTCCTGGTTTTCAAAATAACTTATCCCTGGGATCATCTTCCGGGTATCGCGCTTGTATCTGAAAATGGAAGTATTTTTAGTCGGTGGAGTGGGGAACCCTTCCAATTTTCCGACGTGCATGAAGGTTTAGTTGTTGCCAGGAACCAGGAAATTATGGATCTGGTTTTAGAACAAATTATTCAACCTTTAATTCGTTCTAAAGAAGTTTTGAAATTGAAACCAGCTAAATCCTAGTATTGAATCAAGTTTTATTAGCTTTTTCTTGATTGGTTTTAACGACGTCTGCTTTAAGTTTTCGTAGTGTCTTAAGCGCTTCCTCAAAAAAGGGTCTGTCCCCATGGAAGGCAATATAAGTGATGAGTTCTCTTGCTTCTAACACATCGTCCAAATAATCGTGGAACGAGACGTCGTCTGTGGCGTTGTACCAATCTTTAGGAACGTCAAAAACTTTTGTCATCTCGTCTAGGAGAAGAAGGTCGGGGCAGGATACATTGTCTTCCCATTGTTGGACTCTTGTTGCGTCGCTCAAACCAAGGCGGTGCGCAAACTCTTCTTGCGACAAGCAAACCTTCTCGCGATATTTGATAATTTTTTCGCCTAACGTCATGACACACCGTAATTAAGATCGATGAGACATTTTAACAGAAGTTAACAAAGGATGAACTAATATTTTCAGGCGGTGTAAATCTATTGGTGCGGTTCTTCGGCAGGCTTAATTTAAAATTTGGGTGAGGAAATTACCTAGATCCTTCGTCGCTTCTTCGAAGCTTCTCTAGGATGACGTCGCGTTTGAGATTTAATTGTTGCAAGAATTTTTATCGGATGACCATTTTGTTAATTTCTTTTTAAGCGAGGTAGTTTTTATATAGAATCGAAGCGAGATTCTTCCTCGCCACTAAAGCGGCTCCTCAGAATGACCCGCGTGGGTAAATGTTTTGGATAAAGTGGACTTAAGTTGAGTGAAAACTTTATAAACAGTTAGGCTAAAGTCTAAACTACATCATTACTTCGGGGGCGAGGATGGACTCGTGGTCGGGATGATTTTTTACGTAAATTTGCGGCAAATTATTAGTGCCAAAATGTGTGATGTAGAGATAAACGTGTTCGCGAGCGTTTAGGCGGAGCGCCCAAGGTTCGAAATCGTTTTGGTAAAACGTTTCGTAACGTTTCATCGCGTCGTTGATAGTCAGTCCGCTATCGGGAGTGTAATAATAGTCTAACGCTAAGTCATGTTCGGGATTGCTCTCAACCGTGATGTTGTAATTGGGTATGTCTTTATACACGGGCGCGTTTTTGTACAAAACGAAGAAGTACATTTCAACGGAATGAATGATGTCTTTATAATCTAATAGGAACCTCCTGGTATCTTCCGCTTCTTCCTGAGTTTCGCTTGGGAAACCAAAAAATCCCATGACGTGACTCCAAATACCAACCCGTTTTGCTTCGTTAAGATTTTGAATAGCTACGTCAATTTTTGTATCTTTTTTAACCAGTTTGATGATGCGTTCGTTAGCCGATTCCAGTCCAAAATATAAAGATCGGCAACCGGATTGTGCGGCTTTATCCCAAATTTCGGGTTCGATTAACTGACTTTCAAATCGAATGAGCGTTGTCCAGTAAAAGTCTAAACCGCGTTCCAAAATAAGTTCCGGTAGTTTGATAAATAATGCCGGTGGAAACGATTCGTCGGTAAAAAGGAAATGTTTGTTTTTATATTTCGCCTGGATCTGGGCTAACTCGTCCACTATTTGATCGGCGTGTTTTGCTCTGTATTGATCGATATATCCGGCGCCATGATCGCAAAAAGTACATTTCCCCCAGTAACATCCCCTCGTTCCTAAATAAGGCAGAATCATTTCTGGAGCAAAATATTTATCGAAAGGCAGTCCGTCAAAATCGGGTATGGGAGCTTCCGATACGTTTTCTTGGTGCATTTTGTCGTTTCGGCGTATTCGTCCGCCAGGTTCGCGCCAAGTAAGATTGGACACATTCGACATTTCGCGTTCGCCTTTAAGCGCTTCCACAAGTTCAACTAATGCGTGTTCGCCTTCATAGCAAATGAAAGAATCAATCGATTGGTCGAAAAACTCTTTTTTATTCCCGAACTCTTCTTTTAACCGGGTAACAATATTACCGCCAACTGTTATGTGAATATCCGGAAATTGTCGTTTCAATAATTTGGCGAAGGTCATGCCAGACATCAATTGAACCGGAGTTCCCAATGTGATTCCGATCAAGCCTGGTTTTTCTTTTTCCACCGCTGGAAAAACCAGTTGTTTGCACAAGTCGATATAGATATTTACTTTTTCGTCGTCGGGGGCTTTTAAAAGATCGTCCGAAACCCACGGTCGGTAGACATTTAAATTACTTTCTACGGGATAAAAGTTAATGCTCGCGGGATAATAGGAAATGGAGACAAATTCCATCACCTCTCTAAACGCGTTTAGAGCCCATTCCGCTTTATCTATTTCGTAAAACTCTTGGGAGCGAATTATATCTTTAGCGCGGCCCACTTTTTTAGCGTGGTGTTTAAGATCTAAAAAGGTGTACTGGTAGAGCATCTTTTTAAGTTCTTGCTCTTCCTCGGTGATAGTGCCTAACCGTTCCTTAAACCGCAGGTCCTTTAGGTTTTCGTTGATACGACCCATTACGAATTCTAAGAATTCTCGGGTGAAAAAATGGTCGAACATTTCTACGTTGACGTCTTTTTGAATCACTTCAACGCCGTTTTGTCTTAAAACAGACGTTAAAGTGGGCAACGCTAAATAGGGCGCTGTTGGAACCCATTCGGGTGGAAACAGCAACATCACTTTATTTTTATCGTTCGAAACCATTTGATTTTAGGTCCGTTAAAATAGTGTTATTCCCAATAATCTAAAATTAACCAGCTCTGCTGATTTGGCAATTACGGGAGTTTTTTATGGTACCATACCCTTAATATTTCGAAAACCTTCTTACAGAAGTTTTAGCAGAAATCTCAAAAATTGCAAAAATGATGGGTTCACAGTGGATTCCATCAAATTGTCGAACTATAATATGTGTCAATCATTTATATAAGTTAATGGCTTCCGGAAATCGTATATCTGGGGACCGTAGTTACGGATTTCGGGAATTTAGCCCGCGTTCCTATAAAGTATTCATTATTAAAGAGGATTTATAATTACACATGCCCGCAGACGAAACTAGCGCCGAAATTAAGGCAAAGATAATATTAGACGAAGCAAATCTAGCATTTTGTGAAACCACCGAACGTCAAGACGAACCTGGTAATAGAACTCCGGAAGGTTCCGCCTGGGATCAAGGTAAAATGGAAGGCGAATATGACGAGGAGGATTTCCAAAAAATCCTGGAACTTCAAGCAAAAGCCGCAAAAATTTGCGACGAGCATCCAGAGTTGGAAGATTTGACCGCAGAGATGTTTCAATCCATAACTCCGGATAACGCGGAAGAGGTTTTAAAGAAAATTGCGGACCACGCAGAAATTTTGGAATTGGGTCGCATTAGCGTAACCGTATTTTTACTTCGGTTTCCTTCGGCAAATTCCTTTATCAATAAAGGTCATCCATTAGTAATGGCTTCGGACGATTATATGCTTCAAAACTCGGACGCCCAGAACTGGTACGATTTTAAGAATATTGCGGATGGATTTGGTTGGGCGTAAATTTAAATAAAGCCGTTACTGAAAAGCGTATTTAGAAGGCTGGTTATGCCTTCGCCAAGGAATAGATAGAGAACATGTCGTTAAGATACAAGTTAGCGAAAGACACATTTAAAAATAAAAAAGTTCCTCCCAAAGTAAAAATGGGAGAGGAGCATATTGCTGCGGATCAACGTGGCAACGATTCTTCTATAAAGACTGAAAAAGCTTCCAGTCCCCTCAGTTTAGATAAAGAAACCATTACAGAAAAGCCGCAGGTAGAAGAGCCCAAAGAGGATCTCTCTCGACGAGATCTATTTGGTTTTATGAATATCAAGCAATATGCGGAAGAAAACAAACCTGCCAAAGTAAAAAAGAAAAAGAAGAAAAAGAAAAAATCTTCGAAAAATAAAGAAGAATTAACTGAAGAGGTTGGCGTCACCGAAGCTGATGAAGCTGTAGGATCGACCGAATCGGTTGTCGAAGAACCGACTCCAACTGAAATTCCTAAACCAGGTTTTTTTGGAAGAATTTGGAATTGGATAAAATCATTATTTGGAACAAAGCCGGCAGAGCCAGTTACAACCGACGTCGCCGTTGCCAATGCTTCGGGCGACGACAGCGCGAATGCGCAGGGAGAGGGCGTTCCGCAAGAAGAGGAACTTAAAATAGAGGTTCGTATTGTTCAGAAAGATGACGATCCCGAGCCGCCTCCAAAGGACTATTCTTTATTTTCAAAAATTTTTGACGAAGATGAAGAAGATCCAGAAGACAACGAATTAAATCGAAGAAATTTGTTGCGGCAAGGCGTTCATTTCTTTGCTAAGCCAGCGGTTGATTCTGTTTCCAAAAAAATAGACACGGTTAACGAAGCTGTCGATAAGATTACGAAGCGCGTACCGCTAATTCGTCCACCCGGCGCCATTTCTGAAAGGCAGTTCCTGCAAGCTTGTACCCGATGCGATGCTTGCATACATGCTTGTCCAAAAGACGCGATTCGTAAAGCTCCAAAAACTATGGGATTTTTAGTGATGGGAACGCCATATATCGATCCCATTAAAACGCCTTGCGTCATGTGCGACGATCTGCCGTGTATTCCCGCTTGCGAAGACAACGCTTTACTGCCTGTCGCAAGAGAAGAAGTTAATATGGGATACGCCATATTGAATAAAAAGAATTGTAAAGCGTTTTCAAATATCTACTGTCAACAATGCGTAATCGATTGTCCAGTACCTGGAGCGATTACGCAACTGGATATGAAACCGGTGATTCACAAGGATGTTTGCACAGGATGCGGAGTTTGCGCACGGTCTTGTATGACGGTAAATTCTCCAACGGCGATTAAGATTAAGCCGTTTATGGTAACTGAAAACGAAATCTTAAAGAAAAAGATGGAAGAAGAAAAGAAAAAGGAAGAAGCCGAAAAGAAGGCTAAAAGAGCGGCAGAAGCAGCCGCCGAGGCCGCCGCTCAACAGGCGGAAGAACAAAAATAACCTTCAGGAAGCCAGACCCAACCTTGAAAGATTTATCCTATTCTAGTATAGTGCCAAGCTTGCCTGCCTAAGCGGAACTCTTTGAAAATTAGGCTTTTCTTAGCTTTGCTAACTCAAAAATATTTTGATGGATTTTTAGAATGACAATGATTTTAAACAGAACGCACCGATGCAACGATCTTACAGACGGTCATATCGGTCAAGAAGTGACTTTGTGTGGATGGGTTCATACTCGACGCGATCATGGCGGATTAATTTTTGTGGATTTGTGGGATAAACATGGAATCACGCAGGTGGTGTTGAATCCAGAAATCGATGCAATCGCGCATGAACAAGCTCATAACATTCGAGGAAATTACGTCATTGGAGTTACAGGCAAAGTGCGGGCAAGACCGGAAGGAATGGAAAACCCAAAACTGCAAACGGGAAAGATTGAGGTTTACGTCAGCGACTTAAAAATTCTGAATGTTTCTAAAACCCCGCCCTATGATATTTGGGAAGGGGAAGCGGTTGAAGAATCAAAAAAATTGAAGTATCGATTTTTGGATTTAAGAAGTCCAGAATTGCAAAAGAATATGAAATTGCGTTACGACATAACGCGAATAATGAGAGACGTTCTTCACAAAAACGAGTTTACTGAAATTGAAACCCCCATGTTAACTCGCAGCACTCCCGAAGGCGCCAGAGATTATTTAGTGCCGAGCAGACTGAACCCTCAAAATTTTTATGCTTTGCCGCAATCGCCGCAAATTTTCAAACAGATTCTTATGGTGAGCGGGTTTGATCGTTATTTTCAAATCGTGAAATGTTTTCGGGATGAGGATTTGCGTAACGATCGGCAACCGGAATTCACGCAAGTTGATATGGAAATGTCGTTTATCCAAGAAGACGATGTTTATAAATTGATGGAAGAAGCGTTTTCGGAGGTTTATAAACAAGTTTTAGGCGAAACAATAGAAACGCCTTTTCCTAAACTTACCTATAAAGAAGCGATGGATCGATTTGGTTCCGACAAGCCCGATATACGTTTCGGGTTGGAGCTGGTGGATCTGACCGAGACGGTTCGCGGAACTGATTTTAAAGTGTTCGCTCAAGTTCTTAAGGCTGGGGGCCAAGTAAAATCTATCAATGTGAAAAATAGCTCACAGGCGTTATCGCGAAAAGCGTTGGACGATCTAATAAAACTGGCAAACGTTTATGGCGCCAAGGGAATGGCTTGGATAAAGATCAATCCAGACGACCCAAACGACTTACAATCCCCAATCACTAAATTCTTTTCAGAAGAGATGATTGCCGACATAGTTTCTAAAATGGACGGCAAACCTGGCGATACCTTGGTTTTTGTAGCCGATAAACCAAAAATTGTCGCCGACGCGTTGGCGAATATTCGATTAGCTCTTGGTAAACAATTAGGGTTGATCGATGAAAAACAAAATAAATTCCTTTGGGTCACGGAGTTTCCGTTAGTGGACTATGACGAAAAGGAAAAACGGTTTGCCGCAATGCACCATCCTTTTACGGCCCCCCTGGAAGAAGATTTGGATAAATTTCAATCGTCACCGGAGTCCATGCGCGCTCGCGCTTACGATCTCGTGTTAAACGGAAATGAAATTGGAGGCGGCAGCATTCGTATTCATCAAAATGAAATTCAAACGAAAATGTTTGAATTACTGGGCATTGGAGAAGAAGAAGCGCAATCCAAATTTGGTTTTTTGCTAGACGCTCTTCAATACGGCGCTCCTCCGCATGGAGGAATAGCTTTGGGACTTGATCGTATGGTCATGTTGCTCGCTCAGACAAATTCAATTCGCGACGTTATAGCGTTTCCAAAGACCCAAAAGGCGACTTGTTTGATGACTCAAGCTCCTTCAGAAGTTGATTCAAAACAGTTGAAAGAGTTGAAGCTCAAATTTGATCTTTCATAAAAAAGAATTCTACGGTTTTTATTTTTCTCCCTTGTTCTTAGTGGGATGAAGTTCCGATAAAAAGTATCTTTTTGAAATCCTTTCTCAAATTCCAATTCTTGGAATAAAAAAAAGTCGTATATCCTAAATCCGATAACTATTGTTTTTTGACTTCTTACGGTTGAAGTTGGTTTATAGGTCTATTTTTAAGGCTTTAAAGGCTAATGGCCCTCCGTTTAAACCCGATAAAGTTAGAAAGATTAACAATTGCCAAGGAGGGCAAAATGAGTCAAGACACAATCCAAGGAATGGTAATAGCCGTGCTCGCCGCTTTATTAATAGGCACCGCTTGTTTATCCGGTCCCAGCCCGTTAGGTAAATCCATTAGCCGACAAATCGGAAAAATGCAAAAGCATAAAAGCGAGAAAATCCAAAGTAAGGTTAGCGAATATCGAAAACGCGCAGGTTTATCTAAGAAATATGAACGCGTTAATTTGATCAAATCTAAAAAAGCCGTTTAACAATTCAAAAATTATGCAGGCTGTCGTTAAGATTAGATTGAACGGTTTTGACCTGTTTATAAATCGATAGATCTTTCAATTCGGGTTGACAAGCCAATAGGCGGAATCTCCTCTCCTCGCCCCCTTTCGCCGTTGGTTTGTCGACCATTTTTGAAAAAACGGAAATAGAAATTTTTAGATTAAATTTTTTTTGATTAGCCTCCTCAAGAAAACTCGCTTAAAAGTTTGAAAGGAATCTCATATGGTTTTGCAAAAAAAGAGGATTACCAACGGAGCGGTAGAAGCCGACACCCTAAAAGGTTTACAAATTTTTAAAAGAACTTCGGATAAACCCAAGTCGATTAAAGATGGAGGCAAGCAATTTGTTTGTCTAGGTTGCGGTTTCGTAGAGAAGGCTCGTTTTCAGGCGAAGTATATGGAAAACGCGCAAATTAATGTCGGCTTCGGTTTTTTTCAAGATGGTAAAAAAATTGTGTTTTGCTGTTTTTGTAGAAAATGTCGAAATATATTTAATTGAAAGATTACCCCAACGAACAAGCCGGATTAACGGCTTTTAAGCGGAGGAAGGTAGCTCCACAAGGCGCTTTTTAAACCGCTAATCCGACCAATTAGATTCTTCCCGGCACGATCGACAAACTAGCGAACAGGGGTTGGGGGGAGGTTAGGGGTATTCGCTAATTTGCCAACCTAAGCCAGGAAGTAAAAACTTAAAAGAACTTCTGAAAATCGGAATTGGCCACGAGCTGCTTTTGAAAATAAAAGAAAAGCGAGTTGCCTCAAGTTAAAATTTCGAATTATTAGATATGCCGCTAAAACCTATGGCAAAGGAAAGGGGCGCAACTCCCTTCCCTCGGCCAGAGCTTTTCCCGGAGCCCTTGGCAGCCAAAGGAAAAGCCACTAGGTTTAGCTAATGGGAAGTCCTATTTCGCTCGCAACGGCTAAAATAATCAAAAATAGCGTTCCCACAGAAAGTAATGAGTTGGCGACGATAAAAAATCTCATAAACATAGTTGGCTCCTTTTTTCAGGGGCTGCCATGTTTGTAAGGTTTAATTTTTTACGATTTTGTTCCAAGAACGCGACTGAAGAATGATGCGACGATTTTTTATTTTTCGGATGTAGAAAAAATCCTTCAAGGTCTTCGAAAAATTCTTGAACAGAAGCAAGCAAATTGCTTGGCGATATATTAGACGGGGCGTAACGATGAAGACCCAAAGAACCAAATTGAAAAAAATCTTCAATGCTTTCCTCGCCAGAAATATAAATGGTTTTATCGATGTAGCCCAAAAATTGAATTTCGGTCAAAAACTTTTTCGGCTGCATATCTTGAAAGACTCCGGAAGAAATTACTAGATCGATATTTGCTCGACGTAATATTTTTAAAGCCGCCGTTCCCGTTCTTTCCGTGATTATGAAAAAACCTTTGCGAATCAACTCCGCCGATAAGTTTTGAATCTTTTGCTCGTTGCGGTGAACTAGAAGAACGGTTTTAAATTTTATTTTCATATTGCGCTCCCTTCAAAATTCAGTTCGCCTAAGCAACGTTTCAAGCTAGAAACTCCACTGGAGTGGCTTCTTTCTACGGGAATATTAAATTGCTTTGCAGTCCGCAAAACCTCGGTAACTAATGGATGCGATATGGTTCCTGTAAAGATCACAATCCCTTTGACTCCGTTTAACCGTTTTCGGATTTGCGGTATCCTTTGAAAAAAGCATTTAATATTGAAGCCCATATTGAGCCCTGTTTTTTCATAATTTCGTTTTAATCTATCTAATCCGCCTATAATTGCCACGCTCATTAGCGATCCGCCTTTCTTTTCTTTTTATTAATTCTTAATTCGCGCTGAATAATTTAATTGGGTAGAGGAGAATATCTAAATTCGTCTATGGTATTTTCACTACAAGTGTGTTTTGTTTCTGAAGATTTCCTAATAGCTTGCAAAAGACCTAGAGCAGGAACCAAACTCAAGGCGCCCAAGTAGAGGACCGCATTTTTTAAGTCGTGATCGGGATGGAGGCAGCAGTTTTTTTCAATCCACTGGATAGCTATGTTTGAATTTTTTTGAGATTGATTTCTAACTTTTGTGGATTCCATACCCTAACTCCTTTTGCAGAATGAAAATGGTGATTGGCTAAAATAGGAAAAAGCTTTAATAAAGAAATTTATAGATGAAAAAAGTTTCCTGTTAATAGTTTTGATTTTCATTATCAATTTATGTTTAAATTTTTTGTTTAATTGTTGTTAGACTGAAAGATCAATCCAGAAAATAAACCTTTTAGCCTGATAAAAATTCGTTTTATTCGTTTTTAAACCGTATTTTGTTCCCATGAAAATTTAAACTTAATATGTTAATTATTTTCTTGATCTTGATAATGATTTTCATTATTGAATTAATTATGGAATATGTCAACAACTTTTTTTTAGTTTTTTTCGGGAGAATTTAAATTTCCCCGAATATCAATTATTTTTAATCAGTGGAAGGAAAAGAAAATGGCTTTAGAGAAAGTGACAGAAACAAAACATGATTTAAAAGACAAAAACCATGAAACAAGCGCTATCGCAGCGAAAAAAAATGTTAAAGACAGGTTGGTGTGCGTCAGCTGCGGTATGGCGGTCGAAGTAAACTATCCTTTGACGGAAGATTCTCAAATGGAAGTGGAAAAAGTATCCGGTTTCCATCCTCAGTCGCATCGCATTGTGTTGTATGGATATTGCCAAGATTGTTCTTGCAATTTTAATTGAAGATATTTTTTACCGCAAAGACACCAATGAAAAATAAAAGGATGTAAAGAAAGCGATGGAAAAGTTATGATGCTTATTAGCTTTTAACAAAAAAATGTCATGCTGAGCCTGTCGAAGCACGACCACTTATCAATAAGGTTGCGGGTGTAGAAAACTACAAGTTAATCAGCCAGTCAATAATGAAATATTATTTTATTTATATCCTTCAATGCAGCGACGAAAGCTATTACACAGGCGTCACCAATAACATAGAAAAGCGTTTTTACGAGCACCAGAATGGTCTGATCGAAAATTGTTATACACATGGCCGCAGACCAGTAAAGTTGGTTTGCGTTGAAAGCTTTCGCGATATCCGTGAAGCTATTGCTAGAGAAAAACAAATCAAAAGATGGAAACGCGTTAAAAAAGAAGCTCTAATTAGAAAAAATTATGAAAGTTTGCCTCGCCTATCTTTAAATTCCTTAAAAGCCAAAAAAATCATTTCTCAAAACTAAATCTTTCTTCATTGCGTGATTATTGTAATGTGGTCGTGCTTCGACAGATACCGTCTTTATTGTCAAGCTTTGATGACAGAAAAA
>JAYOZP010000029.1:37312-42585 GCA_038154245.1 Nitrospinales bacterium | reverse complement strand
AAAATAACAAAACAAACTTTTAAAAATTTATTCCGATTTTTAGAGGTCCTCTTATATTATATTGCAGGTTTAAAATTTCAAATTTCAGCTGGAAATTATCATAGGTAAGAAATTAAATAAATACCTCCTACTGGGTAAAAGTGAACTGAAACCAGGCGCGGATAATTTTAAGTTTCGTCGTTTTTCCAAAAATTCAACAATATCGTTTTCAAAAAACAAATTAATTCTATTCGATATAAAAATACTCAATTAAAGGTATTTCCCATCTATTAAAATTATGTGATAGTTGATTCCTCAAGAATACTGAGTAGTCATTTTTTAACAAAATTAGATGTTTTATTAACTTTGTTGAGATTTTGCCTTATTGCTAAAAAAGGTTTTAATGGCATAAAAATTGAACTTAATGCGGTAATTTAAAAATCATCAATCTTCATTCTTTTCCAATACATTTTCTGTATTTCTTCGAATTTAGATTTTCAGTATTACGGTTTTCAGCTCTCTTTATTGCAATTTTAAAATTTTGCCCAAAATCTAATCTGTTTTACTTGGTTAAAAAATTAATGAGTCTCTATTGAAAAAAGTTATTTTTTGAGAATTTAAATTTAGCAAAAGGAGGAAATAAAAGGTCCCAATTCATAATTGGATCAATGTATGAATCGGGAATTGGCACAAATCAAAATTATAATGAAGCTATAAAGTGGTACAAAAAAGCTGCGAAAAGAGGCCATTCAATGGCTTCAAATAACATTGGCGTATTCTACAATAACGGATATGGCGTAAATATTAATCACAAAAAAGCTTTTAAATGGTTTTTAAAAGCGGCAAAAAGTGGAAATGTTAAAGCTCAAGCAACGCTTTCCATTATGTATTGCTTTGGAGAAGAAATCAAAACAAATTATGTACAAGCATACAAATGGGCAACGCTCGCAAATTTAAAGGGCTTTAAACTAGCAAAAAAACAGATGCTCATATTAGAAAAAAAAATGACAGTAGATCAAATATTGAAAGCAAAGAAGTTAGCTCAAGAGAGCTATGACATAACGACTGGAATTAGCAAAATAATACAATCCAAATAAATCAATTATCCTGGGCCAAATGCCGATAAAAATTTCTAATTGATATTATTTCAACAAAATAAACTACCCAAATGGGTAATAACGAAAATTTGAATTTTTATATAAAATATAAATTTTATAAAAATAGATTTAAGTAGAGTTTTTATATGGAAAGATTATTTACTCCTATCGGATGGGCCGTAACTTTAGGTGCTGTTATTGGCGGCTATTTACTAGAAGGCGGAAACTTACATTTATTATGGCAACCTGCGGAATTTGTAATTATTGGTGGAGCCGCCATAGGGGCAATGATCGCAAGCTGTACCCCCCACCTATTTATTGACACTTTAAAAGCTATGAAAACTGGAATGTTTTTAAAACAATATAGTAAAGACGACTATATGGAAATTATTAAGCTTTTAAACTTGATCTTCACTAAAATGAAAAAAGTAGGCCCAATTAAAATGGAGGGAGATTTTGACGATCCTGAACAAAGCCAGGTCTTTCAAAAGTTTCCTAAATTTTTAAAAGCTCCTGTTCCGTTATTATTTGTAACCGATTCCTTTAGAACGATCATTACCACCGATATTCCATATTATGATTTGAATACTTTATTGGAAAGCGAAATTGAGGAGTTCCACCATGAAGCTGAAGCAAAGGCGCAACTTTTAACTGACATTTCAGAATCTTTTCCAGCGCTTGGAATTGTAGCGGCCGTTCTAGGAGTCGTTATAACAATGCAAAAAATCAGCGAACCTCCGGAGGTTTTGGGTCATAGCATCGGAGCCGCTCTGGTAGGGACTTTTCTGGGAGTTTTGCTCTGTTATGGTTTTGTAAGTCCATTAGCAAGGAAATGTAAACTATTAGCGGTTCAGGAAAAAGAATATCTATTTGTAATAAAGACAATAATTATAGGTTATGTCGCCGGAATAAATACTAACATTTCGCTTGAGCTTGGAAGAAGAAAAATTCCACACCATTTAAGACCCCCGTTTACGGAAATGGAAATCGCTATAAGAGAATCCAAAAAATTATTACCGAAATGAATGCTAAAGTTTCAGTCTAATTACACAACCTTCCTGTTCTGTTTTGATATTGAGGTTTTATTTTGGAAGAAAACCCAAAAGATTTAACTCAAAGAG
Source organism: Nitrospinales bacterium (assembly GCA_038154245.1). Classification (GTDB taxonomy): domain Bacteria; phylum Nitrospinota; class Nitrospinia; order Nitrospinales; family JAJDAT01; genus JAJDAT01. The sequence continues at coordinate 40,388 of JAYOZP010000029.1, read as the reverse complement.
ATCTTTTTAAATCTATTGAGGCTGATTTTAAAGTCAAAATAAAAAAAAAGGATCTTGAAATAGAAAAACTTTTTGTCAAGCTGAATAAAAACTATGAAGAGAACCAAGAAATCCAAAGGCTTTATGAAGATACTAAAAGAAATCTAGAAAAAATTGAAAAAGAAACAAAAGAAATTGTAAAAAACAAAACCGAACCTCCGGAACCGGACAAAAAAGAGTCTAAAGAATTTAAAAAAAAATTCGAGGAAATAAAAAATGAACTGCATTCTAAAAATAAAAAAGTCGAAAGCCTAAAGCTTTCGGTAAATAGACTTAGATCTGATTTAGAAAATTCGGAAGTTTTAGTTTCTGAACTAAGCACAAAAAACAATTTTTATCAGGATTTTATTGCCAGGGAAAATGAACGCAGAGAAAATGAAAAGAAAGATCTAGTTAATGAATTAGAAGGCCTTAAAAATGGAAAAGATTATTTTGATAAACAAAAACTAAAAATAGCTCAGCTTGAAGAAGAGCTAGAAACTGAAATTGCGTTAAAGGGCGAGCAGATTCAGCAAAACCAAAGTTTAGAAGTCAGGCTGGAAACAGAAACTAAGTTAAAAGATGAACAAATTCAAAGCTTAGAAAACGAGATAGGAAACCTCAAACTCGAATTAGAAGAGATTGAAACTAAATCCCAAACGGCTCAAAAAAACGATGATGATTTTGAAAATCTTCCTTTAAAATTTGGAAAAAAAATTACAGAACTAAAAAACGCCTTTACAGTATGCAACGAAAGATATGAATTTTTAGGTTTTATTTACGATAAAACCGTAGATAAAAATGATGCGAAAGCAATTGTCCAAAAGAGTATCGTATCAACCCAAGAAATAATTTCGAAACTAAAATCTGAAGAAGAAAAAGATACCTATCTTTTAGATTTTTATACTGATGACTTAAAAAAAAAAAAAAAAATTGTCAAAAAACTATCACAAGATAAAAATTCACCTGAAGACTCTGAAAAGGAAGATAAAGTTTTACTGTTTAATAAGACAATTAAACATGGCGGTCATCATGGAGGGGCTTGGAAAGTAGCCTACGCAGATTTTGTAACTGCGATGATGGCTTTCTTCCTTCTTATGTGGCTGTTGTCACAATTAAGTCAAAACGCAAAGGATAATCTTGTCGAATACTTTAAAAACTTTAAAGTATATTCACACACAGGTAAAGCCAGGCCAAAATTTAAACAAGAAAATTACAAATCCGATTCGCAAAACAACTATTTGTCTGAACTCCAGGAAGTTTCCCAAACTGAAAAAAATGAGGATAACAAGGCCGAAATCATTAAAGAATTTAAGGAACGATACAAAGGATCCGACGAACACCTTAGCGTTGAATTATTAGCTGGAGGCATAAGGATACAAATTATGGATTTATACGATAAAAATATGTTCGAAACAGGTTCAGCAAATTTAACTCCAGAATCTTTGGAATTATTACAATTTGTCTCCGAAAGGATAAAATCGATTCCTGGATCGCTGATCATCGAGGGCCACACGGATGGTTATAAATTTAAAGGGGATAAATATACGAATTGGGAACTATCGATGGATAGGGCCTCTGCCGCAAGATACGAATTAATTAAAAACGGCGTTTTGCCAAATAGGATTAAAAGAGTTGTGGCCTATGGGCCGTCGGAACCATTGATTAAAGACGATTATGTAAATCCTAAAAATAGAAGAATCAATATCATTGTAATGAATGAAAACGCAAATTAAGAAATTGAGACGTACTTGATAACTTTATGCAAAATAAATTAAGATTATTTTTGATCAAAATACAGCTGCCTCCCTGTAAAAATGGAAAGTAAAATCAATTCAAATTATAACCGGGGATTAGCTTTAGAAGAACAGTCCAAATATAATCTGGCGATCCAAAAATACGTATTGGCCTCAAAACAGGGATCTGCAGAAGCTGAATTTAGGTTAGGCCAACTCCATGATAAAGACGGCCCTTCTCCCAATATGCAAGTAAGTCTTCATTGGTACGAACAATCGGCAAAAAAAAACTATCCTCCGGCTTTGTATACATTGGGAGTAATATATGCCAATGGAGTTTATGCAAAAAAAAATATTAAAAAAGCATACAAACTATTTTCACTTTGCAAAAAATACGCTAAGAAAAATTCATTTCTTTATTTAAACTCATTATTTTTTCGCAGCATTTTATTGAAAAAATAACACTCCATTATATTTCGCATCTGAGTAGGCGCTAAAATTAATTGTGTACTTGAAGAAAGTATTCTACATTTTCTTGTAAGGTCAATGAACTTTACTACTTGCAAGCTTTTTTCTTTCTTTAGGTATTTCTTGCGGAGTTTTCCTTTAAAAGTTCCGTGTGATCGCTGGAAATTGTAAAAAGACTCCTATTCATTTAATTTCTCATTAAACTAAACATCCCCCGTCTAGGAAAATAGTTTATTAATTTCTTCGTTATCCGTTCTATGAGATCGATTAACTTTTCTATTGAATCATGCCGTTCTTGTCCTCTATTTAAAAAAGGTTTCTTCGAACAAGGCTTCACAGAAGCAAGACAATGAAAATAACTTGGTTTTGTCGAGATTTTTTTCTCGAGCAAAAGAAAAATTGGAAAGTTAAATAATAACGGACCAAACCCTTCCCTAGGTTCGGTCCGTCATTTAGGATTTAGAGGCTAACCAAAAACTTTTAATGCAAACCCTTTTCCGATTTCCGCCTTGCTTAGCTCGCTGGCGACCCCCCTTGCGTTTGCCTGGGTAAGGGACATCTTGTTTGCCTCGACTGGAGAATCCGATGTTTCCTTGTTGGCTTGCTTTACGAAAGTCAAGTTGTTAATAGAATCGAGGACTTGCTTTTTTGCCACTCGGCCAGAAACATTGCCAGCCAGAAAAATGAGATCGGGCCCTAGAGGCTTGATAGGTGAAGAGCTCATAGCCATGACAAAATCTCCTTATCAAATTTATCAACTCCAATCATATAGGTCATTTTTTTAACCAAAAATTAATCTTGTTTTTCAGAATCACCCAATAAAGTTAAATCAATTGTAAGGATGCTCTTTAAGA
>JAYOZP010000029.1:0-37302 GCA_038154245.1 Nitrospinales bacterium | reverse complement strand
CTTTAAGAGTCATACGGAAACTTTATTTTATTTAATTCACAATATGTTTTTTTCTCTTAACTTCTAAGCTAAGCGCTTTCGAATATTGGCAACACATCATTTACTGAAAACTGGATACCGATACCAATCATTCTTTTTTATTCAAATGTTTAATAATTAATGGACGATAGCATAATTAAGAAAAAAGACACAATACCCTCAATTGGGTATTTTTCATTAACGTTGATCTCTTAAAAAAAAACTTCTTTAAAAGTTTTGAGCTTTTGATGTTAGGTTAGGCTTTTATAAGTGGGAGAAGCTAGTGTTTGTCGTCATCTAAACTTCTACTATATTGTGAAAAAAGATGAGGCCCAGCAATAGTTTATTTTTAAAGCACAAGTAGTTTGCCGTTCCAGAAGCACGCTTCAAAACTAGCTTTGAGGACCTTGCAACCGCTCCTAAACGTTTGAACGAATATTTCTATATTTTTATAGCGCGGCCACAATATCCGCAAACCAAATAAATATTAAAGCACTCCCTCTTTCAAAGTTCCTACTACTGATATAATAAATTATTTTCCCTTGAATGAAAAAATAAGGGCAATTGTTAAAAACGTCAAAATTACCCCTTTAGGTAATTTAAAAAATATCCAATATTTGTTATAAAAATTAAAAAAGGGGGTTATAAAGCGCTGGTTCTAATTATTTCCCTTAGGTTAAGTATAGTAATTAGGACAAACTTCTCATAAATTGAGAAGAGAAGAAAAAAGGCAACCCATGGATTCGGGTTGCCTTTTTTTAGAGAATATTCTTAAAAAGAAACTATAAAGACTTTTATTTTTTTTACAAGCGAGGTTTATAACACTAATAAAACTATTTTATTAGGAAATATTGTTAAACAATAAAAAGATATATCAATGAAATATTAATTAGCGTCTCTTCATTTCATATGCTAAGTAAGGATTTAATATAGGGGGGAGCTATTATATTATGGACTGCTTTTTTACATTTTTCCGCAACGTAATAATGGCCCTATTAAATAAAGAACTCTAGACCTAAACTTAGAGTACTTTCCCGATGAAATCAAGTGGAACCTTTTTAAATCTCTTTCTTTGGACTCGCTGACTTTTTCAATCTCATTGATCATTAAATCAACACAGTCTAAAAATTCTTCATCTCCCTTTAAAAGGTTTTCCTAATTTTGAATCTATTTTAGCCTTCATTCTTTAATTTATTTTAAATTCATAAAAATATTCCCCGAACTATTTTTAAATTACTTTTAATAATTTGATTAAAAATGGGGAAATTATTCAATCCAATAATCATTATCCTATTTATTTTTCTTTACTTAGTTGGTAAAAAATTACTCTTCTTTTATCTCGATGGAGGGTTTTAAAACCTATATAAATTTAAAGAAAATATTAAAAGCTAAAAACAAATAAAAAAGCAAAATACATAATGACAATTACTCTATTTGTATTTAGAACTGGGATTTCAATTAGCTCTGACATAGCCGCAAAAGAATCTTTTTATAAACCAATTTTCAAAAGTCACTAATCGTTTGATTAGTAATTAAATTCTTTAAAACATAAAGCCTCTTCCCTCGGAGTTTCTTCTTGGTGTTTCTTTGATACGGTTGTCCCATGAAAAATCTCTTATTGTTTAGACAGTTCAAATTGACTTATTCGTTATGACAAAAGCCACCTAGATGGAATCAATAAAACTGTTTTAAACTTTAAAAAAATAAGGAAAAAAGGAAAACCACTGCAAATTCAAAAAACTATATAAAATTCCAAAATGAGTTTCGTAATCAGTTGGCATGTTTTATATTACCAAAATTATTTTTGATTAAACATAAGTCATTACAATAAAATTAGAATTTTCTGGGCTTTTCAGCGTCCTAAGATTTCTCCAATAGAAATTTCTATCAAGATTTTAACAAGGTTTAAGAAAAAGGGCTCATAATTAAAAATGTAAACCTTTAAAAATTAATGAATCTAAAAATTTAAACTTTAAATCTACTGATGAATAATCAGTAGGCATTCGAAGAAATTTGAATTATTTTAGGTATGAGAGGCGAATTTAACTAACTTAAATAAACACTGGTAATGTGTTTGCGGGCTCGCTTCTTCTTTTAAATTAAGTGTAATTAATAACTCAAAGAATTTAAAGGAGGCAGGTTTTTTATGAAGACTGAGCCCCTGTTGGCTTCAAGTTATATTTCAATTTTTCTTTTTATCCCCCAACCAACTGATTATTCATCAGGTAGTTTTCAGTTTGATTATAAGCCTAAACCATTAGTATCCGATGGATATTGAAAGTGTCATTGAAAATATAGGCTTTATTTAGAATTTTTTTTACGGAAAAATTAAAATACCCCTCTTAAACAACTATTAATACCTCCTTTTACTGGAGAAAAGGGGTTCCATACAACTCTAGAAAAGTCTTCCAGAGATTCAAATTTGGGTTTTACCAGACAGTATATTTGGTAAGCACTTAATTTATTGGAAAATAGGGAAGATATTGGTTTCGAAAAAAATTTAACGACAAATTTAATAACTTAATCGGGTATAGTGAGGCAAAATATTTTCTAAAACATTCTATTACCACACATAAAACTTTTTAGGAATAAAGAAAACCTATATTCTCAAGTGTCCAAAAATATTGTTTTAGTTTTTAAACTGTTAAGTATTGACTTATGAGTTCGCAAGTTAAATTAGGCATTGTACCCTGGACGACACTTCTTCCTTTATCCAAAATACAAAAGTTCTGCGCGACTCTCCGCGCAAAAGGTAGCTTCTGCTCGACTAGAAGGATAGTCAAGCCTTTCTCTTGATTCAATTGGATAATGATATCCCCGATCATATGGACGATGTTGGGTTGAATACCTTCGGTGGGTTCGTCCAATATTAAAAGTTTAGGATCGATCGCCAACGCGCGACCTATCGCTAACTGTTGTTGCTGTCCGCCAGATAAATCGCCTCCTCGTCGATGCAACATCTGTTTCAAAACTGGAAACATTTCAAAAATATTTTCCGGAATCTCGCGCAAACCGTCTTGCCGCGCAAACAAACCGATTCGTAAATTTTCTTCTACGGTTAATTGACCGAATATCTCCCTTCCCTGCGGCACGTAACCAATACCGCTCCGCGCGCGGAACTCCGCCGCTTTACTCGCTAACGCGTTCGAATCGAATCCGATCTTCCCGGACTCGACGGGCAACAGTCCCATAATGGATTTCAACAACGTGGTTTTGCCGACGCCGTTGCGTCCCATCAGGCAGGTGCAGGAACCGGGCGTTACCGATAAATCAACGTCCCACAACGTGTGGCTTTCGCCATAGTACTGATTTAACTTTTCGATTTCTAACACGGTCACTCCCCTAAATAGACTTCGACCACTTTTGGATCGTTTTGTACTTCTTCCATCTTACCCTCGGCCAAAACGCTGCCTTCATGCAACACCGTTACTTTATTCGCAATAGACCGTATAAAATCCATTTCGTGTTCGACTACAATCACCGAATGATTTCCCGCCAACGATTTCAACAACTCCGCCGTGTATTCGGTTTCTTGATGCGTCATCCCGGCGACCGGTTCGTCGATCAACAACACGCGTGGGTCTTGTACCAGCAACATCCCTATTTCTAACCACTGCTTTTGTCCGTGAGAGAGAAGCCCTGCCCTTGTCTTACGTTCTTCTAATAATCCGATAGTTTCCAAGGTTTGGTCGATCGCGTCCCTATGCTGTCCCTTCAAATGGCGTAATAGCGAGTGCCAAATATTTTTTTTCTCGCGCAAAGCCAATTCTAAATTTTCAAAAACGCTGTGGTTTTCGAAAACAGTCGGCTTTTGAAATTTACGTCCGATTCCGGCGTCGGCGATTTCGTATTCCGTCATTTCTGCGAGATTCAAATTCTGACCGAAATAAACGAGTCCCGAATCCGGTCGCGTCTTTCCAGTGACAACGTCCATCATCGTCGTTTTACCCGCGCCATTGGGACCTATGATGCAGCGCAACTCGCCGTCGTCGATATACAAATTTAGATTGTTCAACGCTTTAAACCCATCGAAACTGACCGTAACGCCTTCGACGTATAAAATACATCCGTGCGAAGTGTCGATAGGACTTTCTTTTATATGAACTCCCGCTGGACTCATCCGCTCCCCGCTTTTTTATTAAAGGTTGAAAAAATACCGACGATGCCTTTTGGCAAATACAAGGTGACAAAAATAAACAAGCCGCCGAGAAAGTACAACCAGTAGTCTGGAGCCGCTACCGTGAACCAACTCTTCGCGCAATTCACCAAACTCGCGCCAACCAATGCGCCGCCCAGCGTACCGCGTCCGCCAACGGCGACCCATATCGCCATTTCAATCGAATTTGACGGTTGCATTTCACTGGGATTCACAATACCCACTTGCGGCACGTACAACGCTCCCGCCAGCCCACAAAGAAACGCAGAGAGTGTCCAGACAAATAATTTATAGTGAAACGTGTTATAGGCGGAGAACATCACGCGACTTTCCGCGTCGCGAATAGCGGTCAATACTCGCCCCAGTTTTGAATTCACTACATACCGGCATAAAACATAACTTAAGAAGACGACTAACACCGTGACCATATACAATCCAAGTTTGGTCGAAGAGTCTTGCAACGAAAACCCAAGTATCCGTTTGAAGTCGGTCAATCCGTTGTTGCCGCCGAAACCGGTTTCATTCCTAAAGAACAACAACATGAGCGCGTAGGTCATCGCCTGTGTGATGATGGCGAAGTAAACGCCTTTAATACGCGACCGGAACGCAAAGTAACCAAAGATAAACGCCAACAATCCTGGCAGCGCCACTATCACGAGTAATGTAAAAGCGAAACTATCGAATCCATTCCAATACCAGGGCAATTCCTTCCAATCCAAAAACACCATGAAGTCTGGCAGTTCGCTCTTATACACGCCTTCTTTACCGATACTTCGCATCAAGTACATTCCCATCGCGTAACCGCCAACAGAAAAGAAAACGCCGTGTCCTAAGCTCAAGATCCCAGTGTATCCCCAAATCATGTCTATTGCAAACGCGACTAAAACATAGCAAAGATATTTTCCTAACAACGAAATAATGTAGTCTGGAACATGCAAGAACGAGTTATCAGGAATCGCCAAATTCAAAACGGGAACAATAACGAGTCCAACCCCAAACAGCAGGAAAATAAAAACCCAGGATCTTGTGGAATGTAATGCCAGTATATTTTTGATCATATTAAAAAACTCAAGCCAACGAGTTAATCTAAAAAACGAGATCCTTCGCCGATATCAAAATATCGCCTCGAGATGACACGCGATGGCGCCTATGTAATCTAGTCCAATAAAAAAAACTTAAATTCAAAACCCTTCTATTTCTAAAAAATTTACTTTCCGCTGGACAGGGCTAGTCGGCGGCGGTTCTGCCTTTTAGGGCAAACAAACCTTGCGGTCTTTTTTGAATGAGTAAAATAATAAACACCAGCACAATGATTTTGCCCAGCACAGCGCCTGTCAACGGCTCTAAAAATTTATTGGTCACGCCCAGGCCGACGGCGCCGACCACGGTCCCGGCGATCTTTCCGACTCCTCCCAATACAACCACCATAAACGAATCGACTATGTAAAATTGTCCCAGTTCCGGCCCCACGTTACCGATTTGCGATAACGCCACGCCCCCAAGTCCGGCGACACCCGATCCCAGTCCAAAGGTCCACATATCGACGCGTCGACTGGAAATTCCCATGCACGACGCCATCGATCTGTTTTGAGTGACCGCTCTTACTTGCAAACCCAGCGCGGTTTTTTGCAAGGCAGCCCAAACCGAAACGACAACGAAAATAACAAATACGATTATCGCTATACGGCTATAAGGAAAAACGACTCCAGAAAAAACTTGTACGCCTCCCGAAAGAAAAGCGGGATTTGCCACTTCCACATTTTGCGCGCCGAAGATCAAGCGAACGGTTTGGATCAATAACAAGCTGATTCCCCAAGTAGCCAGTAGCGTTTCTAAAGGACGTCCGTACAGATGCCGCAAAACAGTTCTTTCCATCAGAACGCCTACCAACGCGCTTACGAGAAACGCCGTTGGAATAGCGACGACGAGGTACCAGTCGAACCAAGTGGGTATATAGGATTTAAATAAGTTTTGGACGACAAAGGTTGAATAGGCTCCGAGCATCAGCATTTCGCCATGCGCCATATTGATGACGCCCATCAGCCCAAAAGTGATGGCAAGTCCCAGAGCCGCTAACAATAAAATACTCCCCAGACTTAACCCGTAAAAAACGTTCGCGGTCTGGCTAATAAAAAACTGTCGCCTATCTATCGACTTGATGGCTTTATCCGCTAATGTTCGTATTTCCGAGTCGCCTTCTAAGAACTCTCCATTTTCGTCTTTTTCCAGCAACGCTTCCAAATCCAGCTTGAGACTGTTATTGCCAAATTCCCGCATCGTCTTTAAAGACTCGATTCGTTTGTCTTTTTCGTCGCTATTTAAGTAAAGTTTCGCTAAAACCAGCGAAAGTGTTTCGCGAACCGTGTCGTTCTTCTCGTTTTCTAGAGCTTTTTCTATGAGTTCGGAAATGCTGTTATTAGGACGTCTCAATAGCTCTTCCGCCGCCGCCAACCGAATATCAGAATTCTCAGCGCCGAGTTTCAGTTTTGCAATCGCCACGGCGATCACTCTTCGTATGGAATTGTTGATTCGCGGCTTTTTAAGCGAGAGTCCGCTTATATCGACTGAGGCGCCGCTAAGAGCGTCTAAGCTCTTTTCTCCAGATTCGTCCAGGATCAAGAGTTGTTTATCTTTAGCGACACGTAGTCTTTTCTCTTTAAGCGCTTGCAGGATTGGCAAAGCTTTGGGGTCGCCGAGATTGCCTAACGCAATAATAGCTTTTTTTAGTTTCGAGCGACTTTTTTCAGCGAGCCCTTCGACCGCCGATTCAAAATCGCCTGCTTCCGCGGCGACAGAGAACAGGCAAACCAATAGAAAGGCAAAAACAAAAACCAATCTTTTACCAAAATGCTCGCCTTTAGAAAACATTAGGACGACATTTTTGGAATTAATTCTATGATTTGAAGCAAAGTTTGACGATGAGAGTGTCATTCGCGATTATTGGTCTTTCTATATGGGACTGTGTTTCCAGAAATTACAAAGGTGGTCGCCCTTTGACAAGCTCAGGGTGACAATTATTTAAATCGGGGCGAGATCCTTCACCTAACCTAAAGGTTAGCTTCAGGATGACACGCAATGGGTACTGCTATAAACCTGATAAACTTTTGTTTAATATTTCTCTTCTTCACTAAAAACAAAATGGCGATCATCATTTTTTTATTTCATTCTCTTCTGTGCCATTGTGTGCTTTCTGTGGCTTATTCTTTGCGCTCTTTGCGTCTTTTCGGTTTAAACAAAGCTCTCCCCCCGATCCCTAAAAGTTAACATTTGGAGGAGGTAGATAAGTTTTTGGGACCGGAGGAATTTAATGATGGCAATACTTCTACAGGCTTAAGTTTCAATGTGAAAATTCATATAATTAATTACTATTGAACTTAGCTTTGACGCAGTTACCGCAAACCCAGGGATAGGTCCAATCGGCGACTTTCTTGGAACTTTCCGGTATGAACGGGCTCCACGCTTGCGCTCGAATCGGTCCATCGGTTTTCCACACCACTTCAAACTGACCGTCTTCTTGAATCTCGCCAATCAACACGGGTTTGTGCAAATGATGGTTCTTGGCATCCATTTTGATATCAAAACCGGATGGTCCTTTGAAAGATTGAAAACCAATCGCTTGTCGCACTGCGTTTACGTCAGTAGAACCTGCCTGCTGCACTGCCTGCGCCCACATATTGATCCCTATATAAGTGGCTTCCATTGGATCGTTGGTAACGCGTTTACCCCCGCCAGGCAATCTATGCTTTTTCACGTAAGCTTTCCATTTCTTAATGAAGGCTTTGTTTTCTGGAGTTTCAACCGACATGAAATAGTTCCACGCCGCAAGATGCCCCACTAACGGTTTGGTATCAATTCCTCGTAACTCCTCTTCGCCTACCGAAAAAGCAACCACGGGGATGTCTTCCGCTTTTAAGCCTTGGTTGGCAAGCTCTTTATAAAAAGGAACGTTTGAATCGCCGTTAATCGTAGAGATAACGGCGGTTTGTTTGCCTGCCGCAAACTTCTTAATCTTCGCCACGATGGTTTGATAATCGCTATGACCGAACGGCGTGTAGGTTTCCATGATGTCTTTTGAAGATAAGCCTTTTGATTTCAAAAAGTATTGAAGAATTTTGTTCGTCGTTCGCGGATATACGTAATCCGTTCCCAGCAAAACAAAACGCCTTGCGCCGCCGCCATCTTCGCTCATTAAATATTCGACGGCGGGAATCGCTTGCTGATTTGGAGCGGCTCCCGTATAAAAAACATTGTAAGAAGATTCCTCGCCTTCGTATTGAACCGGATAAAATAACAGACCATTCAACTCTTCAAATACTGGCAAAACTGACTTTCGAGAAACCGATGTCCAACAACCAAACGTGACAGCCACTTTATGTTTTTGGATCAGCTCTCTGGCTTTTTCAGCAAACAACGGCCAATCCGAAGCGGGATCGACTACGACAGGTTCCAATTTTTTTCCCAACAGGCCGCCTTTGGCATTGATTTCTTCTATCGCCATTAAGGCCACGTCTTTTAGCGAAGTTTCGCTAATGGCCATGGTGCCAGAAAGCGAATGCAGAATTCCCACCTTAATAGTTTCCTTCTTCGCTTGCGCTAGAGGAACGAATAAAAAGGTCAACGCTATAAAAAATACCGCTGTCTTTATTTTTATTTTTGAGTAATACATTTTTTTCTCCCGTTTTACCTTTAGTTTTAAAAATTAAAAAAGTTGGAGTTGAAGGCCTAATTTAAAGCGATCCACATTATCGATACCTAATGCAGGATCGTCGTCCTTCGAATAAATTGCGGAGAGTTTTGCGTTGTGACCGTAGATGATGTAATTAGCTCCTATGTCGTATCTATCGTGAGTTCCGCCCGAGTCTCTATCTAATTCTTGATAACGGAATACAGGTTGCACTTGCCCCCAACCCATTTTTTGAGGAAATAAGTAACTGACTAACGCCATATAACTTTCGCCTTCCGTCAAACCTCTGGAATCGATAGAACCTAAACCGTCCAAATCATAATCGTAATAAGCAGCCTCGATAGTGACCACGCCTTTTGAAGGCAATTTCTTTTCCATTAAAAAATCGACGTTCCATGCGGAATAATCCCCTCTAACTGTGGCTGTGCCTGCGCCGTCCTCTTGAATCATTCCTGCTACGCCAATCGCCAACACGTCGATATCACCGTAATAAGCGCTCTGGTTGTAATAGATCGCTGGTTCTGGGTCCCAGAAGTTGTAAGTCAACCGTCCCGCATAGAGAAGGTTATCGCTTTGATTAGAAGTGGTCGCTCCATTGGTTCCATCGAATGCGCCAATTTGATATTTGAAATGACTGTCTTTGGTGATACCCCAAAGCGCAACGCCGTCGTCCCTTCCTGCGAATATCGCTGGATATGCCTGTACAAACGGGAAATCCCATGCATTCAAAAAGTAAGGTCCGTTCAAATTAGAACGATCGCTTGGAGGTAAAAAACGACCCGCCCAAACTTGGGCCATATCGTGGAATCGAAACTTAGCCACCGCGTCTAAAACACGAACATCTGCGGAAGCTCCGGATGCGTCGCGTTCGGTATTGAATTCAAGTTCAATATCATTAGTGATATAAGCGTTTACGTATAACCTAATGTTCTCAACTTCAAATTCATTTGAAGAATCCGTTCCGCTTGGAGCCGAATCTTCAACCGACGTATAACTAGTGCGTAACCCTCCGCCCACATTGAGCCACCGCAAATTATCCGGCATTTTGATTTGGGCTCCCGGAGCCGCAATAACCGTTTCAGAAAATAACCAAGCTGCGGCGAACGCCAACAGCGTTAGAATTAGAACTTTAGATTTCATCGATTTCTCCTAAGGAGCATTTTATTAAAAATTTCGTTAATGCGCTTGTCGGGGTAATAGCAAGGGATATGCCAATTTATTTTTTTTGATAAATTGCCTGCTATTAAAGGGGAAGGGACTCTGGAAGAAATGAAACGCCAAAAATTAGCGCTCATTACTGAAGCAAAAATAAACTCGGCGCTAGTTTTTTGAACAATTATTTTTCGAATATTCGAATTTGTTCTAATGGGCACTATCGTTTTTTAAATCAGCCTGAAACGGGCTCCTGAAAATTAATACATAAAATTAGAACTAATTCTATTTTTGGCAAATAAAAATAAATTTTTATAGAATTAATTAGAATAAAAAAAGCTTTACAGCCAGAAAAATAGAATAAGTTCTAATATCGATTAGCCGAAATCACGCAAAAACGACATTTAAATTGCAAAATTTAATTCGAATGAGAACGGTAATAAGAAGAGAAAAATAAAAACGCTTAAATAGGAAGCATTCCTTCTTTTTGAATGAAAGCGACGATTGTTTCGATTCCGTCTTGCGTTTTTAGGTTGGAAAATACAAAAGGCTTATCGCCTCGCATTTTTTTTGCGTCGCGATCCATTACATCCAGGCTGGCACCCACATGTTCCGCTAAATCTATTTTATTGATAACTAGTAAATCAGATTTGGTTATCCCTGGACCGCCTTTACGCGGAATTTTGTCGCCTGCGCAAACATCGATCACGTAAATCGTTAGATCGGATAATTCAGGACTGAAAGACGCCGCTAAGTTGTCGCCTCCGCTTTCCACAAATATCACGTCTAGATTTTGAAACCGGGAGTTTAGGTCGTCGATAGCTGATAAATTGATCGAGGCGTCTTCGCGTATGGCGGTATGAGGGCATCCTCCCGTCTCTACCCCTACAATCCGCTCTTTTTCCAAAGCTTCATTGCGAATTAAAAACTGGGCGTCTTCTTTAGTGTATATATCGTTGGTCACTACCGCGATTTGGTATTGGTCGCGCATCTTTTTACATAAGGCATTGAGCAAAGCGGTTTTTCCAGAGCCTACTGGGCCGCCGATTCCTACGCGTAACACTTGGCTAGTCTTCATTGTCTTTCCTATTTTAAGATCTAAACAATCTGGAATACTGGGTCTCGTGCAACGCGCTTGCAACGCCTTGCCCCGGAACTGAAGAGCCAATCTCGTCGTCTTTCAATAACAATCCAGCGTTCATAACCTTTGGAATTTCGCCAATTACTTTGGACAATATTTTTTGTCCAGTTGTTTGGCCTAATGGAACTAACTTGATCGCGGCTAATACCTGGTTTTCCGACCATGTCCATAAGTAGCCGCTGATGGTATCTTCCAACGGAATACGCCAATAAGAAGCTCCTAAAGAAAAAGCCAATAAAAAAGTCCCTCTTGGATAACTAGTCCACTCCTTCGCGTCCACAACATCTAATTCATTTAATAATTTACACAACGCTTGCGAAAGGTGTCGTTCTTCGGCTTGTAATTCGTTTGTCTCTCTACTGGCGAACAAGTAATCGTTCCAGCTCCGAACTTTGTCTTTATCACCTTTTTTCCAATATGCATGTAATCGCGCTAAGATGGGGACATCTAACTGAGCGTGAGAATGATTCAACAATCCCAATATCCAATCAGTCGCAGACTTTTCATCCTTTACCCATTCAGCCGACACGGCGTACTCTAATCCCTGTGAATAGGCGTAAGACCCGATTGGCAACATCGGACTGGAAAGCTGGATTAAGCGCAATAACTCTTCTTGTCTAAAAAAATTCATCAAACGTGATCGTGTTTATGTCCCGCATGATTATGGCCGCCCGAATAAGCTCCGTTTTCCGGTTCGAATGCAGTCACTTCATGCTGGATTTCCAATCCCAAATTAAGGATCATTTTTTCTAACACATGATCTCTTAGAAAGCTTACGGAGCCGCTATCGATCTGTAATGGGACATGCCGGTTACCCAGGTGATAACATGCTTTGGCCAACAGCAAAGAATCTTCCGATAAAGCGACGGCAACTTCTTCATCTGCAGCTCTGATTTGTACGTTCAAACCATCCGTGGAACGCAAAAAATCTCCATGACGCATTACCGTTCCGCGTTCTAACATCAGACCCGCTTCCCATCCGTTGTTTAGCCTTACACGCTGGCGGCTCTTTTGCCTTTGATCGTAACTTAAAGTTAAAATCGTAAAGGTTTTTGGGATTTCGGTTATCTTTTCTATAATCTCAATCATTTTGAAATCCTCCTAAAAAAGAAAATACCTTTGCGCCAGCGGTAATTCGTTAGCCGGTTCGCAGGTCAACAGCTGCCCATCGGCGCGGACTTCGTAAGTTTGGGAGTCCACTTCAATCTTTGGCAAATAATCATTGTGGATCAAATGCTTCTTCATTACAGAACGCGTGTTTTGTGCGACAACCAATCGTTTCTTCAAATCAAGTTTTTGCCCAATCCCATCCTCAAGACCGGCTTTGGAAACGAAACTGACGCAGGTCTCGCTCCTGGCGCCTCCATAGGCGCCAAACATAGGACGATAATGAACCGGTTGAGGAGTGGGAATGGACGCGTTTGGGTCGCCCATAGGCGCGGCGACAATCATGCCGCCTTTTATAATCATAGAAGGTTTGGCTCCAAAGAAAGCAGGTTTCCACAAAACGATATCCGCTAACTTTCCTTTTTCAATCGAGCCCACTTCGTTACTGATGCCATGAGCTATCGCGGGATTAATCGTATATTTTGCTATGTAGCGTTTGGCTCGGAAGTTATCGTGTCGATCTGGATCTGGACTTAATGAACCCCGTTGCACTTTCATCTTATGAGCGGTTTGCCAGGTTCTGCAAATCACTTCGCCAACACGGCCCATCGCTTGCGAGTCGGAAGCGATCATGCTAAAAGCTCCCAGGTCGTGAAGGATATCTTCAGCCGCAATCGTTTCTCGGCGAATACGCGATTCGGCAAAGGCAACGTCTTCTGGTATCTTCGGATCTAAGTGATGACACACCATAAGCATATCCAAATGCTCGTCCACTGTATTCACCGTGTAAGGCCTTGTAGGGTTTGTCGACGAAGGCAATACATTTGTTTCGCCGCAGGCTTTGATAATATCCGGGGCATGACCGCCCCCAGCCCCTTCGGTGTGATAAGTGTGGATCGTTCTACCTTTAAAAGCCGCTAATGTATCTTCCACAAAACCAGATTCGTTTAATGTATCGGTATGGATCGCTACCTGCACGTCGTATTTATCGGCAACGCTCAAGCAATTGTCGATGGAGGCTGGAGTCGTTCCCCAATCTTCGTGCAATTTCAATCCCATAGCTCCCGCAATCAACTGTTCTTCCAATGCGTGCGGCAAACTGGCATTCCCTTTTCCCATGAAACCAAAGTTTAACGGTATTTCTTCTACTGCTTGATACATTCTATGGATGTTCCAGGGCCCAGGCGTGCAGGTCGTTGCGTTTGTTCCTGCGGCGGGCCCGGTGCCGCCGCCAAGCATGGTGGTAACGCCGGACATTAAAGCTTCTTCGGTTTGTTGCGGACATATAAAATGAATGTGCGCGTCAATAGCTCCGGCGGTAACGATCTGTCCTTCTCCCGCTATCGCTTCAGTTCCCGGTCCAATGACAATATCGACATTGGATTGAACGTCCGGATTACCCGCTTTACCAATTCCAAAAATACGACCGTTTTTAATTCCAATATCCGCTTTGACGATTCCCCAATAATCCAAAATCAATGCGTTAGTAATAACAACATCTACCGCTTCTTTTGAAGTTCTTTGACTTTGGCCCATGCCGTCGCGAACAACCTTACCGCCGCCAAATTTAACTTCTTCGCCATAATCGGTTTTATCTTCTTCCACTTCTATCCATAATTCAGTATCGCCTAACCGTACTCGATCTCCGGTTGTAGGGCCGTACATATCCGCATAAGCGCGACGACTTATTTCGCTCATTTATTTTCTCCCACTCCACCCATGATTTTTCCATTAAACCCAAAAATTTTTTTCTCTCCTCCATAGGCCACCAAATTTACCTCGCGGCTTTGTCCTGGTTCAAAACGAACGGCAGTTCCCGCCGCAATGTTTAAGCGGAACCCCAAGGTTTGTCGACGGTCAAACTGCAACGCTTCATTCGTTTCAAAAAAATGATAATGCGAACCTACCTGTATCGGCCTATCTCCCGTGTTGGCAACGATTAAAGTCAAAATTTCTTGATCGCCGTTAATCGGTATATTTCCATCTTTAACTTTTATCTCTCCAGGAATCATTTAACTTATCTCCGTTAGGGAATAGGGTTATGAACCGTTACGAGTTTTGTCCCATCGGGAAAAGTCGCTTCTACTTGAACCTCGTGAATCATTTCCGGAACGCCTTCCATTACGTTTTCCCGCGATAATAACGTGGTTCCTATATTCATTAACTTAGCGACGCTTTGCCCATCCCGTGCGCCTTCTAAAATAGCCGAAGAAATAAAAGCCACCGCTTCGGGATAATTTAGTTTTAGCCCGCGCGCCAACCTTCTTTCCGCTAATAATCCCGCTGTAAACACCAGCAATTTATCTTTTTCTCTGGGCGAAAGTTCCATCCACATCCCTTTCCAAATAATTCAACTTCAAGTTTTCCAAATTCGAGGTTCGACAATATCCAAATCCAAAATAACGGAACGCAAAATCTTCCAAGCCTTAATGAAAAACGCTTTAGCGCGCTCGGCGCTATCTCCCAAAAACCGACACAACACGATACCTTCCGCATGAGTAACCGAGAACAATTCATTTTTTGAAGAATTGTTTTCAATGTTTCTTATCGACTCATCGATGCCTTGTCGATTCGTTGCACAAACCATATTTCCAATTACGGGATATCCCATCAACCCCCAATTAGCGTTTACAGCTTCAGAACCTCCTTGCAGGTTCAATTTTTCGACTCTTAAAGGAATACCTTCTCTATAAATTTCCATCCGTTGACTAAAAACCCCATTATCAAAACTACCTCCAGAGACTGGCCTGCCAAAACAAGATATGTCCCAGCCTATAAAATCACTATCGTTAGCTAAATCTATTCGAGTATTAATTTGAACCTTCGAACCAGAAAAAATTATATTCTCCGATGGAAACCACTCTAAAACCCCGTCGGCAGCGACTTTGATCGTTTGACTTTGTCGAGCCACAGATCCGGAGGAACGATAAAACTTACCGGCGGCGGGAGTTGTTATTAAAGTATGCGCATGATCCCCAATATCAATATTTAAGCTTAAGCAATCTCCACCTACAACGCCTCCTGGCGGGTGTAAAACATAAACATGACTGATTCCATTTTCTTCCGGGTAAAATGGCTTTTGCACTTGTAAGGGCCCATAGTGATCTCGATGGCTTAATTTCGTGCGACCATTAGACTTGGCGAACCCCAAATCCAGTTTAGCGCGCCACTCTTTTTTCGAAACGGGTTCGACCGTATCAAACACTGTCATGAATCCAATACACTCCCAAAAGCAAATTACTAAAAGCTATTAAAACTCTAAACGCGGTTGCCATACGAAATGCTTTTTGATTTAACTGACTAAAAAAAATCCCATACATGCCGCCAAAAGCCGTCATGGACGTTAATACACCCAAACTAAATACCGTTAAATGAGCTAAACCAGACCACGCCGAACCCTTGTTCGCTATAGGAATTAATGCCAAGAGAACCGCCGACCCCGCTAAACCATGAAACATACCAACAATCACTGAACTATGATGATGGATCGATTTCGGTTTTTTAAATGAATCTGAAATAACACCTACTAATTTATTTCTATATAGGTCCCTAAAAGCCCCCAAACCTATAACAATTAAGATTAAACCTACAATTGCTTCAGACCACTCATCCATTCCATTGGGAAGAGACATACCCAGCACTAACACGGCAATGCCTACAGTTAATAAAATCAATCCATGACCCAACGCCCAACGCGCACAAAGCAAAAACATTTTTTTTGAATCAGGACGCGAGCCAGCCAAACCCGATATCGCCATGATATGATCAACATCAAACGCGTGTAACACCCCCAATCCAAACACGGCTGAAGAAAAAGGAACTGTCAAATTTAAGGACATTTAATTTACTTTTTAGTTAGGTCGTAATTTCTCAAATTTTGCATTGTCATATTGGTAAATAATGCAAGATTCAAGCCGATATCAACAATAAAAAAATAATTTAAATTAAATAATAAAATCAAATAGTTATATAGTAGCCTTTCAGAAAGTTAAAAACTTAAGCAATCAAAAACGCTAAAAATGTAGCATTTTAAAAAAAAAAGCAAAACTTTACATCAATTTGATGAAAACGTCTCTTTGAAGTCATTTATTTAAAGTGGAAGTAATAATTAGTTGATAGATTGTCCCAAGTTTGAGTTGAGAATCTGTGGGTAAATAGTCAGATATTTAGAAAGCTTTCTTAATACACCTCCCAATACTTTTGTATTTCCGAAATGACTTATTTGTGACTGACAAAACCCATCTAGATGGAATCAATAGAATTTATGGAACTAATAGAACAAATTTAAATGCCTGAAAAATAAGCAAAAAAGGAAAGCCGTTCCAAATTCAGACAGTTAGATAAAATGCTAAAATAAGTTTCGTAATCGGTTGGCTCAAGGTTTAAATTTGCCCATCGACTTCTGTAATTTCAATGGCTAACAAATAAATAGAATACCCCTGAAATTAGGCAAATGACCTATATTTGCCCCAAACACTTCTTATTTATTTTGAATTTTTATACCTACTGATTAAGAGTCAGAAACGGCTTATTTTTGTAACCGCTTGATGTTGGGGCGGTTTCCCGAATCTATAAACTTTTCAGTAATTTAAAAGTTGTCTATTAATTTCATTGAGTCCATTATTTCTTCCATGGGAGAAAATTTCTATCAAGGTTTTATCAAGGTCTAAATTGGATTTCCGAAACCGCTCTTTTCTTTAGTAGCTATATGGTTCTATTAAAATAATTTTAAGACTTAATTTTTCTTGAAACTTGTTCCCAAAAAATAACGAATTACGAAACTTGTTTTTTTATTGCACATAGGTGTTTCAATTGAAAAATTATTCTTTTTTTGCTCCTTGTTTAGGAATTTAAAATAACTTTTTAAGTTCCATAATACTATTGATTCCCACCAGTATTTCTTTCGCTCAAAAATAAATAAATCCGAGTCTAAAAGTTTTTTCAATTAAATTTCTTAGAACTATAAAAATATTTTCTAAAACCTCTTTTCCTTTTTAATAATTCTTTCTAAATGCTATTTTAACTCTATTAAGTTTTATGCATTTTGATAATTTATTTATTTGTCCAAAAAATTACTGAAAAGTTTCTAAAAGGATTATTCAGACTCTATGAAAATTGATCGTCTAACTGTTGGACCGATTTTAGGATTTGTTAATTCTCATCGAGCGCGCATTTTTGGACGAGGAAATAAGATAAAAAGCGGAAAATCAGAGTCCGAATTTATTGTTTCTCGTATCCGACAAAAAGAAGAAAAAGAATTTGAAAAACACATTTTCCTAAAATTAAATTCCAATCTAGATTTTACCGCAGTAATACAGTTTGACGAACTTTTACCGGATACCGAATACGAATATCAATTTATCTGTGTCTCCATATCCAATGAAATGGCCGCAAATATTTTATCGGTTCAAAACCGCTTCAGATAACTCATCAGATAAAAGATCCTTTGTCTTTGGATCCTGCCGTTATTTTTTTATAGAAAAGTTTTCACGATTCCCTTTTTTAGTGAACAAAGGAGACAAAAACTTTAAGTCCATTTTAGAAAAAATGGACGAGTGGCCCACCCCTATCAACGCTTTATTATTCATCGGCGATCAGATTTATGCGGATGATTTAAGAAATCCCTTTCCCGACAAAAAACTGTGGGAATATTTTAATAGATATCAAAGAGCTTTTTCTTCCAGGTACATAAGGAAACTAATTTCTCGTGTCCCCACTTATATGACCCTGGACGATCATGAAATAGAAAATGATTGGCCCACGCACAAGAAAGAAGGAGACGAAGAAAAATATAAAGACGCCATCCTCGCTTATAAAATATATCAATTAAGTCACAGTCCTTTATTTAATACTTTTAACGAGGAGAAACTCATAGCCGCGCAAAACTTTTGGTATGAATTTTTCGATGGTTGCTGTGATTTTTTTGTAACCGATACCCGGACTCAACGAGATCTCAGATTAAAAAAAATCATAAGCGAAGAGCAAATGAATGCGCTAAAGGTTTGGCTGAAAAACGATACCAAAAAAGTAAAGTTTTTAGTTAGCGCAGTGCCCATATTCCCCGACAATAAAAAATGGGAAATAAAAGATAAATGGAGCGGTTTTATAAAACAACGCGACGAATTAATAAATTTCATATTTGAAAACCAAATTAGAAAAGTGGTTTTTCTATCTGGAGACGTTCACGCCTCATTGGCGGCGGAACTAGTCAGTCCTCGGTTTCCCACAACCAAGATCATTTCAATAATATCCTCCCCGTTTTATTCAGTTTTGCCTCGCCCCACTTCAAATTATTTTCATACGGAAGACAAATTGGAAACCCAATCCAAAAACGAATATAAAATTCAAAACGCCAGCGAGATCTACTCAAAAGACAATTTCACCAGAGTGGAAACAGACGGAAAAATGTTAAGAATCGAGGTTTATTCAAAAGAGGGGAAGAAAGTAAGAGAAAAAGAATATTTTTTAGAGATTTAATGAAAAGCCCCAACTACCTATTTTAAACACTACTTAAATTAAGATGCGATTAAAAAAAAGCGCAGGTTTTCGCCTGCGCTTTTTTTTGGAGCAAAATACTTCGTTTGAGCGCCGTTATCCATAGGGAACAGGTTAGCTAAACAAGCGGCTTTCAATGAAAGCCGCTTTTGTTTTTACTAATATTTTCCGGTTCGAAATATTGAAATTAAAATTCGTGATAAAATTCCTTATTGAATTTTAATTGGGAGAAGTCATGAGAAAAACCTGCACATCCCTTTTATCGATATTTTTTTTAACTAATTTAACTTCTGTAAGCGAGGGCAAAGGTTTTACCTCTTTTTCCGAAGTATCTGGAAATATTTTGAATGTTGTTCAAAAATATGAGGCTATTTGTAATCACCGAAATAATAATTTAGATCAACAAACTTGCAGGAGAAAATGGAATAACCACCCGCCCATTCTTTCTAAAAGAGGAGTTCGGGTAAAACCATTCTATACAGAACAAGAACGGATTATCACCCCAAGGAGATTTCAAAAAAGATTTGGTTTCAAAATTTTACTAAAGAAAGGATATGTTGAAGCTTCTAAAATTATCGAAACCATTTTTAAGCATCAAAGCGCAGAAAAAGAAATATCTTGGGTTCATATCTCTTATTTTCAAAATGGTAAAATAAAACCGGCCAGAGTATACTCCGGTCCTTTAAATCAAAGGTTTGATCAACCACCGAATAACTGGACGCAACCTGGCCTTGGAGATAACCCGTCTGCACAATTTTATGATGAAGGAATTTTAAAAGTGATCCAAATGATCGATGATTTTGAATGGACTTTGAGCGATCGTGGAGGTTATCCCGATAGTTATGTTTTGCCTAATAGAAAAGGCTTCCGTATTGAATAAAGAATAGAACTAAAAGTTTTACCAGTAAAATTATCCTTTTTTTCACAAAGTGAAACAGAACGAAAGTCAAAAACAAGTCGTTTCCCAATATTCATTGGATATTTGTTAACCATTAAAATTCCTTAATCTGAAAACCGAATTAAAGCTTCCTTCCAGAAGAATTTCTATCAAGGTTTTATCAAGGTAGAGAATAAAGGCTTTTCACCAAAGCCATAAAGTTTTAAAAAATAATGTTGATTGAAAATGAAAAACCCATTAAACTACTGATGAAAAATCAGTATACATATGAAAACCTCTTGCTTTTTCGTCATTCCAAAATGATTTATATTTGCCTCAGATTTACCATTTCCCCATTGATGTTAAATGCAAAAATTTCGAAATATCTAGCTTTTATTAAAATTTCGAGCGATTTCACCAACCAATTTATCGTGTAGGTCTGGATTTTTCTCACCAATGACTTTTAACATTTCATCAAAGGTTCCTTCCTGAGATATATTCTCTTTGCTTGGATTTATACTTCCATCATTTCCCACCAACCAATCGATTGAAACGCCGAATTTTTTACCAACGGTAATAAACCAACCATCTGGGATTTCATGCTTTTTAATAGCTGGATATACGGAAGCGGATTTTATTCCGATAGCTTTTCCCAAACTCGCAGGATTATTAGTCTTAGTCGCAATAAATAAACGGTTGAGACAACGAATAAAATCAACCCAACGTTTAATTTCCTCTTTATCGTTTTTTTTCTCTTGTGGGATAGACTCCGTTTCTAAAATCTTTCTTGTTCCAAGTTCTAGCCCATTTTCTTCTTTCTTTAAGACTTCAACATCAAACCCGGCTATTTTAGCCAATTTTGAGGTTATTCCCAGATAGTTTTTTTCTTCAGTTTTGGGTTTCTTAGGCATAAAGGAACTTTTTTCAAAAAAAATATAGATTTTTCTTGAAAAAATATAGAAAAAACTATATATTTATAGAAATTATATAGCTGACTCTATATTATTCACAGAACTATCTAATATCAAAAATAAAAACCAAAACGGATCATCCCAAATGAAATTAGGAATTCTTCCTAGGTGCATACGTCAAAAAGACGCTCCTAAATACTTAGGCACCAACGAACGGAATTTTAACAAAGTCTTTCGTCCACACCTAACAGAAATTCCACTTGGGGAATTTGGAAAGGCAAGAGGGATTGGTTACGACCGAGAAGAACTCGATACACTTTTTGATGAATATAAAAGAACCTTTGGCCGCCCACCCAAAATTGGAGAAAAAATATGGGTAAAAAACGAACATCCGGACTTTACAAACGAGGAAAATACTGGCACATCCATAAAACGATATTCGGAATCCTCGTTTGCAAATCAACCCAAACAGAAAATCTTGATGAAGCCGAAGAAATTCTCCGAAGGATTACCCAAGAAATCAAAAATGTCAAAATCTTTGGAAATCGACCGAGAAGAACATTTAATGAGGCTGTACGGATCTATATAAAAATGAAAACTCCCACAAAGTCGAGCATTGAGGACGATATTCTCCACCTTAGACATCTAAAACCCTATATTGGAGAATTAGATATTCATCAAATAAACATAAGTATTTTACAAACCTTCATCGTTGATCGACAAAATCAAGGCGTAAAAAATAGGACAATAAATTTTGCCTTAAAAGCAGTTCGTCAGGTTTTAAATTCGGCCGCAGGTTGGATAGATAATGATGGATTACCATGGCTTCAATCCATGCCCAAGATAACCCTATTGCCAGAAACAGATTCAAGAAAACCTTACCCACTAACTTGGGAAGAACAAGAAAAGTTTTTTGATCAATTACCCGAGCATTTAAGACTCATGGCCCTTTTTAAAGTCAATACGGGATGTCGAGAACAAGAAGTTTGCGGATTAAAATGGGACTGGGAATATCCTTTACCTGAACTGAATACCAGCGTTTTCGTTATTCCATCGGCTTTGGTAAAAAACAGGGAAAACAGAATTGTCATTTTGAATGACGAGGCCAAAAGGGTTATCGAAAAGGTCCGGAAAAAACATTCAATTTTTGTATTTACCTATCAGAACCATAAAATCCAGAGAATGAACGGTAACGCCTGGAGAAAGGCAAGAAAACGAGCGGGATTACCTTTAGTTCGGGTTCACGATTTAAAGCACACGTGGGGATATCGATTACGTTTAGCTTCTGTTCCCGAGGAAGATCGACGCGATCTACTTGGTCACAAATCTGGGAAAAGCATTACCACACATTATTCCGCTGCTGACTTTGGACGATTGATCAAATTCGCAAATAGAGTTAAAAAAAATGGATTGGATTCGCATATCATTAGAATTGGGAGATAGAACTAAATTGGAAAGAATATCAAAATATTCTATTGAGCGCTTGAAGGCTTTTTTTGATTTGTTGGATTTCTTTTTTGGATAATTTAGATAATTTGCCTTCTTCTTTGGGATGCTTTTTTTGTATAGATATTTTTTCTTCGGAAAATATATCTCGGATTTTTATTCTTAAAGCTTTTACAATCTTTTCAAGGGAATCCAAGCTGATATTAACCTGACCTCTTTCAACTTCGCCGATAAATTTATAACTGAGACCAGATATTTCTCCCAATTTTTCCTGGGTTAAATCGGCAGATTTTCTTAAATCGCGAATTCTTTTACCAACATCTTTTCTTAGCTTTTGCATTATTTTTCATTATGTTAAATGAAAAATTATATGGGCTTGCCATGAAATCAAAAACCCTATATATATCCTAAAATGTTTTTCATAATTAACTTATATATGTGCTATAAACTAAGCGTTATTTTTTGAGAATCAAAAATCTAAATTTAAAAAGGAGGATGAAATCATGAAAAATAAACTGCTAAGAGTTATTTTTATATTTATATTCAGCGGTTTCTCTAATTCTGCATTGGGAGCTGACATTACGGGATACGGTAAATTGAATTGGGGGGATAGCATTAACACCATCAAATCTAAGATTGAGGGCAATCTAAAGCTAACAACAAACCCAAGGAATGGGGCAAAGCTACTCGAAGGGAAGAAGAAAATATTAGATAAAGTTTTTGACTCTTCTTATGCATTTCAAAATGAAGAATTAAGCGAAGTTACTTTTTCTCTAAATCCCAAAAAGGGTGGTTATCTTACAGAACAAGAAGCCAAAGCTTTCTTCAATGGATTTAAAAATAAATATGGAAAATTATATAAGAATGAAAGCGATAATTCCGGGACAGCCTACATTTGGAATCTAAAAAGCGGATCATTAACCTTCTTTTATCAAAGAAGTTGGTCAGGACAACTAACACCCGTTTTTATTATCTATCAAAGAACTAAACAAATAAATACAGATCAACTTTAATTAAATCATCTTAGCAAAATCTTAGCAGTGCATAAAAAAAGGACTTAGTCGAAATTGACTAAGTCCTTTATATAATGGTCGGGGCACCAGGATTTGAACCTGGGACCCCCTGCTCCCAAAGCAGGTGCGCTAGCCAGGCTGCGCTATGCCCCGATATCTGATTTATTTACCTAAATATTATACAACTAATTATGTCTATTGTACATCCGACTTATGATTCTTTTTTGATCGGCTGTTAAAACTCTCATTACCGCCAGCTTGCCTTCTACCATCGCCTTAATCTTGCGTGTTTTGGTTTCGGCTATTTCATTCGCTAACTGCCGCGCTTTTGCCTCGTCCACATTTTCTGAATGAATAACCCGATCCAATTCCATGTGGGCTATTTTATGCGCCGCATGGGACCTTATCGATACTTTCTCATATTCAAATTGCTGATTTTTTATTTCCGCGACTTGAGCTTCAGTCAACCCTAACTGATGTTTGAATTGTAATACATGTTTGAATGGGTCTTTACTGTAATGTCCATGGCCCTCATGTTTTCCTTTATCATGACCACCATGCTTGCTTCCATCATGGCTTTTATGCCCATAACCACTAGAATGTCCGTCATGTTTCCTACCGCCGCTTCCTTCAGAATGCTTCGAGGAATGCCCATGTTTTTGATACGTTCCTCGCCCCCAAGTTCGTCCTTTACTTCCTTCCGTTTTTTTATAATGCGAACCAGAAACATGGGTTGAATCACTATAATCTGCCCAAGCCGTACCTATGGAAAAGGCGAGAATAGAACATAACATTATAGATAATTTCCACAATCGTTTTGGGGTTTCGATTCGCATGATTTACCTCCGATTATATCTTTTCAGAGTCTTTACTTTCCCAATTCATGAGAAAATATCATTTTTCTCCTCTTGCTCAAATGAAATGGGAAATCTTAGTACGCCAGGCAGGATTCGAACCTGCGACCATCGGATTCGAAGTCCGGTACTCTATCCAGCTGAGCTACTGGCGCATAATTTATGGGGTGAGCGACGGGATTTGAACCCGCGACAACTGGAGCCACAATCCAGTACTCTACCAACTGAGCTACGCCCACCATTATTCATATTTATCTTTTTTAAGGAAATTTCCAGGATTTACAATTTTTTACTCTAAAACCGCCAAGAGACACGTAACCATTAAATTAGCGGTCAACAAGGGGATCGTTATTATGATGGTAAATTCTAAACTATCTCTACTACTTTGTAAAAAAAAAATTAAACGAATTAGCTATTTTATAACCCTCAAGTGGCTTCTGTTTCGCTTAGCTGAGGTAGGTTTAATAGCCGTAGGCTCTTCCTCTCCTTCTTCTGCCGGTTTTTCTGCTTTTTCTTCTTTTTTTTCTTCTGGAGTAGGGACGGCTTTTAGAATTTTTGGTTGTTTTTGCGGCTTTCCTGCAGCGGCTAATTTGGGGTCAAACTGAACATCGTCAGGAATACTCCCTTCCCAAACTTGTCCTTCATGGAAGGATGGGACAAAAATAGCCCAAACAGCTTCAAATGGTATAACGCATTGATAGGGTCTACCCTGAAAGGACAAAGTTGCGTAAATGCCATCGTCGAAAATGTCCAACGGCCTGCGAAAATTCAAATTCAAAATCAAACTCAGGGAAGCGTTACCTTTATGGTTCGTTGGAACGTCTACATCCCCGCGTCGAGCGTCTAGACACACCATTGCGTCTCCTTTTTCCAGAAGATACAACAGCAGGTCTTTTTTATTTTTTGATTCTGATTCCATAGTTGGGAGAGGAAAAATCCATCTAGATTAAGACAAACTCATTATCTTTTTTATTTTAGTATTCTCTTAACCCGCTGTCTATCAAAAGGTTTCTTGGGCGTCTATTGATTATGGTACTATGTCGACATAATTTCTAAAATACGAGGTCTTTTCTTCCTCTGGCAAGCTAATGAAAAGCTAGCCAAATAGTTCCAAAGTACGAAATTTATGTTTAATATTCCAATTAATAACTTTTGCTTTTTTAGGTGGTTATGAAACTTGCTTCATCCTTGTTCCTTATTACTAGCTTTATTTTTTCTTTTGCGACCAGTTCTTTCGCAGATGTAAAAACTCAACGCGTATTCAAAAACGTTTTTGTTTCAATTGCCGAAGGCGATAAAAGCTACAACACTACTTTTATCATCACCGCTCAAGGCGTCATTGTTATAGATCCTGGAGGAACTCCAAAGCACGGCAAAAAGGTTTTCGAGGAAATTCGTAAACATACAGATCTCCCTATTAAAGCGGTAATAAACACTAGTTACTTGGGAAAGGCCACTTTCGCGAATCAAGTTTTCCAAGACGCAGAATTGATCATTAGTCATAAAAACGCCCAAAAGGCATTAGGAGGTAAAAAGGGAGAAAGACTCCTTGAAAAAACAAAAAAAACCGGCGTCTCCGATTGGGATACGGTTAAAATATTTCCTCCAAATTTCACCTACAAAAATGAAATCGACTTATTCTATGGCGGCTTTTTACTAGAAGCTAAACATGCCGACACAAGTTTGACCGATGGAGATACCTTTGTCTTCCTCCCAGAACATAGAGCGATTATTACGGGAGGCTTGGCCTTGAACAATGAGTTCCCTGATTTGTCGTCCAGCCTAATTGAAAATTGGATTCAAAATCTTTATTGGATGGAAGATCTGGATGTCGAAATCGTAATACCTGGATCTGGAGCAATTGGTTTTAAACCGGTGATTATCCAGATGCGTCACTATTTCATCGATTTAAAATACCATGTCACCAAAATGATTGAAGACGGTAAATCGCTCGCGGAAATCATTCCGGCGGCCCATAAAGAACTAAAGGCGAAATACGGACATTGGAAACACAAAGAACTATTGGATCAAAATATAAGAAGAGCTTATAAGGAATATAAACCGGAAGAAAAACCAGGAGCGGCGGGCCAAAAACCGTTATAAGTTTTAACCCAACGCTTCTTTAGATCTTTTTACAAGATACCTTTTTTCTGCCAATACTCTCTAAGACTATGTTTTTCATCCAAAAGAGTATCTAAGTAAGTATGCCCTCCTGGAATCATTGGCATAACATGTCCCCTGTTTTGGTCGTCGTAAGGATATTTAACGTCCAGCACATAAGGCCCATTGTGTTTCAGCATTTTCTTCAAAGCGGGAACTAATTCTTCCGGTTTAGTAATACAATCCGATTTAATTCCAAACGCGTGAGCTATTTCCGCAAAGTTTGCATCGCCAATAAATGTGTGACCGCGGAGAGATTTATAAAACCGGTCTTCCCATTGCGCAACCATTCCCAAATGCGCGTTATTTAAAACTACATTTTTGACGGGAATATTCTCAATTTTTAGAGTTTGCAACTCTTGGATATTCATTAAAAAACTACCGTCGCCTTCAAAATTAATTACCTGCCTTTTTGGAAAAGCAACTTGGGCTCCCATTGCTGCGGGTAAACCAAAGCCCATAGCCCCAAGCCCTGAAGAACTTAACCAACGCCTGGGTTCTTCAAACCTCCAAAACTGAGCTACCCACATTTGATGTTGGCCAACGCCAACAGATACAATTGCGTCTTTTTCAGCTAATCTTTGAGTTTCGCAAATTACATGCTGCGGTACGATGTCTTTTTTATGTTCTTCGTAATGGAGAGGAAATTCTTTTTTCCAGCCTTTAATTTCTTTTAACCAAGGTCCTATGTCTTTCTTTGGCCTGACCAAACCGTTTAACATTTTCAAAGTCTTTTTAACATCGCCTTGGATTGGAACATCTACCGCAATATTTTTATTTATTTCGGAAGCGTCAATATCAACGTGAATGAACTTAGCGTTTTTGCAAAATTCTGATAACTTGCCAGTAACACGATCGTCAAATCTAACGCCAAGGGCGATAACCAAATCGGCTTGATTAATAGCAATATTAGCGTAAACAGCGCCGTGCATACCTAACATATGTAACGAAAGTGGATCGCTCATGGGATAAGAACCTAATCCCATAACGGTATTTGTTATCGGTATTCCTGTTGTCTTAACTAATTTTCTCAATTCAGCGGAAGCTTCTGCCGCAACAATGCCGCCACCCGCGTAAATTAAAGGCCTTTTTGCCTCCATAATAGCGTGGGCGGCTTTTTTGACTTGCAACGTAGAAGGTTCAAGATTTGGCTTATAACTAATTAAATTAAAGTTTACAGAAAAATCAGGAATGCTCTCTTGTTGTTGAATATTTTTTGGAATATCAATCAATACCGGCCCAGGCCGTCCACTAACGGCAATTTTAAAAGCCTCGTGAACCACCTGAGGAATTTCCCTTATATCTTGAATAAGATAACTGTGTTTTACTAAGGGATACGTTGCGCCAACAATATCGGTTTCCTGGAACGCATCGCTTCCAATAACCGCCGCAGGAACCTGCCCTGTAATAGCTACCATTGGGATAGAATCCAATTTTGCGTCGATAATGCCTGTAATCAAATTAGTCGCTCCAGGACCAGAAGTCGCAAGGCAAACGCCTGGTTTTCCAGTAACGCGCGCATAACCACAAGCGGCAAAAGAGCCGCCTTGTTCGTGCCTGGGCAATACCATTCGAATTTTTTTGGTGCATGTTAGGGCTTGATGAATTTCCATCGAAGCGCCGCCCGGATAACCAAACAATACTTCGCATCCTTCGTTTTCCAAGCTTTTGACAAGGATGTCTCTGCCTTTCATGGGCAAAACTGATTGGGTTTTGGCTTTCTTACTGGGCTGTTTTTTAGTTTTACTGGTTTTTGGCTTCGTCATGATTCTTCGTAAATAGTTGGATTTTTTAATGTTGAGTGATCTTAAATTTATAACAGACTAGAACCGATTCTTCAAGAAAAACCAGAAGAAATAAATAAGGAGGGATCGTCACAAGCGGAATTTTTACCAGTTTTTTCTAATTTAAGCTAATGGTAAAAAATAACTCGCTATGCTTTCAAGGGTTTTCCAATTTTGAAAAGCTGTCCAAAATCGTCCCTTCGCGTAACCCGTATTCGCAAACCGTCAAATCTTCAATTTGAAAAACTTCCATAATTTGAATTGCTATGGCGGTTCCCGAGATAATCAAATCTTCTCGACCTCGTTCCAGCGCTGGCAAACCTAATCGCTCATCAAGGGTCATTTTTTTCAAAGTTTCTTGTATTTCTTTAATTTGGCCTAACTTTAAAATAGTTCCGTGAATTTTCTCCGGGTCGTATGGAACCACGTTATTTTTAATCGCGGCTAAAGTGGTTACAGTCCCCGCCGTTCCAATAACACGCAAAATTTTTGGATTTGAGAAACTTTCTCTAATTTTTTCTATTTCTCCACGGAGAAAATCAACCAATAAATCGTACTCCTTGGCGTCAACTGGGTGTTTGGTTAAAAACCTTTCGGTTAATCTGACCACCCCTAACTTTGATCCAAAAGTTTGGATCAGTTGATTTCCTTTTGAGAGTATAAATTCTGTACTTCCTCCCCCAATATCAAAACTCAACGTTATTGAATCTCCTGGAGGAAGACGCCAGAATATTCCTTCCAAGGTTAAACGAGCTTCTTCTTCCCAAGGTATAACGTTTATTTCGATTTCAGTTTCGTTTTTAACTTTTTCTACAAATTCCGTCTTATTTTCAGCTTCCCGAACAGCGCTAGTGGCAACCGCACATATTTTCACGTCGTTTATTTCTTCACACTCATCCTTAAAATTAGACAAAACATCCACAGCTTTTTCCATACGATGGTCAAGAAGCCTATTTCCAGAGTTCATACCTTCTCCAAGTCGAACAATAGCGCGATTGGAATGAATTTCGCGGAAGTTTCCTGCCGCATCCTTTTCCCAAACTGCCATTCGGATGGTGTTAGTCCCAATATCAATAGACGCTATTTTTTTTACAACGGTCATATAGGCAGAACTTTTGTGCTATCTAAAGTTAGCAAGAGGTAAAATCCAATACAGGAAAAAATAATATTGGGTCCCCAAGCGGCGAGAAACGGACTGAAAGTGCCTCCATGTCCCAGTGAAATACCCATCGCATAGACAAATGAAAAAGCAAACCCCAAAGCCAAACTCAAACCTACCGAAAACAAAACGCCTCCCGATCTATTTGAACGTAATGATAAGGGAATTCCAATTAATGCCAAAACAACTCCTATGAACGGATACGAAAATTTATGATGAAGATCCACCCACATACGAGAAGAATCTTTTCCCTCCGTCGCTGTGGCTTTAATATCTCGATACATCTCACTTACGCTCATTTCTTCCGGTTTTTTTTGGGCTTTATTTAAATCTTTTGGAGTTTCAGGCAATGGAAATATTTTTCTATCAAAATATTGAGTGTTTACAACTTCGTCCGGACCAAAGTCCCGCACATACCCATTTGTAAACTCCCATTCTCTACCATTCCAAATAGCGGCGGCAGCGTCGATTCTTCTTTCTAATCGATTGTCATCCCCATAAATAAACAGACTGACTCTTTTCATAAGAGATTTATTAGGATCGTAGTAATTCACATTACACAGCCAACCATTTGACGACCGAAACCAAAGCTTATCTCTTTGAACCGCCCCCATGGGTTGTCTACCGCGCACTTTCACATTAAATATATAATTCATTTTCCGATTCGCGTCGGGAGCAACATACTCATTACAAGCTACAACGGCTAAGGCTATGAAAAAAGCCGCCATCACAATCGGAATCGTTATTCCAGTAACGCCTATTCCGCAAGCTTTCATAGCGGTAAATTCATTATTACGCGCAAAGGCGGCTAAGGTCACCACAGTAGCTAACAAAACGGATTGCGGGGCAATAAAGAAAAAAATAAATGGAATCTTATAAAAATAATAAGCAAACAAATCAAACCAGGTAGAACCTTTAACAAGGAATTCATCTACTCGCTCAAAAAAATCCACTAACAAAAACACGCCAATTAGCGATATCAGAGTTAAGGCATAAACGGCTAAAAATTTTTTCAGCACATATCGTTTTAAGAGTCTCATTGAGGACGTTCCTGTCTAACAATCATTCATTTGAAAATTTTGAGATCGCCAGTTAAACGATTTCCGGAATATATTTACCCAAAACTGTTCGGATATTAAAAAGTTCAGGTTGGCGGGCTAAAGTCTTTTTAACATAGTTGAGAGTTCTCGGAATATCTTCTAGATAACGATCCGTGCCTATTTTAGTCTTTTGAAAAGCAAATGTTCCAATAGCCTTTAGGTTTCTTTGAACCGACATAAAATCAAAGGTTTTTCCAAAATCAATTCGATCAACTTTCTCAACGTTAAATTCTTCTAATCTATCTATAAAATAATTTACCATTTCCTCAACAAAGGAATCGTCTAATTCCACATATGAATCTCTTAATAAAGAAACTAAATCGTATTGACGAGGTCCTAATCTCGCATCTTGAAAATCAATCATTTTCAACTCGTTCTTGTGAACCATAATATTTCGACTATGGAAGTCTCGATGAGTTAAACAAAGCTCTTGATTGGCTAGCGTTTGACAAAGCGGCGATAAGACATTTTTAATTTCCTCAACCTCATTTTCCTCGAGGTCAAATTTTTTTAAACTTTTTAAAAAATGTTCGATCATAAAATTCATCTCAAACATTAATTTCTCAACATCAAAACGTCGATTGAAAGCAGGACAGTTTGGATTTGGTTTTCGAGCCCCTTGTACTTGCAATAAAACTAACATATCAATTGCCTTCCGATACCACATTAATTTATCGCTACGCTCCGCTGAAGGACCAACCAAATCCTGCAATAGTTGATCGCCAAAATCCTCCAAAAAAAGAAAACCTTTCTCTTTATCGTAGCAAAAAAGTTTGGGCACTGGTAAACCCAATCCATCCAGATACTTTGTCATAACCACAAAATCAAGCTCGGAGTCGAGTTGTGGTTCTTCTAACTCCATCACTATTAACCGTCTATTATTTTGAGATTTATCTTCTTCAAAAACCCGATGATATTTCCTGGTTGAGGCGTCTCCAGGCAAAGTATCTATATCTAAACCTCCAAAGGGTTCGCGCCAAATCTCTGATATTTTTTCCTCTAAATAGAGAGCTATGTTATTATTACCCATATTTTTGTGGGACGGTTAGGTTTTAAAAAGAGAGGATTTTTGAATCGATAAACTTTTTAAAACATCCAATTCAATTAAATTAGTTTTTTTTTAGATACAAGGAGGCTACATGCCAAAACCAGCATATCATATCCTAGTATGCGCCAATCAAAGACCGCCAGGGCATCCCAGAGGTTCCTGCGGCGAGAACGGCGCCATGGATGTATTGCAAAGAATGCAAGCGGGAATAGAATCCAAAGGATTATTTGAAAAAGCTATCATGTCCACTACTTCCTGTTTGGGCCCTTGTTCAATGGGACCTATGGTAATAGTATATCCTGAGGGCGTTTGGTATAACAAGGTCAAGCCTGAAGACGTTGACGAAATATTAGATTCTCATATCGGCAACGGGCAAAAAGTCGATCGTTTAATTATGGACGACGCTCTTTGGGGATAAGATATCGTCGGGAAAAAGAGGCGATATCGTCCCTTTTTCCCGGCAGAATAACTAAGTTCTTTTCAAATCGGCTTTTTGCAAAATCCAATCCCAAAGCTCTTTTTTGCCTTCTTTAGTTTTACTCGAAAAAGCAAGAACATCGTCATTTCCTTCCTCTTTCAATTCTTTTCGGATTTTACTTAACTGTTTATTCTTTTCATTACGCGTCAATTTATCGCACTTTGAAGCGACTAAGATATAATCTTTATTGTAAGCCGTTAGCCAGTTTTTTAGCCCCCAG
Organism: Nitrospinales bacterium; assembly: GCA_038154245.1. Taxonomy (GTDB): domain Bacteria; phylum Nitrospinota; class Nitrospinia; order Nitrospinales; family JAJDAT01; genus JAJDAT01. The sequence continues at coordinate 5,499 of JAYOZP010000029.1, read as the reverse complement.
TCCAGCTCAGTCAATCCCCTGCGAATATCTACAATAAAAATCACGCCTAATAACGTTTCTCTGTTTTGGACATAATCTTCAACCATCAAATTCCAATGTTTGCGAACCGAATCTGGAACTTTGGCAAAACCATAACCCGGTAGATCGGCAAAATGGAGTTTTTCATTTATATTGAAAAAATTAATCATTTGCGTTTTCCCAGGAGTAGCGCTGGTTTTTACTAGTTTTTTCTTATTAACTAGGCAGTTGATAAGGGAGGATTTACCTACATTGGATTTACCGGCAAACGCAAACTCAGGCAACCTTAACTTAGGACATTTCTTTGCCGATACTACGCTAGTAATGAATTCTGCAGAGACAACTTTCATTAACGAAATTTATTGAAGACTAAACCAGACAACAGTTTAGGGTAAAAATAAGTCGCTTTTTGAGGTAATCGAATCCCTTTATTCGCCAACTCTTTTACCTGTGACGGTAAGGTTGGATTGAGAAAAAAAGCGACATCGCCTACTCCTGCGTCAATACTTTCAATGGCGTTTGGAATATCAATAGTGTATGAAACGTTTTGCTGGCTCTCTGGGAGACGAGTATTCACACCAAGAATTTTTTTGATCGCAATCGTGTGCAATTGAGATACCCCTAATATTTGAAGTTCGGGCGGTTCGTCCTTTTCGAGAAGAGAAACAACCGTATCTGGCTTTTTTACAATTAGAGAGTAATACTTGTTTCTTTTCAAATAAGCTATAAAAGCAATTTTAGACTTATCCTGAAGCTCTTTTAAACGCTTGGTAATTTCTTCTTCCGTGATTTGCGATGGAAGCGTTTCTACCTCGAAATATGATTCAAGCTCTGAAATGAAAGACTCTGGTTTAAACTCTTTGGCGCTTTTTACAAGTCGATGGATTGGGGAAATCGATAAAGAATCTGAATCTAAGTTAGCCAAAAACATCATCACATGGGCCGAATCGTCGTTTTCCTCCTGCTCCCGATTATAAGCTAAAGCAGTTTCGTAACGATGGTGTCCATCTGCAATATAAATTTTCTTTTCGCGAAATTCTTGGGTTAAAAATTCTATAACCTCTGGTTTTTCAATTTTCCAAACTCTATGAACTACTCCAGGTTGTTCCACAACGCCGACTTCCTCTCCAGATTCAGAATCATGGAGCTTAGCGTCAACGGTTCCCGAAGGATCCGAGAAAAGACCAAAAATTGGACTGAAATTAGCTCTGCAAGCCTTTAGTAATTGAGATCGATCTTTCTTTGCTTTCTCAAGAGTGAATTCATGAGGACAAATATTCCCTTCATTAAATCCTTCTAGACCTACTCTGGCAAAAAAACCAATACGCTTTACGGTTTGTCCTTCTATCTCATATTCCTGACTATATCCATAAAAACACGGCTTTTCTTCTTCTATAAAAATTTCATCGTCAATCCAATCTTTAAAAGATTTCGCCGATCTCGTATATCGATTATCTTCAGGAGTATCCTCGGAAGATTCTTTTCCTAGTATCAAACGAATGACATTGTAAGGATTCCTGTGATAAAGTTCTTCCTGCAAATCAGGCTGTATCACATCATAGGGCGGAGCCGTTACGAATTTCAAAAAACCAACCTTGCTTTGATCGTATAATAATCCTTTGAAAGGAACCACCTCAGTCATAGGACCTCTTTAGTAAATGAATGCTTTTGCCGATTATAAGAAAAAAATCGGCCAAAGTATTTAAAAAAATTAAACTTAAAATATAGGTCCCATTATTCGGCGTTTAAATGTTGATATTCTTCTTTAAAAGTCTCGTTTTCCTGGCTTCATTTCTTTTGTTTCAAGTTGAATTGATTCTTGGAAAATCTATTCTCCCTGGATTTGGCGGGGGCTACTTAGTTTGGGGAGTTAGTGTTGTCTTTTTCCAAGGAGCCTTATTACTAGGATATTTACACGTCCACCTGTTGAATCGATTTTCAAAAATCAGATCTTTTTCAAAATGGATAGGCTTTCTTATGGGCGCTTCCATTTTTTTGCTACCAATTCAAGTGGATCGCTTAGCAAACCCTTCTTACCAGCTACCGGCAGTTATTGAAATTGTCACGTTGCTAACACTAACCGTCGGCCTCCCATTTTTTCTTTTGGCGGGTCTTTCAGTCTACGCTCAGTTGCATTTAGCTTCTTCTAATCTCACTGAAAAAGCTAATCCCTATTTATTGTTTGCTAGTTCAAATTTTGGAGCCTTTATCGCGCTCTTCACTTATCCAGTTTTAATTGAGCCTAATTTCGACATACCACAACAGTTAGATCATTGGGCAATTCTGTATGTTATCGCTGTGGCAATTTTAATATTTCTACTACGCTTGGTTCCCGTATCAGGAACTGACGATGTTCAATTGTGGAGCGTTCCAGAAAAAAAGAAATTAGCGCAATGGCTTTTGCTTAGCGCCGCTCCGTCCGCCTTATTTTTATCTATAACAAACGTAATCACATTAGAAATAGCCCCAGTACCGTTGCTTTGGATTCCGCCATTAGCTCTATACCTACTCACCTTCGTTTTAGGATTTAAGGCAACTCCTTTTTGCCCCAAATGGATAATAGAACGATTCTATTTAGTCATCTTCCTCGGCATCTTATTATTCTTTCTAAAATTAACCGGAAATTCACTATTTGAATATTTGGTTATGATCATTTTAAAGATAAAACTTCCGCTTTACTCAGCTGCTATTTTTATAGAGCCTCTTGTTTATTTAGCGATTTGTTTTATATTTTGTTTGGTTTGCCATTACCAACTAAACGCATCTAAACCCGAATCGCCAAATCAACTAACTACCTTTTATATTGCCATAGCAACTGGAGGTTTTTTCGGCGGAGTTTTAATCAACTGGATCGTTCCCTTAGTATTCGATCATATGGTAGAAACTCTGGTGTCTTTTTTGTTAGGAAGTTTAGCAATGTCGTTTATTTATCCATCAAAAGAAATTGGGGTAAAAAAAATTTTATACTTGCTGGCAGGCTTTATATTTTTATTAATCCTGCTACCAGAAAAGACAGGAGAAATGCAAAACGCTCAAAGCCAGATAATGGCTATCGGCTTAATCATTTTCACAGTAATTCTTTTATATTTGATGAATGATCGACATAAGCATGTTTCTTATTTCTTAGCAGGTATCATCATACTCACTCCTATTCTTTCAAAAGTCACTTTAAGAGAACGTGTCGTATTTCAAGACCGAAACTATTACGGAATTTATAAAGTCTTCGAACGAAAAGGATTCCGTTTTTTTCAGCATGGAGCTACTTTGCATGGGGCTCAATATTTAGATCCGAAGAAAAAACACCGCTCACTAACCTATTATTATCCGAAGTCTCCTATAGGCGAGTTTTTAGGTAAAAATAAATTAGATTTTTCTAATTTTGCGGTCGTTGGCCTGGGTATTGGCTCTCTTGCAAACTATATAAGACCTCAAGACCAATACGATTTTTATGAATTAGACCCTTTAGTTGGAGATATCGCCAAAGAATATTTTGGATTCGGAGAAGGTAATGAGGAAAAAATTAATTTAATTTATGGAGACGCGAGATTATCGCTACGAAAAGCAAAAAAAGAACATTACGACGTTTTAATGGTAGATGTTTTTAATAGCGGCTCAATTCCAGTTCATTTAGTCACTCAAGAGGCCATCTCAGAATATTTAACTGTTTTGAAACAAAAAAGCGTTATCATTTTTCATGTATCCAATCGCTTTATTGACATGGTTCCCATTCTCTACGCAGTAGCTCAAAAACTTAATCTTTTCTCATGCCTAAAAATAGCTATGGAAGTTAATCCTCCCGAAAAGGAATCTTCAACTTGGGTCGCCTTAACTCCAGATATTGACACTCACGCCACTCTCTTAAAAGAATTTCAATGGCGCGACGTAAAACCGAAGCAAACAAAACCTTGGACAGATCGGTACTCTAGTATCTTAACGGAGTTCTTTTAAATATTTCTGGAAAGCAGTCTAGTCAAGACTTATCCTTCGGACCAATCTCTAATAAATCTAGAGATTTATCTAATTGAATGTGCCTCCCAAAGAGGACAAGAATATCTCCTGATTGAATTAAAAAATCCTGTGGTGGGTTTGGATGAACATCGTTTTTTCTAACAACAGCAATAAGCCTGGCTCCTGTTTTATCTTTAATCTTCATATCTTCCAAAGTTTTTTGATTCGCCCACGAACTATCCATCACCTGAAAGGACTCAGTAAGACTCGCCGTCAAATAAGTCGAAAACTTTTGTAACCCTTCCATGTTTAACGAGAGTCCTCGCAACATGCTATAACCTTCCAATCGGATCAATTCGATTTGTTGTTCAATAACATTGTTAGGAATATGAAACTCTTTTAAAACTCTTGAAAATATTTCAACAGAAGTTTCAAATTCTTCTGGAATCACAAAATTAGCTCCCGCCTCCATCATCTCCTCTACTTGAGTCGCGTTCGGGGTTCGCGCCAAAATATATAAACTGGGATTAAGTTTTCTAGCCGAACGGATCGCTTCCTGCATTGCAATCAAATCCGGAGTAGAAAAAACGATCATCCGTGCGTTTTTAATTCCAGCTCTTATTAAAGTATCCTCTCGCGTTGAGTCCCCAAACAACGCTCTCATATCGTTTGACAAAGCCTGTTTTACTCGTTCGCCGTCCAGATCTAGAATTAAAAATGGAATATTTATTTCTCCTAGCACTCGCGACAAGTTTTGTCCAATGGTTCCATAGCCAGCAATAACAACATGCCCGGATAGTTTTTCTACTTCGCCTTCCGACTCATCCAAGTCTTCATTTACGTTTTTGGAAAATAATTTAATAGAAAGAATTGTAGAAACGCGCACCAACATTGGAGCTATCAACATAGAAAGAATTGACACAGTTAGAAATAACTGGTGCTGCCTATCTGAAAAAAAACCGTTATCTAAAGCCATATCGGCTAAGATAAGAGAAAACTCGCCAATTTGAGCCAATCGAATTCCCGCAATAAATGAAATTCTTAGAGGAGAACGGGCTATCCATGCCGCAAGAAACCCAAGTACGGCCTTCAAAAAAATCAGCCCAAGAGCCAAACCTAATTGAAATAAAAATGAATCTAAAAATAATCGAATCTGTAAAAGCATTCCAACAGAAATGAAAAAAATACCCGCAAAATAATCTTTTACCGGCAAAATATCTAAGATGATTTGATGATTGTATTCTGAATCTGCCAGAATCATCCCAGCAATAAACGCTCCCATCGCCAAGGTTAACCCTAAAACCTCTGATGCCCAACATGTTCCTAAAACAATTAAAATCACCGCTAAAGTGAGAAGCTCTTTACTACCAGTCTTTGCAATGAACTCAAGGGTTTTGGGAATTAGTAATCTAGAGAAAATAAATATTGCAACCACCGCCGCAATAGATTTCACAAAAGCGAACCCTAATTGACTCCCTGAGTAATCTCCAGATGGAGTGGAAAGAATTGGAATGAGTCTTGTTAATGGACCAT
>JAYOZP010000028.1:0-42603 GCA_038154245.1 Nitrospinales bacterium | reverse complement strand
CTCCGCCAAATAAGAAAGTATCTTAAAGCTATCTTCTAAAATAAGAATATTTTTCTTTGATGGATCAAAAGGATTATCTATAAAAAAAGTCATTTGAAGATGTTATAAAAATATTTATGGCTTGAATTTAGTCTTTTATGGTATTTAATTATTTTTAAGCCATTCTATCGATAATTTCATTGCTTCTTTTTTCTGAGCAAAACTTGTTATTTCTTCAAGTAATATTATTTGATCTAGTACGAGAGAATAATTTTTTGATAATGCGATATATCCCCATTTCAATGCTTGAACTAGATCCCTGGAAACCCCTTCGCCAATATCGTAGATAATACTAAGCATGGCCTGAGCTTTAACATTTCCCTGTTTTGCGGATTTTACGTACCATTTGTATGCCTGAATAAAATCCTGTCTTACCCCATTGCCATTACTGTAATTAAATCCAAGATTATTTTGCGCATCTGAATTTCCTCCGATTGCTGATTTTAAATACCACTTGTTAGCTTCTTTCAAGTTTTTATCGATTCCAATTCCTAATTCGTAAAAAACCGCTACTATGTATTGGGAATCGTGATTTCCTTTTTGGGCTGAGAGAAAATATTGACTAAATTTATCTTTACTTATTGATAGAACTTTGTCTGTTTTCATTTATTAATTAAAAAAGAATTTTAATTACGATTTAAAACTATTAGAAAAATGAGAAAAAATAGGAGGTATTAATAATCCGATAATTGTGGATTGCTTTTCGTTAGCCTATTTAAATACGATTATTATTTTTCGATTCAGATTCATCTTTTGAAAAAATTTCTAATAATTCGTCTGTTCGATAATGTTCAGTAACGGAGATATGTTTGATTTCATTATTAGATATATCTATAGTTACTTTTATTTGAGTTTTATTTTTTAAACAATTTTCTAGAAATTTAATTACCTTTTCAAATTTCATGATTAAATAATTTCCCCAAAAAAAAAGCCCTTGAAGGCATTTAACCTTCAAAGGCGTCGATTGCGTTTCGATAACCTTTTAGGATATACAATAAAAAAATTATAATATCTCTATTCCTAATTCTATCCCTATTCCTATTTTGAAATTTATAAAAAATAAATAAATAAGTCAATAATTAAAAGTGTTGGTTTTAATATTTATTGAGCTAAATGAGCTTTTGGAGGTAAGAATATAAGGTCTTAGTTTGTTTAATGATAATTAAAAAATGGGGATTACCCAAAAGGGTAATGTTTGCCAAAGAGTTTATTTTGGATGGAAAAAATAGTCAAAAAGATCTATTTTTGATTTATAGAATTTAAAATTTTAAAAGTTGGATTCATGATGGTGGGATAAAGACTTTTGGCGCTGTAATTGCATTTTAACTTGATAGTTTATTATTTAAAATGTTTCGAATTCATATAACCGAAATATATAATCTGATTAAATCATTAAAAAGCATTCCAATTGCTGAGTATAAAAATATAGAAATCTATATTATGAAACTGCAAGTTTTTAAGGGTTTTTATTTGGGAGGGAAGGATTTAATTTTTTACGGCTTAGATCAATGTTTTAAAAAAATTTTAGATATTCAAATTTATGATTTGAATTTTGACGCAAAACTATTATAGATCTCAAAAATGATTAAGGATTTGGAAGAAAGTTATGGATTGGATGAAGCCGAATTTTTTAAATCCGGGGTCGCCGATACTCCCGAGGAATTTCAAGCATTAGATATGGAGTATGAATACCGGAAAGACGAATTATTTTTCGAAGTTATGATTCATTACCAAGAAGAAGAGATGGCTAATTTATATATGACGCGCAGAAAAAGTTATATGTCCAAATTGTATAAAGGTTGGAAATTATTTGAATCAGATAGCCCATTAAATATTAAAAGAATTGAAGGAATAGAAAAATTAGAATTCAATAATGTGAATTATCTCGTAAATAATTAATTTTTTCTGAATATTTATTTTAACAAAAAATTCTTATTGAAGTTATTTATGGCAATATTTATAAAAAAAACTCAAAATTTGAATAATATTTTTCGTTTTAGATTTCAAAAATTAATTGAAATGGGTTGGATTTAAATTTTCAATAGTACATTTTCCTTTGATAATTCCACCTTTTTGTACAGAAATTGCACCGGCTTTAATAGTTCCTATTACTTCGGCAGAACTTTTAACTTCCAGTTCTTCGGAAACTGTTACGTTGCCAATTATTTTTCCAAAACAGGTTAAGAAGTTTGTATAGATGTTTCCGTCGACAATGGCGCCTTCGCTAATTAATATGCTATCGGCTTTAATACATCCCTTATATTTGCCCTTAATTTTAAATTGGCGTTTGGTAGTAAGATCACCATCAACATGGACGTTTTGATTAATAAAAGTAACAGACATGATTCAATTCCTAATGTTTGAATTAACTTTTAGAACAAATATTATTAATCAGATTGTTCTCTGAAAAACGAATGCAAAAAATTGGCCGTAAAAAAACTTGGAGAAACTCTTTTCTATAAAAGGTTGTAAAAAAAAGTATGGAAGGATAGAAAAATTTGAAGTTTCCTTATTTTAAAAAAGAAGAAATTAAAAATTTGGTTTTAATTCTTGATGATGATCGTAAAAGTCTTGTTTCAATGAGAAGTCTCGCTCTTGAAACCGGGTTTACTGTTTTTTCTACTTCTAAAATAAAAAAAGCCTGGAAAGCTTATGAATTATATAAACCGAAAGTTTTGATTATAGAAAATTTTTTAAATGGAAGTTTAAATGGTTTGGAGTTTATAGAAAATGCAAAAAATCTGGAAAGAGACTTAAAGGTTTTATTGGTAACGAAAGACTCTACTGAAAAAACCGCCATTAGGGCTTTAAAGCTGGGAATTAATGATTACTTTATAAAGCCGTTTGATAATAAAGAGTTAATTTTTAAACTAAAACAAATAAAATTAGACTTTGAATTTGAATTTAAAGTTCAAAATAGTTTGAGTTGTTTGTCAAATAGGGAAAAAGAAGTATTTGACCTAACTCTAAAGGGAATGAAAATGAAGGAAGCTTCATTGAACTTGTTTTTGACCATAAATACAGTTAAGGCTCACTTGAAAAGTATATATAAAAAATTGGGGGTAAAATCAAAAACTGAAATGATTTTGAAATATAAATAGTACCCCTCAAAAATAATTTAAAGTATCAAGCTTTATATAAGAATATTTTAAACTTTAAGATTTATATTTCTTCCTTTTGACGATTCGCTTTCAATTACATTTAAAACATTTCCTTGGAAATCGAATGGATATTTATTTTGATTTCGTAGAGAAAAGGATATAGGGTTTGCTTTAGTTGTAATTCTTTCATTTACATCTTTTATGTTTAGTTTTAAAAAATCTTCAGCCTTGGGCGTGATTCTATTAGATGAACTTTTTAAAGTATCAGGTTCTGAGGATTTAGCTAAATCCCCTCCTACCAAAGCAAATTCCTTAGTTGTTACTGGTTGTAACTTAAAAGCCCGGCTTGAGTTTAAATTATTAATTCCAAACTTTTTAATTGCGTTTGAAAGACTAAATGTACCTCCAACAACCTTCATAACCATAATGCCCTCTTAGTTAAAGATCGAAAACTATTAATCATGAAATACTTAATGGATAATACATATTAGTATTTCAGGAATAGATCGTAGTTTAAGCCTCTTCCATAAGGCGTATGGATACCTAAAATCTTTTAGATTATCTTATTCTAAGAAAATAAAGAGATAATTGATATTACTCAAATGGGTAAATTTTGAAAGGACAAGCAATTTTTAGAATTTGTTTGTGAATGATCGGAAATTTTGCTTCCACCCCCTTTATGTTTAAAGCGTTAATTAAGCCTATAAAGCAAACATGCATGCGTCTAATTAAATAAGGGAGAAAAATTAAATTGAAACATAATGGAATAGATTTAAATTAAAAAATTTAACAAGCCTAATTTCTGAATGTACGAAAAATCGGCAAAATTAAAAATTTAGACGAAGTTTCGTGCATAAACCTTTGGGTAGTTTTTTAACATGCATAATCAAACTTATAATTGGTAAACGGTATCTATATTGCTAGGTAAAGAGTATGAAACTTTTAGAAACTTTATTGAGCTTAAAAAAAGAGGTAAGGGATAATAGATTACATTTTTAAATGGCGAGGAAAAATCAATGTATTAAAAACAACTGCCAAAATAAATTAAAAATTGTTGAAGCTATTAGGCTCCTTAAAGTAAGAATTAAGAAAAGGCCGAAATAATAGCTTTAATATTTTTAAAGTCTTTAATAGGTTTTTATAAAAAAAAGAAATATTTGTTCACTAGAGCTTTTATTAAAAGTAATGATTAAAAAGTCCCAATTAAAATATTATGAAATTTTAATTTTACTTATTTTTTGTTTTAAAATTTTTTTTATATCCCAACTTTTAGCCGCAGAAAGAAAACAAGAACATTTGGAGATCAAGGCAAATTTTTCAGTAAAAAAAATCGCGAAGGACTTTAAATTTCCAATAAAAGTTTCTAATAAAAATATTTTATTTGGGGAAAAACTTTATCAAGACGAAGTTAAGCCAATTGCCTGCAGTAAATGCCATGGAAAAAATGGCAACGGGTTTGGGATTATGGCTTGGGCTTTAAATCCTTTACCAAGAAATTTTACTCAAAAAAAGTATATGAAAAAAATTTCAAACTTGCAGATGTTTGACGCTATAAAAAATGGTTCTGGAGGAACTGCTTGCCTGCCAAATAAGGGTTTAAAGCCAAGAGAAATCTGGCAAATAATCATGTATATAAGAACACTAGGGTCTAAATAGTATTCCGTGGGAAAATATTTTTATTCATAATTTAAAAATTGAATAAAAAATTGTTAGAAAATTCGGTAATGGTTTTTAAAAGAGAATTTTATTTTACTGCGTTTGGGACCAAATGATAAATCTTTTGTTGCATTGGGTATCGGTATTTCTTCTTTTTTAACTTTTACTTTGACTTACTATTAATATTATGTTTGGGAAGAATTAATGAAGAATCAAGTTTTGTTTGTGGATGATGAAATAAATTTTTTAAATAGCCTTAAAAGAAACTTTCGTGATTGTGAAGACGATTGGCAAATGACTTTTTTAAATAGTGTAGAGGAAGCAATAGAGATAACTTCCGAAAAAAAATTTGACGTTATAGTTTCAGATGTGAAACTGCCAGGTAAAGACGGTTTTGATTTGTTAACAAAGCTCAAACATGAGGAAAGAAGTAGGCATTGGCCAATGCTTATGATTACCGGTCTTGAGGACCAAAATTTGAAAAGCCACGCTATAAAAAATGGCGCAACAGATTTATTGACAAAGCCTATCAAATTTAACGAATTAAAAGTAAGGCTTGAAGCCTGTTTGAGGGACAAAAGGTTTATTGAAAAAATTATTGGAACGAATCAAAAATTGGCAAATGAAAAAGAAAATTATAATTCTTTAGGAGAAAAAATTCTTTCCAATATGAGTCATGAATTTAGAACACCGCTAAATCATATCATGGGATATTCTCAAATTTTAATTCGAAAAGCGAAAAATGAAAATATTGAAGATAATATTGAGAAAGATTTAAATGCAATATATAAAGCTGGACAGACCCTTTTAAATATGGTTGACGACATTTTGGAATTAGCAAAAATTGAAAATAAAGATCATGAATTAATTGTCCAAAATATTCCACTTAAATCCTTATTGGAAGAAATCGAAGAATGTTCTGATGTCATGTTTGGCAACAGCGATAATAAGTTTTTTATTGAATTAATAACAAATATTGATGTAGTCCAAATAGATATTATTAAACTAAAAAAGGTACTTCTTGCTTTAATTGATAACGCAAATAAATTTACCCAGCAAGGAAGTGTTCTGCTTAAAATTTCAACGAGAAATATTAAGAATCAGTTTTCCTTAGTTTTTGACGTAATAGACACTGGAATCGGAATATCCGAAGAGCAACAAAAAATTATATTTAAAAACTTTGTTCAGGCGGATATGACCAATACAAGGAAATATGGCGGGCTTGGTTTGGGGTTAGCTCTTAGTAGGGCTTACTGCAACTTGATGGGAGGAGACGTCTCAATTGAAAGTAATCTAGGAAGCGGAACCAAAGCGTCGGTTGTTATTCCTATTCAAGGAGATGGAAATGAGGCTAAAGAAAATAAAGTTGATAGTAATTCGTATTGCTCAGTATTGGCGATAGGGATTGAAAAAATATTAGAGGACTCTTTAATTTTACCGCTTAGTTTAAACAAAAATTTATTTTTTAACTGCAGTTTGGATGATGGAGAGAAAAAGATAAAAGAAATTAAGCCTTCTTTGGTTTTTTTTGATTTGGGTCGTGGAGAAACAGAACGATGGAAAGTTTTGACGGAGTTGCTGACAATTTGCGCCGGTTTGAATATTCCAATGATTACGTTTTCTCGAAGCGGCAATGGCCGAATAAAAATTTCTTTATCAAAAGGAAAATCAGGAATTATAAAAAAGCCTTTTGAAGTCGAGGAATTTCGAAAAGTAATTTTAAATCATCCAGCTATCAAAGACTCAAGCAATGTTTTAATAATTGACGATAACCCCGGAATAAAAGAGCTGATGAAAAATATTTTGGAAAAAGAAAAAATTTCCGTTAACACAGCTAATAACGGAAAAGAAGGTTTAGAAAGTTTAGCTAGATATACTCCCGATTTAATCATATTGGATTTAGAGATGCCAGTAATGGATGGATTCCAATTTTTAAAAGCTATATCCCTTGATTCATTATTAAATGATATCCCTATAATTATCGTTAGCGCGAAAGAACTTAAAAAAGCCGACTGTTTAAATCTTGAAAGTGAGATTTTCAGTCAATTTATAGAAGATCTTCATGACCAAGAGGAAATTATTGATGCCGTTATAAATTTAGTTCCAAATAATTTTAAAAACTTAACAAATATCAGGAGTAAATAATTATTTAAATTCTAATTAATAAGTTTCGACTGAAGCGATTTTTGAAGTTATTTAAACTGCTAAGAAATATCCTGCCAATAAGTTAAGAATTTTAAATTTGATGAACGACGACTCTATGATTAATTTTAAATCCAATTAACAAATGAATTCAAAGTACGAAGCTATACGAGCCAATACAATTGATGGGGTAATCATTATTGATGAACAAGGAGTTATTAAAGAGATTAATGATTCTGTGGAAAAACTTTTCGGATATCCGTCAAGTAGAGTTCTTGGAAAAAATATTAAGATGTTAATGCCGGAAAAATACCGGATTAGACATGAAGAGTCTATCAAAAGTTATATAAAGTATGGTGAGACAAAAATTATTGGTGTTGGACGAGAAGTGGAAGGTAAGAAAAAAGATGGAAAAATTTTTCCAATGTATCTGCAAATTAGCGAGATTTTGGTTGATGAAAAACGATATTTTTTAGGAATATGCAGAGATTTAAGCCTCAAAAAACAATTGGAATTATCCAAAGAGAAATATTCCAAAGCTGAAAGGTTCAGAAAATCAATATTAGATTCATCTTATATCGGAATAATTTGTTTTGATGCATTTGGAATAATTAGAGAATGGAACCTTAAAGCGACAGAAATTTTGGGATTGGAAGCCAATACGATGGTTGGCGAAGATTTTTTTAGGAGAAGGGTGTTTGGGTTAAATTTAAAGATTGAAAAAATTGGACAGGATATATCTATTTTTTTTAATAATAAACCAATTTTAAATTCAATGATTGAAGTTGATTGTGTAAACAAAAACGGGAGTTTAGTTCCGTTGGAATTGAAGGTTTCGACTTTTAAGGTAAAAGATGAAAAATTTTTCACAGTCTTTTTTAAGGACGTGACGGAGTTAAAAATTATTGAAGATCAATTAAGGCAATCTCAAAAACTAGAATCTATTGGGCAATTAGCTGCGGGGATTGCTCATGAAATTAATACGCCTCTGCAATACATTGGTCAAAATAACCGTTTTTTGGAAGATGCGTTTAACAATTTTCAATTGTTTACCAGTAAGTTTATGGTTCTTACAAATGGAAATTTAAAAAATGAAGAATTTGTTTGTGCGGTTTTAGATTTAAAAAATAATTACGAAAAATGTGATTTAAAGTTTTTTAGCGATGAGATCCCTATAGCTTTAAAGCAATCTCAGGAGGGAATAAGCCGGGTTTCCAAAATAGTCAAAGGGTTAAAAGAATTTTCTTATCCAGGAAATGAAATTAAATTGGCTGATATTAATAAGGCTATAGAAACTACTGTAAATATTTCAAAGAATGAATGGAAATATGTTGCCGAATTAAAATTGAATTTGAAGGAAAAATTATCTTTAGTTCTATGCGATGTGGGTTTAATCAATCAGGTTATTCTAAATTTAATTATAAATTCCGCTCATGCGATTAAAGAAAAGGGTCATGGACATAAAGGCGAAATCAAAATATGGACCCAAGAGTCCCCAAAATATATCGAGTTATATGTAGAAGATAATGGAATTGGAATTGAAGAAAAAATTAGACAAAAAATTTTTGACCCGTTTTTTACCACTAAAAAAGTTGGAAAAGGAACCGGGCAAGGGTTATATCTCGTTTACTCCATCATTAAAGAAAAACATAAAGGTAAGGTTTCATTTAATACTGAATATGGAAAAGGCACCACTTTTATTATTAAAATTCCTAAAAATAAACCAGAAACAAGGCATGATTAAAATGTTTTTTTTATAAAAAATTAAACGGCGCTTAATTTGCTTTTCCTAAGGTTATTTAAGGGGAAAAATTATGCGCGCCTGCAATAGACATCTTTTAGTTTTTTTATTCGCACTTCTATTTTTTTCCTGCAGCGCTTTAAACAACCATAAGCCCTGTCTTGATACTAACTTCCCTGGATGTTCTTTAGCTCGGCAACTTTGGCAAGAAGCAATTGATACGGTCGTCCTCAAAAATTTCCCCAATAAATATAAATGGTATAAGGCGGTTGTTTGGGACGATTCTTATGATAATGCCTGGGTATCAAAGGGTCGTGAAGTTAATATTACAAAACAATTTATTTCAAAAATAAATTATGAAAAAGTTTTAGCGGTGGCCGCTCACGAATTGGCTCATTTGCAGTTGGGGCATTACTATGCGCGAAATGGAATAATAATTTTGAATTCCCCCGAAAAAAAGCTTCGGTTTGATGGAAAACCTCCCAGCAATGTTCCAGTTAAAATTGTTGGAAATACTGTTGTTCCAAAAGGTTTTGGAGATTACCAAGAGCAAGAAGCGGATGTTCAAGCATTGATATATTTGAAAAATATTGGGGTAAAACCAAAGGTTTATTTAGATTTATTAAATTTATTTGTTTTGCACTCTTCAAATAAGGCTGTTGAAGAGAGAATTCAATTTTTGAAGGGGTACTTTAAAAAAAATCCAAAATAATCCAAGTGAATTTTTAATTTTTTCAGAAGGCTTAATCAACGGAAAACGGTTTTTAGTGCACGGAATTTCGTCGCGATTGGTAAATTGCGATAAATATTGGTTAAGAAATAAAATACCTGAAGAAAATTGTAAGGTTTTAACTGCGTGGAGATAAATTTTTGTGAATCAATTTCTAAATAAAATGCAGACAGTTCTTAGTATTGGAAAGGCGAGGGTAATTACGAATTCATCAAAAGGTGAGTTGTATTCAGGGATATGGAAAATTCCCGTCTCTGAAAAAACATATTTAGATTTTCAAGGGTTTTTGGGAGACGAATCGGCAGACAAAGTGAATCATAGAACCTTGGAAAAAGCCGTTTGCGGTTTTTCTTCCAAGCACCATTCTTTGCTCAAAGAAGAGTTGAAAAGAGAATTAAATGCTGGAGATTTTGGCGAAAATTTAAGCATATCGGATTTTGATGAAAATAAAGCTCATTTGGGCGATGTTTTTAAAATAGGAGAAGCAGAAATACAAATTACTCAACCAAGACCTCCCTGTAATAAATTGGATTTTAAGTTTGAAAATTCTTCCGTCGTTGCGTTATTTAACAAACTTAACCTGGGCGGTTGTTATTTCAGGGTAATAAAGCCGGGTTGGGTAAAGCCAGTTTCATATATGTCTTTAAAAGCGTTTGGAGACGAGCATATTTCCCTTTATGAAGCGGCAAATATTTTTAAATCACCAACCAAATACGAAAAACGAGTAAAGCAAATTGAAAAGCTTTCTTTTGTCTCCAATTCTTGGAAAGAATTACTAATTAATAAATACCAGTTAATCAAAGGTGGAGAAAAATATGTTTCAAGCGCTAGATAAATTTTGAGATTAAATTTTAAGGCTAAAGTTTTTATAAAAGGTTTAGAGAGATTGAATTTTAAAATTGGAGTTTTTCGTTGGTTGAATCAAACAAATTTAAATCAACTATAGGTTCTCGTTTAAAAGATTATAGGACTAGCAGAGTTCAATCCTTAGCCGAGTTTTCTTTTCATGCAGGAATTGGGATAGCAAGCCTATCAGAAATTGAAAATGGAAAAGTAACTCCATCTGTAAAAACTTTAGTTAAATTATATAAAAATACAAATATACGCCTGGAATGGCTTTTGATGGGAAAAGGTTCAATGCTGCGAGAGTAGCAATGTTTGCAGAGCTTAAGAGTCTCTAGAAAACCCCCAAATTAGTTGCAAATCACACTTTCCTTTCGATTTAAAAGAAAACTTAAAAATTTAAACAAAGTTTAACTTAAAATTTACAACTAAATATATCCGAATAACGAATTTTTGCTTAGCTTTTACAGTCAATAGTTTAAGAAAGTTGAATTGGCTAAGAAAATGAAGCCTTTGAAGGGCTTAGTCCTTGCATAGTTTTCTAATATTAGCCTTTTTCTTTGAAAGGTATAACATATGAAGGGTTTTAAGTTATATTTAAAAACCATATTATTAGTAAGTTTTTTGCCGACAATGGCAATAGCGGATAGTGAAATCACCATGAAGGATCTATCCAAAAAAATAAATGCAATAGCAAAAGAAAATAAGAAGCTAAGACAACGTCTCAAAAAACTTGAATCTTCTAATGACGGAAAATGGTCGGCGGCTTATAAAAAATCGTCTTCTAAAAAGAATTTATCTTCTTCCAAGAAATCGGAAATAGTAAAAACTAACAACAGATATTCCTATGAAATTCTTAATCCACTCTGGGATCTTGCCAGTAAACCAAAATTGATCTTAGATAAAAAGAAAGATGGTATATTGCAAGAAAACTCTGTTACTTTGAGCGCCTCGGTATTTGCTATAGCTGATTATCAAAAGAGTAATACTCAAGATAAATTTGGATATTTAATGCGCCATCCAACGGGGAATAATCAGCGCGCCAAAGAAGTATCTGAAGCTGTTATTCATTCGGCGCAATTAGCCCTAACAGGAAATTTAAGTAATTGGTTAACCGCCTATTTTGAGATGTTATATGATCCTCAGCAAAGTTTTGGCGCTGGAACAATTACGGATTTAAATAGAAATCAGATTCAGTTAAGGCGCGGTTATGTGTTGCTTGGAGACTTAAATAAATCTCCACTTTATTTAGCATTGGGTAAATTAGATACTCCATTTGGTTTAATGGATACTGTTAATCCCTTTACGAACTCAACTGTTTGGCACGCCTTCGGAGGATTGGTTTATGGCGCAAATGCCGGTTTTTCTCAAGATGGTTGGAAGTTTAACGTAATGGGCGTTTAAGGCGGAGCGCAATTTAGAGCCGCTAATGTTCCTGTAGATGATAGTAATATACCTAGTAAATTAAATAACTACGTTTTGAACTTGAGTAAAACATTACAGGTGGGCGATTTATTTGAAGGAATGATTGGAGCGTCATATATTAGAGGCAGCGCCTATTGTCAAAATTTTCCTGTTACTCATTTTAGCGCCTGCGACGAGCCAAATGGAGCTTATGATATTTACGCTCGGTTAACTGCCGATAATTGGCTTTTACAAGGAGAATATGCGGAAACCGAGGATGAGTGGCCGGGAACTTTCAATCCAACTATACCTCAACATATTGCGTCAAAAGTTTCTAGTTGGTCTGTTGGCGGCATCTATGGTCCTAGAATTCCAAGTTTAGCTAAATTAGATTTTAACATATCTGCGGAGTTTAGTCGGTTTGTTGCAGGGCCTGAGGGCGCTCCATGGGAGCATCAAGATCAATTAGTGCTTGGCCTGACTAGTTTTATCGTACCAAGCGCCAAGTTATTTGCCGAATATATTCGTACGCAGGGATATGCGCCCCTTAACTTTATCAGCGGGGGTAATTTGGGAGACGGTGTTACTCATAGTAGTTCTAGCGCTCATTCAGATATATTTTTAGTTGGCTTTAACGCTGCATTTTAGTTTTAGGTAGATCGCATTAAGACTGTATATCTTCAAAGAAATTTGCGTACACATTCGTGTGAGGGTATACAGTCAACGATGCTACTGCTGGTGGAAGGGATTTAAGAAAAATAATGAGTGTTTAAAGCAGTTTGTAATTGAGACTATTTAAAAAACTCGAGTTCACCTAAAGTTTTTGGGTATGTTACTTCATAAAACGAGATAGAATTATTACTAATGAAAACCGGATACAATTAGAGACGGATTCTTAGTTACATCCCTTCAACCCAAAACTGTCGATTCAAATATAAATAACTATTGGTTCTTTGATTTCTTCCAATTTTGAGTAATTTCCTAATCTAAGCAGGTTTATCTGAGAAATTTTAATTCCCTTCGCTAAAAGTTTGATTCCATTCATGGTTTCAATATCCTTCGCTAAAATATCCCCTAATTTTAATTTTTTAAATGGAATGGAAAGCATTTTGTTTTTGTCTAAGACCTTTTTTTCATCGGTATCTAAGAAACATTGAATGATCTTTGTTAATATATTTGGGTCGTACCATCCTATTCTGCTGGACAAAATTTCAAAGACTTCTTTTTTTGATTTTAGGTTTTCTTCTAAGTCAACTAGATCAATAAGCGGTTTAATTATTCTGGCCCCTAAGGGTATATCGTCACCCTTTAAATCGTTTTTAGGAAAACCTTCGCCATTAAATTTTTTTTGTTGGTATAAAATGATATTGGAAACTGTTTCCAGTCTAGGGATATTGGAAATTAATAAAGAAGCAAACTCAGGTAATTTTTCAAATAATATTTTTTCATTTGTTGCAAGAGGCGCATTATTCTTCAATTTTTCATAAACATTATTAGGTAGGCTTAAATAACCCACTTGGGAAAGCATTGCCGCTATTTCCAATTCCCAAGATTTTTGAATGTTTAGAAAAGCAGCCAGAATGGAAATTAGATTTTTAATTTTGATTCCTTTTCCAAATAAATCTGGATCAAATTGGGACATTAATTCCGTTAAAATCGCCACGCTTCCGCCGACTGTTTTTTCTAAAAGCTCACGCTCAGCCGTTATCAATCTGTGTTGCTCTAGCGCCGAGGATATTGTTTTTCGAAATAGCTCTTCATTACAGGGTTTTGTAAGGAAGCGAAAAATACTACCGTTATTTATAGCTTCGACTGCCGTTTCTTGATCTGCGTTTCCCGTCAGCATAATTCTAGTAGCTTCGGGTAATTTTTTTTTAATTTCTGAAAGGAATTGTACGCCGTTAATTTCTGGCATTTGCATATCTGCGACGACCACGGCGATGTCTTTATTTTTTTTGGCAATTTCTAAACCGATTTTTGAACCAAGCGCGGTTAAAACTTTGAAACTTTTATAAAATAATCTTTCATAAGCTTTAAGGATATTTTCTTCGTCGTCTACGAACAGGATTTTGTTAGACATGGGACGTTTAATTAGCCTTCGTTTATTGAATTTGGCAACGTTTTAATAGGCTTCTTTTCACCCATTTTAGGAAAAAACTCTTCTTTGCTATCAGGTAATAAAATAATCTTGATTCTTCTATTTTTTGCGCTAAAGATATCTTTTTTTATAAACGGTTCAAATGGTCCATAGCCAATAATTCTAAAAAACCGATGAGTTTTGACCCCGTTTTTTTCCAAAAATAACCTAGCGGAGGAAGCTCTTTTTACTGAGAGATCTAGATTTGATCCTTTTCCATTTGCATATGGGAGACCGTCAGTATGCCCCTCAATTATTATTCTATTAGGTAAGCTTTTTATTCTTTTTGCCAGCCATCCAAGAAGGTCTTCAGCCTTTGACGTTAATTCGGCCTGTCCAATTTTGAACATTGGATCATTATCTTTGTCCATGATTTCGATACGTACGCCGCCAGCATGACTTTTTACTAAAAAATGTTCTTCTAAGCCTGGAAAGCGTTCTCTATATTCCCTTACCAAATCTCCCCGTAATTTTGCAATTGAAATTTCATCTTGGAACAATTTTTGAACTTGGTTTTGATTTTCTTTAGGCGTTTTTCCCTTGGAAAAGTCTTGTTTCAGGTTTTCGCCAATTCCTGTTAATTTATGCAAACTATTTTTATGAAAATATTCGACTAGCGATTCTTTGGCTTCTTGCGATAATTGGGAAATGAGCCACATGACAAGAAAAAAAGCCATCATGGCGGTTACAAAGTCGGCGTATGCTATTTTCCAGGCTGAAGACCCATGATGCTCATCTTCGGTTTTTTTTATCTTTCTTATTATTGGAACTTGTTTCAGACTTTCTGAAGATGTATTTTTTTCAAAGTCTAGTTTTAGCTTTTTTTTCTTTTTCAGTATCTTTTGAAGTTCAAGGAAATATTCCTTGGTTGATTCGTCGCCAACTCTTAACTCTTTTAATTTGTCTTGCGTTTCTTTTATGGAATTAGCCAATCCTTTTATTTTTGTTTTTAACGTATCACCTCCTCCGATGGCGTTCTCTAAAGAGGCGATCAACTCTTCTTTTTCTTTTGAAATCAATTCTAAATTTATTAACTTTGAATTCAGATTATTAAGGTTTACTTCTTGATTTGTTTCGCTCTTGTTTAATTTTTGAGCGGGCAGGGGAGCGTCGTTGTCGATTTCTATTGAACCTGCTTCATGTTTGAGATCATTCCTTTTTTCATTTTCTGAAAGACGGAGATTAGTTCCATGGTCTGCTTTTAATTGCAAACGAACCATATCAATTTCTTTTTTTAACGCCTTAATATTTGATTGAAGTTTTTCTTTTTCACTTTTTTCCTTATCTATAAGTTTTGCAAAACCTTTCGCTTTTTCGAAAATAGTTTGCTTTTCTTCTAAGAGTTTATTAATTTTGAAAACTTCTTTTTTTAGTTTTTCGTTTTCCAGGCTTCGTTCATCAAGGTTAGCCGTTAGTTCTTTTTCCCGACATTTTAATTCTTCAATTTGTTTTAAGTCTGTTTCTTTAGATAAGCCGTTATTATCTGAGAGGTTGGTTTCTCGATCTAGGTTAAAACTGCTTTCTAAATCAAAGTCAATTTTATTTTTCTTTAATATATTTTTAGCTTTTTCTAAATTTTTACTAAGATCGTCGAATTCTTTATTTTTGATGGCTTCTTTAAGCTTCAACTTTTCCAAAATAGAAAACTTATTTCTTTTTTCTCGATCCAGTTCCTGCTGTTTAACTTTTAGCTTTTCTTTAAATAATGGATTTGTTTTAAGTTCTTTTTCTAGTCTTTGCTTTTCCGATAAGGAAGTTTTAAGATTGACGCGTTCTTTATAATATTTTATTCCTTCATCAATAGCCTTTTTGATTTCATGGTTATCGCAAGGTTTGGTTAGGAATTGAAAAATATTTCCTGTGTTTATGGCCCTTTTGGCGGTTTCCTGATCGTTGTTACCCGTAATCATGATACGGGATGTGTCGGGGTAGTTAGCTCTAATTTCAGAAAGGACTTCAAGGCCATTAATTTCTGGCATTTGCATGTCGCAAATTACGACTGAAAAGGGAGAGTTTTTTTTAAAAGCTTTTAAAGCCAATTGGCCGTTTAAGGCAGTTTCTATATTAAAGTCTTTTTTCAAAAAACGGCTGTACGCTTTTAAAATATTTGGATCGTCGTCGACTATTAATACTTTATCTTTCATTAATGGTTTTAAAGAGAAATGATTTTGCTAATTTTTTTCAATTTTTTTAAATTCTTTTAATGTTGTTTCCACTTCGAAAAAGTCAGGTCGTATGGGTAAGGGGATGGCTCTTCTTCCAAATTCCAATGTGATATTTGAATTCAAGCCGCTTGCATAGCAAATTAGAATAACTTTAATGACGTATAAAAATTCTTTTTCTTCATTTGCGTTATATTCAATTTTTTTTGCGATTGGTCCAACGATTCCATAGCATAAAAAAATACCTAAAAAGGTTCCTACTAACGCGGCTCCTATACTATGGCCTAGAACTTCGGGGGGATCGCTTATATGTTGCATAGTTAACACGACTCCTAACACTGCGGCAACAATTCCTAACCCTGGTAAAGAATCTGCAACATAACTGATTAATTTAGAGGATTTCATGTGCTCATGAAAAAAGTACTCAATTTCTGAATCAAATAAATTTTCAAGATCATAATGAGGAATTTTGGCGTTAATCATTACTCTTAAAGAGTCCACTAAAAATTCAACTTGTGGTTTCTTCTGTAGGAACCGAGAAAAATTAGAAAAAACTTTACTGTTTTCGGGATCGTCTAGAGTTTGTTCCAATTTTATAGGACCGTTTTTTTGAATAAAACGAAATATATTCTGCATCAATCCTAAGAGTTCTTTGTAATCGTTTGTGTCGTAAGGTTTTGAAAAAAAGACTTCCTTAACGCTTGATACAATTGTTTTAAATTTTTGGGGAGTAGATATAATTATGAATGCGCCGACTGCCGAACCTCCAATAATTAAAAATTCGACTGGCTGGAAAATTATAGAAATATTTCCTCCTTCAATAAGAAACCCTCCTATAACCGAAAATAAGACAACAAAAATTCCTATAGTTGCGAACAAAGAAGTTTCCTTTTAGTTAATAAATGTTTAAAGATAATTAGCTTTGTGCGGTTTGATCAATCCACTCTTCGCTAAAAGAAATTAAACGCTTAATTTGGTTAGAATCAAAAATCTGCTCCAAATAATCAAGGTCTAATAAACGCTTAGAAGTATCTTTTGATGGTAGACTTTTTTCTCTCAAAATGGCATTTGCGATATGCACAAAGGTCAATGGAGTAACTTTACCTGTGCAAACCTTGGAAGGGGTATTATGAAAAGCGATTATTTCTATAATGGAGCTTGGAACCCCCCAGATTCCCGCTAAATAGGAACCTATAATTGAATAATCCCACATGTTCATATTAGGTTCTGTTTTTGGATATTGGTTTTGTAAAAATTGATATTGGCGGTATTCTTCTGGAAAATAAATCGCAATAATAATATTGCCAATTTCATGCAATAAACCGCCTGATCGCGAAGTGTCTTGAATTTCCTGATTCGCTTTGCATTCTTTAGCTAAGCGGTAAGAGAGGTTCGCTAAATTAAAACTGTGTTTCCAAATTTTGTTTAAAGAGTTTTCATGAATATTTCCTTTAATTTCTTGAAAAATTTGACATTCCAAAACTAATTTTTTTATTAAATCCAGACCAAAGTTCTTAACGGCTTTTTCTGGGGAGCTAATATTGTGGGAAACTCCAAAAAAAGAAGAATTTGCGATTTGCAAAATTTTGGACGACATCCCAATATCCGTAGAAATTATTTTTGCTATTTCGTCCAAATTATCGTTCCCAATTTTTAGCTTTTTATTTAAGTCTTCATGAAACGGTTTTAAGCTGGGCAATGATTTTATTTGGGGTAAGAGGATTTTTAGCCTAGGATCTTTTAGATCAGGTTGGAATTCGAAAGAGCTTTCAATTTTTGCTTTTAATTGATCAAATTCGCATGGCTTTGATAAGAATTGATGAGTGGCTTCCAGAGAACGTAAAAGGGCAGAGCCTTCCGACTGACCTGACAAAATAAAACGAATGGTTTGCGGACTAATTTCTTTTATTTTTTGAAGCAGCGCCGCGCCGTGCATAACCGGCATTCGCATATCTGAAATGATTAAATCAAAATTTTTCGCGGAAAATTTTTCTAGCGCTTTTTCCGGTCCTTCGGCAAATTCACAGTTCCATGTTTTTCTCATTGACCGGCATGCGCGTTTTAAGGAATTTAACATGGCCGGTTCGTCGTCCACAAAAAGTATATCAATCATTTTTCACAAGGTTGGTTTATCGATTTTTCTTTACTAAAAAATTGATTTTTAAATGAGGTTATTTTTTTTATCCCTTTTTCAAACCCTATCGAAACCTCGGGGTCAAATTGAGTTCCGATATTTTCCCTAATTAATTTCAAAGCTTCTGTGTCGCTGATCGCGGGTTGATAAGGCTGGTCGAATGTCAGTACATCGTAACAATCTGCAATAGATACAATACGCGCTTCCAAAGGTATTTCATCTCCCATTTTTTTATTTGGATATCCTTTCCCATTCCACCATTCATGGTGATTTAACGCTATTTCAGAAGCGGTTTTGAGAAAGGGGTTTAGGTTTGGGTCATAATCGTTTTGATATTTGTTGCCTTTAAAGGAAAAAAATGCGCTTATGCCGTCTATTTTTTTGTTTAATATTTGGTGTCCTAATATGCAATGTTCTCTTAACCCTTCCCATTCCTCGAATGAAAGGACGCCCGTTTTTTTTAAAATTTTCTCAGGAATGAAAGTTTTTCCTATATCGTGTAGGGGGCTTGATAAGAAAAGTTTTTCGATAAAATTTTGACTTAAACCCAAGTTTTCGGCTATTAAACGGGCATAACAAGCGACTCTAACTCCATGGTTTCCCATAGTTCGATCTCTAATTTCTGACAAATTAGACAAACGCAAAATCATATCCAAATGCGATTTTGATAGTTCCTCTGTTTTTTCTTTAACGGCTTTTTCTAGATTGCAGGCGTTTTTTACTATTTTATCGATATGCGATTTAAGCCTAATTGAATTTTGTAGACGAGCCATCAGTTCTAAATTATCAAAGGGTTTGTGTAAAATATCCGTGGCCCCCATTAGCAAAGCTCTTTTTTTTATTTCAATATCCGATTTACCCGTGAGAACTATAAAAGGTATATCTTTTGTTTTATTGTCGTTATGTAATTTCCTTAATAGATCAAATCCATCCTTCCCGGGCATCGAAATGTCGGAAATGATAACGTCAAAATTTTCGGTTTGGCATTTTTTGACAGCTGAATCCACACAATCGGCAAATGAAAGTTCCCAAATCTGCCTTTGTTGAAAAAGAGCCCGTTTTAATGATTGAAGAATATTTTCTTCGTCGTCTACAAAAAGTAATTTTGCTTTCATTTTTTTAGCGCTAATTTTTAGTTCTATAATTTGTTCAATGCATCCATTAATGCTTTGACGATCAAAGAGTTTTAACTAAATTGAATTAAATAGTAATGAATAGATATTTGAGTACTGCTTAATAAGCGTTGATTTTGTTTGGGGGTGATTGCAAGATTTAATAAGAAAGAGCATGTTATTTTTAATTGCTTAAAATTTCCTTGAAAGTATTTAAAAAATTTTAAATTTTCTTTTTGAGGGTTGGAAATGATTCTGCGAACCCTTAGAGTCAAATGAAAATTACAGCAAAAGCCATACCATTTTTTCCCAACTTAAGTTGAAATAAAGTTTGGATTAGAGAGCTAAAGAAGATCTATTTAATTTTGTGGAATAAACTTAGATTTTTTATAAAAAGTTTGAGTTGTTTTTTTATGCGGGAGATAAATCAGGAAGGAGGATTTTGCGGATAAAACGGAAGAGTATTTTGATTACAGAGATTAGTTAATCTTAAATAATAAATAGATTAAGAGTAATTTTTTCTTTGCAGGTTATATCTTTGCATTTTATCTCTTAATGTTTGTCGGGGAATTTTTAAAGCTTCGCATGTTTTTTTAATACTGCCTGTATGTTTGGTTAATTCATTTTCAATAATATTTTTTTCGATTTGAGCTAGCGTATCGGTTAATCCAACATCGTTATTAGAGAAAATTTGCGGATTTAAATCATCGGGGGTAGGAGTAGAAGTTTCGGAAAAATTGAAATTTAATCCCAATACAAATTTTTCAGCCTCGTTTTTTAATTCTCTAATATTTCCGTCCCACATTCTTTTAATCAAGTTATCAAAAAAAGCTTCTTCTATATTTGGAATAGATTGGTCGTATCGGGCGCATATTTGAGCGACAAAGTGCTTGAATAAAATTGGAATGTCTTGTTTGCGATCTCTTAAGGGGGGTAAAGCAATTTGCACAACATTGAGACGATAAAAAAGATCTTCTCGGAATTTCCCTTCTTGGGACGCTTTTTTTAAGTCAATTTTTGTCGCGGCAATAACCCTAATATTTAGTACTATTGGCTTATTGGAGCCTATCCTTTCTATAGTCCTTTCTTGTATAACTCTTAATAATTTTACTTGTAAATTTAGCGGCATACTTTCAATTTCGTCTAAAAAAATAGTGCCGTTATTTGCAAATTCAAATTTACCTATTCTTTTCTGGGAGGCGCCTGTAAAAGCCCCTGTTTCATGACCAAACAGTTCGCTTTCAATAATAGTTTCTGGAAGGGCTCCACAATTTATGGGAATAAATGGTTGGTCGCTCCTTTGGCTTTGTTCGTGAATTAATTTAGCGGTTAAGTCTTTTCCTGTTCCCGTTTCTCCTAAAATAAGAACATCGGCAAACGAGTTGGCGATATTTTTAATATATTCCCGCAGGTCTTGGGTAATTTTGGATTCTCCAATAATTTCATTCTGTTTTTTTCCATTTAATACTTTTGCTTGCAAATTTCTTAGTTCAATAACATATTTGCGTTTTTCTAACGCTCGACTAACCGTATTTCTAAACGTTTCCAAATCAAATGGCTTTTCGATAAAATCATAAGCTCCATCTTTTATCGCCTGAACCGCCGTTTTTACGTCTGCATAACCCGTAATTAATATAATTGGCAATTCTGGGTCTATCTCCAACGCCTTTTTCATTAAGGAAAGCCCGTCCATTCCACTCATTCTGATATCCGAAACTAAAATACCTTGCCAATCCTTGGTAATGAGAGGAATCGAGTCTTCCGCCGCCTCAAAAATCAAAGTATTCCAACCCATTATTTGGAGGTTTCTTTTTAAAGATTTAGCTAAGTTTTTATCGTCTTCGACAATGATTACATTTTTATAGTTTTTCATTGATCCAGACTTTTGAAAATTCGTTTAGTGACATGGTTATTTTTTTTGCGAATATCTTCTAATAGGATTTGTAGAAAAACTCAAAGCTTAAACTGAATAGATAAAGTTTAAGTACACGAAAATCCGTCCATTTTGAGCTAATTTTTTTAAAAAGCGCCGAAAATTCGTTGATTAGAACTAAATTTACCCTATCAAACAAAAAAAAACAAATGGAACGAAGTTTGCTTTTATTTATTCATGGAAACTCAGTTATATTCTAAATTTATTTAAGCTTTAAATCAATGAGAAGCAATTTAGACATAGTTTGGGTATTAGGTTGTTCGGTTTTAGTTTTTATTATGCAAGCCGGCTTTTGTTGTTTAGAAACAGGAATGGTAAGAAGTAAAAACAGTGTTAATGTTGCAGTAAAAAATATTCTGGATTTTTATGTTTCCTCTCTTTTGTTTTGGATGTTTGGTTTTTATTTAATGTTTGGTATTGACTTTTCTGATATGGATAAAAACTCCAGTCTATTTTTTTTCCACACAGGTGATAATAGGATAATTAGTTTTTTTATTTTTCAGATGTTTTTTTGCGGAACTGCAGTAACTATTATTTCTGGCGCAGTAGCAGAACGTTTGAGACTTTTTGGATATTTGTTTATTGCTTTAATTATTTCAGGAATTGTTTACCCAGTATTTGGCAATTGGGCTTGGGGAGGCAGTCTTGGGAACGAACCATTAGGTTGGTTATCGCAACTTGGATTTTTTGATTATGCGGGGAGCACCGTTGTACATTCAATTGGAGCTTGGGCGGCTTTAGCTATCGTTATTATTGGGCCTCGGACAGGTTGGAAGAAAGAAAGTAAGCATATAGTTAAAGGCAATAATTATCCTGTGGCAATATTAGGTTTGTTTTTATTAGCTTTTGGATGGTTAGGATTTAATGGTGGAAGTAGTTTTGAGTTTAATGGACAAATTCCTTCAGTTTTTTTAAACACAATTTTAGCGGGTTGTTGTGGCTGTCTTTCAGCATTTCTGGGGTCATGCCATTTTTATAATGGGAAATCAAAAGTCGATTTACTTATTAATGGAACTATTGCGGGGTTTGTTGGAATAACGGCTTCGGCTAATTCCGTGAGCCCAATTGAAGCGCAAATAATCGGATTCATTTCGGGAATAATTGTTATTTTCGGCGAGAGATTTATAAGGAGTTTGGGGATAGACGATGTTGTTGGGGTAATTTCATGTCATGGATTTGCCGGTATTTGGGGAACGCTATCGGTAGCTTTATTTGGCGACTCAAGTAATTGGATAAATAACACTGACAGAATTGAACAACTTTTTATACAAATTATAGGGGTTGTTGTTTGTTTTTTATGGTCCTTCGGGCTTACTTATGTTTTAGCAAGTTTTTTCAATAAAATTTTTCCTTTACGAGTATGTATGGAAGACGAATACAAAGGGTTAAATGTCTCAGAGCATGGAGCGTCAACGGAGATTTTAAATCTTTTAGAAGACATGGAGAAAAAAAGTACGGGAGATTATTCTAATAAAGTATTCGTAGAACCTTTTACGGAAATAGGCCAGATAGCTCAAAAGTATAACCAAGTAATAGAAAAAATAAAAAAACGAGAAAAACAATTACAAATTAGCGCAATACAATCTCGTTCAGTCATTGACACTGCTTTCGACGCTTTTATTTCTGCAGATTCGTCTGGTATAATCAAGAAATGGAATAAAAGAGCGGAAGAGATATTTGGTTGGTCTGAGGAGGAGGCTTTAGGCCGTGGGTTCCATAGCTTAATCGTCCCCGAAAAGTATCGAGAGGATTGCAGATTGGGTATAGAAAGGGTTGTAAATTTAGTGGGGGTTACCAAAGCTAAGCAAAAGATGGAATTAATGGCTTTGCATAAAGACCATCGCGAGGTTCCCGTAGAAATTTCTATATCGCCTTTAGTAAGCGGGGAGAAGATTTTATTCAACGCTTTTATTTCGGATATTACGGAGCGTCGGAATTTGCAAATTCAACTAAATCATGTTCAAAAGCTAGAGTCGATAGGCCAACTGGCGGCTGGCATCGCGCACGAAATCAACACGCCGTTACAGTTTATAGGCGATAACACTGGCTTTATCCAGGATTCGATGGAAGAGTTGATCCCTTTAATAAACGAATACCAAATATTGAACGGGAATCCTGAAAACGAAAAACTTTCTATGGTCCTTAAACAATTAGAAGAAAGATATGAAGAGAAGGACGTTGGTTTTTTACTACAGGAAATACCCGATGCGATAGAACAGTCTTTAGAAGGAATCGGTCGAGTAACCAAAATAGTAGGCGCCATGAAGGAATTTTCGCATCCGGGAATGAGCGAGAAAAAGTTGAACGACATAAACAAAGCGATAGAAACAACGATCAACGTATCGCGTAATGAATGGAAATACGTTGCGGAATTAGATACCGACTTAGCCTCCGACCTTCCTCTCACTCCCTGTTATTTAAACGATATCAACCAGGTGATATTAAACTTAATTGTTAATGGGGCTCATTCAATAAAGGATAAATTGAATGAGAGCGAAAACGATAAAGGAAAGATTGCGATCCGTTCAAGAATGAAGGAGGATAACGTAGAAATTAGAATCGCGGATACGGGAATGGGAATACCCGAAGAGATTCGACCGAAAATCTTTGATCCATTTTTCACAACCAAAGAGGTTGGGCGGGGCACAGGACAGGGATTGTCTATCGCTCACACAATTGTCGTTAAAAAACATCAAGGAACAATCGATTTCGAAACCGAAGTGGGTAAGGGAACCATTTTTACTATTCGACTTCCAATTAACAAAGAAAATATCTAAAAATGGTTATGTAAAAAAATTAAAGTTGACTTTAAGCACTTTTCAAAAAGCTTTTGTTTTTGAAACTGTTTTATTTAACGTTTTCTGGATTTAACGAAAGAGAATTACAACTTTTTTGTAAACTATTTAAATGATCAAATACTCCTATTTCTCTTAAATAAGGCTCGTCAAGTTTTGTTGAATTTAAAATCAAAGAATTTGCCAAATGAACAAAAGTTAATGGCGTGGGAAATTTGTTTGATGATTTGGAAGGAAAGTTCTGAAAAGCGACAGCTTCAACTATCGGATAGGGTAATCCCCATAGTCTTAAAATGTAAGCGCCTATTTGGGTATGGGGCGCTCCAAAAGCTTCGATTTCGGTTTCCATAATATTTTCATTCGCGCAGTTTGTTTCCCATGAAACTTTTTTAAACTTTTCAGGAAAATTCAATAGACATATAAATTTACCGATTTCATGAAACAGACCAGCTGTGAAAGAAAAATTTTGAATGTTATTATCCATTTTTTCTGTTTTCGCCAGCGATAAGCATAAATATCCTACTTGTAAGCTGTTTGCGTAAATTTTTTTTACTATAGGCTCAATGGATTTTGACACATTTTGTTTTGAGAAAACCTGATGCTGTAAAACCAACGATTGAATAAAATCCAGTCCTAAAACTTGAAACGCCCCTACTGGCGTGGAAACTTTTTGAGAAATTCCGAAAAAAGCTGAATTTGCCACTTTAAGAATATTAGCGGACATACTGATGTCTTTAGAAATGATATTTCCAATTGTTTCCAGCGTTGAATTCTCAGATTTTAACTCTTCCATTAAGTCATAATATAATTCTGGGAGGCTGGGTAATGAATCAATGTTTAACAAAGTTTCCTTTAATTTTTTATCTTGTAAGTGATCATTTAACGACAAACTGGAGTTTATGGATTTTTTCAAAAAATCAAAATCGCAGGGTTTGGATAAAAACTGGTGCATTGAACCAAACGCTCGAACAAAAGCTTTTCCTTCCGTCTGACCGGATAAAATAAAGCGTAACGTGTCTGGGTACAAATTTTTTACTTGATTTAAAAACTCCGCTCCATCCATTCCTGGCATACGCATATCGGAAACGACTAAGTCGAATTTCTTTTGCGTGAGTATTTTAAGGCCTTTTTCGCCGCTATTTGCGAATTCGCATTCCCATTCCTGTCGTATGGAACGAACTGCTCGACGAATGGAAATTAGTATTGAAATATCGTCGTCAACAAAAAGAATGTTTAATTTTTTTCCCATTTTTAATCGCGACAAAATCTATTTGAGTTTAATTTGGGGATCAGGTTTTATTTTGAGTTTGAAAAGACATTTTGTGAAATGAGAGAAATGATTTGGTCAATAAGTTTGTCTGGGCTGTAAAGGCCTTTTGTGAATATTTTTTGAACTCTGTTATTTAACTGTAAGCGATCTTGATTTGTTAGATACTTTGCGCTAAGAACTATAATTGGTATAGATTGCCAAGAGAAGTTTTCATCAATCTTGTTAAGTAACTCAAATCCATCCATTTCTGGCATCATTAAATCAAGAATAATTAAATCCGGTTGCTTTTCAGTGATTTTTTGGAAACCTATTTTCCCATTTTCCGCTTCGCGAACATTGAAATTATTTTTTTCTAATATTGATCCAAGCAATTCTCTTTGTTGAGGGTCGTCGTCAATTATTAGAATTTCCGAGCAGTTTCTTTCGTCTAAATATTTTTTTAAAACTGAATTTAATTGGTTCCTATCTATTGGTTTTAAGAGATATTCCGCAGTTCCCAAAGAGTAGCCCTTATTTTTATCGTCAATCATAGACAAAATTATGACTGGAATTTTAGAAAGTTCCGAATCCTCTTTTAATTTTGTTAATACATTCCATCCATCCATTTCTGGCATTTGAATGTCTAAAACAATAACAGAAGGGAGAAGTTCTTTAGCTCTTTTTATACCGTCTATACCATCATAAGACGCAAAGTACTGATAGCCTTTTTTACTAAGAGCCCACATCATCAAATCCTGAATAACTGGATCGTCGTCGATTACTAGTACTGAAGGATTTTCTAAAACATTTGGCAGCGAATCGATATATATAGGTAATTCAATATCGTCGGTTTGAAATAGTATTTTTTCTGAAATTGGAATTTTGATCGTGAACGCTGATCCTTTATCTATTTTGCTTTGAACGCTTATGTCTCCTCCCATCAATTGCGCAAACTTTTTGCTTATTGCCAATCCCAGGCCCGTGCCGCCATATTTGCGAGTTGTGGAGGAGTCTGCTTGAGAAAAATTTTGGAATAACTTGCTCATTTGATCTAAAGTCATCCCTATTCCAGTATCGGTAATTTTGAAATAAACCCAATTTTCGCCTTGGGAACGTGCTTTAGTTACATCTAGAGAAATTTTACCTTCATGAGTAAATTTTGTCGCGTTATTTAATAGGTTTAAAAGAATCTGTTTCAATTTAGTTACATCTGTTGAGAGTTCTTTTAAATCATTTGGCATATTGATCGTCAAGGAATTATGATTTTTATCAAGGTTAGGTTGAACAATAGAGACCACTTCTTCAACTAAGTTCGATACATTGCAAGATTCGATAAATAGTTCCATTTTTCCGGCTTCAATCTTGGAGATATCTAGAATATCGTTTATGAGTTTTAATAAATGTTTTCCGGCGTCGTTGATTTTTTTAAAATCAGGAACAAATTATTCTTGGCAATTGGTTTCAATGGCAACATCTTCCAATATCTCGCTGTAACCAATAACGGCATTTAATGGCGTTCGAAGCTCGTGGCTCATCGTGGCAAGAAAAGCGCTTTTAGCATGATTTGCAGTCTCAGCTTTCTCTTGAGCTCGTTTTAGTTCGCTATTGGTAACCATTAATTCCCTAGTGCGTTCTTCAACTTTATTGGTTAACGTACTATTAAACTCTTTTATTTCATCCATATAGGATTTCAACCGAAGAGAGTTGTTTACTCTTGCGATCAGTTCCTCAAGGTTTATAGGTTTATTCAGTAAGTCGGTTGCTCCCAAATCTAATGCCTTACGCTTAACATCCTTGTCGTCCAGACCAGTTAACATTACAATCGGGATATCGTTAGTTTCTTTTTTACCTCTCAATTCTTTTAGTAATTCAAATCCGTCTTTTTGAGGCATTTTTATGTCGGAAATTATCACGTCGAAATTTTTTTCGTTATTTGTTTTTATAGCGTCATCGACGTTTGAAACAAAGGCCATTTCCCATTTTTGATTGTAATCTCTTAAAAGCCTTCTCAAGCTTGAAAGAATATGAGGCTCATCGTCTACGAATAGAATTTGGTTTTTCATGGCTTTTTTTAATAATCAGTAAAATTACGATAACAATATTCTTTAAAAATGTAAAAAGCAAAAATGATACCATCGAAAATTAGAGCTAAAACTACTGTTATTTCAATATGTTTAATGCTTTGGAAATAGTTTTCCAGTTTCCCATTCACCAAATTTGGTGAATTCCCAAATGTTTTTATTATTTTCGGTGAATTTATTTTCGAATAAGTTGGAGGTTCAAAAAACTGTGAGGACTTGATTCTTTGAGAACGGATTACAAAAAGTTTTTGCGATTTAAATTGTATTTTTGCATCTTATTGCGGAGAGTTTGACGGGGGATTTGAAGAGACTCTAGAACCATTGAAATATTGCCGTTATTTCGTCTTAATTCTTTTTCGATAAGTTGTTTTTCAAATTCGGTTATCCTATCTGCAAGGGGAGGCAGTTTATCTTTTTCTATTTGAATGTTGCTATGGGAGTTTTCAAATCCTGAGTTAATTTCCATAGGAGGCATGTCTAATCCAAGCATATGTTTTTCTGCTTCATTTTTTAATTCTCTTATATTTCCCTCCCAGTCTCTTTCTAAAAGCTGGTCGAATAACCTTTTGGATAATTGGGGAATGGATTGATTGTATCTTTTGCAGACCTCTGCCACAAAATGCTGAAATAAAATAGGAATATCTTCCTTTCGATCGCGCAACGGTTGAATTTTTATTTCAACCATATTTAAGCGGTAATATAAATCCTCTCGGAATTGACCAGTTTTTGAAGCTTCTTTTAAATCTATTTTGGTAGCCGCTATAACTCGTATATCTAGCGAAATCAATTTATTGGAACCCATTCTTTCCACAGTTCGTTCTTGAAGAACGCGGAGTAATTTGACTTGAAGGTTTAAAGGCATACTTTCAATTTCGTCTAGAAAAACAGTTCCCTGATTGGCGAATTCAAATTTACCAATTCGAGTTTTAATCGCTCCCGTAAATGCTCCAGATTCATGTCCAAATAGTTCGCTTTCAATAATTGATTCTGGGATAGCGCCGCAATTAATAGCTACAAAGTTGCGCTCTTTTCTTTTACTATTTTGATGTAAGCATTTTGCAATTAGATCTTTTCCTGTTCCTGTTTCCCCTAAAAGCAAAATATCCGCATGAGATTGGGCTACATTTTGGACAACATGCCGAAGTCTTTTAATTGATTCTGATTTCCCAATAATTTGATTTTCTATATTATTTTGATTGGAAACCTCAGCCCGAAGTTCTCTCAACTCCATGACGAAATTCCTTTTTTCAAGGGCGCGTTTGACTACTTCTAAAAATGTTTCTATTTCAGTAGGTTTTTCTACGAAATCATAAGCTCCATCTTTCATCGCTTGGACGGCCATGGAAATATTTCCCTTTCCCGTAATTAATATGACAGGCAATTCAGGATCGATTTTTAGAGCTTGTTTCATTAAAGTAAATCTATCCATTTCAGGCATCATTACATCTGAAATTAGAATTCCAGGCCAATTATTATTTAATCTTGAAAGGACTATTTTTGCGGAGTCAAAAATTTCAACTTCATAACCTGAGCGTTCTAAATTTCTTTTGTAGCCTAACGCCACATTTTTCTCATCGTCTACGATGATTATTTTTCCGTTGATTTTGGGCATATTAAATTTTTAACTTTTGGTCGCTTTTCATTCAATATTTTTAGGATTATTACAAAACAGGTTTGATAAAAAATCAATATTAAGTTGTTTTTGTTGAGACCAATGGCTTGATATTGAGAATAAACGCTGCCAAATAAATAATCTATCCAATTTTAAAGGCAATATTACGACTTTGTAATGATAAAAATGGCCTTTGCTTTTTATAAGGATGAAAAATTTAAATAAAAGCGCAAACTTAGTTTACCTATCCAATTTATTAAGACTCAGGTTCCATGAGCGCTTTTTTATGATAGATAGAACTGCCGGGTTTGATTTTGTTAAGCGGATGTTTGATAAATGAATCTTATATAACAAACCGAGAAATAAAGTTTAAGATGAAAAGTAAATTTATTCTAGTAGATTGTGAGATTAAAATGGGGGAAATTTTAAATTGTTAGAAATGTTTAACAATTCTACTAAGGGGATTCATTGAGTGTTTTATTATAAAATTAATTTAGAGAAATATTAATCTGGAAAAAGTTTCAAAATGTTGGCAACACAAGTAAAAAATTAATTTCTGAAACCCAGTTTTGACCTTTTTCGCTTTTATAAAAAGTTTGAGCCAAATACTCTAAACCACGGGTCCTAAATGCCGTAATAAAGATAATCCATTTAATGTAATTTCTATTGAGAAAAAGTTTTAAATTAAAGTGATAAGTTAATTAAAAAAAGATAGATTTTCGAACTCCAGATGCGACTTTGATAAAACCTTGATAGAAGTTTCTTCCCAAAACAGAAATTTTTGATAGTAACTGGTTGATGGAAAAGTATATTGAATTAACTTAGTTCAACGTCAGTAATTCTAGTATTAAGCAAATTAATCTGTTGATTGCACATTCAATTGCTCTAAAACGCGCCTCATTCCAACCAAGTCGAAATTTTTCATTAAAACTGTTAAATGCTTTTTTAAATGTTTGCAATCCTCATTAATTTTGTCTAACTCATCAAAACTAGCTTCAAGCATTGTTATATTGCCCAAATCCATTGCCTCAAATAGTTTTTTATGGGGGGTTTCCGGAATATAGATGTTTGATAATTCTATATCTAATTCATTATTTTTTTTCTCATCTTGAATTTCTTCTTTCACATACTCAAATTCTATGTCAAGAAGACGAAGACGCTGAAGGTTTTCATAAATCTGTTCAATAAGAAAGGGTTTGGTAATAAAACCTTCACATTCTAGATTATCATAGCCTCCTCTTTGGCGATCCAATGCGGAAGCCGTGATGATGACGATCTTGAACCGATTCTTGCCAAATTCTTTTTGAATTGCATGAATGGTTTCTTCCCCATCCATAACCGGCATTCGCATATCCATAAAAATAATATCTGGAGTATGTTTACGAACTTTTTCCAAGCCATCTTTGCCGTCAACTGCTTGAATGACTTCTACCTTCAAATCGGTAAGGATCAGTGATAAGACGTCGCGATTTTCTTTAACGTCGTCAACAACAAGAGCTTTAACCTGATATCCTTCTGCCAAGCAAAGGATATTTTGACTTTGTTTAGACTGTTCTGAGTTGTTTTTGGACGCTGGAGGTAATAATAAAGTAAAGTAAAAATTTGAACCTTTGTTCAGTTCAGATTTCAACTTTAATTCAGAATTCATGAGTTTCAATTGCTTATTAGAAATTGCTAGTCCCAGTCCAGTTCCTCCATGTTTGATGCCTGAATCTTCCTGATGGAAAGGTTCAAAAATAGCTTGCCGATCTTTTTCAGCAATACCTTTTCCGGTATCAATGACCTCGAATAGATAATGATTATTTTCTAGAGCCTTCACATTAAACGATACTTCGCCAGAGTCTGTAAACTTGACGGCGTTTCCAATCAAATTGATCAATACCGCTTTTAATTTGTCTGCATCTCCAAAGAGAAGACACTGTTCTTCCAAATTATTAACATTCCAATTTAATTCTTTTTGCTGGCAACGTAACTCAAACATTTGTGAAATTTCTTCAACGGTCTCTTTAAGATCAAAATTCGTTGGATTAAGCTCCAATTTACCAGCTTCAATTTTTGATATATCAAGAATATCATTGAGCATATTGAGAAGACTTATACCGCTGGTATTGATTGTTTTTAGCGCTTGTTTTTGACCTTCATTTAAGTTTTTTCCCTTTAAAAGTATCTGAGCATATCCCAGAATCGCATTCATTGGTGTACGAATTTCATGGCTCATATTCGCTAGAAAAAGGGATTTGGCTTGATTGGCGCTTTCAGCTAGCTCCTTTGCATTAACTAATTCCTTTGTGTGGTCTTCTATTATATTCTCTAAGTTTCTATTGGAATTTTTAAGCGTCTCTTCAGACAACCTTATCTTTGCAGCTTCTTCGAATATTTCACGAAACCGATTTTCACTTAATTTCAAAGCCGATAGCGTTTGACTATATTGTTTAATCAATGCTGTTAATAACATCATGGAAATAAGGACGACAAATAGAAAAACCTGTAAGGATAAAACGTTATTAGAAGAATTAAGAGTTGTGAAGGGACCTTGACCATTTATGGAATTCCAAATTGATATTATTGTAACCACAAGCGTTGCCGTAAAACTTCCCAGAGGACCAAACCGGATGGACATCAATAATAAAATCTGTAGTGGAAGGTAAACCAACGCAGGTATGTTTCCGGAAACGCCTATTTCACCTCCAAAGGCAAACAGGCTTACAGTAATCAAAAGGACTAGTGTAAGACTGAATTCAGCAAACCATTTTATGGAAAAGTTAATATCTCTTCTCTTTATTTCAGATATCCATGCTAAGAGAAAAGGAAGAATAACGAGCAAGCCAAGAGAGTCGCCCAGAAACCATATACGCCAAGCAAGCCGATAGTCATAGGTTGACTTGTAGCTCCAAGGGAAGCCACAGATGCTGAAATCAGGGGTGATAAAAAAACCACAATAACTAAATAAAAAATACTGTCCTTAATTTTCTCAAACTGAGGTTTTTTATTTAGCCTTAAATAACAAATGGAGGGAATCAGTATTTCAATACAATTTGATGCGAAAAAAATAATCGCTCTAACTACAGGAAACCCAGCTTCATTACTCGCAATAAAATAGGCTGGACAAATAGCAAGAATATAAAATGGCCACCGCCGTTTTAGTGTCAAAAACAAAGCCGCAACGACTATTGAGTTAGGAGGCCAGAATACAGCAATTAACTCTGGTTTAAAGCTGAGCGCTATACCTATTTTGACGCTAAAATAATAAGCGAAACTGACTAACGCTGGGAAAAATAATAATTGAGCAGCAGTGTTCTGCTTTTGCGGAAGATTCTCTGACTCACTTTCCAATTTATCCCGATTAGGTTTGCTTTCAGTCATTATTATACTTAGCCATGCCAAAATAAAATTAACCCCCCAGATTATCGGGAAATAATTAGTTGAAATTCATAGATTAACATCCATGGTATAATATGATTTTAAACCTATTTTGGTGAAATCCAAATTTAAAAAAGCTCTCAGACTCTAGTTTGAGTAGTTTGTGAAATAGCATTTAGCACGAATGTCCAAATTTCATTTTTGGTATTTTTATTTTCATCTGCATAATATTTAGAAAATATCATAGATGCATCGGGTTCTCTTATTTTGCTAATAAAGTGGCACTTGAGGCTAATAAAGGCTATTTCCAAAATTAGGATATTGGGAAAGTGAGGCAATGGTTGAAAAAAGAATTGCCTTGTAGATTAAATTCGAGATCATGCTGATGTATAGTCAGTAGGCCGACCTTGATAAAACCTTGATAGAAATTTCCTCCCATAGCAGAATTAATGGACTCAATGGAATTAATAGACAGCTTTTAAATAATTGAAAAGATTGTAGATTCGGGAAACCGCCCCAACATCAAGCAGTTACAAAAATAGGCCGTTTCTGACTCTTAATCAGTAGGTTCATAATAAAGAAGAAGCACTTGGGGCAAATATAAGTCATTCACCTAAATCCAAAGATATTAAATGTACGTTTTGACTATTGATATTGCAAAAGCTGATGAGCTCAGTCAAACCTTGAGCCAACCGATTAATAATCAGTTGGTCGTATTGCAAACTATTTCCGCAGAAATGTTTTTAAAATATAAAAAACTGCCTCCAAATTTTTCTCAAAACTGGAGGCAGTTTTATCGTTGAGCAATGCCGGTAGGTGCACTTTTAGTCCACTTTTGTTAAACTTTTCTTAGTGGACTTATTTTAAAAGAAATAAAAATTATTCTTTTTTATTGACTGGTACCGAATCGGCTTTCCCTTCATTATCTAAAGGCTTTTCAATTGATCCTTTAGTTCTTGTTTTGCTTTTCGAAGGGTCAAGAGGTTTTAATATATTAGGAATTTGCTTCATATATTGAATCTCCATTTGCATTAATTCCTTAGGATCTAAATCTAAAGTTTCCTTTTTATCAAGTTCTTTTTGAATTGTATTAAGCCGTTCATTTATTAGATCTAATTGACCAGAAACGGATAAACCATATTGTTCCAATTTTTGCTCTAGAATGGTTTCTTTCCACTCCGTAATCTCAGAACTAAATTCACGGTTCCATTTTATTAAGGTTTGTTTTGAAACCTTAATTTCTTTCGAAATTTTATCAAGACTGAGATTTTGAATTCTAAGTTCTAAGAATTTCATTTTTATTTCTTCTGAATACATTGATGTTTCTCCAAAAATTTATTTAAGATGGTTTTTTCCGTTTAAAATTTCTAGTCTTCTTTTGAATAAAAATTTTTGAAGATAGGCATCCACGGACTAAGGTTATTTTGATTTTTATATTTAAATTAAAATTTCATTTTTTCTCCTTTGGTTGTTTGATGGGGGAATTTCCTTTTTTAATTTCCTCATAAAACTTCAAAATTTTATGAAATTGCTTGGTTTTATTAAGATCTTTATTCTTATGGTGTTGAACGGGTATTTCACGGGTCGCCGATGTTATTTAGTAGGGAACTTTTTTGATGGACACAAAATATGGGGGTATAAAAAATAGTGAGGCTATTCGAGATTTAGTTAAAATGGAAAATTAACGAAGTTTTAAACGTAAAATTGACATTTTTTGAATGGAGGGTGACAATAAGAATTTATTATGTTTGATGGGATGAAGTTTCACTGTTGCTAGCTAATGGGAAATGTGATGGGTAGGGTGAGAGCAACTGGTTAAAAAATCAAAAATAGGGGAATTGAATAAACTAAGTAGGAAAAATTAAACTTTTTTTAAATCTAGACTTTAAATAATGGTTTGCTAAGAATTTGCTAAGATTACTTTAAGACTTATGCCGTTTTATGCAGTCTGAATCAATTTTTCGTTTTTTTAATATTTAATTATTTCAAGTAGTTAAAGAAAATATACCTGCTTTGGGAGCAGGGGGTCCCAGGTTCAAATCCTGGTGCCCCGACCATTAAATCAAGGACTTAGTCAATTTTTGGCTAGGTCCTTTTTTTTGATGTAGTCAAAATGTAGTCAAATTATGCCAAATAGTCGGAGGTGTCGGAATTTAGAACCAGATAAAAAGTGATCCTCAGTTTAAAACATGTTAAAACTTGATAAGATAAGTAAAA
Organism: Nitrospinales bacterium; assembly: GCA_038154245.1. Classification (GTDB taxonomy): domain Bacteria; phylum Nitrospinota; class Nitrospinia; order Nitrospinales; family JAJDAT01; genus JAJDAT01. The sequence continues at coordinate 8,155 of JAYOZP010000028.1, read as the reverse complement.
GTAGCTTTATTAGAAAAGTGGGAAAATTTTTATAAAGTTTAAATGAAAATAATCTGATGAGTGAACAAATTCCTATAACGCCAACTGTACTGAAATGGGCAAGAGAAAGAGCTGGTTATACGGTTGATGACATTTCCAAGCAATATAAAAAAATTGAAGCTTGGGAAAAAGGAGACTCATTTCCAACATATAAGCAACTTGAGGCGCTTTCTAATAAATATAAATGCCCATTAGCTGTATTTTTTTTCCCAGATCCCCCCAAGCTTGAACCCATCAATAAATCGTTTAGAACTCTTCCAGATTTTGAATTTCGACAGATTCCCGCTCATTTAAAGAAAATTTTGCATAAAGCCAAGGCTATGCAAATTAATCTTGAAGAATTAAATGAAGGTGTTAATCCATCTAAAAAACTAATTTTAAGTGATTTAGAAATTAAAGTTGGTACATCTTTTTCTAAAGTTGTATCTGAGGTTAGGTCTTATTTAGGCGTAACACTTGAACAACAGTTTTCATGGAATAACTTTGATGTTGCATTTGAAGCTTGGCGAGAAGTTTTAATTGATCACGGTATTTTTGTTTTTAAGGATTCCTTTAAGACCTCAGAGTTCTCGGGTTTTTGTCTTTTTGATAAAGAATTTCCTATTATTTATATTAACAATAGTAACTCTAAAACAAGACAGATTTTTACGTTGTTTCATGAACTAGGCCATTTGTTATTTGGAATAAGTGGAGTTGATAAGGAAAATAACGATTATATAAGGCGCCTAAAAGGAGACCAAAAGAAAATTGAGGTTTTTTGTAACAAATTCGCGGGTGACTTTTTAGTACCTAAAAGTGAATTTACAAAATTAATTAATGAGGTTTCTTTGTTCGATGAGAAAAATATAAGAAAACTGTCTGACAAATTCAAAGTTAGTCGAGAAGTAATTTTAAGAAAACTTTTAGATAGAAATAGAATTGATCAAGATTACTATAATAAAAAAATTGAAGAATGGAAGGGGGAAGCTCAACCACCTCAAAAAGGGGCGGGAGGCGATTATTACTTTACTCAAATAATTTACCTTGGAAAAACTTACACTCAATTAGCCCTAAGTAAATTTCATCAAAATAAAATAAATGCTGAAAAGCTCGCAGAATATTTGAACATTAAGCCCAAGAATATTAGTAAGTTTGAAGATAAATTTCTTGGTGGACGAGCATGATTTATGTATTTGATACTTCTCCTCTAATAATTTTATCCAGAAATTTTTATAGAAAGAGATTCCCAACGTTATGGGAAAAATTTGATTCCTTGATTGCAAATAATAAAATAATATCTACACGGGAAAGCTTTCGTGAAATCGAAGAGCAGGATGATGATTTATATAAATGGGCTAAGTTACATGAAGATATTTTTGAGATTCCAAATATTAAAGAAGCCGAGTTTATAAAACAAATTTATGCCATTCCTCATTTCCGCGATAATATCGAAAAGCAAAAAATTCTAAAAGGGGGACTTAATGCTGATCCATTTGTAATAGCGAAAGCTTTTAACTATGGCGCTAGCGTTGTAACTTTAGAAAAAAAGAAACCCAATGCTGCTAAAATTCCTAATATCTGTGAGCATTTTAATATTATTTGTATGAACTTAGAAAAATTCATGGAAAAAGAAAATTGGAGTTTTTGATTTTATCCATAAATTTGAATTACTCAAATACTTTTACTTTTGTTTAATAAATAAGTTTTTAAATCTTGATAAAGAAGGCAAACTTATAAATCAAGCCGAACTCTTTACCGCCGTAAAGAATTTCTTTTTTTTAAATGACTAAGAAGTCAAAATCATTAGATTCGTCAAATACTATTAGTCTCAAACTCAGCCTCTCAGAACGAAAGCTATTACTCGATCTCGATATTGCCCCGCCTCATTTGTTAGAACGAATCGCTATCGCTCCAGACAAAAAATGGGACTCGCACTTCAATTTTACCCCTGAAGAGCTGGATCAATTTGCTGGTTTTATTTTAGACAAGGCTGAGGAAACGATGTACGTTGAACGCAAAAATGAATTGAATCGTATTTACGACCGCATCGATAATCTTTTGAAGGCCTGTGGTTTTGAGAAACCCAAATACGATAATCCGCTGGATTCTATAATCGGAGATATCAAAGAAAATGAATACTCAAATATAGAAGAATTTGAACAAGTCGTTAATCAAAGGTTTCAGACTTACAACTTAACCCCTCAACCTGAATTTGGCGGCTTGTCTCCAGTTCAAGTTCAGCTTCTATGTCAATGTGATTGGAGCGATTCCAACGGAGCCATTAAATTCAACGAAGGTTTGGCTTTAGATAAATTACAAGGAGCTACCCTTTTCTATAATTGCAGAACCATGCTGTCAGGTATAGCTCAAGCCGATGGCGTAAAATTAACCAAAACAGGAAACTTGAATCGAAATTTCATCAAAGAAATGCTTGATGTAATGGTTATATCAAAAGACTCGCTTGACCGATTGTTTACTTACAATAAAGTTATTAACGAAGATGATTGCTTTGAAATTCATATTCCTAAAATTCTTTTAGAAATGGCAGGGCTTGTACGTAAATATAAGGGGAGTCTAAAAGTTTCAAAGCGAGGAAAAGAATTGCTGGCTGAAAATAAAGCCGGTCAATTATTCAATCTCCTGTTTTTGACGTTATATAGAAAACTAAACCTTTTCTACTTAACCCGGCTCCAAGAAATACCCGGTTATCAAGATACGATAGGTTTTCCAATTTACATGATTGGCCAATTATGCTCAGATTGGACTAAGCCTGAATCTATAGCCCGCAAGGTTTTATTGCCGGCAGTTTTGGAAAAAGTTCCTAGAACTCCACTTAAAGATAATGTCGAATGGCTGGTTAAGAAAACGGTTGTCGAGCCTCTTGTTGGATTTGGTTTGCTTGAAAGCCGAGAACTTACTAAAGAAAACGATTTTACTCAACCCATTGAAGTTCGAAAATCAATTCTCTTTGATGAATTTCTAAACTTTGATTTGACGCAGACCCAGACTTTTCTTAAAACAGAATTCCAGCATTAAAGAAGTTTTTACAACTGAAACTTTTTATCGCGGCAAAACTTGTCAATGGCGGAGTAAAAGTGTCCCACCCGGATTAAAAAATATATATTGTTAGTTTGAATCTGCTATTTTTGTTTTCCTTTCGTTTCTTCTTTGGTGTTTTTTTGCTGTTTTTTTTAAGTCTGCGGTAACAACGATTTGCGCCGACAACAGGTTTCCCGGTTAAGGTATTTATAAGATACTACGCAGCTTTATTTTCTTCCATAGAATTTTCAAAGACGTATTTTTGATACAGTTCTCTTCCGTCTTTGAGCGTTTGCATAGGCGTTCTTCCCTGGCAATACTTTCCTTGGTTCGTTCTTTCGTTATTGTAGTAATTCATAAATTCGTCGAGGTCGATTTGAATTTCCTCCAGTGAGTTATAGAGTTTTTTTCTAAACGCTACTTTATAAAACTCATTTTGAATGATTTGATTTAATCTTTCAGTCGATCCATTGGTTTGCGGATGCCGGACTTTTGTTTTGGTATGTTCAATTGAACTCAAATGCAAAAACAATTGGTAAGGGTGAGTTTCTGTACGTCCGCAGTATTCAGTGCCGCGATCCGTTAAAATACGCAACAACGCCATATTATGTTCGTCAAAGAACGGCAGGATTTTGTCATTGAGAGCGTCGGTAGCGGCCAGGGCCGTTTTATCTTGATACACCTTTGCAAACCCAACGTTGGAATGAGTGTCGATGGCTGTCTGTTGGTAAATTTTGCCAACGCCTTAAATATATCCAACGTAATAGGTATCCTGGCCTAATAAAAAACCTGGATGATGACTTTCAATCTCTCCGTGAGCTTCTTTTTCCTGTTTGGCTTCTTCAAGAGCCTGGACTTGCGATTCGGTCAAAACCTGAGAGTTTTCGGCAGACCACTTTTCCAAACGCTTTAAACGCAGACTCGCGATTTGGAGATTGTGCCGTAACCAAATACTACGAACTCCTCCATCGCTGATTTGAATTCCTTCTTTTTTTAACTCGTTAGCTACCCGAACTTGACCGTGGGTCGGATATTGAAGAGAATAATTCAATACCTTATCCTCGATCTCTGGGGCAACTCGATTCCCTATCCGAGGAGACTTACGGGACTTCGCAAGAAGACCTTCTATTCCTTCGGATTCTAACGCCGACTTGATATCGTAGTGATGCTGACGACTTACGCCTAGTTTACGGCACGCTTCAGATATGTTGCCTAGAGTTTGGCCTAACTCTAGTATGTTTAACTTTCTTCTGATAAGGTATTGATCTTGAGTCATTGGTTTCTCCTTTATGATTAAGAATTAGACAACTTTATCTTAACCGAGAAACCATGACTCTCTCATTTAGAAAGGTCTTAATCTGTAAACGCTTTTCTCTTCTTACCCACTTCAGGACAACGTTAAATTACGATTCAAAAGCAACCTTTCTCCCGCGCCTTGACTTCCTTCGCTTCTTTTAGAGTGTAATTGTCCATAATTTTCGAAGGCCTTTAAATCTGCCATAAATTCTTTCCGACCCTGATGTTCCAAATCTACAAATGATTCATAATTGATATTATTCTGGCGCCCGGTAGCGAAAACAATTAATCCTCCAAAAATCAGGGAATCTAAGAGTTTTTGAACCTGTTTCATAAAAAATTTTCCATCTTAGATATCAAGGTTAAAACCTTTCTTCAGCATATTCTTTTGAGTTTTTATCGATCAGCCAATACGTTATTCCTAATGCTAAAATAACGAATGCGGTGCCATAAATATATGCTGGGGTGATTTGTTTGAAATCGAATATGATTACTTTTCTGGCAATCGCCATTAGCGCTGTAGCAATGACTAATTTAATGTGAATTACGTTCTTTCTAATATAGAGCGTAATATTTATGAAAATTTCAACGGCAATAAGAACTGCCAGGAATGATCCAAAAGTTGATACAATATGATTTATGGTTAAAGTAGTAAAAGCTGGAGTGAATAAATTATTGTAAATTGTATATATAACATCGGCGATACCCCAAAAAATGATCATGACCATTAAAATGGATAACACCTTTACTGCGCATCGAATTATGTGATGAAGAAAAGCCAACAAAGGATCGTCTTCATTCAAGGACAATTCTTCTTGCTTTTGATGTCTTAAACATTCGATGCGATAGTGTTCCATTAAAGTTTCTAAAATGCTTGTGTGGTTCTCCAGGTAGGCAATGTTGAAATTATTTTCATTAAAATTATTAATTCCTTTTATTGCATTGAAATCGGTACCGCTTAAGTTTTTAAACCCCATGCTCCAAGCCGAATATTGACGTTTTTTAATTTCTTTTTGGGAAACAAGTTTGAAGTCTTTGTGACGGGAGTCTTTTTTTATTTTTCGTATTAGGTCATTTACTTTCTTTTCCTCTCCTTCTAGAGTTTGGATAAACAATTTATTCCCATAAAGCAACATCCCCGTAATTCCCAGTTCAATGTTATTTTTTCTACTACTCGATAAAATATCTTCTAGGTCGACCTGCGTCATATGCCGAGTTTCTGAGCTGATGTATGTGACTTGAATCATTGTTGAACTCATTGTTGTTGGTTATTAAATTTAAACCTGTTTTTTCTTTTGACGTCAAAGAGGTGTTTATTGACAAATATCTATCTGCGAAACTCAGACTCACGATCTGCGGATTAGGAATCTAAATTAGGGAATTTTTAACAGGTGAAGTTGAGTTTTTTAAATTAATAATTACAAGACAATAAATTAAAGATCTGCGTAAAACCTGAAAAATATAATTTTCCTGTCATATTTCATGTCATTAATAATGGATCTTTTATCCAGTCAGGACTTTGCCTCTTTGTCCAACTAAATAGATGACTTTTTTCGGCAACGTAAAAGTTTCTATAAGCAGTAACAGGATTTTTGTGTTTGTATTTTTCCGGCATTGCTTGAGCAAAGGTAGTTAAACCGCCATCTGGAATTTTGGGCAGCGGCAAAGATTGAATCACATCATAAGATTTATGGTTGGTTAGTGTTTCAAACCGGAATTTATACTCTTGGTTTAAGGCTGACGCTAATTGGCAGAGCCATTTCCAGTTAGAAAGCGATTTTCGCGCCCATAATGTGCATGGGTGATTCAAATGGGTAATTTGATAACCTTCATCCACCCCGTTCACTCTCAACGCGACGCTTAACATCTGCGCCGACTCTAAAATCATTTTTACTACGTGTTTGTCGCAATGGTACAAAGCGCATTTAGTAATATTTTTATCTAGTACAAAAATATTCATTTTAAAGTTTTTAAAGTATTTACCTATTTTTCAACTGCATCAAAAGAGAGAGGGTCTATAAGTTTTTAAAACACTAAAAGCCATAGTTACTTTCAAGTAACTCCCCGTTCTCAAAAATTCCATAAAAATCTTCTTCGCCGTTTTCTTTGTAGGTTATAAAATTGCCATGCCTCTTTCCGTTTAAATAATTTCCTTCAAACCTTTTCTTCCCATTTCTATACCATTGTTGGATATAGCCATGTAATTTTCCATCTCTTACGTGCCCAATCCATTCATAGAATTCGCAAAACAGTTTCTTTTCTTCTTTGCTTAACTTCACATACGCTACACGCTCAATAATAGTTCCATCTTTATTTGCCCAAAGCAGTTCTACCGTATCGTTATTTTTGTAATTGCCATTGCAAAAATGGTCTCTGATAAGCTTATCAGTGCTACCTTCTTCTAATAAACCGTGAAGTTTCCAACTTGTTTCAAATAAACTTAATTCTATTTGAATATCTCTTGTCATAAAGTTTGCTCTCCCATGTTTATTTAGAAAAGAACTATTTTAGTTATCGAGAAAAATGAAAGAACTTATTGCCATTAAACTCATTGATGGGAGCATTTTATAAAAAGGATTTCTAACCCTAAGATGGGTGAGTAATGCGGCTATCATTAATACTGCGATTCCAAGACTTCCTATTAAGGCTACGTTAAGGTCGGTGCTTTGAAGCATTAAAGCGAAAGATAATTTTAATATCCCTACAAGGTCTCTTAACCAGTCTGGCAAGCCAAATTATTTAAATTCTTTAACGATATTTTCATATTTGACGACCCAAACGAAAAAAATGGATCCGGCTACCAAAATCTTTAAAGCCGATATAGCTGTTTGTACGTTGATTATGTTGATAATTTCATTCATGGCGAAAGTTGTTTTTTAGGTTTATAAAATGACCTCATTAAAAATCAATGAGATCCTTCGATATTCATCGGTAGTGGTACTTTCCCATCGCAAGGTACGCTTGGGTTAAGTCCGCATTCGTACATTTTTAATAATTTTGATTTCAAAATGTTCTGATTGCCTCGAGCATAACGCCTTGCCGAATAGAACTGCTTGATGGCTTCTTCGTGGTTTGCTAATTGATGAAGGCTGAGCGCCAGATTGTAATTCACTACCCCTTGGCTAGGATCTCTAAATTGCTTGGCAAGGTTGGACGCTTTTTGGAAATGACCACGCGCTTGTTCGAATTTCTTTTTTTTATAGGCTTCTATGCCTTTATCATTTAATTTGTCTATTTCGAGGTCAAAGTTTTTAGACCCTTCCGTTTTGGGAAGTGTCAAAGGAACTTCCTCAGCCCCCCATACGGGAGTACATAAAACAGTATGCAGAAGAATTAAAAAGAATGAAGTGTTTGTTAAGATCTTTGTTCTATTTTCTTCCGACTTTTCTCGATTCTTTGATTTCATGATTTAAGTATCCAATGGTTTTTTTTCATACAAGTCTTAAAAATAAAAGTTTCTCGGTTCATTCGTTCGCCGGCCCCTTCGCTGCCTTCGCTGCGTTTTGTACTTTCGTTTACTCGTATTCGACAATCGTGCAAATCTTTCACAAATGCTTGTTCGCCTTTTTTCTTTATGTCTTCATAGGCCTGGTAATGGGTTGCCGGTTGGCAAGCCATTGCCAAAACCCCTAATAGATACACACTGCATATTTTAAGAAAGGCTTTTTTTAAGGCGTTAAAAAAAACGAAGGGTGTAAACATTAGATAACCTTTATTGAAAGCAAACAAACGTAATGAATCAGTTTTCAAACTTATCCTTAAGCTCTCGTTTTTTCAGCTTGAATCATAAGGATTTGCGAAT
>JAYOZP010000027.1:38143-42812 GCA_038154245.1 Nitrospinales bacterium | reverse complement strand
TAATTGAACAATATCTATATGCTCTAACGACAAACCAACCAACTCGCCGACACGAATACCAGCGCTATAGAAAAGCTCCAGTATAGCTTGATCTCTAGTCCCTATAAAGGAATTTTTTTCCGGCAAATTCATTATCGAAAACATCTCGTCCGGAGTCAGAAAACTAGGAAGTTTTGCGCTTTTTTTAGGAATAGGAACGGATTTCGCTGGGTTAATGTCAAGATAACCTTCTCGGCAAAGAAATTTAAAAAAAGAGCTTAAAGAGGCGAGCTTTCTGCCCATAGAAGCCCCAGAATAAGACTTTTTGGATAAATATCCCATAAAAGATCGAACGGCAATTCGATCAATTTTGGAAATTTCCGCTTCCTCTTCCGACGAGCTATGACCCGACTCTTTTAAAAATAAATAAAATTGATTGAGATCGCTCAAATAGTTTGTAATAGTATGGTTCGAAACGTTTTTCTCAACAATAATATACTTTTTGAATAGCTGAACGTATTCGGGAAAGGTTAATTTCATAACTTCTAAGTTACCTGACTGCTTTAGGTTAGTCAAGCTCCAGACAAATCAACCAAACCCATATCCCATTGAAAAACGAGCAGCTACCAAATTTCTGATAACCATTAACGAGAAATTTATCAAAATAGTACGCTTTTTTAATAAAACACAGGAAACGAAAAACAATACATTCTAAAACTTGGAAAGAAGAGATGGAATTGCCGGACGAATTAGAGAATCAAGCAGACCAGGAAATCGAAAAACTAAAGGACTATATTGAGGCCAAGAAGGAATCGCTTGAAGAGGAAATTGAAGAAAATCTGCATCTAGCTATATCAAACGCTAAAGATAGTCTAGAGCTAATACAGGAAAATCTTGAGCCAAAAGTTGAAAAGTTTATTCAGAAAAAGTTAGAACAAATTGATAACAAAATGACTAACTGGCAAAAGGAAAGCAAATTTATCGTGCAAGAAGAAATTGAAAAGAAATTCGAGCCTCTTACTAAAAAAACATTGGAAAGCTTAGAGGATATAATCGACGAAAAAACGGCCTTAATTAAAACAAACGCCATTAAAGAAATACAAGAAGAAATGAAAAGCTTTACTCAAGAAAGGCTAGCCGAAGCCTCGAAACAAGCGGCTCAGGTTAAAATATTTGCTATTGCCGCATTGGGAATGTCAATAATAGCTATAATTCTTTCGTTTCTATAAAAAACGAAAACTTAAGTGACCAACCAAAATAAATAAAACAGTAAGAAAGAAGAAAAAACAACCTGCCAAACAAAATCAAATTCAGGACCCGTGTAAAGAATTGAAAATGTAGCGGCGCATAAAATGAAAAAAGCCAAAAGCAAACGAGTCTTTTGATTAGCTGGTCTAATCATAACGCCTTATCTTTTTCCAATCCCAAAAACATCTTTTTCATTTCTTCTATGTAAAAGATATCCCTAATCTCGTTTAAGGCGTCGTCAACCGACATTAAATTTGAACTATCGTTAGCATCCAAAGCCGACAGCTCTTCTTCTCCCAAAGCCGGATAAGAAACTAAATAGTCTTCGATATCGTTGGCGTCAAAAGTCTCTTTAACTTCCTTTACAAATAACTTAGTTGTTTTTTGTAAGTTTTCAATTTTGGCAAGATATTCTCCATAGTTCTGATTTTGAGCGCTTGTCATCGAAAGATTAAGATTTTTTCTCTTATCAAGTTCTAAACCAAAAGTAGGAGTCACTTCTACCGGAACCAAAAACTTCGACTTATTTTGAACTTCTTTTAAATCTCGCAAGACTTCAAAGAATTTTTTACCAATTAAGAATGATAAGCCTTCTTCGGCGCCGTATTGATCGGCAATTTCCAAAGCCTCTTCGCAAAAATCTTTTATTGATTCGGAGTCTAATTCGTTCATCATTCCTCTTGATTAACGGAAGTTTTAGAAAAAAACAGATAGATATATTATACGCTAAATTAGCTTCAGCTTAAATTATCATTACCTGCTTTTAAGGATCAATCAAAATAATTAAAAAATCAACATTCACTTGAATCAAAAAAAGCTAAGCCAGCAACAAAGACTCTAAACCACTGTTATTTAATTAGTTTACGACTGTGGAAATTGGAGAGGGTAAATCTGGAATCATTTCAGACATAATGCTTTTTATTTTGTCCGGCTCAGGATCGGGATCTGAGGCTTGGCGGCATAATGCATCCAACCATTCGTCGTAATGCGGATTGTAAGGCACATCAGATTTTAACATTTTAATTTTTTCATGAATTGTAGGAACTATTTTTTCTTCTTCTAAGACAAGTTCTTCGCTTAACTTTTCGCCTGGGCGAATACCAACATATTTTATTTCGATATCTTCTTTTCCTTTTTTAGCGAACATTTGAATCATCGTCCTAGCCAAATCTACTATCTTTACCGGCTGTCCCATATCCAACTCAAAAACTTTTCCTCCTGAACCGCTGAAAGCGGTAGTTTGCAAAATCAATCCTACAGCTTCAGGGATTAACATAAGAAAACGTTCCATTTTAGGATGGGTAACAGTAATAGGTCCTCCGCATCTAATTTGGTCCTTAAACATAGGTACAACGCTTCCTTTACTTCCCAAGAAGTTCCCAAATCTCACTACGGTAAAACAAGTTGCGCTCGTTTCTGAAAGGAACTTAACATATTGTTCCGCTATCCTTTTGGTCATGCCCATGATACTAGTTGGCTTAACAACTTTGTCGGTAGAAATTAATACAAAATTGTCAACGTTGTATTGATCTGAAAGATCGGCGACTACTTTTGTTCCATAGATGTTATTAGAAATTGCCTCGTCTATATTATGTTCCATAATAGGGACGTGCTTATTTGCAGCCGCATGAAAAACCAAATCCGGTCGATAACGTTCAAACAAATTTTTCATTTTTTCTTTGTTAGTGATCGAACCATAAACGTAATGAGTTTGGACATTGGTATCGCACTTGTCCAAAGTAACTTTTAACTCATGAAGATAATTTTCTCCACGATCAATCATAACAATAGAACCAGGTCTAAATTCTAAAATCTGTTGGCACAACTCTGTTCCAATGGAACCCCCAGCTCCAGTAACCATGACCACCCGTCCTTGGATTACTTTTCTAATTGATCGCATATCCAATTGAACAGGTTCTCTTCCTAACAATTTAGTAATCTCAAGGTCGTCGTCTGATACCTGAACTGATTCGTTTCCTTTTACATAAGGAGCTATTTCGCTATTTAAATCATGAGAGGAATCATCGCTTATAAAAGGCTGCCCAAGCAATGTTTTTCGCAACCCCTTCCAAACACCTTGAAAACCAACTTGCAATCCAAGCAAAACCACTCCATCTATTATCAAAATAGCTATAGGTATCTGAACGGTTTCTTGCAATCCAACACCGTTGGAAACATACAGCAAAATTAAAAACGACCCCATAAAGATAGATTTTATTTTTTGATTAATATTTTCCGAACAGGGGTCTTGGCGAAATTGAGAATTAAATCTAAAAAATAAAAAAGAAAACGATCTAAACACAAACACCAAGGGAATAATCTGAAAATAAAAGTTAAGTCGTTGAGAAGGGACAACCCAATCGTATTTCAGCAAAAAGGCTAAAGACAACGAGACAAATCCCAAAAATATATCCACAAGGAATAAAATAGTATTCCTCGGAATTATAGATAATTTTGAATTTGCCGTTAGAGTCATAAAAATACCTAAAAGCTTGGCGTAAAAAAGATCGCTGATTTAAAATTTGAAGCTTAGATTAAGTAATCTGCTTTAATTTAAATAAAACATCTAATGTGAAAGTATTCTAATCTATTTTTTATTATTATCGTCTTAGTTTTGTTACAGTTTAGTTAAACGTTTGCAACTATTTCGTCTCATATGCCCGATATTGGGTATTTTGGTGATTTTTTGGCAAAAAAATCCGACTTACCGAACATTTCACCAAAAACTATCCAATCTCCTTATAGCTAAAAATTCAATTAGTTACTCCTAATATCTTGTCAAAAAAAATGTAAAAATAACGCCCAAAAATGATATTCTAATCATTCCGTAAATTTAATTTATTAGTAAAAAATAAATGTCCCATAACTTTACCGACAAAAAAGTATTGATCACGGAAAACTCGGCCGTTATTTACAGAATCATTTTTAACGTCTTAGTTAAAATGGGTTTTGATCCCGAAAATATAAAGTTTGCCCAAGACGGTCATCAAGCATACGCTCTAATGACTCTTGTTAACTTTGATTTAATAACTTCGTCGGTCCATCTGCGAATTAAAGACGGTTGCAACCTCTTAAAAACGATTAGAGCTAGCGATAAAGAATCAATTCGCAACATTCCGTTTATCTTTATCAGTTCGGAAGACGAAGGCGACGTCAAAAAGTGGATGGATGGAATTGAATATAATTTGTTTGTAAAAAAGCCTTTCAAAAATGACGATATTCGGCTGGCTGTTCAAAACATGTTCACATCTAGCGAAGAAGTAGCAGGTTTAAAGGCAACAGGTTTATCTGAGCTATCAGGACCTGTTTCCGAGAGCGTTGTGGAGGGTTTTGGTCAATATATGGTTTCAGCGGTGGCAGACGACCCCATAGAAAACGATTGCCTGTATGGAGATTTTAACGCCTCTATCGACTTAATTGACAATAATGAAAAAGTAAAAAT
>JAYOZP010000027.1:23084-38043 GCA_038154245.1 Nitrospinales bacterium | reverse complement strand
TTAACGCCTCTATCGACTTAATTGACAATAATGAAAAAGTAAAAATATCTCTCATTCTATTTTTTCCCGAAATTGTCGCATGCGACATTTATGAAACTATTTTTGGAGAACGGAATGAAGACGACGCAGGAGAAGTGGTATTAGAGTTAGGCAATATCATAGGCGGTAATATTAAGCCTACTTTAACGGAACATTCCGTGACTATTTTAGATTTAGTCTATCCCAATCGCTCCAAAAACTCAGAACCTGGTCACAAGCTTAAATTAGATTTAGGGTTTCCCGCCTTAATAAAGGGTGGAAGCTATGACGTAAACTCAGGGGAGGATGGAGTGTTGAAATTGGTCCTGCCATTCAAAATTGATAAAGAAGAAATTAATATTTTAGTTTCATTACAAAAAATTGAATAAAGCTTCTCTATCTTTATTCAACTTAAAAACTAATTCCCAATCTATAAGGCCTAAATAAAGCTTAAACTCTTCATAGGACATTTATGGAAGAAAATAGAGGCGCCCGCACCATATTTCTCATATTTTGGGTAATTGGATCTATATTCTGGTTTATGATCGCCGTTATATCTGGCAACATCAAACAGAGCCTTATCCATATCGCCATTGGCTGGTCCATTCTTTATGCATTTTTCATGATTTCAGATTATATAAAAAAAAACAGATCGTCTGACTAACCATTTTTCTTCTTCTTTTTCTTGAATATTTTTGGAACCAACCATACTGGCCGCGCGTTTTTGTCATAAAACTCTAAAATAACGTTTTCTTCTTCGCCCATACCTAAAATAGCTCTGGGACTGCCATTTTTATCGTTTAGTTGAACAAAGGGAGCTCCGTCAAAAGCGGTATAAAAAGCCATCCTTTCATTTTTATTAAAAGGATCGTAAAAGGAAAAGTAAGTAATCCCACCCTTATCCAAACCCATATGAATCCGTTTATTTCCATCATCATCTTTAAGGGAGAAATTGGGCAACCCATCATCATTGAACCCTAACTCCGCTTCAAACTTATTTCCCTCTTGAGACAGAATAAAACGATCCGCTATAACGGTATTAGAAGACTGCGCTTCGGCTTTTTCTCCAAAATAAAAATTAGATAGCCCTCCTCCTAATAACCCAAAACAACTAGCTAATAAAGCCAGCGTTAAAAATTGCTTGTGATTCATCGTATTCTCTCCCTGAAATTTCGGATTACGCAGACTTAACTTTTAAGGCAAACAAATCGCCCTCGATCCACTTTCCTTTATCTTTTCGCATGTTTGCAGATTTCACTTGTTTTATCATAAACCCAGTTTTTTGAGCGACCCTACTTACATAATCTCTTGAATGAGCAAATCTACCCGTAATTCTTAAATTAAAGTCTTCATTACCGGAGTGTGATTCGGTAGAAAATACAAACAAGGCGTCTTTTCTAGCTTGTTTACCGACTGCGTCAAAAATAATTTCTAAGTTTCCAACGTATACAAAAACATCTGCCGCAAAAAAAAGATCAAACGTTTCTTTGCAAACAGATAGAACTTCGCAAATCTCCCCTTGCCAAAGTTTATCATAAACGTTTTTTTTACCGGCAATCGCCAACATTTTTTTTGAAGCGTCAACTCCCATAAGCTGTTGAGACAAATTTCTAATAGCCTTCCCAGATAACCCTGTTCCACAGCCTAGATCGACCGCGCTTTGAAATTTAAAATTGTCCGGCGTTTCTACGTCTATTAACTCTTTCAATAAACCGGGAGTGCCATAGCTAAGTTTGTTAACTAATTCTTCGTCAAAAGTTGGCGCAAACCTATCAAACAACCCCTCTATATATTCTATAGGAGCCGCCTCCACAGATTCCCCCGAAAGCGCAGACAACATATGTTTTGCGGAATGATTGGCAGGATCTATATCCGCCGCCAAACGATATTCTTTTTCCGCCGCCGCCCAATGACCCAATTCTTTAAACAATATCCCCAGATTATAGTGCGCTTCAGAAAACTCAGGCCAAATCTCGACCGCTTTATCGTAAGCTTCTTTAGCTTCTTCTAATTGATTCATGAGCTTTAATACGTTACCCAAGTTATTAAACGCTTCGGCGTATTTAGGGTTAAGAGATACCGCATTCTGATAACTAAAAACGGCTTCGTCTAATCTACCCAAATCCTTTAAAACATTGCCGAGGTTATTAAACGCTTCAGGAAAAGGTTGAATCTCTAAAGCTTTTTTATAAGCCTCCTCCGCCTTTTCCCAATCCATTTTTTCGTAGAGCAAATTACCTAATGTATTAAAAGGTTGTGGAATTTGTGGATTCAAATCAATTGCCTTTTGGCAATATTTAATCGCCTCATCCGACTGCCGTAAATCTCTCAAAACAATCGCTAAGTTAGCGTGAGCGTCGACATTATTTGGATCTAACTCTAAAGCTTTTCGGTAACTTAATTCTGCTTGCGCCGCTTGCCCAGAGTTACGCAGAGTATTCCCTAGATTATTGTGAAAATCAGGATTGGAAGGATTTTTTTGAATGGCTTTATTTATTAGTTCTTGTGACGATTCGAGTTCGCCTTTTTGAAAATAAACAACGCCTAATAAATGCAAAGCGTCTGGGTTATTAGGTTGAGCGCCTAATACTTTTTTATACAACAATTCCGCATCGTCTAAACGACCTACCACATGTAACTTGACGGCTTTATTTATCTCTTCAGGTATATTCAAAACGATCTTCTTTCTAAATTCTTAACTCCTCTATAACTAGCTTACCATAGCCAAACCTTTCATAGCTTCTTGGCGCAAAAAAAAACGGCAACTCCCGCTTAAAGCGAAAGTTGCCGTTAAACTATCTAAATCCAGTCGAAGGAGGTAGCTTACTCAATAACTGGGTTTAAGATATAACCTTTTTTTAGAAATGGAATTCCATTCCTCCAAACATTTGAAACGGAGCGCCAGATCGAATACCATGAGGCAATCGGCTAGCGATATAAGTTTCATCTGTCACGTTACGGAAATTGGTAAAGGCTCTAACTTTTGGATTAAATTGGTATCCCATACTTACATCCAAAATAAAAATATCGTCAACCAATCCAAAACGAGGGTCGGCTCCGCCACTCAAATCGGTTTCAGTAGAAACATTGCTAGCAGAACCAAATGTCTCAGCAGTATACTGACCGTCTACGTTGATAGAGAATTTCTCAAATTGTAAGGCGGTGCCAAGAGCAAACTGCACATCAGGGATATAAGGAACTTCGTTGCCATCTTGAGCTCCTGAGAAAATTCCCTCGTCTCCAATGGAACCTGACGCAGCGTTGGATGTAAACTCAGCGTTAGTATAAGTCATTGTGAAATACCAAGGGTTTTGGAAACTCCACCCTCTTGAAACAGAAGGATCGTATTGTACTTGGAATTCAATACCTCGCGATCTTACCTCGCCTATATTACTGGTCGTGCCATCTAAAACCCCGCCAGCTCCCGAAATATCAGAAACAACCAAGTCGTCAAAATCAGTCCAAAAACCAATCAATTCAACTAAAAAACCGTGCTCTGGCCTGGTGTAACGCGTTCCAAACTCATAACCAATACTGGTTTCTTCTTCAACCCGGCTTGATCCAGTTTGAGTTGCCCCATTGGGTGTAGGAAGAGATACTCCTCGGAATACGCCGCCAAAAATGCTTTGGTTTTCGTTTAACTCGTAACTAGCATTTCCACCACCGGAAAAGACTCCATAGTTCCTTTTCCGATCCTGCTCAGATTCTGGAGCAAATCTTTGAAAGCGTTGCCACAAGTGTTCATAACGAATGCCAGGATTGAAGGTCCATTTACCGTATTGGATTTTATCTTCAAGATTCAAAGCCAAAGCAACTGTTTTTTGCCTTCGGTTTCCAGCAGAACCAGGAGCTCCATCAGACCGGCTAATAATTGCCCCGCTGGAATCTTGAGTATAATCTTCATTAAATTGAAACCGGCGAATTTGATCGTAGTGATAGCGAGCTCCAGCCGAAACTTTATGCTTAGTCGCTCCGATATTTGTGTTGTGAGTAACTAAACTTTGAAGGCCGTACAAATAATAATTTCGATTGTTATTACGTAATCTCCAGGTACCCGCTCCAGTGCCATTTAATAGAGCTAAACCGGTTGGGTCTGAGATACAAGCGCTCAAACTTGAGGCGGTACTTCGGCAATCGTGACTCTTCTGCCAGTTTCGGAAAAAGTGATTACCATAAGCCGTCGTCACAATATTAGTACTATCGCTCATTTCATAAAAATGCCGCAAATACGTTCGAAAATGTTCAGAGTCGATTTTATCAAACCGACTGGCGGCTAATCTTTGAAACGCATCTTGGTTGAACAATGATTCATTCAACCCTAAATAAGTTTCGTTAACTTGTCTTTTTGTGTAACCAAACTTAAATTCAAAGCGTTGATACTTTTCGCTATTTGGCTCATAAGACATTTTGAACATTGGCTCGGTATTTTTTAAACCGTTATCTTCATCGCCATTTCTAAAATCAACGGTTTCATTAATTCTGCGAAAACCTTCGTTTCTGCGATCATAGTTTTCAACCACAAAACCTAAATTACCGCTATCTAAATGAAGCGTATTACCAAAGTACATGTGGTTTCGAAGCTCGCCTTGAGTGCCAAAGGTCGCTTTTAAATAGTATTCCTCTTGGGTAGGGATAGGAGTTGATAAATAGTTAATAACGCCGCCAGTGGTTTGCGGACCATACCGAATTTGACTAGAACCTTTTAACACTTCAATTCCAGCCATCCTTGCGGTTGTAGGAGAGTAGTAAGCCGCCGGAGCCGAATATGGAGCTGGAGAAGTTAAAACACCGTCTTCCATAATGGTAACCTTGGTGCTTCGACCAGGATCAACGCCACGGATACTGATATTAGGAAACAATCCGCTACCAGTTTCTTCTCGGGTATAAACCCCCGGGACCTTCCTTAAAACTCGGTCAATATTATCGTAACTATTTTTCTTAATATCGGTCGTGTCTATATAAGCCGCTGATGCCGCTATGCTTTTTACATTCGATTTAGAACCGACAACTTTCACTTCGTCCAAAATCACTCTTTTTCCGTCTTCAGCCCAAACTGCCGGCATTAAAAACGTAAATAAGAACGACAAGGCGACGAACAACGCCACTGGTATTTGAGCGCTCCTTTTCCTGGTCAAACTAATCATCCCAATCTCCTCCTTATAAATTGAAATACTTGTTCCACGATGGGAATGGAAATTTCTAACTAATTTAAATTTATAATAATTAATTAAAAACTAATTAAAGTAATGTAAACTTCTGAAATTGAAAACGGTTTTCATTTATATCAAAGTTGAGAATGGTTTTCAAGATTAAAATCAATATTTTTTAATATTTTTGAAATTTTGGAAATACTTGAATTTAATTTTAGGAAATTAATACATTCTAGATAGGACAAAACGGAGGCAAAAAGCTTTATTTTGCCTCCAAAAACTAGGTAAGCTTTTGAATAGTATAATCTTTAAGAATCTTAATCAATTATTTTTTTTGAGTCATGTCGACTTTTCCGTCGAAGTTCCTATCCAGCTCAATCTTCGCTAATTTTCCACCGTTAAAATGCTCCCAACGATCAGCTTTACCATCGTTGTTCGTATCGTATTCCGCTTTTTGCAGATTCTGCCCGCTATCATAATGTTGCCATTGATCAGGCTTTCCATTTCCAGAAGTGTCAAAAGCAGTGTACTTTAATTGATCGTTTTGAAACTTGCTCCAACGGTCAACTTTACCATCTCCATTAGAGTCGCCTTCAATATCAGTCAATTGCTCGCTAGAGTTATAAATTTGAGTGGTTTCAAATTTACCATCACCGTCGTCGTCAATTTGAATCCGTTGAAGCTTTTTGTCGTCTGAATAAAATTCTTTCCAATCAATTTTTCCATTTTGCTTCGACGATTTTTCGACTCGAACCATCTTTCCAGCGTCGTTATAAATTTGAAAATGGTCCATATTACCGTCGTTGTTTCGATCAAATTCAACACGGGCTAATTGTTTATCACCCTTAAAATGCTCAACTTGATCCACTTTACCGTCGAAATTACCATCGTGCTCAATTTTTGTAACCTTACCGTCCGCGCCTAAATGTTGCCACTGATCAATTTTACCGTCAAAATTTGAGTCGACTTCATTAACTTCGGCGAAGCTCGTTGATGCACAAAAGAATAAGAAACAAAATATTGTTAAAAGAGTTACTTTTTTCAAATTCATTTTATAGCTCCATAATCAAAAAAACAGAATCGTTTATACAACGAATTTTTCATTTGTTTAAGTTAGTTTAATTTAAAACTAAATGGCAGTTCCATTACTAAATAAGCCTCTGGAATTTCACTAGGGAATTTAGCAAAAGGAGCCGACCTTTTCACCGCATCAAAGGCCGCTTGATTTAGCCTTTCATACTGGGATTTTGTTACCCACTCAATGCCTTCTACTTCCCCATTGCGCAATACCTTAAACTGGACAACTACTTTACCTTCTTCTCGTTTCTGGCGAGATAAATTAGGGTATTTTTTATTTCGAGCAATAATTCTTCCTAATCTATTTTTGTATCCTCTTAAAGCCGCTTCATCGGTAAAGTTAGGAACGGCTCTTGGATCGATGGACGCCATCAAAATTTTTTGCCCTACTCCTTCAAAATAAGATGTTCTAGTTCCTGTGGAACTAGGAGAACTAAAACCTTTAGGAGATATTGGAGAGCTTTTTGGAAGCGAAAAAGCCCGGATGCGTTTGGTATCTACTAAAGCAATTTTCCCAGGACCTTTATTTTCCTCTTCCAAACTTCCCATCTTTTGAGGGACGGCTTGAGGCAAAGCTACTCGTTGCACATTCTTAGAAACCCAAGCCGAACGAGTAGATCCGTTAGTCGAAACAGTTGGAGTTGAATGTGTTCTAGGAGCCACAATCGACGCCAACCTAACCCTTCTTGTAGAACCAGAAACAATAGACGATGCGCTTCTAGCTGGGGCATTATTTGAGCTAGTAGTCGACCGAATCGCTTGAAGAGCCGTAAAAGCAACTGGAGCAACGGCAGCTCTAGATTCGAAAGTTGAAACCGGACTAGAAACCGCCGACACAGAACTTGTAACTGGTTGTACTCTCCTAGGCTCGGCAGTTACGGCTTTGGCGGTTATTGGAACCGACGCAAAACTTGAAACTGGAGAAACCACAGTATCGGGGATAGGTTCGCGTAGCATAGGTCTAATTTGCGGTACAGGCATAGGCATGACCTTTGCCATCAACAACGGCTCCTGCTTCATCACCGCTTTAGGTTGCTTTATTGGCTTAAGCGGTTTTGGAATTTTTCTTTTTAATTTTTTCTTTTCTTGAATTTTTTTCTTCTCAACGGGTGGTTTTTTCTTAACAACTTCTAATCGATATACTTTCTTGGCCGGTGGGGGAGGTGGATCGGAAAGCATATAATTCCCTGCAAAGGCCACGAAAGCCACATGAAAAATAAACGATCCTGAAAATGAAAATAAAGTAGACTTTTCGAACATTATTTATTTAATCAGTTATTTCAGCTCTTACGATTTAATTTCTTCTGCGGCTAGAAAAAAATCTACCGCTCCAGCTTGTTTAGCAATATCGATAACTTTTCCAAAAGTTTCAAATTCGATACTTTGATCGCCTTGAAGTTCTACGGCTTTCTTCTTTTTATTTATCAGTTTATCCGTCAATTGCGGCAATAGAGATTCCAACGCAATCGCATTACCATCGAGCTCTAAAGCCCCATTAGGCTCAATCGTTATCGTAATATTACGCTCGTTTAACAATTCAGCGGAATGCGCTTTAGGAAGCTCAATTTTTTGATTGGCTTGAATAGCGGACGAAGTTAGCATGAAAAAAATTAGCAATAAAAAGACAATATTGATCATCGGAATTAGATCAACCTTGAATTCTTTTTTGGTCTCTTTCTGAAATTTGATCGCCATTATCTAACTATTGAAAAATCTTCGGCTCCAGCCATCCGGGCGTAATCTAAAACCGTCGCAAATCGTTTGTATTTTGTTTTTTTATCCGGCTCTATTTTGACCAACTTTTCGTTCCTCAAAACCAATTTTTCTTTAAGACTTTCGATTAAGTTTTCCAGTTTTACAGGGGAATTATCTAACAGTAACGCGCCTTCGGCAGAAATTCGAATGGTTATATCTTTTTGCTGAATTGGATTGGAAGCCGCTTGCCCTTGAGGCAGCTTAATGTCCATTGCCTGCCCTTGAATAGCAAAAGTCAGCATAAAAAAGATGAGAAGAAGGAAAACAACGTCGATCAATGGAGCCATATCCAACTTGTATTGGTTTTTTCTGTATCTAACGATTTTCATCAGTTCGTCAAAATCAAAATTATCCTTGAACCTTAACCAATTCAGGTCGATTATCTTTCCAACCCTTTTTCGCGTTTTCTTCTTCGCGCTCTTCGTCAAAGTGGTGAATCAATAATTGGCCAAACTTTTCCAAGAGGAAGGATATTTTTTCAATTTTTCTATCGAAAAAATGCAACATAACAACAACTGGAATCGCTACAGCTAAACCCGCCGCAGTCGTTAACAAAGCTTCCCAAATTCCGCCTGCTAGAATACTTGGATCAACCTGTCCTTTATACTGGGCAACTTTATTAAACGCTTGAACCATTCCCATCACTGTACCGAGCAACCCCATCAAAGGAGAAATGGTAGCTATAACCTCTAACCCACGGATATTTTTTCCTAATTTATTGAGCTCTTCTTGTCCGACAACCGAAAGTTTTTCTTCCAATTTCCACCTAGGAACATCTTTATGATTTAACCCCGCTTCCATTAAACGTCCAACAGGTCCAGGAGACTCCGCAAAAAGTCTTACCGCTTCTGGATGTTCGCCTTCCTTGTCATGGAATCCACCTTCGTCTTTCAATAACTTTGTCAAAGATTCAAATATTTTTTCAGGATCTTCGGCAGACTTGCGGAAATAGATAAACCTTTCAATAATTATGGTTAATCCCACAATGGAACAAATCAAAATAGGAATCATTATGATTCCGCCTTTGGTCAACATACCTAACGATTCAAACATTATTACCTCTAATTACCAAAAATTATAAATCAAACCTCGTTTACAAGTTTGAGTCTTAAAAAGGGTCCCAATAAGGCTCAAAACGGAAACGGCTTGAACAAAAATCAATTTTAATTTGAAAACGATTATCAATGATATTATTAATAAGGTTTTTTGTCAATAAGTTAAACTCCATATTTTTCAATACTATTATTTTTTAAATGAGTCTATCTAGTCAGTTCATCAATTTAAAAGTTATCGACTCAATCATCCTATTGATCCGTTTTCTTCAAAAAAATTTTATTTTTATGTTTTTATTCCACCAAGGAGACATTCGGCTTTTGACCGCCTGATTTATTTTTGAATCAGTTCACAAAAATGTAAAAACTCTTAACTCAGAAAAGGCCAATAGGTTGAAAACGAAGGGGATAAGGGGCAAACCAGGAAATTTCCAACCCGCCGACCTTTGGAGATTGATTACTAATACGACAAAAAGCTTTAACTATTGAGTCAATAGTTTGCATTTAAAATCAAAAACGAAATTAACAACCATTATCAATTAATGGATCCAGCTAGTCGCCAATCATCAGCTAAATTGACCTCCTTCATAAACCTAAGGAATGAAGACAAAAACATTATTGATAATCACTATCAATCCTAATATACCCTCTATATCTGTGTCAATTCATTTTTAAGACACAAAAAATATTTTGAGTTTTTGTTGATTTTGTAAAAAAAATAAGCTACTTTTTCATAATGAATTTGAAAATCATTAACAACTTTAAAAAAGAATCTTCCATTTAATTTCAAAAAACTGCTCTTCTTGCCTTAAAAAGTCCTGCCAAATTACTTTCAGGATAACTAAAAACTTTACTCAAGTAAGTAAAGCGGCAATTGGAGATTTGTTATTAATTGATGTTCTTTAAGACAGTGAAAACCTTAATTGCAAATTTAACTCCTGTTTACCCCTAATCAAAACGATGGACCAAGAACTCAGTATCCTTAAAGATTATTTAAAGCAAAAAGGCTTAAGGTTAACCCCTCAACGAGAATCTATCTTAAAAGCTTTTATCGAAAACGAAGGGCATTTAGAAATTGAAGAGCTTTTTGATCGCGCTAAAGCTATAGATTCATCAATTGGAATAGCGACGGTATACAGGACAATTAACCTTTTAACGGAATGCGGGCTAGCAAGGGAAAATTCTTTGCCCAACGGCAAAAGATTTTACGAGAGATTATTTAGGCAGGGTCATCACGATCATTTAGTCTGTAATGACTGTGGAAAAATTGTGGAGTTCGAACATCCTCTCATCGAACAATTTCAAAAAGACGTCGCCTTAAAACACGACTTCATTTTGCAAAACCACCAAATGGCTCTTTACGGCATCTGTTCAGATTGCAAATAGTAAAGAGCATAGGAAGCCTGGAGCAAAACCCCCACTCCTCTTTTGCTCCTCGCTTCCTTTATTTACTCAAAAACATTTCTCAACTCAAAATTAACCGTGCATATGTTCGGCAAGGTAATTTTGAATTCCAACGCCCTTAATTCGATCAAATTGCGTTTCCAACCAATCGCATGCTTCCTCTGTATCTTCTAAAATTCCGTCTAAAACTTCCTTAGAACCAAAATCTCTTTTTTCAATGCAAAGAGCGATAATTCTTTGAAGTCTTTCAACATGATCGCATTCCGCTTTATATTGATTTTTTAACTGCTCTTCTACCGTATCGCCAATCATAACCGTATCGTATTTTTGCATATCCGGTTTACCGTCAAGATAAAGAATTCGACAAATCATCTTATCCGCGTGTCGCATCTCATCCATAGACTCGCTTTTATCATGCTCGGCTAATTTGTCATACCCCCAATCTTCCTTCATCCTATAATGAATGAAGTACATATTGATTGCCGTCAATTCGGCCATCAAAACCTCATTCAATCCCTCAATAACTTGAGAATCGCCTTTCATGGTCTACCTCCTAATATATAAATTAATCGTAATATGAATTATTTCTATTTACTTAAACGCAGTTTACCAATTTTCAAAATAGCCGTAAACCTTTATTTTATAAATCTTTATAATTGATAAGAGAAATGACTACAAGTATCAATAAGGAATTTTTAAAGTAGTTTTCCAAAGGATAAAAGATGGAAATATCGCTAATAAATCAGGGAAGTGAATAGGAAAAACAAAAAAAGATAAAATCGAATTTGAAAAGCGCTATCAGTTATTTTCTATTGAGAGATTAGAAAAAATAAATAAGAGGTTTTATTAAATGGCGGCGCCGGTTAGACAGATGCGTCAAAGAAAACTTCACCGAGAGACAACTGTTGTTTCTAAATTTTGCGGTTTGCCTTTCCTTAAAAAATGGATCTTGATTTTGTCGCCCGATTTTAGTTTTTTTAGAAATTCAGAAAACTGACGTAAGTTAGAAATTGGCTCAGAATTAATTTTGGTAATAATATCGCCGCCAGAAAGTCCGGCTGCTTCGGCAGGACTGCTTGGAGAAATGTCTGAAATCCTAACGCCCTCTCCCTCATACTCAAAGTCGGGAACGGTTCCCAAACTAACTCTTCCTTTTTTCTGATTAGGCTTATTACTCGAAGATAAACTTTTTGAGCCTTTTCCTAAGTTTGCATGCAAAGGTTCTTCGCGATGGGCAAGATATTCCAATGCTTCTTTTACGACTGAAGCTACCTTCAGTAAGCCATCTTGATCAATCTTGTCAGAAGTATCCGTAGGATTATGATAATCAAGGTTAGCTCCACTAAAGATCTGCACCGCTGGAACGCCAACATCTAGAAAACTTTTTTGATCGCTTGACCCCAAATCTTTAGAAACATTAGCAATACCCACTCCCGACACGTAGCCAGCTCCTCTAAAAATATGCGGCCACTCCCTGGCTGATCCAGATCCTATCACCATAAGTTTCTTATTTTCTAATCGACCCACCGTGTCTAAATTGATTGCCGCTATACTTTTATTTATTGGAAATTTTTTAAAGTGCTTAACAAAATATTTTGACCCTCTCAAACCAGATTCTTCGCCGGTAAAAGCAACAAATACTATTGTCCGATCTGGTTTACTTTCACTTAAAGCTCGAGCTAATTCTAAAAGGACTGCGATCCCACTGGCATTGTCGTCCGCTCCGTGATGGATTTTGCCTTTGTTCCCTTCTCGCGCATCCGGCCACCCTAAACCTAAATGGTCGTAATGCGCTCCCAAAACGACGCTTTGTTCTTTCCACTTGGCTTTTTTCCCAGGAATGATTCCCACGATATTTTTTAGAGTCGCTTCAACTTCTGGGTCGCCTCCCAACTCTTTCCACGATTGGAAATAACTTCCTTCCACATCTCCTATCGGAAGTAATCCAGATTTTTTGAATTGTTTAGCAATGTAATCTGCAGCTTTGTCCAGTTCGAGAGTACCAAAACCTCTTCCTCTTAATTCAGGGCTTGATAAATAATCAACAACGCTCATCATTCTTTTTTTTGAGAATACCGGCGGAAGATAAGCCAATGCATTTCTTGGTGCGAGTTTTCCTCGCTCTGGCTTTGCAGTATCTCCTTCCGAGAAGAAAACAGTCATAGGAGAGTTCAAAACCGGCCATTTTTCTTTGAGAATATTTGTGGGTTCTCCTCCCTGAAACGCTAGATAACTGTATTTATGGTAATGCGGCAGTTTCCTTGCAAACCCAGAAAATGCGTTTGAATCTCCTATTCCAACCCAAGCCCAACCTAATTCAGG
Source organism: Nitrospinales bacterium (assembly GCA_038154245.1). Classification (GTDB taxonomy): domain Bacteria; phylum Nitrospinota; class Nitrospinia; order Nitrospinales; family JAJDAT01; genus JAJDAT01. Next base: position 25,265 of record JAYOZP010000027.1, on the reverse strand, counting down.
GTTATCTGGATGCCTAGTCGTTACCGCTAAAGAATGTTCGCTACGAACTATCCGCTTATTTCCAATTTTCGCCTCATTACTATTAATCTTCGCTCCATAATTCTTAACCGCCGAAGAAAACCTTGCTAAAAAACGATTTTCCCATCCAAGAACCCATACCGTTTTATCGATAGGTAATTCCTGGATCTCGTTATCCATTTTAATTTCCACTGCGTCGGAATAAGAATTTGCTAACGATTCTGCCAAACCTTTATAGGAATCGATTAACGATTTTTCTTTGGAAGGCAACACCATTAAAACTTTATCCGCGCCGAAAACCTGCGTTAGAGCTGGAGAGATTTCGTTCCTTGCCAATCTGCGAAAAACGTCAAATTCTGGATCAATATCCAAACGCATTGGCTTTGCGGAAAATTCAATTTCTATTTCATGAACTTTATTCTTCGATTCTAAAACAGTTTGATAAGCGTGAGTCACGTTTTCCAAAGTAACGGCAAGAGGAACTTTTAGCGAATAAGGCTCTCCTTCCTGGACCTGCTCTAGTGTCGCTTTTAATTTGTATTTACCGTTTACTCGAGAAACTTTTGTTTGGCCGATCTTCAATTCCGGGGCTCCGGGTAAAGAAACCCACTGATTAAAAAAATCTTTTAACTCTATTCCATTAAACTCTTCAAACGTTTGGCGTAAATCGTCAAATCCAACGCTACTGAATTTATGCTTTTTATAATATGCGTTTAGGCTCTTGATAAAAATTTCGTCTCCAAACATTTGACGGAGCATATGAAACACCATGAGAGATTTTCCATATCCAACAGCTTCGGTAGACGAACTGTGACGAGATCGAAATTCCATTAGCGGGAAATCATTTTGACCGCTTATATAGTCGGTATATTTTTGTAACGTCCCCCGCCGATAGTCTGCCGCTCTACCACTTTGCTCTTTTATAAGATGATCCGCAAGGTAAGCCGTTAACCCTTCCGCCCAGTTCCCTTTTTCATAATTAACGTAAATTCCATTACCAAACCAATTGTGAAGAATCTCGTGAGGGTAAGAAGAATGCAAAATAAATGGAAGACGAATTACTCTAGGGCCTAAAAGCGTAAAGGACGGCATTCCGTATCCTGTTTCCCAAAAGTTTTCCACAAGAGCAAACTTTTTGTAAGGATAAGGCCCTAGAAGACCTTCATACATATCTATATATTGAGAGGTAACTTCTAAATATTTATTTGCTAAATCCTCATCTGGCCGACGCAAAAAGACCAGCGCTTCTATACGACCGCTTTTTCTAGAGTAAGAGGTAAAAGAACCGCCGATCAGAAAAATTTCTTCTTGCGAACTTTTAGACTCCCAAACTACTTTTGTTTCCTTAGCGTTGCGATCAAATTCAACTATTTGTCCTTGGCTCACAGCGTCCCAGGTTTGCGAAAGATGAGTCCTCATCTTAAACGTTAACAAATCATTTCCAAACTCTGGATACCAATTGGAAGATCCCGCAAGAAAAATTCCCTCATTCGATATAATTCCTGGCGTTCCGCTAAATCCACGAGCATGATTTTCTCCCGCTTGCTCTAATGGATGGTAAATTTTTCCTTGGTATTTTATCGAAAAGCTTTTTTGACCGCTTGGCAATATTAAACTAAAAAGTTCTTGAGGAATGATTCCGGAAGGAGAAAGCGATTTTGGAGACCTTTGATTGTTTGATCCTTTTTTAACCGTCTCAATCTTAACTCCAGGCGTCAAGGAAACCGGGTTTAATCCCGCATGTAACAAAAAATAAAATTTGCCGTCAAAGCTAGAAGAAGTTGAGCCAGGAAACGTAATAAGGTCTTCTACTTCAATATGATTTTTATCGGGACTAAGCCAAACTTCTAAGTCATGTTCAATCGGGCGTCTTTCTTGTGAATAGGCCGGGACGATCCAAAACGCCAATGCGACTAAAACTATTAAGAAAAGTAATCGGAGAGAATTGAAAGCCTTTAGAGTTTTGAGGACCATGTCGTCGCCTCGCAATTAACAAAAATCTTATTTTTCTAAAGGGGGGACTTGGATAAAAATTAAAACGTGGTGCCTTCAATTTCGGTCATAACTTCGCAGCCATCGTCAGTCACTACAATTGTGTGTTCAAATTGGGCGGAAAGCGATCCATCCATAGTGACAGCCGTCCAATTATCTGAAAGAATACGT
>JAYOZP010000027.1:0-23074 GCA_038154245.1 Nitrospinales bacterium | reverse complement strand
GGCTTACCCTCATTGATCATGGGTTCGATGGTAAAAGTCATATTCTTTTTTAACTCCACTCCTTGCCCATAAGTTCCGTAATGTAATACTTGAGGTTCTTCATGAAAATTTCTGCCAATGCCATGACCGCAAAAATCCCGCACAATGGAATATCCTTGCGCTTCAACATATTCTTGGATACTGGCGCCAATATCGCCTAAATGAGCTCCAGCCTTAACCACCGATATTCCTTTGCGTATCGCCGTTTTGCAAGCTTCTACTAATTTAGCGGGTTTTTTTCTCGGGGAACCGACAAAAAAAGTCTTATTCGTGTCTCCGTGAAATCCGTTGAGATAACAAGTAATATCCAAGTTCACGATATCGCCGTTGCGAATTTTTCTATCAGATGGAATGCCATGGCAAATTTCATCGTTGACCGAGGAACAAATACTCTTCGGAAACCCTTTATAGTTTAGAGGAGAAGGGGTCGCTCCTTTAGAAAGGATATAATCGTGACAAATATCGTTTAAATAATTAGTGGTAACGCCCGCTTTAATATGAGGCTCGATCATCAATAAAACGCTGGCCGCTAATTGGCAGCTTTTGCGCATAATTTCGACTTCTTCATCGGTTTTAATATGAATCATGTCCGTAACCAAACTCCTTTAAACAGTAATCGCTTTCACGCCAATTAGCTTTCACTTTTACAAATAAACTCAAAAATACTTTGCAACCAAACCGTCTCTCCAACTCATGACGAGCGCTGGAACCGATTTCTTTAAGCATTCCACCGTTTTTTCCAATAACAATTTTCTTTTGAGAATCCTTTTCTACGATAATGGTCGCTTTCACGACTGTCATTCCATTATCTCGCTCCTCCAGTTGTTCTATAACCACCGCTAACGAATATGGTATTTCAGACCGAGTCAATCGAAAGGCTTTTTCTCGAACAATCTCCCCAATAAGAAACGTTTCTGGACAATCCGTATAAGCTCCTTCGGGGAAATAACGAGGACCTTCGGGCATTCTTTTCAGCAAAGACTCAACAAGAATATCCATACCGTCGCTTTTTAAAGCGGAAATAGGAACAATATCCGTAAACTCTCCTAAACCGCTCATTTCTTCAATCAGGGGGAGTAATTCTTCTTTAGGAACTAAATCTATTTTATTAAGAGCTAAAATTTTTTCAACCTTAGATTTTTGCAACGTCTTTAAGACATATTGATCGTCCTCGCCAAACTTTTTTTTCGCGTCGAGCACAAAAACAATAACATCAACGTCTTCGTAAGTATTAAACGACGCTTTGACCATCAATTTGTTGAACTTGGATTTGGCTTTATGAACGCCCGGTGTATCTAACAAAATCACTTGTCCTTCGTCAAAATGACAAACTCCAGTGATTTTATTGCGAGTAGTCTGCGGACTTTTAGAAGTCGCCGCAATCTTGACGGACACTAAGCGGTTTAAGAGAGTGGACTTCCCAACATTAGGTTTCCCTATAATTGCCGCGTATCCAGATTTATAAGAATTTGGTTCGGTCATATACTATTTTAGCCATAGGCATTCGACTTGTAAAAATTTTCAAGATTCTTCTAAATGTTTAGTGTTGTATTATAAGTCAAAACCATTTTTTCGAAAGCGAATTCTCTTTGCCCCCATTCAGTCTTTATATACATATTCCATATTGCGAACGCAAATGCGGATATTGCGATTTCAATTCCCATGCAATCAAAGGGGAACAACCGGAGGATTACCCTGCCGCAATTTTAAAAGAAATCGAATGTACCGCGAAAAGCGTTCCGTCGTCGCAGGAAGTTACCACCATTTTTTTTGGAGGGGGCACGCCTACATCCCTTCCAGCTGAAGACCTTGGCATTATATTGGACGGATGTCGTCGTTTTTTTAATGTCGCGACCAATGCCGAAATTACTTTGGAAGCTAACCCAGGAACGATAACTCCAGGTTATTTCGAACAAGTTAAAAATGCCGGCTTTAACCGAGTGAGTATCGGCGCCCAATCGTTTATTCCGCACGAGCTAGAATTGTTAGAACGAATTCATGGTCCAGAGGCCATTGGGCAAACTGTAAATAAAGCTAAAGAAGAAGGATTTGTCAATATTTCCGTAGACTTGATGTTCGCCCTGCCCAACCAGACTTTAGACGACTGGGATTATTCCTTAAAACAAGCGATTCATTTAAATCCAAATCACATCTCGGCATACAATTTAACATTTGAGCCTAAAACGGCCTTCTATTCGTATTTAGAGTCGGGAAAACTAATCCCCCTCGACGACGACCGGCAGCTTACTCTTTTCAAGCACACTTTAACGAGCCTGGAAAAAGCGGGTTACGCTCAATACGAAATATCAAACTTTGCAAAAACTGGAAAAGAATGCCAACACAATATCAACTATTGGCACAATGGCAACTATATTGGTTTAGGCGCAGGGGCTTCTACTTTTTGGAACGGAATAAGACGAAAAAACATCAATAGTCCCGCTAAGTATATTGAGAAAATTTTAAAAACAGGTCGAGCGATTGATTTCGAAGAGACTCCAGACCAGAAAACATCGATTGGCGAAACCATGATGCTGGGACTTAGGCTATCGAATGGGATTAATTTAGAGAACTTTGAAAACCGTTATGATATTTCTTTGTGGGATCAATTTCCAAAACAATTGGAGCGCTTAAAATCAGAAAACCTTATCGAAATTGACGACTCACATATCCGTCTTTCCAAAAAAGGCTTCTTCCTAGCCGATTCGGTTATTTTGGAGTTTATGCCATGACTAACTTAAGAAAGAGAATTGATATCTTGCAAACGAAATCTTATTGTAGCGATAAGATAAAACCAATAAACCTGGGAGTCGGCTCCGAAAAAAATAGACGATCAAGATTATGAAAAAAAAATCGAAAAAAATTCTTTTTGTTATCGCTGCCTTTATTATCTATTTTCAGCCTCCGAACGTATTGGCAAATATCAGCGAACTCATCCAGAAAGGAGACGAGGCATTTAAAACAAAAGATTTTAAATCTGCTGAAACTGCCTACAACAAAGTTTTAAAACTGGACCCTGAAAACTTCCGAGTATTGGAATCTCTGGCGGAAATTAAATTCAAGACAAAAAAGTATTCCGAAGCGGAAAAACTGGTCGCTCGCTTATTGACAGCGCCCATTAGTATAGGAAGGAGCGTCTTAGTCCATCTTGTAGGAGAATCAAAACCTTTAGAAGCCGAGTTGGTAGACGAAACTGTAATGGCGATACCCATGGCTGCCGAGAAAACCCAAAAAAACGTAAAAGAAGAATACCTAAAGTTCCCTATAGGAGAAAAGATTCCTCACTATCGATTCTTTTTTAAAAAGGCCGGTAAAATGAAACTCGTACCCAAGGCGACTAGCAAAATTCAGTATGTAGGTGTGCCGCCTCGGGTCCATGAAAAAATGGAGCTTTTACTTACAAAAATAAAAAAGAAAATTATCGCCACCAATAACCCTGGCGATAAGAAAGAAGATGAAATGGTTGAAATTCAAGGAGGCTGTTTCTTAATGGGTAATAAAACGGGGAATGCAGACGAATTGCCAGAGCATCAGGTCTGCCTCTCTACATTTAAGATGGATAAATTCGAAGTTACCCAATCGGCCTTTCAAGCTGCTATGAACAGAAATCCCTCCAAATTTGTAGAGGCAAATTTACCCGTTGAACGAGTTAACTGGGTGGGGGCCAATGAATATTGTAGACAAAAAGGGAAGAGACTTCCCACAGAAGCGCAATGGGAATATGCCGCACGGGGAGGCGCTAAAACCAAATTTTATTTCGGCGACAATTATATCGAAACCGGCGGAAACTTTTGCGACAGTTTATGTTCTAACGAAGAAAGCAGAAACCCTAATTTCACCGACGGTTTTCCATCAACTTCGCCCGTAGGCTCATTTCCGCCTAACCCGTACGGTTTGCATGACATGGCGGGAAATGTCTCTGAATGGGTTGAAGACTGGTTTGGAACAAACTATTATCGCGTTAGTCCAAAGAAGAACCCATCTGGTCCTCCTCCCAGTATGTACAAAGTTGCCCGAGGGGGTAGCTGGTTAAACAGCATGGAGTATATGCAATCTTCACGAAGAGCTTATCTGTGGCCCGAATTCCGGGTAGAATCTCAAGGTTTTCGCTGTGTCTTAAATTCTGATAAAAATTAGGCCTCCGTTAAAATTTCTGCCTTCATCTATTAGATTCTATTATTTTTTCAGCCGAAGCGTTCGAAATCAATCCGTTTAAAATTCTTCAATTTCTAATAAAGCAAAGAATATTTAGTCAAATCCAAGCTTTACTTTATTTAGTAGAAGGCAGCATAATAATACTCTTTTAACTAAGAGCGTTCACATCTATGAAAGACCCTGGCGTAGCATTCAAACGACTTACGGAAATAATGGATTCTCTTATGAGCGACGAAGGTTGCCCGTGGGATAAGGCGCAAACAAGAGAGTCGCTTAAACCTTATCTATTAGAAGAAACCTACGAAACTTTAGAAGCTTTAGATAGCAACGAAGCTCACGCTATCAAAGACGAGCTTGGAGATTTACTTTTCCAAATTATCTTTCACTCAAAAATATCTTCTTTAAAGAAAGAATTCGACATTCACGACGTTGTGGAGAATATCGCAGAAAAGATGGTGAGACGGCATCCACACGTTTTTGACAAAGGCAATCTAACCACCCCAGACCAAGTTGTTGTTCAGTGGGAAGAAATTAAAAAAAAGGAAAAAGGCAACGATAATAGAAAGTCTATTTTGGACGGAATCCCAAAATCGAGTCCCGCTCTTAAACGCGCTCAACAACTTCAAAAAAAAGCGGCGAAAAAAGGTTTCGACTGGGAACGCATCGAAGATATCTTTGAAAAATTGGAAGAGGAAGTGGGGGAATTTAAATCTGCCGTTCTTAGCGAGAACTCTTCATCTATGGAAGACGAATTTGGAGATCTCTTATTTGTTATGGTCAATATTGCCCAACGTCTCAAAATAGATTCCGAAGAGGCTTTAAGATCCTCCAACAATAAATTCATCCGCCGCTTCCAATATATAGAAAAACAGCTTTCAGAATCTGGCGAAAAATTCGAAGACGCTTCACTAGAACGAATGAATCATTTTTGGGAAGAAGCTAAAAGAATTCTAGAAAATAAAGAAACTTCTACTTAATTAGAAAATCCTTCACTTTTATCATTATCAATTCTGCTCCATTAAGGCGCCTTTAATCTGTAACCATGTCTAGATCAAAACTTCTATTTTTTTCAGCCATAACTATTATCGCATTTTTCTTAATTTTAGAATTTGGAACTAAAGCTTTTAATGCTCTTTTCCCTGAAGAGTTGTTACAAAAGCCGGGAACGGAAGCTCTAGCGTTTATGCCCCAAGACCTAACTCCCTTTTCTTTTTTTGGCTATCTACCAAGTTTGGAGTTGAGACCAAACGATAATTTTTTTTATGAATTCGATCAAAAAAAAGTTTTTTCTAAAAAAGAGCCTGACGAGTTTCGGATTTTTATTATAGGAGGGTCTGTCGCCAAAGGATATGGAGCTTCGAAGCTTGAAAAGAAGTATTACCGCATCCTTGAAAAAAAGCTCAACAACGAAAAACCAGATCACATAAAGAAAGTTTTTAATATTATTAGCGCCGGCCGCTTGGGATACGTTTCAGGACAAGAGTTAGCCCTCCTAATAAACGGAATATTAGATTTTAAACCAGATATGACAATCCACTTGAATGGAGCTAACGATATAATGACGGTTTCAAATTACAACGAAAGCCCTGGATACCCTTTTTATTTCCAGAGTTTGAAAAAAGCGTTAATGGCGACACAATTGGAAAAAAAGATCGAAGAAAAAGTGGAGGAGTTTGTATTTTTAAAAGATTTGAAAAAAATGCTTAAAAAATATAAAACTTCGACTCCAAGATTAACCGTAAAAAATATCGCTCGCCATTATGAACGGAATATGAAAACTACAGCTCAAATTTTACAGGCTAACCAAATACCAGCCTTTTTCTTCCTTCAACCTCTATTAGTTTTTAAAACAAACCAAAGCGCTATTGAAAAAAAATACTTTAAAACCATTAGAGATCAAGCAAACCAATTTTGGATATCGTCTTTTCCAATGATGGCCAAAAGTTTGGAATCCATTTCAAAAAATACTGGAATAAATTGGGGGGATTTAAAAGCTAGCTTAAACGACGAAGGAAAAACAATTTTTACAGATTCAGTTCACCTAACAGATTTTGGCCAAGCTCGCCTTGCAGACGTTATTTTTAATCAAATAAAAGCCGAGCTATATAAGCGGTAGAACTAAGTAGACTATATTCGACGTCGTTCCGCCTCTTGCCAAATATCTTTGACGGAGCGGTCGCCAGTTCCATTAGCCTGGGCCTTATCTATAACCATTCGCAAATCTCGCTCTTGGTCTTGGCGAACAAGGTATCTAAAATATTCACTGGTATTTTCGAATTGGCGAACCTTCATTGCTCTAAGGATATAGTCTTTCATATCGTCAGGCATCGTAATTGAGAATTTAGCCATTTTTTCAGTTCTTTTTTTATTCTATTAAACCAAATTTTTCAATTAATCCTATCTAATAGGATAAAATTAGAACAAATAATACACAAGTATATTTTCTAAAATAAGCTATTTTTTTCACCACTCCAAAGTTCAGATGTAAACGTCTAAGCGACTGATTTCATCCAAATAACCGCATCGTCTATGATTTCGGTGAAACCATTCTCCACTACCTGTTTATGATGTCCATGGCCGGGAAAAACCCATTGAACCTTTGAAAGAGATCGAAGTTTTTCCACCGCCCCAATCTGTTTCTCCCAGGAATCCCAACAGGCGTCGCGAAAAGAACCAAAACGACCTAATCGATTGAGCCAAGCAAAATGGTCCCCCGTAAAAAGATATTTTTCGTCCCATAATAAAACTTGATGCCCTTGAGTATGCCCAGGTGTAAAAACAATTTTTCCTCGGTCAATTATGGTGTCTTCATCGCCCTTCAAAACAACTTCGGCATCTTTTGATAAATGAGAATCCAGTTCATGAATAATTCGCTGCGCGTTAAAGTGTTTCGCATATAATCCGGAATCTGCCACATCGTCCTGGTGGGTTAAAAAAATATATTTAACTCCTCCTAACTCTTCAAACTTGCGAACCAATTTTTTTGTAAAGCGTGGGCTATCAACCAACCAATTTCCTAAATTAGATCGAATAAAATAGCTATCAGCGCCGTATGAATCTTTAGCGTTATAACCATTAATAAAAATCCCGCTCGCTATTTCCAAAGGGAAAGAACTCTGAGCTTCCCTTAGATCGGTTTTTTGAATCGTTCCAATAGACCCAGTTGGACAAGCCACCAAAGCTTGTTTCGCCTCAAATTCTTCATTCGCATTCTGAGGTTGTTTTTTTACAAATGCAAACTCTCCTGTCGCTCCAAAATTGATAGGGGCAAATTTTCTGCAAGCCCCGCAATCTATGCAAGTCGAATCTACAAAAAACTGCCCATCGATATTTTCTTTTAATTTAAGTTTCAGTTTAGCCATATTCTTCGATCTATAAGATGAAGTTTTTCTTAATTCATATTTAGACGCTAAAACATAGAGGAAGGATTTTTTTTCTTAAATTACGCGCTGAAATCACAAAAAGACGTAAAATCTTTTGTGATTAAAAATTAAACTTCCAATTCGAGGAGGGGTAAAGTCTAACTTGCAAAGAATCAATTTTGTCGATTCAAAGTATTTAATGAATTTCTTGTTTGGATTTCGGAGGGTAAAATAAACTTTTGGAGTTTTTACTAATCGGGCATTTTTAGAAGTTTTTGAATTTTTTTTTGCATTATTACCAGATCGATTGGCTTAACAATGTAATCGCGTATTCCTTCTTTTCCAGCTTCAATAACTTTTACTTTTTCATTTTCAGCGGAAACCATCAAAAAAGGGGTGTTCTCTATCAAACCTTCTTCTTTAGCTTGTTTGTAAAACTCAAGCCCATTCATCTCAGGCATTCGCCAATCTGAGATAACAAGATCAACTTCATTCCAATATAGTTTTAGAAGAGCGTCTTTACCGTCTCCAGCTTCGACTACTTCGTCAATCCCCATCGCTTCTAGCAATTCACAGATTAACACCCTAGACGCCGGATCGTCTTCGATCACCATAACAGAATATTTTTTTGTTTGTTCCCCTTCCATTATCAAATTTCAAATAACTTTTTGGCCAAGATTAATTAACTTAATTGGAGAATTTAAGTCTCACAGTTTTAAATTTCAAAATAAAATATATGAAACGCTCGTTATTGTCTATAGCTGTTTCAACTATACAATATAGAATTAGAAGTTATTGGTTTATTCTAAGGCGAGCCGAAACAAACTATACTGCTATGTGTATGGACTTCAATTTAGCATGTTAGATTCTTGACAACTTTGTTTTTTTAGAAGTTCCTTCGACTTTAAGCTCTCTAATTTCGTTTTGACATTTTTTGTTTTTCTATGTCTTGCGCCCAAAGTACGCTCAAAAATATCTAAAGATGTTTCAATCAAAGGAATAGCCCTACCAACCAACCCTTGCTTAACATAAAGGATGGCAAGATTATTAAGGGTTGCGGCAATAGCGGGGTGACTGGTTCCAAAAAAATGTTTTTTAATTTGTAAAGCTTCTTGATGCAGAGGCTCGGCCTCATCAAAATTTCCTTGTTTAATAAACAACACGGCTAGGTTATTCAAACTCTGAGCTACATCTGGGTGGTTTTTCCCATATAAAAGAATTCGAATCTTCAACGCTTGTCGAAAAAATTTTTCAGCTTTATCATATTTTTTTTGACGACGATGAAGAACCGCTAAATTATTTAAACTAAACGCAACATCTGGGTGTTCTTCCCCAAAGCTTGTCTTTCTAATTTCTAACGCCTTGTTATATAAACGCTCCGCTTCTTCTAATTTTCCCTGAACCATAAGAGAAACCGCTAAATTATTTAATGAAGTAGCTACTTCAGGATGCTCCGGCCCCAAGTTCCTCTTATGTTTCTCAAGAGCGAGGTAATATAACGGCTCCGACTTATCAAATTCTTCTAACTTATCGTAAACCAGAGCCAAATTATTCATTACTGAAGAAATCAATGCATGATCTAAATTTACTTCCTGTTCTAGGTTTGCCAAAACCTGTTCGAAAACAACTCGAGATTCGTTCAATCTACCCAATTCGAGTAGCGCCTGCCCCTTTAATACAAGCGTTTCTTCGCGCAACAGAAAGTCTTTTTGCGTCCATTGGTAATCCAACGCTTTGTCTAATAGCTCAAGTCCTTCGCTAAACCTGCCAGCGCTATGAAGTTCTTCAACTAATGGAAGCAATAAAAATCGGACAAAAGAGTTACTAAGAAATTGCCTTTCGTCGTCTAATCGCTGACGAATTGTATTAATCTGGTCGCCGATACTCATAGATAATTTTCAAATTATTAGTTTTGATGAAATCAAGCTTTACTAAAACTTAGGTTTAGAGCGATTCTTCTAGTTAGTTCATTCGAGTATAAGCAATTGACATCATAAGATATTCTTTACCTGTTGGATCGGAAGCAAACATTTCATAAGTATAATGATCGTTATCCGTAAATTTAGTCTCTGTTCTGTAGGTTCTTTGCCCCATAAATGGATCGGAAAAAGTTCCCTGGTCGTTCAGAGTTTTTTCATTAAAATCATAGTCGCCCTTCCCAATCATAATACCCGTTCCCATATTATCAATCCAAATCGTTTGGTATTTCTTTTGTGCGTTATCGTAACCAATGAGTCCCATCCCTTCAAACGGCTGGCCCATTGACATTCCTTTTACCATATGTTGCAGGTAACGTCCTCCCATAATCCATCGAGATTCGGTTGTTCCCTTAGATATTTCCGGTTTGCCACCCGGCTCCATCCACCATTTAACAACATGATTCCAGTTACCTGCCAAAGTGTTTAAAGCTTTGTGATTTTCATTTGGGGATGCATACTCTTGCCATTTGGCCATCATGGCTTGCATTTCCGCGTTCATAGTCTGCATTTTTGATCCTTCTTCTTTATTGTCCGCAAAAACGATCGAAGAATTACTTAAAGTTAGACATAAAACAAAAATGCTCAGAACTAAAACTTGTTTTTTATAAAAATAGAAAACTCGCATAGTCTTTTACTCCATTTCTTAAAAAGCCTTATTTAACGCTCAAAATATTTTAACGTTTTATTTTAAATATTTTGAGCGATGAAAATATGATAAATCTATTGTGTCTAGAATTAAATATATTTACTAATTATATACACAAACGCCTCAAGCATGCCTGTTCAAAATAATTTAGAAAATACAATAACCTCTTGCCCTTTATGCTTTTCTTCTTCCGATTTTTTTATCGAAGGGGAAAATCGAGAATATTATTTGTGCCCATGTTGTTCAATGATTTTTGTCCCTTCTAACTTCTTCATTCCTCAGCAAGAAGAAGTGGATAGATACCTCGAGCATGAAAATAATATAGAAAACGAAGGATATGTCGCCATGTTTGAAAATGCCATTAAGCAAGTTAATGACTCATGCGATAAGGTGCGGTGGGTTTTAGATTACGGGTGCGGATATGAACCTGTTTTAAAAACACTACTAGAGAAGCGCGGCTTTGCAACAGATATTTACGACGAAAATTTTTTCTCTGAAGCAAAGCTTCGACAAAATTACGACCTAATTATTTCTACAGAAACATTTGAACATTTCAAATATCCGGAGAAAGAATTAAATCATATAGTGTCTTTATTATCTCCCTCCAGCTACTTAGCCGTCATGACTCAACTATACTCGTTTAAAAATAAAACAGCTTCTAAGGAATTGTTCAAGAATTGGTATTACAAAAGAGATCCAACCCATATCGTTTTTTACTCGGATCAAACTTTTGCTTGGATAGCAAAATATTACGGATTAAAAATCATTTTTAGTAATAATAAAAACTTTTTAATTCTGCAGAAACAATAGAGCCAGATTGCGATTTAAATAAAACCGTCTATTGAAAGCTTAACGAGGCAGGAGCAGTGAAACAGTTTCTTCAAATTGATTACAAATCTCAACTTTAATTTCTTCTAAGTCCTTTTCTGAAATCCCCAACAGCGCGTCAACCTCAGGATTTAGATTAGGAGCTATGGGAGAACCGCTATTCCCCAAATCTAGATCGTGAGCGAGCACATCGGCCTTGTGTATTATGGCGGCTTCTAAATGATAATTAGGCGCGCGAAAAGGATCGTGATGAAAAGCAACACTTTCTACAAGCCTGTTAGGAATATTCCACGCTTTCAAAATTCTTTCTCCAACCACCGCATGATCGTAACCAAAGGCTTTTTTCTCTACCAGGTGTTGAGGAATTTTGTGTTTTTCACTTTCCTTTAGAACTCCCGCCGAAATATCTGGCATTTTGTTATAGATGACCAAACTTCCAATATCATGAATAAGGCCCGCCACATATAAGTTTTCATGCTGCGCGGGCTCCATATAACTTGCTAATTCTTTAGCCGCCAGGGCGCATGCAATGCTATGACGCCAAAAAGATTCCATATCGATTAAATCTTTTAAGTATCCCTTAAAAACATTAATAACAGAAGTCGCTAACACCATATCGTGCAATTCTTCAGTTCCAACAATGTATAACGCGTGAGGAATGGTTTCAATTTTCGATTCGAAACCATAAAAAGGGCTGTTAACGATTTTCAACAAACGAGAAGTTAAAGAAGTATCGCCTCCAATAACGTCGGCAAAATCTTTAAAAGCGCTCTGAGGATTTTTGACGACTTCCCGAAACTTTACATAAACCAGAGGCATCGTCGGTATCCAATCTTCCTGCACCTGTTTATCTATCATGATAGACCGCCTTACGTTTCTATAAACCGCCACTAGAATTACACTTTATTACACAGAATATACCGTTATAAAAAAAAAGCAACCTTTTTTAGCTATTTCGAACCTCCAAAACGGTTTTAAAATAAATATGGTCTATCAGACCTATCAATGTCAATAAAATTTTTGGAATTTCGAAATAAAATCACAAGCCTTCACTAATCCTTAATCTTATGACATACCCGAACACGTCTACATTGAACCAACAGTTAGTCGTATAATCTGAAATCAACTCATCTATTTTCATACACAAAAAAATTTAATAATAATTTGCTTAAAATTTGGAAATGCCCATTGCGAAGAAAGCAAGAAGGCATATCCTATCTATATAGGACATATTTAACGCAACAGTTAATAGCTTTTTCTTAGTAAATTTGGCAAGCGCCACCTAATCTCTTATAAAGAGATTTATTTATACTGTTTTCAGATTATTTTAAAAATCATTATTAGTTGTTAAATTTTTCCCGAGACATAAATTTTTAAAAAACTCAGTTTTTAAATAACCTCAACTACTTAGTGGAGTCTTAATGAAAAGGATGTCTATCCGATATAAGGCGCTGGTTATTTTTGGAATTCTACTTTCTATTTTGATCGTCTCGGGTGTATCTATTACCCACTCTCTTGATAAAGCAAAGGAAGACGCTAATTTAATAGTTGTTCTAGGGCGACAACGCATGCTCAGCCAATTAATGGGGAAAGCCGCTTTTGGATACACCATGTTCAAAGGAAAAAAAGCGACTATCGAACAAAATATAGACTTTTTAGATCGATATATTGAATCTATGAGAAAACTTTATACCGAGATGGTTTTCTCTCCTGCAAATGAAGCAGGTATTAAAATGAGCATGAATCCTAAACAAGAACCATCTCCTTCAATTCCTTTTCCAGCAACCTTTAGTCGTTTGATCAATCAACAATTTATTAAATCCCCTAATCTCCATGTTGACATCATTTCTAGAAACCCGGTTAACCTGGAGCAAGGACTAAAAACAGAAACTGATAAGCAAGCTTATGATTTTCTTTTATCAAATACAGTAAGTAAATTCGAGCATGTTGCACAAAACAAAAATGGATCCACCTTTTCTGTTTACATAAAAGATAAAGCAACTACCAAAGAATGCGCCTCATGTCATTCAGTATTAAAAAATGAGGACGTTAATGTTGGAGATTTATTAGGGGTCCGCAAATATCAAATTAATCTTCCAAATATTTCGGCATTTGGACAAAATGAAGCTAACATCGCGTTGGAGGAATATATACATGCAAAAAATATTTTTAACAGGACTTTATCTGCTTTTCAAGAAGGAGGCGAATACCCTATAGATTTAGAAGGGAAAAGATTTGCCGTTATATCGGCGATCCAGAATCAAAATTTCCAAAATAAAGTTAACGAAATTCAAAAGTTCTTTTCAAATTTTCAAGAAGATGTAAATACCTTAGTCGACTCAAAGACAAATTTTTACGACTTTAAAAAATCAGGATTTAATATACTCAATGGGGTCAACATTCTTCAGGCCAAAAGCCATGAACTGGTTGAAATTTATAACAAAATTGCTAATCAAAATCAGGTAAATATCAGAACGGCAATAGAAATATCATTTTCAGTAATATTTTTGGTTTTAGTTTTTTCTTCTTACTATATTTTTAGGTTCATTGTTAAACCCGTTGTCGCTGTTTCTAATAATCTTGCTCAAGTATCTAAAGGAGAATTCCGCCAAAGAGATATCATTGTTAATTCAAATGACGAATTGAAAGATTTAGCTCTTTCCACAAATCAGTTGACGAATAATCTTCAAACCTTTTTGCTATTTGCCTCTAAAATGCTTTCTGGAGAATCATTTTATCCGAATCACCAACTTACTGGACAATACAGAACAGCTCTGGACAAAATTCTAAATCAAGCAAAGTCCCTTAAAAAGTTGAAAGAAAATGCGGAAAGGTCCAACAATGCAAAATCAAAGTTTTTATCTCAAATGAGCCATGAACTTCGGACTCCTTTAAATGCAATTCTAGGCTTTTGTCAGGTTTTGGAAGCTGATCGAAAAGATCATTTGTCCACAAAACAAAGATCCAACTTGAATTACATCAAAAAAGCTGGAACGCACTTACTCAGTCTCATAAATGAAATATTAGATTTATCCAGAATTGAAAGCGGCAAAATGACTGTTTCTCTAGAACCTGTCGAAATTTTTTCAATTATGGAAGAAGCGCTAAGTGGAATCGCGCCAATGGCCGAGCAATATGAAATGGCTCTAAAAAATAAAATCACTAAAATTCCCAAAGTTTTTATTATTGCAGATAGAACTCGATTTAAACAGGTTTTGCTAAACTTGATTTCTAACGCAATCAAATATAACCGAAAAAATGGCCGTGTAACCATCTCTGGATTTATTGAAAAAGATGAAAAGTATTCCATCACGGTTGCAGACACAGGATTTGGAATTCCAAAAGAGAAAATGGATAAACTTTTCGAACCTTTTAATAGGCTGGGGGCCGAAGGTTCTGAAATCGAAGGCACAGGAATCGGATTAACCATATGCAAACAACTAATCGAACTAATGAACGGTTTAATTTCCGTGAAAAGCGATAATCAAGGCAGCAGCTTTACTATCAGTCTTCCATTAAGCAATATTTCAACCTCCGAGATTTCTAAGAAAGAAAATATCGAAGACGTTTCAGAAACTGAATTAAACGAAGCCATCGAAGAACAAATGACGATTTTATACATCGAAGATAATCCAGCTAATTTAGCGTTAATTGAAGAAATTTTAACTTCTAAAACCAAAATCAAACTTTTATCCGCTCCTAACGCTCATATAGGTCTTGAGCTTGCTCGGACTCGCATACCAAACTTGATTTTAATGGATATAAATTTACCAGAAATGAATGGCCTTGAAGCCTATAAACATTTACAAAGCTACGAAGAAACTCAGCACATACCCGTTATTGCCATGAGCGCTAACGCCATGGATTCTGACGTAAAGCAGGCTTTGGAAATAGGATTCCATTCCTATATCGTCAAGCCAATTCGAGTAAACATTTTTTTGCAACAAATTCGCGAGGTCTTAGCCGGCATAGCCGCTGATTCTTAAGCCACCTTCCCTTTTTATCTCAATCTCAATATATTTCTATAAGTAATTGAAATATTTTCATCTATCTAAAACAATGTCCAAACTTGGCATTTAATCTTTGCCTAGACACATCAAAGTATATAAAATCATAAAACTCGACATTTTATGAAGGCCCAACCATGTCCGACTTAATCGACTCTAAAGATATCGACTTATCTAATTCAAAAATTCTAATCGTTGACGACGTTCGAGTAAACTTAGACGCGTTAAAAGAAAATTTAGAGTCCCAAGGCTATAAAATTTCCGCATCGCTTGGAGGAGATTCAGCCTTAGAAATTGCTAAAGCTTTTACACCCGACTTGATTCTCTTAGACGTAATAATGCCGGAACCCAATGGATTCGAAATTTGCAAACGACTGAAAGCGGAAAAAAGTACTCGGGATATCCCCGTGCTTTTCTTAACCGCATTAGACGAACCTGCGGATATTCTTAACGGTTTTAAAGTTGGAGGCTTAGATTACATCGTAAAACCCTTCAATGACGAGGAATTATTTGCAAGGGTGAAGACGCATCTTAAATTATCCATGCTTAGAAAAAGAGATAAGAGGCTCATTTTCGAGCTTAAAGAAGCAAATTTAAAAAGGGAAGAAGCTCAAAAAAACGATCAAAACAAATCAGATTTTTTATCCAGAATGAGTCATGAATTCCGCACCCCTATGAATGCCATTATTGGTTTCTCTGATTTATTAAATACTTCTAAAGATTTGACGGAATCCCAAAAGTCAAAAGTTGAATTTATCCGAAAAGCAAGCAATCATCTTCTTTCTTTTTTAAATAACGTATTAGGTTTATCCGAAAGCGAGTCGAATCGATTAAAATTTCCACTGCACAACTTTGATATCGGCGCTCCCCTTGGAGAAGCAATCAATCTATTACTCCCGCTAGCCGATGAGAAAGAAGTTGAAATCATTAAACCGAATTTTGATAATAAAACTATTATCGTTAGCGGCAACTCTGAAAGGCTAAAACAGGCGTTTTTTAATCTAATATCAAACTCCATAAAATTTAATAAAACTGGAGGAAAAGTAACGATAAACTTTGAAAAAATAGAAAACAAATTTTTACGGGTTAAAATAACCGATACTGGAATTGGTATCCCTGCGGAGGATTTTGAATCAATCTTCAAACCCTTTAATCAATACGACGGCGGCTTTACAAATGAAAGTGGTTTGGGGATCGGTTTATCAGTGGCAAAAAGTTTTATTGAACATATGAAGGGTTCCATCAAAGTGGAAAGTTCTGTAGGCAAGGGAAGTTGTTTCTCGGTAGACCTCTTAATTGCAACCAACGAAAATATTTAGGAAAACAGTATCCTTCCTCTAAACGAGTCTTAATTTGGCGAGCTTTTCTTTTCAATTTCAACTGTAAATCGCCAATAACGTTAACAGGCAAATACTCAATTTCTTTATTGAGTATGATTGAAATATCCAACAGTTCGTCAAAACTTTCTGCGTCTGATTTTATTTCCGACCAGCTCTTACGATAGCCACGAAGTTGAAAAAAATACACTATCCTAATCTCCTTATTATTCTTTTAAAATATTATCGGTTAGAAATAGAAGATAACCTTTAGCCAAGGATTAGAATTTCGTTTAGTTCTCCTCTAAGTAGAAAGAGGATAAATTCACGTTTTAGAATTTTTGCTATGGGAAAAGTAACTTAACGAAAAAGAGTGAAATTTTAGTTAAAGAAATTTAAAATAATCAAAATTTATCTCCAAAAATTTCAACGCTCTCAAAGGGAGTATTTTATGAAGACGTTCTTCTCTATCATCTTTCTACTCAGCTTAACAACATTGGCCCAAGCGGAAATTAAAACCCAAGAGATCAAATACGCCGCCGGTAACGCTAATTTAAAAGGATATTTAGCTTATGACGACTCAATTTCGGGAAAAAGGCCGGGAATACTCGTCGTTCATGAATGGTGGGGGCATAACGAATACGCCCGGAGTCGAGCCAGAAAGCTCGCCGAGCTTGGCTATACGGCTTTTGCAGTAGACATGTATGGGGAAGGAAAACTAGCCGAACATCCATCTGACGCTTCTAAGTTCATGCAAGCGGCTTTCAAGGACTTTGAATCGGCTAGCGCCAGATTTGAAAAAGCAAAAGAAATTTTGCAATCTCATAAGACAGTGGATTCAACTAAGATAGCTTCTATAGGGTATTGTTTTGGTGGGGCGGTCTCTTTACGAATGGCTCAAAGAGGCTCTGACTTAGATGGGGTTGTGGCTTTTCATGGCGCATTGCCTTTGGAACCTGACGCTTCAAAAGGAAAAATAAAGGCTTCAATATTAGTGGCAAACGGTTCGCAAGATTCTTTTCTGAAACCGGAAGCCGTAGCCGCTTTTACGCAAGCCATGTACCAAGCTAATACAGATTTCACCTATATGAGTTTTGCCGGGGTTGCCCATAGCTACACCAACCCTAAAGCCGACGAAATAGGGAAAAAGTTTAATATTTCAAATTTAAAATATAACAAAGACGCCGACGATAGATCCTGGCAGGCCATGCAACGCTTTTTTAATAGAATTTTTAAGAATTAAGAGAATCTTAATTAACGTCTTCTCTAATTTGCCATTGCCTATATTTTGATTTCCAGAGGCTGTAATTACAAATTAGGAGCGAATTAACTATTTTTCAGTAATTATGGGAGACAAATATGTATCTACAAATAGGGCACAACGTAACGATTGACTTCGATAAAGTTACGCATTTTTGTTTGGTAAATAACGGCCGAATAGATTTTTATTTTGGAGAATACAGCGAACCAGGTCATTTTGATAAAAACGACGCAGAAGCTATCTACAAAAAATTATTATCTTTAAAAGATGCAAAAATCATTTCTGATTTATAGCTACGAAAACTAATCCATTAAATGATTTAAGTAAGGGACTGCTGCAAATATAACTTTATATAGAAGAACTCCAATTGCTATTTTTAAAACATGATAAACCCAACGTCCTCTACTCTTGTGAGGAACTTCCTCTAAAACGTCTAACGATTCATATTCAATAGCGTCAAAAATTTTATTTTCGCGGTTCATGTAGATAAAATAAAAGTTTAGACTGTAATCTTGCAAGCCTTTTTTTTCAAAAAAATTGTACCCGCATCTAAAAATAGATCAACTATCCTTGAGTTTTTCCGTAAAGTTATTAGAAGAAGTATGCTGTAAGGTAAAAATAAGCACTTCAAATTTCTGCAATATTTTGGATTACTGGCAAGCTGGATTTGACGGAACCATTTTAGTTACTAATCAAAAGTCGTTAAACTGGCATAACTAATTAAAACTCAATAAGTTAAAAAACTAGAATGAATCGCTAGAAAAATTCCAAAAATTTTGATAGAAATATAAAAAATCACAGTAAATAGGTTACAATTTAACCATTACAAAACATTGAAATGCGGGGAATTTACCCCTTGATGATTGGAGAAATTGATGGAAGCAGTTAAAGATTTTATGATGAAATCTTTTGTGAGCGTTGATCCTGAAACCACAGTCTTAGCAGCCTGCGAATTGATGGTGCAAAAAAAGGCAAGTTCAATCTTGGTTAAGGAGGGAATTGAATACGTCGGCGTTTTCACCGCAACGGATCTACTTAAAAAGGTAGTCGCCCAGAAGTTTCATCCACATGAATTTACCGTCAGCGCCGCGATGTCCAGTCCCGTTTATACTATTGATGGGAACAAATCAATGATTTCTGCATTCTTAGAAATGCATAGGAAGAATACCCGTCATATAGCAGTGACCGAAAAAAAAAGAATTATTGGTATCGTTTCCTTTAAAGATGTCGCTAAATATTACGTCGATAAGTTTTCTCCCAAGAAAAAAGCTTAAAAAATCATTTTTTGTTTTAGATTGTCCCAATCTTTTACAGCTATTTTTTTTAACGCTCATCTTCAAAACTAATTAATAAACTTTCCGTAAACATATTTCGCTATCGCTAAATCTTGAATCCCTAATCCAGTCGAATCGAATATGGTATTCTCTTCCTGAGTTTCTCTTCCCTTTTTGGTTTTAGCGACAACCTCTCCCAATTCAGCATACACGTCTTTTGAAACAACATCGCCAGATTTTAACGCATGTTGTAATTCTCCGTTTTTTTCGCACTGCGACGTTGAATCGGTAATTATTTTAGCTTTCGCTAAAAGTTTAGGATGCAATTCTTGTTTTCCCGGCATGTCGGAGCCTATAGCGTTTATGTGAACGCCTTTTTCTACTTCAAAAAGTAAAGGGGATCTCGAAGGTGTCGTTGTTACGACAATATCAACATCCTTAGCCTCTTGAATCGCCGTCAATTTTTCAAAATTTAATTTATTAAATTTTGAAAAATGATCGCAATAACTTTTAATACTTTCTTGATTCCTTCCCCAAACTAAGATTCTCCGAATTTGAAAAACTTGACACAAAAACTCAACCTGCAATCTCGCTTGTATACCCGAACCAATAACTAAGACGTTTTCGCTATTTTTATTTGCCAAATATTTAGCGGCAACAGCTCCTGCCGCAGCCGTTCTATAATCGGTTAAAATTCCGTCTTCAAGAAGAATACATTTTAGAACTCCTGTTTTCGAATCAAGCAATATCATCATTCCTTGAGACGAATTTAACCCTAACTTTGGATTATCATAAAATCCAGAAGCAATTTTAACGCAATAAGAATCGCTCCCCTGCAAATAGGCGCTTTTAATATGTGTCTCACCGCGAAATTCCTCAAGCGTTATATCTTGAGGGGGAGGCATCATCAATTTCCCTGTTGAAAAGTCGACAAAACTTTTCTCGACAACAGAAATAATTTCTTTAAAGTCTAATAGCTTTACGATCTCTTCTTTTTCAATTATTACCGGCTTCACTAGCTCATAACTTTCCGAATAGTTTCAATTCCTATTCCCGAGCCTGACAAAATAATCGCTACATTTTTACCTACAAACATTTGTTTATTTTTTAAAAACGCGGCGAGAGGAACGGCTGCGGCTCCTTCTATGATTTTTTTATGTTTATCTATCATCAAAAACATACTTTTCTTTATTTCTAATTCTGAAACTTGCAAATAATCATCCACATATTTTTGGCAAAGGTCGAACGTTATTGAATCTGGTTCTACGCCTCCAGCCGAACCATCGGACAAAGTCGGCTTATGCTTCACAAAAACTTGCTTACCCGCTTTAATGGAAGCCGACATTTCGCATGAATTTTTTGGTTCGCACCCGATTATCTTTATTTCTTCTCTTTTAGTTTTTATATAACCCGCCACTCCTGAAATTAGTCCACCGCCGCCAACACACATAAATACGGCATCAACTTCGGGAAGTTCATCTAATATCTCGTTCCCTATTGTCCCTTGACCTGCCGCAATATGAAGATCGTTGTAGGGTGAAATAAATGGAGTTTTCCTTTCTATTGCAATGTTTCGAGCATGTATTTCAACTTCGCCGCTATCTCCCGTATATCTCTCAATATTCAGACCGTAATATTGGATCGCTTCTAACTTTGCTTTTGCTACCGTCTCAGGAACAAAAACAGTTCCTTTTAAACCCAGCAGTTTGGATACATATCCTACAGCTTTGCCATGATTGCCCGTCGACGCAGTAATGAACCCATTTTTCAAATGACTTTTACATGCAAAAAACTTGTTAAATGCTCCTCGAATTTTGAAAGAACCGGTTAATTGCTCCGACTCAAGCTTCAAATAGATTTTAGCGTTACATAGCTTACTTAAATAGGGCGAAAACTCTAACGGCGTCTTTCGGATATATTTTTTTATCCGTTTTTCAGCTTTTATGATCTCAGAATATATTTCCAATTCCTAAATCCTCTTTACTTTTCAAAATGGAGCAAATAAAAAAACCTGTGTCGATTGACGCAGGTTTTATTTTTTTTCGGGTTACATTCTTCGAACAAGCCGATAGCTTTATTTTATAAGATCGTTTTGAAGCGCATAGCGAATTATTTCAGAATTACTTTTGGCGTTGAGTTTTTTTAAAATATTCGCTCGGTGGACATTCACCGTATTGATACTAATAGATAATTCAGAAGCTATATCTTTTTGTTTTTTGCCAGACGCAATCATAACAAAGATTTGGTATTCTCGGTTTGAGAGAGATTCGTGAATTGGCTTATTCCCCTCATTGTCCATGTTTTTAACAAGCAACTCTCCTAGAGAAGAAGTAATATATTTTCCGCCATTAGCCACTTTATGTATAGCCTCTAAAAGCTGATTGGGAGGACACGTTTTAGAAAGATAACTTGAAGCGCCTGATTGGATTAGTCTCAAACCATACTGTTCTTCCGCAAAAATACTTAAAATAATAATGGGCAAATTTGGATTTGAAGTTTTAAGGTGAATTAGAGTTTCAATGCCATTTTTTTCTGGCATTTCGATATCCATTAAAATCACGTCAAGATCTAACTCCTGCACTCTTTCTAAAACCTCATTACCGTTTTCAGCTTCGGCGACTACTTCAATACCAGAATCGCGGGCAATGATATGTTTTAACCCCTGCCGAACAACGGCATGATCATCCGCTATTAATACTTTAATATTAGGCATTTTCCAAAACGGGATTATCGGTTAATGGAATACTAATAGTGAATAAAGCTCCTTCACCAGGCGGGCTATCAATAGTCACATGTCCTCCCCAATAGTTTGCCCGCTCTTGTATTCCTAATAACCCTAAAGAATTAGTATTGTAAATTTGCTCAAGTTCAATACCCTTCCCATTATCTTTCACGGTCAAAAATAGCTCGTCTTTGTTGAATTTCAAGGATACTTGAACTTCAGTCGCTTCTGAATGCCTGGCAACATTGGTAAGAGTTTCTTGGCAAATTCTAAAAATGGCAGTCGACAATTGGGAATCTAATCTTACGGAATCCTTAGGCAATTCTAATTTGCATTCTATTCCAGTTCTAGCTTGATAATCCATGCCTTGCCATTCAAGGGCGTCTAAAAGGCCGCATGTATCTAAAATTTGAGGGCGTAACTCTGTGGCTATACGTCTAACGGAATTAATTGTCGAATCAATCATACACCCCATTGATTGTAACTTTTCGATAATACTTGGAGAATCTAATTCCACTTCTAAACAAGATAATTCCATTTTCAGACCGGTTAGAATCTGTCCTAATTCGTCGTGTATTTCGCGAGAGATTCTTGTCTTTTCATTTTCTCGAATTACTTGTAACTGATTACTCAATTTACGTAATTGTTCTCTGGAGTCTCTCAATTGATTTTCAGCTCGGCGACGATCTTCGATTTCACTTTCAAGCTCGTCGTTAGTATCCTGTAATTTTCTAAAATCTGTGACTCGTAAACGTTCTAGTCTGTAAAAGTTGAAAATAACTACTATCCCTAATACTAAAACCACTATTAATAACGAAATAAAAATAGTTCGGAAATCTTTCATATCTTCTAGCATTACATGCTGAAGTTGATTTTTTACAGATTCCGCTTCGTCTAAAAAGATACGAAAAATTCTATTATACCTTTGATCAATTTCCGTTCCTGATCCAGAAACTTCTCGTTTCTTCAATCTCTCGCTTGATATATTTTTAAATTGTGAAAGTCGTTTTTCTAAATCTTGAACAATTAGCCGAAGCTTCTTGTCTTTCAGAGGTAAGATTTTCTCTTCTCTTCTTTCACCACCGTTAAGAATTGCCTGCACATACCACTCTGCGAGAGCGTATTTCTTCCAAACATCTTCTTCTTCAAAATGGTCTCCGTTTAAGATTTCCTCAACTAGTAAATGCGCTGTTGTTACGTTGAGTTCGACTTCTACACTAGCGTATATTAAAGGCGCATAAACGCTATTCATCCGCATTGAATATTGATAACTAATAATCAGAGCTTTAATAACAATTAGTCCAATAAGCCCGATTAGCAAATAAATCCACCATGGGATAGTTAAAACTTTAAATTTACTTTTAAACATGATGTTCTCAAATCAGTAAAAACTGGGTCGATAACAATACTCAAATATACCTTATTATTAACTCATAGGAATCTCTAAAAACAGGTTAAAAAGTTTAAAAAAAGGTTATATTATATCGG
>JAYOZP010000026.1:40710-43281 GCA_038154245.1 Nitrospinales bacterium | reverse complement strand
TAAATATGGAAAATAACGTCTTCCGATATAATATAAACTTTTTTTAAACTTTTTAACCTGTTTTTAGAGATTCCTTTGATATTATCTCCTTCAAAACAAGCCGAATCTTAATTATGATTAATTTCAAAAAAATAGTTGCCGCCTATAATTTAGGCGGCAGCAAAATTGACTTCAGAAAAGATTAATGAAACTTTCATTTAACAGCGACCTCTCATTAACTTTTCGAATTCTATTTCTTCTTTTTTTATTTCAAACTCCTTTTTCATTTGCTCTTGAAGACGACCTTGTAACTAAAAAAAAAGAAATCATTCAAAATGAATTATTCCAAATTATTCAAAAATCCCAATCGATTGAACAAGCTCTGGATGAATTAAATAAGAGTATCCCCACGCGAGAAACATTAGAACGAATAGCGCAACTTCAAATAGAATTAGATCGTCTTAACGAAAGCTTTGAAATTCGATCCACACAACTTTCTCAGGACGACATCAATTTCAAAAAATCTAAGAATAGTTGGCTTGATAAAATTCAAGCCATGACGAAACCGCTAATCAACATACTTCATAGGCTTACGGAAAAACCCAGAAAAATAGACACAATTAAAGAAAAAATTGAGAACTTAGAAAGAAAAATTTCTCATTCCAGCCAGGCAAACAAAAGCTTAGCAGCCATGTCGCAAATTCCTGAAAGCTTGGTCGCCAACAACGCCACTCAGCTAAAAAACTATCAAGATCGATTCGAAGAATTAAAAATAAAATATAATCCGCAAATTCTAGAATTAGAACTCGAAACTGCTCGTCGTAATCTTCAAAAGTTAGAGGGGAACCAAAAAACTCTTCTAGATTTAACTTCTAAGTTTATTGAAGAGTTTTTTAGCGTTCGTGGAAAAAATATTTTATTCGCATTAGGCGCGTTCTTTGGACTTTGGTGGTTCCTCAATAAGCTTGGTAAATTATTAACCAATCGGTCGCAGTTTGGAAAAGCCTTTAAAACCGTATATGGTTTTTTAACGATAGCCGCATGTACTGCATCGATTGTTCTCGTTTTATTCTTACGTAATGACTGGCTTCTTTTGAGCGCTGTTTCTCTTATTTTATTAGCGGTTTTTTGGACCTCTCGTCAAATCATTCCTCAATTTTTTAACGAACTAAAAATGGTCATGAATCTTGGATCAGTCAAAGAAGGAGAAAGAATCGTTTGGAATGGAATTCCTTGGTTGGTTAAAGAAATTGGCTTAGACACCACTCTTGAAAACAAAAATTTGGAAAGCAAGACGATTTCGGTCCCGGTAGCTTACTTAGTAAACTTAAATTCTCGGACCACGGTTGAAAACGAACCTTGGTTCCCGACCGAGAAAGGAAACTGGGTTCTATTATCCGATAAAACTTACGGTCAAATCCTTTTTCAAACGGTCGAGCAAGTGGTTTTATTAAGCGACGGCTCTAAAAAGTTTTATCCCACCAAGGATTATCTGAATTTAAATCCTGTCAATTTATCGACTGGGTTCGATTTACTGATCGAATTTGGCTTAGGGCACAGTGCACAATCAAAAGTTTCGGACAATGTCCCTAAATTATTTGAATCGGAAATAAAAAAACAATTTCAGGAAAGAATCACAAAAAAACCGGCTGATTTCCACGAACTGAATGTAATGTTTAACGAGATAACGCCTAATTCTATAAAACTTATGGTTATCGTTAAAGTTGACGGTAGACTAGCAAAAGATTATTACCTTTTTAAAAAAGAAATTAATTCAGCGGTGGTTCGTATTTGCAATGAAAACGGATTTGCGATTCCATCAAATCAGTTGATGATCGACCTTCCTGAAAAAGCTTGATCAACTACCCAAACAATCATAAAAAACGCAACTGTTTAGATGAAACGGCAGGAGGTTCTATTTTTTTTCTTCTGGAGGAATTTTGCAAAGAGCTTCAACATGTTTATTATCGATAACTTCAAACCTTTTAAGAACTACTTTAAGTAGCTGATCTCTAAATTTGTTTTGAAGATGGACATTCCAGTCGTCCATATTTTGGGGTTTAATCGTCATTGTTATGCTTAACGTCTCTGCGGTGACAGTGGAAGTTCTTTTTCCTTTTCGAAGTATTGACAACTCGCCAAAAACCGAACCTTCTTTAAGGTTGTTGATTAAAACTTCTCTATTTTCCGCAGTTTTGGTTATTCGGACAGCCCCTTTCAATAAAACGTGAAACGAAACATCTGTCTGACCTTCTTCAATTATTTTATCGCCTTCGGTATATTTGTAAAAGTACCTTTGGTCTGACGCTAAAGTTTCCAACTCATTTTTATTAAAAGGAGAAAAAAAAGGAATCGCTTGCATCCAATGTATTATGGTGGCTGTTTCCATAAACCTATCTCAACTAATAAAAATAAAAAAAGGACCGTAAACCAAGTATATAAGCTCTTAAACCGTCCAATCAACTTTTAGTTCTTGAACGCCCTTTCCTTTGCTTTTATATTTAACATAACCGTTATTCTTGCCAAATAAAAATAAGTCGCGCGTAATTTCAACATCCTTAATACAATATTCTTCAATAAGTTTCATTTTAC
>JAYOZP010000026.1:13751-40700 GCA_038154245.1 Nitrospinales bacterium | reverse complement strand
GGGCTAAGTGATTCAAACTCAAACGAAATCCTAATCGTTTTTTAATATCAATCAGCATATCAAAAGTATTAATTTCGTTGAGATCCAATTTAGAGTAAGGCTGTAAAACTGAATAATCGAAACCGATCACATTAAACCCCACTACAAGATCGGCAGACTTTAATTTTTCAACTAATTTTTCGGCATCTTTTTCCCAATAAGAAATATATTTCTCCTCCAAACTATCCCAAACTACGCCAACGGAAAGCTTCATAAGATGGCTATTTCCCCAACCACCTACATCTTCAGAACCTTTTTGAGTTTCTAAATCAAAATAAACGACTCTAGGTCCGTCTTTCTTAAGCTCTGGTTTTGGGTCTTGATTGGTTTTTGGTTCCGGTTTAGCTGTAGTGTCTGGCTCGGCAAATAAATCAAATTGTTCTGACATAGCGCGCTTCTTTAAATAAATTTAAAAAGAACTTTATACACCACAATAGATTTTTTTTCGACAAGTTTTATAAATCATTATGAATAAAAGCTTTTCTATCATAAAACGCCTAATAGATTAAAAACTACAACTTGGAATGAAGAATTAGGACCCAACATGAACTTATTTGCTGAATAGGGTTTTAAACTTAAAATCAAGATTAGAAAAAACATAATTCCTTACCTTGCTTTGGCGTTAGATTTGCAATTCCAGTTTTTGCGTAATTGGAAGCATAAACCAGCTTTTCACTAAAAAACTCATAAGTCATTATAAATAAAATAGTTAGATATTTTTTTGAAAATTCTAAATTAATATTGAGCATTTAAAAACGGAAAAATTTTCCGTTCCAATGAAATACAAATATATAAATTAAAAAACGCTAAAGTTACTATTTTCAAGGGTCGATAGAGTATTTAGAGAGCGACTTGTATTATTCAATCGGCGCAAAATTGAGGGAAAATCATGGCAGAAGCAGCAATTAATGGCTTAAATTCCGGATTAGATACAGCGGCAATTATTGACGGCTTGGTGGCTTTAAACAGACGTCCAATTGATATCACAATTGCTAAACGAGATCTGGAAATAGAAAAACTTGCTTCATTTGAAGACCTGAAGTCACGTTTGCTCACTTTTAAAAGCCAAGTCGGAGAATTAAATACAGAAAGCGAATTTTTATCTATCGCCGGGTCGTTTTCGAATAATTCTGCAACTTCTACCAATACAGTCGTCAATGTAACCACTACTTCACAGGCTTCTTCGGGAACATTTTCCTTTGCAGTTAACCAATTGGCTCAAGAAGGAAAACTTACTACCGCTAGAGGATTTTCTTCTCTCAATGATTCTATCGCGCAAGGTACTTTTCAAATAACGGTAGGCTCTGAAACCCAATTAATTGAAATTAATGAGACTAACAACACAATTGATGGTCTTCGATTAGCAATAAACAACTCTGGTATATCCGCAAACGCTACTTTTTTAAATGATGGTAACAGCGAGGCTCCCCTCCGCTTGGTAATATCAGGAACAAAAACGGGGGCAGACAATGGAGTTTCCGCACAGTTATTCCACTCAGTCATTGGTGGAGGACAAGTCGACGCCCTGCCCTTTACAGAAACTCAAACTGCACAAGACGCAATTATTATTGTGGATGGAGTGCAAGCTACAAAGTCTACTAACACCGTTACAGACGTTATCGATGGAACTACTTTAAATCTCCAATCGGCAGGTTCTGGAATAATAACTTTGCAAACAGATTCCCAAGCCATTAAGGATAAGGTAGGCGCTTTGGTAGAGGGTTATAATGATCTTATGGCTTTCTTGAATTCGGAGTTATTTTTTGATCCTGACACTAATTTTACAGGAACCTTATTTGGTAACTTCACAACGCAAAACCTTCAATCTACCTTAAGAAACGTCATCAGTAGCGCCGTCGACGGCGTAACTGGTAGCTTTCAATATCTTTCTCAAGTTGGAATTTCTACTCAAGAAGACGGTCTCCTTTTGCTAGACGAGGGTGAATTTAAAGATGCTTTAAATCAAGATATCGGTAACGTTTCCAAGCTTTTTTCTAGTCAAGGTATCACTACAAATTCCAACGTTACTTTTATTGGAGCTACGGACGATACCGTGGCTGGAACCTACGACTTACGAGTGCTTAATGGAGTGCCTCAATTGAGCTTAACCGGAGCAAATAACTATGTGAATGCAACAGGATCTGGCAATTTCTTTGCTGGAGCCGCTGGCACCGACGCTGAAGGGCTTAATTTTAGAATAGCCACATTAACCGACGGAGATTATGGAACGATCACTTTTGCCGCCGGCGTTGCTGAAACTTTAAACCGGGAGCTTGCCAATCTTACCGATAGTTCTCGAAATGGCCCGCTTGTAGCGGAAATTGATACGGTCACGAACACAGTTGAAGATTTCGACGAAACTATTACCGATCAAGAAGAAAGAATCGAATTATTTGAAGAAAACCTAAAAGCTCGGTTTTCTAATCTAGAAGTTGTAATTGGACGATTGAATTCTCAAAGAGACGCTTTTAACGGCGCCTTGGCGGGTATTCAAAGCGCATTTGAACCGAGAAGATAATTAAGGAGTTAAGGGAATGATTTTCGGAGCTGCAAGACACTACAAACAATACCAGCAGGATGATATTTCTACCTCAAGCCAAGGTCAGCTCATTTTGATGATGTATGAAGGAGCCATTAAAAACGCTTCTATGGCCATCGATTGCATCGACCAAAAAGATATCCCTGGAAAAGGCGTACACATACGTAAAACTCACGATATCATTAATGAATTGTCCCTAGCGTTAGATATGGAAAAAGGCGGCGATGTTTCTAAGCGTTTGGAAAGGTTATACCAATTTATCCTCAGTCAACTTACGCTTGCTAATATTAAATCTGAAACCAAAATTTTAAAATCCATCCTAGAAATTTTAAATACTCTTCTTGGAGCTTGGACAGAAGTTATTAACAAGCAAAAAGTTGAAGAACCTACTCCCCCAGAACAAGCCTTAAAAAGAATAGCTTCCCGATGCTAATATCCAAACTGTTTAGCGGCAATAATATATCCATCCCAATAACTTGAATCAAGTTTTCCTGGCTTTCCTTAAAACTTTTAAACTCACTCCAAAACGATTAATAATTTGATTGTTCCTCTTCATTAAGTAATCTGCCTCTTTTTCTTTAATAATCATTTCCTTACAGGTAACAAAATCGACCAATTCTATTGAGCGACAAATCCAGTTACTTCCTTTGACATAAACCCAAACATATGATAAAAAGCAGCAATTTTCTTAAATTTGAACAGTCTTGGAAGCTCTCTTTAGAATCGCTAATATGAGGAATTTAATCGTCGATTCTTTTTTAATTTAGGAAATTTTCGACATTTTACTATTGAGACTCCCAGCAAACCAACCGCCAGGAAAAACATGAAAATTCACGAATACCAGGCAAAAGAATTACTCAGTAAATACAACGTACCCGTTCCAAACGGCGTTTTGATTGACAAAAAATCTCAAGCGGCGGCTGCGGCAAAAAAAGTTGGAACCGTTGTAACAGTTGTTAAAGCTCAAATCCATGCAGGAGGCCGAGGAAAAGGCGGCGGAGTTAAATTGGCTAAAAGCCCCACTGAAGCCGAAACTCATGCCGGAAAAATTCTTGGAATGACATTAGTCACTCCACAAACCGGCCCCGAGGGTATGTTAGTTAAAAAAGTACTGATTGAAGAAGGGATGGACATCGCGCAGGAACTTTATTTAAGCATGGTCATCGATCGAGAAATCAGCCGGTCATTGATAATTGCAAGCGCGGCGGGTGGAATGGAAATCGAAGAAATTGCCGAATCCACTCCCGAAAAAATCATTAAAGAACCTATCGATCCAATCGAAGGCGTTCAACCTTACTTAGCTCGAAAAATCTGCTTTGCTTTGGGTTTAAGTAAAGAAGCTATGAAACAAGCCATTCCTTTCATTATTAATTTATACAAAGCGTTCCAGGCTGAAGACTGCGATATGTTGGAAATTAATCCATTAGTGGTCACCCGCGACCATCGCGTATTAGCCTTAGACGCCAAAGTAAACATTGATGATAACGCCTTGGGACGACACCCTGCTACGGTCGCGTACCGGGATTTAGGAGAAGAAGACCCAACAGAAGTCGAAGCGGGAAAATATAATCTCAACTTCATCAAATTAGATGGGAATATTGGTTGTATGGTCAATGGAGCAGGTCTCGCTATGGCGACAATGGACATCATCAAACATTCTGGCGGCGAGCCTGCCAACTTTTTAGATGTCGGCGGCGGAGCAAACGAAGAAATGATAGAAAACGCTTTTCGCATATTGCTTGCCGACCCCAATGTAAAAGCAATATTCATAAATATATTTGGCGGAATCCTACGATGCGATGTCTTAGCTACCGGCGTTGTTAACGCATCTAGAAAATTGGACGTAAACGTTCCTATCGTTGTTCGCATGGAAGGCACAAACATGGAAGAAGGACATCGCATTCTAAAAGAATCCGGGCTAAATTTCGTTGTTGGAAACGGAATGAAAGACGCGGCTAGAAAGGTGGTAAAGGCAATCAAATGAGCATTTTAGTCGACGAAAACACAAGGTTAATCGTCCAGGGCATAACCGGACGCGAAGGTTTATTTCATGCCGAACAATGCAAAAAATACGGCACCAACTTGGTTGGAGGTGTTACTCCCAATAAAGGAGGGCAAACTGTAATAGGCGACGTTCCTGTATTTAATACAGTAAAAGAAGCCGCACAAAAAACCAAAGCCAACGCCAGCATGATATTCGTTCCACCGGCATTTGCTGCAGACGCTATTTTGGAAGCCGCCAATGCAGGAATTGAATTGATTATTTGTATTGCTGAAGGAATTCCCGTTCACGATATGGTAACCGTTTATCGCGGATTGCAAAATTCAGGCTCCAGATTGGTTGGCCCAAATTGCCCCGGCGTTATCTCTCCAGGAAAATGTAAAATTGGTATAATGCCGGCGCACATTCACAAAAAAGGTAACGTCGGAATCATTTCAAGAAGTGGGACTCTGACTTACGAAACAGTTGGTCAGCTAACCGCTTTGGGAATCGGGCAATCAACCTGTGTAGGAATTGGAGGCGATCCAATTATAGGTTCGAGGTACATTGATATTCTTCAACTTTTCCAAAAAGACAAAGGCACCAAAGCTATTTGTATGATTGGAGAAATTGGCGGTTCCGCAGAAGAAGAAGCGGCGGAATATATTAAGAAACATGTTACCAAACCGGTAGTCGGTTTTATTGCCGGCCAAACAGCTCCTCCGGGTCGCCGCATGGGACATGCTGGCGCTATCATTTCCGGAGGACAAGGAACGGCAGAAAGTAAAATGAAAGTGATGAAGAAATGCGGGATCAAAGTTTGTAAAAGTCCAGCAGATCTAGGCAAAACAATCGCTAAATGCCTATAAGTTTTTAAGCAAATCAAAAAGGGCGTTTCCGGATTCTTCCGGCAACGCCCTTTTTATTTTCCAATCCATCATCCATTAAAGATTCATGATTAAACTAAGAGTAAATTCGATTTTAAATTTCTCTTCATTGAAATAGTTTTGCAAACAAAAAACCACCAAACCCAGACAATCTTCAAAATCTAGGCGTATAACTAAAACTGTCCAAAAGTCATTTTTATATCGAAACAAAAGGACAAAAAAAACGCAGGCATTTTCAACCAAAGAACACTCTGCGCTTTCAAGTAATATGTTTGATTAAAACTCTTCTAATACAACAGAATCAAATCCAACTCACTTTATAAATTTGCCTAAGTTGAAAACTCAACCTTCATTTTTCCTAAAATTCAGATTTTTTAATCGGCTATGGTAGGCCAATTCATCAAATCCTCTATCCTTTCGAAAATTATCAAAATAAATATCCGCATATTCTTTAATAATTGCATGTAATACCTCATGAGGGTCCATTCCAGACTCCTCTAATCTTTCTTTTGTTTCCAAAACAAATGGAGGGCTTTCTATTAAAATTTGCCGGTCAACCCGAACATGTAAAACGGTATGTACAAAAGGATTTACAATTTTACCGTCCACTTCTTGCGGATAGCACGCTAACTCCCCCATCTCCCACAAATCTTCATACTCGGGATGCATATCCATAACGAAATCGATTCGTTCGTCCATTTCCTCGATTTCTTTTCCGTCTCTTCTAAGTTCGGCGACTCGAAGTATTCTCTTTTGAGATTCTTTATCGAATGTAACCATATATTCCCCACAAAAACAGACAATGCATTATATTAGCGCTTAAACAACCAATAATCAGATTATAAATATTAACTTAAGGGGTTTCCGTAAAATGTGTTTTTCGTAATTTGCCATCGCCGCCATAAACCATAAACACTCTTTTGCCCTGCCGAACATGATATTTTGCCCATGCGGGAGATTTCCCTTCGTAGCTCGCATCGGGGTCTTCGCCTTCGGCTTTTAAAAAATCCGGGTAATCCATACCGGTATCAAAAACATCGAGTAATAGACAGTCAGTATTAAAACCCTCTCCTGTCAGTTTGATTGAGCTTAAAAATTTTTGAATTTCTTCCGGATTATTCATTTCTAGCGCTTGCATTTTTTGAATCTTCCTAATAATTTAAATTGATTATGAAACCGTTTTGATTTGAATAGGTCAGTTATGATAATCTTCACGCTTAAATTTTAAGGAATTTTCCCATTTAGTAAAGAAATTATCGCTTACATTTTAATTAATTTTTACCCGATTTTAAAAATGTTCACTCAAGAAAATCTCATTCTTCAAAGATCCGAACCCAGTGGTAACGGCGGCGTTCAGTTTTTATATGAAGTCAACGGTTACGGTATCTTGGCAATAAACCCTCCAATGGAAGAAATTTCTCAACTACATTGGGAAGTGGATGTCATAAAATACACCGATGTGGACAAATATAAGTTTGAAGTTTGCCACACCACCGAGTTGGCTAATAAAACGCTAATATTTTATAATGACAAAACATTCAATGAATTCTTATTAAAAGCATTTGCATACTTTAAAGAATTGGATAAACTAGAAAAAATGCTGTAAATCTAGCCTATATTATCGGTACAAATATCCTTTCGGGAAGCAAATTACATACAATTTCGTGACTGATTCAATTTTTTTTCGGGATTTTGATCAAAAAATTTGAAAAAAATTGTATAAATTGAAGGATTATGTTATTTTACGGGCACTTAAAGTCCCAATAAACGTTTATATTTTAATCGTTTCAATTATATATATTATCTATAATTTTTAGTAAGGAGTTAACCCAATGTCGGACAGTAAACTATATATTAAGGAAATGCCAGCGGATTGGGTACCCGGTCGTGACAAGCAAAAAGAGGTAAGTCCTGAATATATGTTTCATGAGGCTCCACGAGAGCAAGTTTTCATTACTGGTAGTGAAGCGGCTCGTGAAGCTATTCGTAGGTCAAACGTCGATATCGCTATTTCTTACCCAATAACCCCACAAAGTGAAACCATGCAGCAAGCTGGTTACCTCTATGATGAGGGATATATTGGAGAGTACTATAGAGCGGAAGAAGAAATCGGCACCATGTCTGCCGTTGGCGGAGCTTCTAGAGCCGGAGTAAGGGCTTTAACGGCTACTTCTGGTCCAGGGTTAATGCGCGGTATGGAAGCAATATCCTCATGGCCTGGAGCTAGAACTCCATTGGTTCTCTTGAATATGTGTCGGGTTATTAACACCCCATTAGCAATTCAACCAGATAACATTGAGATGTCTTTCTTAATTAACTCTGGATTGATTATGTTGCATGGCGAAAATCAACAAGACTTTTTCGATTTCACTATGGCGGCATTCATGATTAGCGAGCAAGTTGACGTTACTTTGCCCGTATCAGTTTCCGTTGACGGCTTTTTTGTAACTCATGCACGCGGAAACGTAAAAATGCAATCCGAAGATTTAAAACTACCGCGCCGAGATGGTTGGAAATCTGCAGTACCTGCGATGGATAACGAAAATCCACCTGCTCGTATTTCTCGCGACGCTCCAATTCAAAAAAGTAACTTTATTAGTTACCATATGCATGCTAGTTGGCAGCAAGAAGTATTTGCCGCAACCGAGCGCTCTAAAAAATATATTGAAAATTACCTTGGCGGTATTGTTGAAATAATTAATCCTGACGCAGAAGTAATGCTCATTGCTTCTGGCTCCGCCGTTTCCCAATCGAGAGAAGCCGTAAGGCAAAGCGAAGAGATGGGGATAAAAATTGGATTAATTAAGGTTAAAGCCATTCGCCCATTTCCAAAAGCGGAAATTCGCGAAGCTTGTAAAAATGCTAAACAAATTTTTGTTCCTGAATTCAATCAAATGGGTTGGATGCATAAAGAAGTCTGCTCTAATTTATTTGGTTTTACCGACGCCCAGATCGCCCCAGGACCTCGGGTTTATGGCGGAATGACTATGCCTACCGAAATGATTCTTGAGTGGCTGGAAGAAGGAAGAAAAGACAAACCATGGTTTTTCCAAGATCCTTTCTAGGAAATTGATTACCATAGGTTTTCTTTCTTAATAAATATTTTAAAATAAAATTAAATATATAGGACTTAATTAACGAAAGGATTGAGTTATGGCTCATGACAATTTGACTCCCTCTCCAGGATATTTAGAGTGGTTACCTATTGAGTATCAGGATTTGGTTAACCTCGGACCTTACAACCGTGAGAAAAAACCAAAAGTCACGGATATGGGTAAGTTCAAAGAAATTATTGAAGAGCATCCAATGTGTGCAGGCTGTGCAATGACACTTTTTATTCGTCTTGCTATGATCGCATTTCCTAATCCAGAGCATACTATTATCGTTGGGACCGCTGGTTGTGGCCGGTTAGCTATCAGCCAAGCTTCTATTCCGTTTATTTACGGTAACTATGGCGACACCAACTCTGTAGCTTCTGGACTAAAAAGAGGATTAGAGCAGCTATATCCTAATCAACCAAAAGACGTGGTTGTAATGGCTGGCGATGGGGGTTTGATCGATATCGGTTTCCAAGGCTTAATGCATAGCTGGTTCCGACAAGAAAGATTCACCACCATCATGCTCGACAACGAAGTTTACGGTAATACTGGCGGACAAGAAAGCGGCATGACAGCTCAAGGCCAAATCTTGAAAATGGCTCCAAGAGGTAAAGTCACCAATAAAATCGACGCTATGAGCTTAGCAAAAGTTGCTGGAGTGGACTACATTGCTCGAATCGCTCCTACCAACCCTTCACGTGTTGCAAGAACGATTAGAAGAGCTGTATTGATCGCCCGCGAAGTTGGTCCAACTTATATTCAAGCGTATACCTCTTGTAATATTGAGTACGCAATTCCAACTGGCGACGTTATGCAAGACGCGTTTGATATGGAAAAAGAACGATACGGTTTTGAAGAAATCATTTCCGATAAAGCTAAAGCTTATTTAGATGAAGTTGAAAAGAAACCGAAAAAAGCTAAAAAATAAAGGGAGGTTATCTCATAATGGCAGAAGAAGTCCAACGATACAATATACGGATGGCTGGTGTTGGCGGCCAAGGAGTTGTAACAGCTTCCCACATAGTTAGTAATGGTGTTGTTATTTCTGGCGGACACAGTTCGCTCGTTCCTTTTTTCGGTTCTGAGAAAAGAAACGCTCCAGTTGAAAGTTATGTAAGAATATCCAATGGCGCAATCTACGAAATTGGAGAAATTATTTATCCAAATGTTTTGATGATTTTTCATGCGCAGGTAATTACATTAGGTAAATCTTACACAATGCCTTTTTATAGCGGGTTGAAAAAAGGCGGTATTATCATCATCAATAGTCGAACTCCTATTCCATTCTCATCGGATGAGGAAAAAGAGCTTGAAGAAAATGGAGCTCAAATTTGTTATTTACCAGCTACGGAAATGGCAAACGATTTGGCTAAAACTGAATTAGCAACCAACATGGCAATGTGTGGCGCTATTTCTGGCCTTTTTGGACTTCCGGACTTGAAGTCTCTTGAGGAATCCGTTAAAGATCGTTTCATTGGTAAAGGTATTGTTGTTTCCGGAGGAACGGCTGCTTTGGATAGCGCCATTGAAAGAAAGTTCGCTAAAAAGCAAAAACTTTTGGAAGCTAACGTTAAAACTTTAACTGCCGCTTTTCAGTACGCTATCGATCAAGGTTGGGCAGCTGAGGCTAAAAAACGCAGAGATGCAATAAAAGCTGCGGCAGCTAGCGCTTAATATTTATTTTGTGGAGTAACCATGTACTATATTGCTTGTGTAGACACAAAAAAGTGTGCCGAGTCTAATTGTCATCTATGCACAACTTATTGTCCAGAGTCGAACTGTATAAATTATAGCGAAGCGGATAAAACTGCTTACGTTTCAGTTGATAGATGTAAGTCTTGTGAAATATGCGTTTATATCTGTAAAGAGGTTGCCAAACACGACTGTATTCAGATGAAATGGATCGATAATTTAGAAGACGGTTTCGTCATAAAAAAAAGTGGTGTAGTTATTCGCTAAAGCTTTATAATTAAAGGTATTTGGGTAGACTCTGTTTCTTCCCAAATACCTTTTTTTTGTTTTTAAACAGTTTAGAAATAAAGGAAATCTAAAGGAATGGAAAACACTCTGGCTATTTTGAAACCAGACGCAGTCGAGCGCAATTTAATTGGCAAAATTTTGGAGAGAATCGAAGGAAAAGGCTTTAAAGTTGCCGCTATGAAAATGGTTCGCTTAAGCCAATGTGAAGCGGAAGGCTTTTACCATGTTCACAAAGAAAGACCTTTTTTTGGCGACTTAACGGCTTATATGAGTTCTGGGCCAGTGGTTTTGCTAGTTCTATCAAGAGATGACGCAATTAAGGAATGGCGGGATTTAATGGGCGCGACTAATCCTGCCGATGCGGCAGAAGGAACGATTCGTAAAGATTTCGCAGTAAATATTGAGAAAAACTCAACTCATGGATCCGACGCTCCAGATACAGCCGCTTTTGAAATTTCCTATTTTTTCAGCCAAACAGAAATCGTTGGATAAGTTTGCTCCGGTAATCGCTTTTGAGTTAAAATAATTTATACATGAAAGCTTTTTATCGAGGGTACATTATGAAAAAATCTGGATTAAAACTGACAGGTATTTTAACGGGTTTAATCTTATCGCTTGTCATTAACGCAGTTACGAGCGCAAAATCAAACCCGCCATATACCTTATATAAAAATGCTCTAAATCAAGGGATAGTAATTTATCCTAGCGCAGGCCCTCAAAGTAGGTTAGTCGACTTCGTAACAAAGCTTAACTTTAAAGAAGTTGATAGCGGACAAACGGTAATGAGGTTTGGAACCAACAAGGAAAACTTAGCCTTGATGATGCCGGAAAATGTCCAAAATAAGCATGAAATAAAAAAGTTTATTTTGATTCAGCGATTAAGTACGAGTGAATATATGGTAGGTATTTACGATCCAGAATGGGGATTGACCTTACCAAGCCCTATTTTTGGAATAGAAGAGTTATTTGCCAATATTCCTAAAACGCTTAATGTGTTTAATAATGTTAAAGGTGGAATAAAAACTTAGTTTAGAGGAAAAAGTTATGCCTTTTTACGATTACGAATGCGAAACATGTAAAGAGACTTTTGAAGTTTTACAGGGTGTGAACGACGAGCCTCTAAAAGAATGTAATAAGGACATTTGCCCTAAAGAAAAAGAAGGAGGAATACTTCATAAGGTAGTCACCAATATGAATTTTCACCTCTATGGCTCTGGTTTTTACTCTACTGATAATAAGAGAAAATACTTAAAATAGTTTTTCTAAATCAATCAATTTGGTAACTAGAATTCTCTATCTATTCGCTAATTCAATTTAAATCTAGCGAAATCAAACGCCTTATATATTCTCATTACTTAAAACCAAACAAAATAATCTGCGCTAAATTATACGCTATGATTTTTTATAATGGAGAGAAATGATCTACGTAACAAGACGAGTGGATTTTTGCGCTAGCCACAGATTATTTAACCCAAAATATTCAGACGAAAAAAATGAAGCCATTTATGGAAATTGCAGTAATCTAAATGGCCATGGTCATAATTACATCTTAGACGTAACCATTAAGGGCGAAATAGATCCTGAAACAGGCATGGTCATCGAATTAAATTCCTTAAAAAAATTAATAAAGACTGAAGTGGCAGATTACATGGACCATAAAAACCTCAACGTCGATGTAAGCTTTTTAAAAGAGGTTAACCCAACGGTCGAAAATTTAGCCGTTAAAATTTGGGATCGCTTGGAATCGAAGATTCCTAACGGTTCTTTACACGAAATCAAACTATTCGAAACCGAACGAAATTTTGCGGTGTATCGAGGTGAAAGTAGTGAAAGATATAATTCGTAATCAACTCATAGCTCTAGGAGAAGATCCATCTAGAGAAGGCTTGCAGAATACACCAGAACGAGTAGAAAAATCGCTTAAGTTTTTGACGAGCGGTTATTGGGTTAATATTCAAGAGCTGGTTAACGAAGCCCTATTTCAAGAAGATTACAGCGAAATGGTGATTGTCAAAGACATCGATTTTTACAGTCTTTGCGAGCATCATATGCTTCCATTTTTTGGGAAATGCCATGTTGCTTATATTCCAAAAGGAAAAATCATTGGTCTAAGCAAAATTCCAAGAATAATAGACGTTTTTTCAAGACGGTTGCAGGTGCAAGAACGGTTGACTAATGAAATAGCTAATTGTCTAAACGATATTTTAAAACCGGAAGGCGTTGGAGTAATTTTAGAAGGACTTCATCTTTGTATGGCAATGCGAGGCGTTCAAAAGCAGAGCTCTTATACCACTACCAGTTCTATGGTAGGATGCTTCAAGAGCGATGAAAAAACCCGAGCAGAATTTTTAAGCTTAATCGACTCAAAAAACCGCTAAATTTTAGATTTTTTTTTTAATGCACCTTTATAAGTTTTCCTTTCTATTCTCCAAATACTGAGACTATCGACCCTTGAGCGATAACGATAATTTAGAAGTTACTCTTGAGTCGACTCCATATATTCCTGAAATATTTGGCACTCAAGACACAAACCTAAAACTTATAGAAAAATACTTTCAAGTTACTATTACCGCCCGCGATAATAGTATTAAATTATCAGGCCCCTCTCCTTCTGTATCAAAAGTCGAACGCTTGTTTCACCAATTGTTCGAACTTATGGATTCCGGTCATTCGGTTTTCAATGGCGATATTAAACACGCCATCCGGCTTTTTGCCGATGATGAGAATACCGATCTCAAATCTATTCTTTCAGAAAGAATTGTTTTACCTGGAAGACAGACTCAAATTATCCCAAAAGGGAAAAATCAAAAAAACTTTATTCGTTGTATAAAAGATTCAAATATAACAATAGCCGTAGGTCCCGCGGGAACAGGCAAAACTTATTTGGCGGTCGTTCTAGCGGTAGAGGGTCTTTTAACCAAAAAGTTTAAACGCATTGTTTTAACTCGACCGGCTGTAGAAGCCGGCGAAAGTTTGGGTTATCTGCCCGGGGATATCACAGAGAAAATAAACCCTTATTTAATGCCTTTGTTCGACGCTTTATACAATCTGCTAGACCCTCAAAGAGTACAGCAGATGATCCAAGAAAATATTATTGAAATCGCTCCACTCGCTTATATGCGCGGCAGAACCTTGAGCGATTCTTTCATCATTTTAGACGAAGCCCAAAACTCCACTCAGGAACAAATGAAAATGTTTCTAACTCGTTTGGGCAGTAATTCCAAAATGGTGGTCACCGGCGATATTACCCAAATAGATTTGTCCAATCCCAAAAAATCTGGCTTGGTCGAAGCTAATGCAATCTTAAAAAATATTGAAGGAATTAGCGTCGTCAACTTCAACCACACAGATGTCGTCCGACACCCCATCGTTCAAAAGATCATTCAAGCCTACGATAAGAAATATTCTAAAGAATAAACCTTTTTACATAGATGTTCGGTGCAAGTCGAAATTTGCAGTATGCGCTGGTTTACCATTTTGGTGAAACACCCATTCGTGCTTTATGTGATCGAAACTCTCCCATTCCAAAGTTAATTGATGCATGTGGGATCCGCTATTACTGCCATCTAGAAAATCAAATTTAACCGTGTTAGCGTTGTTTATTTTGGCCATTTTCATTCGAGGCTGATTGCCAAAAGCGCAATAATGAGTCATAACAACCTGGTTGCCATCTCCATGGTAAACGCTTAACATCTCATGCTCGGTACCTGGGAAAAGTTTTTCCACGATAGCGGTACCAGCCGATGTTAAAGAATATTCCACAACAACTTCACGGGTTCCTTCTGGAGTTTGTTGAGTTCCTTTCCAACTACCAACTAACTTTTTCAAACGCTCAAACTCGGCTGGTGGCTTAATCTCAGGCATCTGATGCATCTGTTTCGTTTTATCCTCAGATGCTTTGACTAGATTTGCCTGAAAACCTAACATAAGAATTGCGGTAATCCCAAATAGACTAACAAGTTTAAATGATCTTATAACCAGCTGTTTCTTTTTCATTGCCCTCGCCTTTTCTACAAACATTAATTGTTAATTTTCACCACACTCGCTTCCAGACTCAAAACAAAAGCCTTCAATTTTTTCACCCTCAGATATCGCCTTGAGCAGAGGAAAGGCATGCGTTTTCCAACCTTCTCCAAAACTATTGGCCCCTTTCTGATGCGGAATGTTATAATGCCTTAAAGTCAACCTTGTAGCCTCGTTTTCAAACTTTAAAATAATTTCTACCGTCGATTCACCCGGCTTTAAATCTGCAACGCCTCCCCAAGTAAATACAACTTTCTCGTAAGGTTTAATTTCAATATATTCCCCTCGGCAATGCAGTCCATCGTGAGTACCGATATGAAAAATCCCGCCAGGTTGAGCGTCTGCTTCTACAATTTCTCCAAACCATTCTTTCATTTTTGATTCTTCAGTGAGATAAGGAAAAATTTTTTCGGGTTTGGCGTTTATAACCACTTCCCTTACGAACTCAAAAGACTCAGCCACGTTTTCCTCTTTTTTCATTATTTTCGCTTTCGACAACCGTTTTTAATTTTAGTAATCGAGGTTCCCAGAATTCTTCTAAAAACTCTTTTAAAGACGCAAAACCCTCCGGCCTAGCTTTATAAAACCGACTAGTTCCTTCTCTTTTTTCGGTTAAAAGTCCGGCTTTTTTTAAAACGCCTAAATGCTGTGAAACTGCGGGTCGAGTAATGCCTGCGAATTGCTCGGCAATTTGCCCGGCAGACATTTCCCGAGTCCGTACCATCTGCAATATAGAAATTCTCGTTGGTTCTGCAATCGCTTTGATAACTTCATACATGACCATATGTTAGTATATACTTACGTAAGTGTCAACTTAAATTTAATACACAATTATAAATAAAATCAAAAATACAAAATGTATCTTAATAAAAACCTTTTGGTTAAGGTTACTTCCTAGGTGGGCTACTATCTTTTAAACAGGAGAATATTGACAATCAATTTAGGAAAAAACTTATAAGAAATTATTGAGATTTTCAAGTCATATCTCTGCGGGTCACTATTCCAACTACCTTGCCTTCTTTGGTCACGGCTAAATGTTTAATTTTTTTTAGATGCATCTTCTCAGTAGCTTCAGATCTCGGCAACAAGTGATCCATCTTAATTAATGGCGTTGACATAACTGATGAAATTTGGGCTGTTTTAGGATCTACGCCTTTTCCAAGCACCCTTTTAACCAAATCCGTGGAAGTAACAATTCCTACGCAATCTCCACTTTCTTCAACAAAAATAGCGCTAATATCCATTTCGGTCATTAACCTTGCCGTTTCTTCAATCGTTTTATCTGAAGGTACACTTTTCACAGGCGACGACATAAAATCCCTAATTACATCCATAGCAAACTCCTCTAACTGGCCAACAAATTATTAATGTCTATAAAATATAAATTATCTAGGCGCTAAAGTATAGATCTACAAAGCAATATTATATTTTATTAAATTAAACCCTATCCATTTTTTTCTTGCTTGATTTTAACTTATTTTACCCACTAACTTGTATCTTATTCTGACGTCCAAAATTATAGCTTAAACCGATTTTTTCTTGTAAAATAACGCCCTACTTTATTTTAACTCAATATTTTCAGGAAATTTTTTGATCTCTCGAATTCTTAGCGGAGCCATTCAAGGCATTGACGGTTATTTAGTCGAAGTGGAAGTAAGTATTGGCTATGAAGCTCCCGGTTTTTTTGTTGTTGGACTACCCGACGCCGCTGTGAAAGAAAGTACATACAGGGTAACCTCAGCCCTCAAAAATACTCAATTTGAATTGCCTTTTGGTCGGATTACCATCAATTTAGCTCCTGCGGACATAAAAAAAGAAGGTTCCTCCTTTGACCTCCCAATAGCCCTTGGCATATTGGCCGCCGATGGTATTGTCAAAAAAGAGAACTTAGATAAATTTCTTATTCTGGGTGAACTTTCTCTAGATGGCAGAGTCAAACCTGTAAAAGGCGCGCTATCAATTGCAGCTATGGCAAAAGAAAAAGGACTTTCAGGAGTTATTTTGCCAAGAGCAAACGTTAACGAAGCGGCCGTGGT
Source organism: Nitrospinales bacterium (assembly GCA_038154245.1). Taxonomy (GTDB): domain Bacteria; phylum Nitrospinota; class Nitrospinia; order Nitrospinales; family JAJDAT01; genus JAJDAT01. Next base: position 24,117 of record JAYOZP010000026.1, on the reverse strand, counting down.
TGAAGGAATTAATATCTATCCGGTGGAAACTTTAAGATCCGCTTTAGAATTTGTAAACGGCGAAACCCCGATAGAGCCTGTTTCGATCAATATTCGCCAAGAGTTTTTTAATAACTCAAATTATGAACTGGATTTAGCTGATGTAAAAGGACAGCAACATGTCAAACGCGCATTAGAGATTGCCGCCGCTGGAGGACACAACATTCTTCTCATAGGCCCACCCGGAAGCGGTAAATCAATGTTGGCTAAACGACTCCCTTCTATCCTCCCTTCGTTTTCTCTCGAGGAGGCGATTGAAACCACAAAAATTCATAGCACTGCCGGTCGACTACAAAATGGATTATTAACAATAAGGCCTTTTCGTTCTCCGCATCATACTATTTCCGATGCAGGATTAATTGGCGGCGGTCGCAACCCAATGCCGGGGGAAGTTTCTATGGCAAACAATGGAGTTTTATTTTTAGATGAATTGCCTGAGTTTAAGAGGAATGTCTTAGAGGTCTTACGACAACCCTTGGAAGATGGAAACGTAACCATTTCAAGGTCTGCTGGTTCTTTAACTTATCCCGCTAACTTTATGTTAGTAGCGGCTATGAACCCCTGCCCCTGTGGTTATAAAACTGATCCAAAACGAGAATGTAATTGTTCGCCTCTCAATATTAAAAAGTATCTATCAAAAATATCCGGACCTTTACTGGACAGAATCGATCTGCACATTGAAGTGCCAACTTTAGAATATAAAGAATTATCTAACGAATCTGGTGGAACGCCATCAAATCAAATTAGGGAACGCATAGAAACGACGCGTCAGAAACAATTAGACCGATTTCAAAAAGCTGAAATATTCTCTAACGCCCAAATGGGTACAAAACAATTAAGAACATACTGTCAGTTAGACGAAGGCGGCAAATCTATTATGGAAATGGCGATAGATAAATTAGGACTCAGCGCGCGGGCTCATGATCGAATTTTAAAAGTGGCCCGCACTATAGCCGATCTCGCGGCATCAGAAATGCTACACCCCGAGCACCTCGCCGAGGCCATCCAATATCGCACACTAGATAGAGATAATTTTATCTAACTTTATTCCTTAAATTTTATTTAATCGGCATTTGACAATAGTTCGATCATGCGATACAAATGAGAACCATTTTCAAATACAAGAATATCTAACAAGAATCAGGCTCTGTACAACCACAATGTTTTTTAAGTTTTCCCCTCATCTTTTAGTTCCAATCCTATTAGTATTAACAGTCTCTTCCTCTTCTTTTGCCGAGGCTCAAAAAAATACACCCACTACGGTTCCTCAGCCTATTCAAGAAATGTTTCAGTCTAACTTGGTGTATCCGCAGGAAGAAGATGAAATACAGCTAACGCTTTTTCCTTCTTTCAGAAAAGAAAAAGATTCTGAAAGAGCACGAACTCTATTTGAAGTCGAATATGGAATTACCGACGCTTTTCAAATCATATTTGAATGGGATGGACTTCTACATGAAAACCCAGATAACGGACCTACTCGTTCCGGTCCAGGCAATATAGAACTTGGCGCCCAATATAGTTGGATGGCGCTGGGCGACGGCAACACTCATTTTTCATTTGGAACTTTAGTTGAGCTTCCTGTTGGGCCTGTCGACAACGGTTTAACGGAAGGTTTTATAGAAGCACAACCATTTGCCGTTTTGGCTAGAGATTTTCCTAAATTGAATCAAAGCCAACTTTTTGTTGAATTTGGTTTTAATTGGGTGGATCAAACTCGTAGCGTTCCCGATCCTGAAGATGAAATTAATAGTATTTTATGGAATGTTGGAGCTTTCTTTCCTTATCAAGCTTGGCGAGCAACAATAGAAATTAACGGAAGCAACAATGAGTGGGATGGCGGTAACGAAAATGAAATTTTTATAACACCGGGCGTGATTTACAAATTATCAAGGGAATGGGAGATTGGCGTGGCCGCTCCCATTGGAGCGACAAATACTTCGGACGATTATAGAGTTGTGGGTTATCTAATGTGGGAATTTGAACTAGACGAAGATGATTAACTAAGGTTTTTTTAGGTTCCATTCGTCGTTAACTTCTTCATCCATCGTGTTCTGGTTAACCAAATCAGTGTATTTGCCTTCAAGTCGTTCGAATCTTCGTAGCACTATCTTTAATAGTTGATCTTTTATTTTCGCAAGGAGTCGCCCGTCTAAATTTTGTAACGTGTATGGCTTGAGTACCATAATCACGCATGTTTTCTCTGCGGTAACGCTGGAAGTTCTTTTACCTTTTCTAAGAAGAGTCATCTCTCCAAAGATAGCTCCTTCGTTTAATACGGATAGAGTCATTTCTTTATCAGGCAATTGTTTACTTACTCGAACCGATCCCTTTAAAAGAATGTATAAAGCGGTATCTCTCTCGCCTTCTTGGATAATTCTATCCTTCTCGGAATATTTATAAAAATGCCCTTGGTCCGACGCTAAACTTTCCAACTCTTCCTTTTTGAAATCTTCGAAAAAAGGAATGCCCTCTAACCATCGAACTATGGTTCCTGCTTCCACAACTCTCTCCTAATAAGCTTCGCCGATACCTTCATTAACATCCATTTGAAAACCAATTCCATCTTTAGTTTTTCTGCCGTCAAAACTTATACTATGCATAAACTGGTCAACTAAAGTTTTTTTTATCAAAAAGTTACCAAAGGATCAACCGTAATTTTCTTATGACTTTAAATTCAAACCGGGGAATCCCCTATCACCTCAAACAAAACTTTTTTTAATCAACCATGCAATATGCGAAAAACAAAAAGCATCTTTGTCTATTAGGAAACCTCGGCTATGAACAATCAAAGATGGTAAAAAGACAAAAAAGGAAGGAATAATACGGTTAAGGCGAGTTAAAGCGTTTACACGAGATTGGGGGGAAATAAGCCCCCGCAAAAGCGGGGAAATCAGGTTAAGCAAAACCGTTTAAGATAATGATTGAACGCGTTCCAACGGAGAAACAATATCTGTAAGGCGAATACCAAATTTTTCGTTAACAACAACAACTTCGCCACGCGCAACCAACTTCTGATTTACCAATACTTCCAACGGCTCGCCAACAAGTTTTGTTAATTCAACAACCGACCCCTGATTTAACTGCAATAAATCATTGATTAGCATTTTGGTTCTACCAAGCTCAACGGTTACGGTTAAAGGAATATCTAAAATTAAATCGAGGTTTCTAGTTTCTTCTTTCGCGGCAACAGCGCCTACGTCGCTATCAAAATCATCGCCTAAAGACTCCTCTCCATCAAGGTCGCCAATATCCCCTAAATCTTCGATAAAATCGGCATCTCCATCCAAACTATCTTCCATGGCTTACCCTTCCCTTTCGATAATATCGGTTATTTGAACGGCTTTAGCCCCGCGCGAAACGCCTGGGAATCCTTTAAACTTCTTAACATCTTCTACAGTAACCTGTAAAGGATCTGAAACATCGTTTCCTAAAACAATGGTTTCGCCAGTTTTCATTTTTAATAAATCCCTAGTACTCATAATAATTTTGCCAAGCTCTACGACCACCTCTACCTCGGCTTGCATTAATTGAGCGCGTAAACGTCTCATCCAAGCCTGGTCAACTTCCACTTGCTCACTTTGAAAGTTTTCCCGTAGCTTAGGCATAATAGGTTCAACAGTCGCATAGGGTATACAAACTGTAATAGTCCCAGAAAACCCTTCCATTTCAACTTCGAATAAAATAACTAAAACAACATCCGTTGGGGGAACAATAGCCGCAAACTGAGGGTTTACTTCCGATCGAACATAATTAACGCTGACGGCATGAACTGGCTTCCAAGCTTTTTCAAAATCCTCAAGCGCTTTTACCACAACGCTTTTGGTCATTCTAATTTCAATAGCGCTAAAATCGCGACCAACAATTTTCAGTTTAGAAGAACCTGTCCCACCAAAAAAAGTATCTACTAACGAAAAAACTAATTTACTTTCTACAACCACCAAACCATGACCGCGAAGCGGTTCCATACGAAAAACATGGAGACTTGAAGGCACTGGGAGCGATTTTAAAAATTCTCCGAACTTAACCGTGTCGGTTGAAACCGTACTTACGTCTGCAGATTTTCTAAGTAAGGTAGAGAGGGAGTTTCGAAACAACCGGGAAAACATTTGGTTGATAATATCCAAAGTAGGCAATCGTCCCCGAATAATCTTTTCTTGACTAGAAAGATCATAAGGAACAACGCCGGACACCTCTTCCGGTTGATCGCTTTCGGTCTCTATATCGCCTTCGCCAACACCGCGCAATAAGGCGTCAACTTCATTTTGAGAAAGGACTTCGCTCATAGGTTCAATCTAAAAAAATTGATAACGACGTCTCCCACTATTGTACCTCAATTATTGAATTACGAATTCTGTAAAATAAGCGTCTTTTACATGCCCTAAAACCAGGAACCGGTTCACTCTGGTTGTTATTTCATCTTTCAATTTAAACTTGCCTTGAACGGAATATACATCTTCAAATGATTTACTACTCAATAAAATCAAAATAGAGTCGGTTATCTTTTGGACGTTTTCATTAACTTCGGCATGAACTTCCGGAGAACTTAGCTCCAATGTAACGGTTACTTTTAGAAACCTATTACCTTCGCTATTGGCTAAGTTAATGATAAACGGTTCTAAAGGAACCATTACTCCGAGGCCTGGTTGAATAGCGATTTCTTTCTTTTCTGGCTCTTTACCTTCCTCGCCTGGGGGAGCCTCGCCTTCTTTTGGAGCCGCGCCCTCTTTAGGAGCCTCGCCTTCCGCTGGCGCCTCTGCCGCATCTGGCTTTTGAAAAAAAGTAATATAGGCGTAGTATCCGCCTCCACCTAGCAAAGCGAGCAAAATAACGATTATTAAAATAATCAATACTTTAGATTTTTTCGGGCCCTCTTCTTCGCCAAAATCGTCTTCAGCCATGAATTTCCTCCTTAAACGCTATTAGGTTTTTCAATTTTATATTGACCTAAATCTGCGTCAAAACTACATCGTCAAAAAAACTCTCAAACATTAATTAATCTAAAACTGAAGCAAGGGCCATGCCGAGGTAAAGCTTTTTATTTAAAAAACTTTAAAAAACAACAACTTAATACAAATAAATACGATTTACAAGCGCCATTTTGATATTTTTTGTCCTATCAAAAGACCTTATAGAAAATGAAAGTCAAATTTTTGAACTTAAGAGCAAAAAACAGGTTTTGTTTAATTTTGTGGCTTTTTTTAAAGGTTTGCGCGTAAAAAAAGCAAATTATTTTTCAAAACTTTGGCAGGAATAGGCAGACAAATAAGCCTTCCTACAATAACTATATGATTTTAAAAGAGTTAATAACTAATTTCCACTTAATTCTTGAAAAAAAAGTTGTCGGTATAGATTTTGAAATGAAAAAGACTCGTATCGAATTTATTTCGATTCTAAATACTTAATTTTTTAACTTTCCAATCTTCAAATGAATACTTCAGGAAAATTTTACCCGTTAAAAATTTCCCAAAACTATTTAAAGTTAAAGGGGTTTTCTTTGAAATTGTCCCCTCATCCAAATTCAAATTAATCGACTCATAATTAATTGTTTAGGAGAATTGATAAATGAAGACCCCACTAAAACGTTTAATTTTATTATCGACGCTTTTACTTTTCTTTTTAGGAAACTTCGCAGAAGCGGCAGAAGAAACTGCAATCATTAACCAAGCTGACACCGCCTGGTTAATCGTGTCTTCCGCTTTAGTTATGTTGATGCTGCCAGGTTTGGCTCTATTTTATGGCGGCATGGTTAGAAGGAAAAACGTTTTAAGCACTTTAATGCATAGCTTCATTCCTTTAGGCGTTATTACTTTTCAATGGGTTTTAATTGGATATACGTTATCTTTTGGGGCCGATATTGGAAAGTTTGTGGGAGGTTTAGATAAATTATTCCTTACTGGAATCACGCACGAAACGTTAAACGGTACGATTCCCGATCTTTTGTTCTGTGTTTTTCAAATGATGTTTGCCATTATAACCGCCGCCTTAATAAGCGGTTCTATAGCCGAGCGCGTTAGCTTTAAAGGTTACGTTATATTTATTTTCCTCTGGTCTACGCTTGTTTACGATCCACTTTGTCATTGGGTATGGGGAGGCGGTTGGTTAGCGGACTTAGGAGCTTTGGATTTTGCAGGTGGAACCGTAGTTCATATTTCGTCTGGAACAGCTGGTCTGGCTGCCTCCATTTATTTGAAAAAACGGCGCGGTTTTCCGGGTTCCCTCATGATCCCCCATAACGTTCCATTCACTCTAATAGGAGCGGGATTACTTTGGTTTGGATGGTTTGGTTTTAACGCTGGCAGCGCTTTAGCTTCTGATGGATTAGCTTCCTTAGCTTTTATAAATACCCAGATAGCCGCAGGAATGGGAATGATCGGTTGGGTATTAGCTGAATATATTAAAGTTGGTAAAGCTAGCGCTTTGGGAGCGGCTTCAGGAATCGTGGCTGGATTAGTCGCAATTACTCCTGCGGCGGGTTTTGTTGAACCTGGTTGGTCTATCGTAATCGGAATAGTGGCTGGATATATCTGTCAAGTAGCAGTTACTTTAAAAATTAAACTTGGTTACGATGATTCGCTAGACGCCTTTGGAGTTCATGCAGTTGGGGGAGCCTGGGGAGCGCTTGCCACCGGACTTTTCGTAACCGTTGGCGGAACTGGGTTGTTGGCTGGAAATATAGCCCAAGTTGGAGTGCAAATTGTTGGAATTTTAGCTGCGGCTCTCTACTCTTTCGTCATTACTTATGGGTTAGTTGCCATGATTGATAAAACAGTGGGCTTCCGAGTTGACGACGAAGAAGAAGAAATGGGTCTCGACACCACCCAACATGGGGAAACTGGTTACAACATGGTTTAGACATGTTACAATTTCGTCACTTTTTATTCATTGACTAATATTCGTATTCAATATAAATTACAACTAATTTCAATAAAATTTCCTAAATTTCGAACGCTTTGGAGGAGGAGCGCGATGAAAAAGTTTTTATGCTATGCCCTAGTCTGCTTATTAGCTGTGCCAACCCTATCTGGTTCGGCAAAGGCAGATTCTTCATTAGAATTATTAAAGGATATTGAAGTACATGGTTTTGCCACTTCTTCTTATTCTTATAACTTAAACAAACCTTCAACTGGCGTTAACGCACTTCGTGTTTATGACACTGACGATAACGCGTTCAAATTTGACAACGGCGAATTAGTTCTCAAAAAAGACGCCGCGAACAAAGGAGATATTGGTTTCAGAGTTGACTTAACTTATGGTTTCAGTCAACCAGAGGTGAATAAATCTTCTAGAGGACCAAACGTTGCTGGAGTTGACGTATCCGACGACGAGTTTGACGTTCAAATCGCCTTCGTTTCCTACAACGTTCCAATCGGAAATGGATTGCAATTAGATTTTGGTAAGTTTGCTACAAATGTAGGTTCCGAAGTAATGGACGGATATGACGGGTTTAATTACAACTTTTCCCGAACTTTCGCATTTAGTTTTGGACCTTTCACTCACACTGGTGTTCGCGCAAACTATGCTTTAAACGATATGGTTGGATTGCAGTTTTTTGTAGCTAATGGTCAAGATAATACCTCTGAAGATAACGACGCAAAATCTATAGGAGCTCAAGTTTCTGTATCTCCTACGTCCAACATCGATCTATATTTTAACTATTTTGGCGGTGCAGAAGCGCAAACTGGCGACGCTGGTAACTCAGACGACTTTCGAAACTTTTTTGATTTCGTTGGAGAGGTTAGATTCACCGATTCAACATTGCTAAACGTTGACGTTGTTTACGGAACTGAAGACAACGCTTTAGGCGCCGGGCGCGACGCACAGTGGTTTGGATTTGCTGGAATTCTCCGCCATGATTTTAACAACTGGTTTTCTATAAACCTACGTGGCGAATACTATGACGATGAAGACGGTTTCCGATCTGGAACAGTTCAAGAGTTAGTGGCTTTTACGGTAACTCCAGAAATCCGAATTCATAACAATTTTGTTGTTCGAGCTGAGTATCGCCACGACGATTCTGATGCAAACGTATTTAACGACGAAGGCGTTGCAGACGATAGCCAAGATACTTTAGCGCTAAACGCTCTGTTTTATTTCTAAGATAATCGTTTTATTAAAGCCCGAAAAGGTTGACGCCTTTTCGGGCTTTTTCTATTTGTTTCAAAGTATTCTCTTCTTTATTTCCTCTCGCCTGAAGAGATAAAATAGATTTACAAAAATCTTTTCTCATTAAACTCATGTTAACTGAAGACCAAAATACGATCATTTACATAATGTTTTTAAATGGAATAGTATTCCTTGGGTTAAACTTTGTAGCGCAAGCTATAGTATTCCCTGGAGCTCAAGGGTCAAAAATTAAGGGGTACATGCTCATTGTTGCGGTAATCACTGCATTTTCTGCTCAACAAGAGTTTAGAGGACTAGTCGCTCTCGGTTTTTCCGCCGAAAAAGTTCAAAACATTTTATTAATTGGTTTTATTGCTCCTACTTTTTTCATTTCTTTGGTTTATTATCGAATTAAAAAAAGTCGACAAATAAACAAAAATTAATTTCAAAACTAACCAGAGGAAATTAATGGAAATAATTGATCTGCGAAGCGACACGTTCACTCAACCAACAGACGAAATGCGAGAGGCTATGAAAAACGCAGCTGTTGGAGACGATGTTTTCGATGAAGACCCAACTATTAATGAACTGCAAAATATTGCCGCTAAAAAACTCGGTAAAGAATCTGCTTTATTTCTCCCAAGCGGCACAATGGGAAATTTGGTTTCGGTTTTAACTCATTGCGGCAGAGGCGACGAAATAATCATTGGAGACAGGTCTCACATTTTCATTAACGAAGTTGGAGGAATATCCGCCCTTGGTGGAGTTCACCCTGCGGTCTTACCCAATGAAAACGACGGAACTATATCTATAGAAAGAATAGAATCCTCTATACGACTTGAAAACCTCCAATACCCCCCTACTCGATTGATTTGTTTGGAAAACACACACAATTACTGCTATGGGAATCCAATTAAAGTCGACTATATGGCAGAAGTTTCTTCCTTAGCAAAAAAGAATAATTTAGAAATCCATCTAGACGGAGCGCGAATTTTTAATGCGGCAACCGCCTTAAAAGTCGACGTAAAAGAGATTACTCAACATGTAGACACCGTAATGTTTAGTCTTTCAAAAGGATTATCCGCGCCAGTAGGATCAATTATTTGTGGAAGCAAAGAGTTTATTAATAAAGCGAAGAAAAATCGCAAAATGGTAGGTGGAGGTATGCGTCAATGCGGTCATCTTGCCGCAGCAGGACTCTTAGCTTTAGAAGAACAATCTAAGCGTCTGCATGAAGATCATGAGCATGCAAAAATATTTTCAAAAGAGATTTCAAAAATACCTGCTATTCATATAGACCTAAACCAAGTTCAATCGAATATCGTATTCTTTGGAATGACTTCAAATAAAATAACCGGTCAAGAGTTTGTCGCTAAATTGAGAGACCGTGGAGTTAAAATTCTGGAAGCCCAACCGGGTTTCTTTCGCGCCGTTTTTCATCGCGGAGTTTCAAAAGAACAAGCTCTACCCGCCGCCAAAGCGATACAAGAAATACTACGATAGTTTAAACTTCTATTTATTGATTTATACCCTCTAGCAAATACCAATCATTGAAGATTGAAGTATTCATTACTCTAACTATTTTATCTTTCAATACCCCATTTAAAATGGTTAATTTATTTAATATTATTTTTCGAAAAAAATCGGAAGATAGCGTTTCAACCACAAGTAATTTGAAACTTTTGACAGGCTAATTTTAAACAGTAAATGATTTAATATAGAGGTTATAAAGTCGTAAATCATCAACCTCTAGACACAATCACAGTTCTAACATTTTTGATATTTAGAATTTAGCTAGAGCGGTTTTTAAGCTTGGATTTATAAAAAAGGCTCACAGAATGTCTCTTCAAAATTCGCAAAAAGAGCGTATTTTAACCAAAACTTTCCTTTTCCTATTCATTTTCATAGGGATATACATTCGATTTCTTTTACTGGGGGCGCCTATTAGTTCATATGCCCTCCAAACAAAGGTTTTTCCAAATATGGAGCTCAGCCCATTACAAATTCTTGGCTCTGAGTTCCACTCCGAACTGGCTCACTGGAGAATGATTTTTTCCAATTATCTATACCAGTTATTTGGATTGACAGAAATAACTTATCGAATGTTCCCTTTTTTGGCTTCCGTTTTCACGTTTTTTTTCATTTACAAATTCACAAAACAGAGAATTGGAGAAGAAGACGCTCAAATAGCTTCTTTATATGCCCAGCAATTTTTCACTCCTCA
>JAYOZP010000026.1:9239-13741 GCA_038154245.1 Nitrospinales bacterium | reverse complement strand
TTTTTTTGATTTTAAAATTATCTATACAGTGAATTGGAGTAGATTTAGCTATAATAGCAGTTTTATTATTTTGGTCCTGTTATTTATGTTATTGGTCAATTATCTGGCCTCATTTCCCAGCGTTTTATTTTCTAGCTTCTTTGGCAACTATTCATTTCTTGCTAAATGCAATCGAGAAAAAAGATTGCCTCAAAACATGGACAACTTTTGCGATAGTAAATTTATTAAATTTAACCAACGTAATTTTACCCTTTTTGTTTTTGCCATCGATTTTTTTTGTTGGAATCTGGTTTATCGCCAAATCAGAACAGCGAAATGAAAAAAAAAACGTTCGCCTCGAAGTCTATAAAAAATTCCTTATATTTTTTTCCATACCAGTTTTAATTGCATTGGCTTTTTACGAATACAAGGGGGTTAACGTATTAAAAAACGCTATAGGTTTTTTCCAGCAGAAAAAATTTGTCGACCCGGTTTTTTCGCCTGTTCCTGGGCAGGAATATTTTCAGGCAAGCGGCAGCCCTATAGAAAACTTGAAACTTTTACTAGAAAACGTCTTTTTAAAACTCAATTTTTACAACGGAGATTTGGGAATAGAAGGAAGCCCCTTTTCTCACGGATGTTTTTTTCTTTTATTTTTGTTAGGTCAGTATAAATTATTCAAAAGTAAAAATAATTTTTTCAGCGTGTTAGCCATTATTTTTTTCCCATCGGTTTTAATTCTTTCCATCATCTTTCATTTAAAAGAAGCGCGCTTTTTGGCCTTTGTCCTTCCATTTTATTTGATTTCCGCCGCCACTGGATTTTGGTTTCTTTTCAATAAACTAGGGAGTTTTTATTTATCAGGAGCGTCTAAAAAAGCTTTAATTTATGTTGCTGGTTTTTTAATTTTTTTCTGGCTGATTCCCTCAAAACCCATTTGGAGCCATAGCTTTCTCGACGAGACCTACCATATAAAGGGAATCCGATACATCAGGGATTATCTGAGAGAGAACATTAAACCCAACGATATTATATTAAATGTGACGAGAACAACTGAATTAAGAGGAGAGGTTTGGGATGCCCTGAGCATGCCAACCTATGAATTTTATCTGGATGAGTTTTTTGATAACCACAGCCTGGAAACGCTACCCAGTAAAGAAGGGCGCGTCGGAATTTGGCTTATTTTACAAAAACCGAAAGAAGATGAAAAAGAACTGTTGCCTTTTTATTTGCCTCCAGGCCTGGAATTAAAGTTGGTCTCATTGGTTTATGGAGGAAATCTTTACTATGGATATTTGAATATGGACCAAAAGCGAAGGGAACGCCAATTCTATAACGATCCCTTTTGGACGTTCATATTCGCACGCTATTATCATAAAAATAGGAAATATAATTTAGCGGAACAATATTATAAACGGTCATTGAGTTTTGGGTTAAACCGCGAGAGATCGTTTTACAATCTAGGATTGATGCATTCAAGTTTGAATTATAAAATTGCACTAGAGTTTTTTAAAAAGGCAATTCAAATCATTGAAACTCCAACCCAAATACCAGAAAGCGCCGAAATAATATTAACCAAACCCAAAATACTGAGTAAAAGTGGAATGGCCGCCAAGGTAACCAGTTTTAAAACCTTAAATCCTATAAGAAGCTTTTATTTGACGACCGGCGACCTTAAAAGACGAGTTTGGGTTAAAAAAGAGTTTGTATATTATAATGGGCGTTTTTATTCAGAGTTTTATATCACTCCAGGTTTGCTTTCCTACTTACTATTCGATCAAACAGGAGACCAAAAATATTTTCAAGATGCCAAGAATTTTTTCTCAAAAGGATTAAAACTATTTCCAAAACATTCAAAACTAAAATTGATAAAAAATTTGATGAACGACAAACCACGCAATGTTTCAATAAAAGATTTTAATAAAATTTACGTCGCCGACTTGAACGCCATTTATGAAGAATTCTCCCCAAAAAAATTCCTTGAACTTACTAAACCAACAACTCACTAATTCTAAACTTAATGGCACACGTAGTTATTTTTTGAGATCATAAATATATATTATTAGTCCATAATCAACTTATAAAATCTATTTTTCCGTAGCCAACTAAGTAATCCTACAAAAATACTCCGTCATTTTCTTATTGCATTGCCTATCCAACTTAATTACCCTAGTTATAGAGATAATAAAACCTTTTCCCCTATTTATATTGGCAATCCCCCTGCCCTAAACTTGAGGCAACGCTCATGTCAAAACGAATAAATATTATATTTGCCCTTAGTTATTTATTAATCTCCAGCTTGCAATATCCATCGAACGCATCCGCTAAATGGAACTGCCCCTCTTTAGATGAAAAACCAATAAAAATTGAAGCTTGGATTTCTAGAAAAATCTATAAAGATTGGAAATTGATTGAAGAAGAAATGGAGATGATGGGAAATACTAAAGCTTTCTTGTGGAAGTATCCCGCAGAAAACCCATCACAAATGATCGCTATAGGTAAGTGTGTTCCTGGCTACATAGCCCAGCACGCTATTCGAAGCGCCTTGGCTTTCACCAAAGGGGTAAACGTGCTAGTCCATCAAAATTTTGTTCACGACCATTGGATTGGTTTAGCAACTTCTATGTTTTCTGAAAATCAACATGGCCATCCAATAACAGAAGAAGAAGTGCGCCAACTGTTAGACCCAAGTTTAGACACTATAGAATTCCATGAACTTTATAAGAAACTAGCAACTCAGGCTGATACGATTCATACATTTGGCTTAGATCTACCTAATCCAAAAAAAATAAAAGATTAAAGCAAATCAAAGCTTAGGAGCATAGGCTTTTACGAAACTAAAATACCGCATTTTGCTATCCATTCATGTGGAGAAACTTGCTGGACAAAACGGCCTTCTTTCTCCACTTTGGAAAGCTTGTTAATTAGTTTATGGCGGCGAGGGTCGATTGGCTCTCCCCAAACTTTGCCCCTAAGTTTCGGTTTGGCTAGATAAACTTGGAATTTGGAAAAAAGCATTTTTCGCTCTTCCATTTCCTTTATTAGAGAGTTTATCCAGTCTTCTAGCAAACCCTCATCATTTTCCGATTCGCAATCAATAAAAAGACTATTCAAGCCTCTTACTTTGCTTGGCTCCATAACAATAGAAACGGCGCTCATGGCGGCATTTTCAAACGCTTCTCTTTTGGTAGCGCCAGATCCTTTTACTCCAAAACCTGAATCCGATTTAAAATATTCCCAACCTTTTTTTTTCATAAACGTTCAAACAAAAATAGTCAAATAGAAAACTATTGATCGCTTTCATCCTCTGCTGTTTTATTTTCCCCTGCTTGCGCCTCTTTGTATTCTTTCATAATCGCTTCTTGTTCTTCTTTTTCAACGGCCAGATAAATTCTAATTGTTTCGAATTGCCCAGATTGCTGAATTCTAACCAGTTTCAACCGTATGAGTTCCAACAATCCTAAGAAAGTGGCGACGATCTCGCCTTTTGTATTCAAAACAGTAAATAAGGAAAAAAAAGTAACGCTTTCAGAAGCGTTTAATATTTCCAAAAGTTGGTCCAATTTTTCTGGAACAGAAACATCGGTCACCTTCAACTCATAAGACTCAGACGTTTTCTTTTCGCTGACAATTTTTTGAAAAGCTTTTAGCAGATCAAACACATTTGCACCTCCGGGAAGCATTTCCTCTTCATCCGAAGGGATTCCGCCGCTCCTCGAAAATATCTGTTGTCTTTCAGCCTCCAATATTCTTAATTCTGAGGCAACCTCTTTATATCTCTGATATTCTAAAAGTTTTCGGGCTAATTCTTCTCTAGGGTCTTCTCCTTCGTCTTCCAATTCCTCATCTTCTGTTTCATTACGAGGCAGCAACGTCTTAGATTTAATTCTAGTTAATTCAGCCGCCATGATTAAATATTCGCCGGCCAAATCTAGATTCAAATCTTGCATGATATCTATATATTGCAAATACTGTTTTGTAATTTCAGCGACGGGAATATCATAAATATCCATCTTCTGCTCTTTAATTAAATAAAGAAGCAAATCCAATGGACCTTCAAATATATCCAGCTTTAGTAAATAAGGAGAAGTTTTCATAAATTACTCAATAACGATATCTCGGAATAGGAGCTAATAATCACCCCAAAAAAACTGCACGATTGATAATACAGCAATAGGAGCCGTTTCTGCTCTTAAAATTCTAGGCCCTAAAGAAACTGATTTAAATCCATAAACTGTTGCCGTTTTAACTTCGCTTTCGGTCCAACCTCCTTCTGGACCAATTAATAAAGCGACATTTTTAATAGAACCATTTCCTTGCTCAACCTCGGAGAATCGCAGACTGCTTTCGTCTTCTTGAAAAATCAATTTAATTTCATAATCTGCGTAATACGAACAAAACTCCTCAACTGAGCTCATCATTTTTAATACTGAAGGAACTTTTGCTCTACCCGATTGCTTTGAGGCTTCCGTCGCAATTTTTCGCCATCTTTCGTTTTTTTTATCAAAGTCAGCTTGCTTTAA
>JAYOZP010000026.1:0-9229 GCA_038154245.1 Nitrospinales bacterium | reverse complement strand
AAGCACATCTCTCCGCGACCAATGGAACAACTTTAGCCACTCCAAGTTCGCAAGATTTTCGAACAACATCGTCTAACTTAGTGCCTTTTAGGATGGATTGCCCTAATATTATTTCGATTGGAGATTCATTTTGAACTTGGTCGCGCGATATAACTTTGCACTTAACTTCGTCTCTAGTTGAAGAGATAATTTCAGCGGAATATCGCAGTCCTTCTCCATCGAAGATAGCAACGGTATCTCCAAGCGTTAAGCGAAGTACATTTCTAATATGAACTACATCCTGACCATGAACTACAATTTCGTCGCCTTCAATATTTTCTTTTGGGACAAAAAAACGTCTGCGAATTTTCATAAAGTTCTAACGGGATTTTCTATTGTCAAAATCTCTTCAAGAGATTTGATTTCGTAATCCGGTTGAATTTTGGAATCGTTCACAATACCGTCTCTATTTAACCAGGCGTTATGCATTCCAACGGCGGCAGAGCCCACAACGTCGGCGGCTAAATTATCGCCTACATATAACGTTTCTTCAGGAGGCAAGCCAAGTCGTTCAAGCGCCAATTGGAAAATTGACGGATGCGGCTTTCTAAAAGGAAATTCAGAAGAATATATTGTAAAGTCAAAATAAGAATCCAACCCCAAACTTTTTCTTTCAAAATCCTTCATAAAAACTGGAGTTGTCGTGTTAGACACAATACCCATTCTAATACCCCAGTTTTGAAGTGTGATTAATGTTGGTTGTGTATCTGAGTAAACCTTTCTCGGTTTAATCAATTCTTTATAATAAACCGTTAAAAGCTCATCAAGCGTCGTTTTTCCTTCGATTTTGATATCAAAATAAAATAAAAGATATTTCAAAACTTTATCAAAACACGCCTCAAGATGACACTCCCTAGAAATATTTATCATCTCGCCAAACAAACTCAATGGTTTCGAATATTCAGATCGGAAGTTTCCTACATCAATTTCCAAACTTTCCATAAAATTCGATAGTTTTTCGAACCCTTTGGAATTATCTTCATTGACAAAATCAGTCAAAGTATAGGCCCAATCGAACACAACTGCTTTGTATGGAAATTTCATGGCGCGGGGAATTAAAGTGTTATTTTTGTTTCCGTAAAATTGGTTTCAAGGATTCCAATAGGATTTTTAAGGCTAAACAAAGGGACTACAACGATTTATTAGGATTTAAGAAAAGGAGAAACTGGGAAAAAACATTTTCTTGAAAAAAAAGAACGAATATAAAAATCAAAATATAATAGAATGAATTAGTCTAGATTCATTGACCACCTAAAATGAAGCTACTTTACTTACTTTCAAACTTCGAAGGTCATAAGATTTATCCACTGAACCACGAATATGATAACCACAAAAGTAAAACATTTTCCAAAAAATATTCTATCTAATAAAGAAATTATTGGAGAAGCTTTAAATAGAAATTGTCTTAGGGCTTTAATAATTCCTACTAAGTCTATTGTTTTGGCTCGTTGGCTTCGTTTGCAGTGTCAATATGGCTGTGATCATTTCGGCCAGAGGCTTACATGCCCGCCCTACTCCCCGACAGCAGATGAATTTTCAGAAATTCTTTTAGACTATAATAGAGCTCTATTAGTAGAGACTCAACAACCTGATCAAGTAATGGCGACCATTACTGGCTTAGAAAATGTCCTAAAAAACCAAGGCAGTTATAAAGCTTTTGGTCTTGGCGGTACCACTTGCAACTTGTGCGACACCTGCACAACTGAATCGCATTGCGAATATCCTTCTAAAGCGCGACCAACTCTTCGAGCCTTTGGCGTCGATGTTCCGGCAACTTTGGGTAATGTCGGCTGGGATATTCAAATCAGCATGGATTATTGTAAAGACGGAGCCATTGGTCTCATATTAATGGACTAGTTCCTATTTCCCAGCGTCACCTGCTAAGTTCCCGATTTTCAGCTCTTTATTCCCTAAAAATTTGCCTCATCTTTCCAAATAACTCGATAAAGCAGTCTAATTTTTGTTTATAAGTTTATAATAATTTATTAAAATAAGAGATCTATTTAATATTATTATACTTATTGCTCAACGCCCTTCGGCCAATTTTTAGGGCTTATTGTTTATGGCGGACAACGAAATATATAAGGACGGTTCAACCGTTTCGCGTCTTGGCGGTTTTTATTCTCTCCAGAAATCAAAAACTCATTTCGCGGTCAAAAAAAAGGCCCACGCTCCAAGAGCGGTTTTAGCGGGCGCTTCCGTCTACCCACAAAACTTCGAGAGTTTAACTTTTGAAAATAAAGATTCACCCGACTTCATCGAACTCTATAAAATTCACGAAAATTGTCTAGAAAAGGCAATGGAGATACTGCGCGGACATTGTAAGGATATATTATGGGCCGCTCATGTATATTATTTTTTCGAAGACCCAAAAGGTCTATTAATGCCGACGGACTCTATTTATATAGAGTTCGAAGAAAAAACTTCAAACCAAGAAATAGATTCAATTCTAGAAAAACATAGTTTAAAAATATTTCAAATTGATAAAGAAGATTCCAATTTTCTTACTGCTAATCTAACTCCAGAATCTCTTGCAAATCCGATTAAAATCGCCAATAACCTTCTTGAGGATGAACGCGTAAAAGTAGCAGAGCCTGATTTTCTATCCGAACTAGAGCTCGCGCCGTATCGTCCCGAAGAACCTCTATTCTCAAAACAATGGCACTTAGAAAATACAGGCGGCGATAGGATGACGCTTGGAGCGGATATCTCTGCGCCTGAAGCTTGGGAAATAACTCGTGGACATCCCGACGTAACAATTTGCATTATGGACGACGGCGTGGATACTGATCAGCCAGATTTTTCAACGTCTGGTAAAATCATTTCTCCACGAGGGTTTAATCAAAACGAAAATGCACCCCTACCAATTTTTGCGCAAAATAATCACGGAACTGTCTGCGCAAAAATCGCGGTAGCAGACGAAAACGATACCGGGGGTGTTGGAGTCGCCCCTCGTTGCACTCTAATGCCAGTTCGAATGCGCGGTAGAATTTCCGATAAAGCGATTAAAGATTATTTTGACCATGCGAGGTTGAATGGAGCTTCTATAATCAGTTGCAGTTGGGGGGTGAAGTCAAAGTTTTTCCCACTAGGGACTCAAGCCTTTAAAGCGATTCAAAAAGCGGCAAGAAAAGGACGCGATGGACTAGGTTGCGTTATAGTTTTTGCTGCTGGCAACAACAATCGTCCTATTAGCGGTTTCCACAAAGGGACTCGGGTTTTATCCGGTTTTGCCTCTCACCCCGACGTAATTACTATTTCCGCTTCTAATAGCGAAGATAAAAGAAGTCCCTATAGTAATTTTGGCTCGGAAATATGGGTTTGCGCTCCAAGTAGCGACAATGCGCAATTCATTGTGATTGGAGACAAAGATGGAAATCAAATTCAATCGTCAGATGAAATTACCAGAGATATAGGCGGTACTTCTAGCGCCGCTCCTATAGTAGCTGGAGTCTGTGGTTTGATTTTATCTGCCAATCCAAAATTAAACAGGGAAGACGTTAAATTTATTTTAAAAAAGACCGCTCAAAAAATTAATCGAGTAAGAGGGAAATACGATCCAAGAGAACATTCTATCTACCATGGGTGGGGGCGTGTCGATGCAGCAAAAGCGGTACAATTAGCCAATAATTATAATAAAAGCTCTCAAACAACAAGCGCTTTTGCCAGAAGATTAACCTTTAAAAATTTCCCCAATTTGCTTATTTCTGAACATTCTGTAAAAGGGATTTCCGACTATACCGCAGTTAATGAACCTGGAGAAATTCAAGATATAGAAGTTACAGTCAATATTGACCACCCTTATCGAGGTGATTTGAAAACTTCTATAACCGGTCCTGATGGAACAACAGCAGTCCTTCATAATAAAAAAGGTGGAATCCGCGACAATGTCCCCAAAACTTTCAATTTAAAAAATTCTCCCGGTTTAAGAGAGTTTCTCGGAAAACACGCTGCAGGCTCTTTCACACTTAATGCAGCCGACCACGCTCAAAATGATATAGGCGTTCTCAAAGACTGGTCGCTTACTGTGGAAGTCGCGGGAGTTAAACGCGAAGAATGGAAAGAAAGTCCAGAAATCACTATCCCCGACGACAACCCGGAAGGCATCGTCAGAGAACTAACCGTAAACGGATACGGCTCTCTAAATGATTTAGAACTCACAGTAAACATAAGCCATACTTGGATAGAAGATCTTGTAATCACTCTTGAAGGCCCTAACAATCAAGAAGTGACTCTACATGATCGCGAAGGAGGCTCGCTTCAAAACTTGAAAAAAACATATAAAACGATAGGAAATCCCGCTCTCGAATCGTTTATTAAAGAGGTAAAAGAAATAAACGGAATTTGGAAACTCAAAGTTTACGATCTAGATTCCAGCGATATTGGAGTTCTTTACTCCTGGAAATTGAAACTCATTACTGAATAACCTTGCTCTTGTTAGAGCATCGTCAGAATTGCAGACATTAACAAGATAGATACTAATTTATATCCACAATAAATTACGGCAATAACTTTTGGGCGATTCTCCCAGAAATAAGGAGGTATGACAGCCGCAACAATCGCTCCCAACCATACTAACAAAGCGAGTCCCATCGCATGGCCTGTCGATTGAACATTAACGATGTTAAACAAATAAGAAAAGAAAATTGCAAGTACCAAAGCGGATAGTGCGCTGGACGCATAAGCTTTATTCGCACCGGTAAGATCTTCTGGTTTTTCGATACCCATCTCCCTCATCCAGATTTTTCCAAATCCAGCAGGGGAATACCAAAAAGCCCCTAGTCCCATATCTGCCACTACGGCTAGACCTATTCCAAGGTAATTAAATTCGCTCATTTTACTATTCGAAAGTTAAATATTTGATCTTCTATTAAAATCAACTAACAATCTTTCTAAGCTCCTGTAACTCTTTTCCCGATATTCCTAAAAAGTATAAGATCAATTCCAGGTTGGAAATATTAATACTTGCGCTGACATGCTGTTGCACAATTGGTTTTGCATTAAACGCGATACCCAGTCCCGCCTTCGCCAACATATAAATATCGTTTGCGCCATCGCCAACAGCCACTACCTGTTTTAAAGAAAACCCTTCTTTTTCTGCAAGTAACGCTAACTTTTTTTCCTTATTTTTAGCGTCTATAATTTCTCCTTTAACTTCGCCGGTTAATTTTCCATCTTCAATACCTAATTCATTCGAGAAACCATAATCTAGACCGTACTTATCTTTCAAGTGATCTATGAAAAACTGAAAACCGCCGCTAACGATAGCAATTTTATACCCAAGGTGTTTCAAAATTTTAACTAAGATCTTTGCTCCGGGCGTTAAAGGTATATTTTCTCTTAATTTTTCTAACTCTGGAATAGGAAGTCCTTTAAGTAAAGACACTCTGGTCCTCAACGCTTCTTCAAAATCCATTTTCCCCGCCATCGCTTTTTGGGTAATCGCTTTCATCTCATTTTCAACACCTGCAAGTTTTCCCATCTCATCAATAACTTCGCATTGCAAAAACGTCATATCCGCATCCATTACAATCAACCGTTTATTTCTACGGAACATCGTATCCTCTTGGATGGCTATATCGACGCCTCTATTTTTTTTAAACTGGACCAAACGGCTCATCAATCCAGAAGACGGTAAGTCGTCTTTCATTCCGATTACGAATTCCAAAACATGGTAATCGCCTGAATCTAATTGCTCAATTCTAAGAATATTTATATCCAATTCGGCAATTGTCTGAGTGAACTCCATTAAGGCTTTGGAATCGATCTTCTTACCCAAAACAGTGACAACATGCCGGTAACCATATTCAGAACCTTCAATTAAACCTTTTCCAGGATCGCTATAATTAATTCGAATGTCTTCGCCTTTACCATATTCATCTAAAGATTTTTTTAACGTCTCGACTTCGCCTGAGCTAGAACTTTCCATTAATAAAGATAGATTCAACATATCGTTAAATACAAACATCTTTATATCAACTACCCTCCAATCGAACTGGATAGCAATTTCAACAACTTTTGAAAGTATTCCTGGGCGGTCGTGACCAGAAACGTGAATGTGCAGTCTGTTATTAGACATTTAATAATTGGATAAATTAATTGGGAGGGTAATTTTAAAAGCGTTACCAATGGCAGGTTACTTTACAAAAATTCAATATAAAAAGTTTTTACTACCTAAAGGTTTACTTATATCAATCTAATCCCTGGATTTATATCTCCAGCCTTCGCGTTTTCTGCAAGACCAGCCATCGTTAATATTAAATTTTTGAAGATTATCTAATGTTGCGGATTGAAATAAAGCGACTATTCCCTCTCCTTGGATCATATTATCTTTCAAATGAAGATGTTTCAAATTTCCCAAATGAGGAGAATTAGCTAAATATTTTAACCCTTCGTCTCCTATTTGATTGTTGTTCAAATTTAGGTATTGAACATCTTTCAATAATTCACATTCAGAAAGTTCCTTAACTCCTTGATCGCCTAATTTATTATCAGCCAAATCTAGCCAAGAAACTTCTTTCATCCTTTCAGAATTCCACAACAATCTTGCTTCTTCAGGAACTAAATCGACACCACTAGCCATGAGCTGGTTACCGCGTAAACGTCCTTCGTAAAGTTCTTCGGCGGCATTGAATTTCTCTCTCGGCATGTTTCTTTAAAACCTCTCTCCAAAATTAACAAAATATATAAAACTAAACCAATAAGGGTACCTCTAAAATATAAAAATTTCCATCAGGCAATCTACAAAATTTATGAAAAAATAATTTTTGGAAAATAGCCAAGCAAACCCAACAATCAAAAACCAAACCAAAATCTTATTTTAAAACAACAGGTTAGACTTATAAAGCTATAGAAGAGTGTTATTTCCAACAACTTTTTTCAACTTCTATCTTTCCTCATTTCGATTTTTTTTGGGGATATAGTTTCTATTTTTCATCTCATCGGGAAGGTATTGTTGTTCGACATAGTTATCGGGAAATTGGTGAGGATACTTATAATCTACTCCATATCCATATTTTTTAGCGTCTTTATAGTGGGCGTCTTTTAAGTGATCGGGAACTGGGAAGGATAATCCTTTATTTTGGATATCATCCAAAGCTTCATCGATTGCAACAATAGCCGAATTATCTTTGGGAGCTCTCGCAACATAAATAACCGCTTGCGCTAATGGAATACGCGCTTCTGGCATTCCCAATTTTTCTGCGGCTTCGGCTGCCGCCACGGCAATCTTCAAAGCATTAGGATCGGCCAAACCAACATCTTCAGCCGCCGTTACCATTAAACGTCGCGAAATGAACTTCAGGTCTTCCCCGCCGGCAATCATCTTTGCTAACCAATATATCGCCGCATCAGGATCAGAACCACGCAAACTTTTTTGAAAAGCCGAGGCGTGATCGTAATGGTCCCCTCCCCCCTTATCGTATAAGACAGAAGTTTTTTGAACGATTCCTAAAATGGTCGACTGGTCTACACGTTTACTATTTCCAGCTTTCATAAACGCGAAAGCCGCTTCTAAAATATTTAAAGCCTTTCTACCGTCCCCATTTGCCAAAGCTACTATTAATCCAATAGCCTCTTCATCAATCGATTCTTTATTGCCATTCAACCCATAATTTTTATCTTCCAACGCGCGAAGGATTAAATCGCTAATTTGTCTCGGCTGCAAATACTCTAGGCGAAATATTTGGCAACGGGACCGCAAAGCAGGAATAACTTCAATAGAGGGATTTTCTGTTGTCGCCCCAATCAAACGAATTGTACCGTTTTCCACCACGGGCAAAACTGCGTCTTGCTGGGCTTTATTGAACCTGTGAATTTCATCAATGAATAATACCGTAGGACCGGAATAAGAGTTTTTTACTTTTCCAGCTTGGGCGATTATTTTTCTCAGCTCAGGCACACCAGCGTTGACGGCGCTAATTTCAAAAAATGGACTCCTTCCTATTTTTGCAGCTAGACGAGCGACCGTAGTTTTTCCGCAACCCGGCGGCCCCCATAATATAAAAGAAAAGTTAGCCCCAGATTCAATCAACTGTCGCAGAGGTTTCCCTTCGCTCAAGATGTGACCTTGCCCTAGAAACTCTTCCCATTTTGTTGGACGCATCCTTTCTGCAAGAGGTCCTGTTGACTTATTCGAAGTCGGATCAATATCGGAAAATAAATCCATTAAAATAAATTAAAAGATGAGATAAAAAAATAATTTAACATACGCCAAAATCTAGTTCATTTAATAAATTAAACCATTTCTAAAAGTCTCTCTTCTCCAAGAAACTAATTCCCTTACTTAAAGGAATCCATGCGACCGCCATTGAAAGTAACACCGCTAATCCATAACAGACGGGAACATCTAAACCGCCTACAGAGCGCAGTAAAAACTTTTGATTAAAATGTACATACAAGGGTCTAGCTTCCAATATCACTATAGTTCCAACAAACGCCAACCCCAAAATCATAAACAAAAAGCCTCCCGTTCCTGCTGTTATCTCAGATGCGTTTTCATGATGAAACTTTGGAAAGATAGCTCCCATTCCCAAACCTAAGCCCGTTAATCCCAAGGAGACTAAAAACGCGGCAAATACTGAAACGGCCATAACATAATGATCCACGTCCAAAATCAAATTTGAAATAACAATCAATACTTCTCCAATTATCAACAAAAATGGAAATAATATCCAAAATTTTGCCATGAGAAACTGATTCATGGAAGTGGGAGAGGTATAAATTGTCCAAAACGATCTCGCCTCTAAACTAACTGCTGGAAAAACAAAACGCGAAACTAAAGCGGCTAATACAAATCCAACTAACCCGATATTCAATAACGAGATAACATTTTTCATGACGATGTTGAGATGCGAAAGATTCATAATATTTAAAATATATACCGCCACAATGGCCAAAAGAATAATTGACTGCGTCCATTGAGTTGGATCTCGCGTTAAAGCTTTCAAATCTTTTGCCCAAAGCCTCTTGGTTATTCTCCAATAACGATTTGAAGTTTCTACATGTTCGCCAGAGTTTATAAAGGTTGCTTCGTCGGAGGGAGCCTGGGTAGCCTCTTTAAAAGATTTCCATCCATCGACATATATTTCTCTACCAACAACAAGAAATACAAAAAAGCTCAAGACGCTGGCTAACATAAAGGAATCTCTAAAAACAGGTTAAAAAGTTTAAAAAAAGGTTATATTATATC
>JAYOZP010000025.1:26826-43578 GCA_038154245.1 Nitrospinales bacterium | reverse complement strand
TTTATTCTAAATCTGAATTGAGTTTTTTGAGGGGTAAAGTTTGTTTTAATTGAGAATGCGAGATAAAGAATTTAGTTGGTAGGCTGATTGATAGTTTGGATTTAACTTAGAAATGCTTCTAGTGCGTTAAAGAAGATTTAAATGAGATGATAGAGGGTATGGAAAGTGAATTATTTAGGGCTTCGTAGATGTTTTTCAATAATCGAGACGAAATTTGCCGTATCAATGGGTTTACTTATATATTGTTTAAAACCTTCGCGCATCGCCCGGTCTATATCTTGTTTCATAGCGTTAGCGCTTATTGCAATGACTGGAATTTGGCTAACATCTGGATTATCTTGGAGAATTCTCATGGCTTCTATTCCGCTCATTCCAGGCAAATTAATGTCCATTAAGATCAAATCAGGGATTCTAGAGAGAGCCATTTGAATTCCTGACTTTGCTTCGGCGGCCGAGATCAGTTGTATGTTAGAAAAATCTGATAAGAGCCTTTCAACCAAGGTTAAATTTAAAAAATTGTCTTCTATATATAAAATAACGTATTGATTCTTTTCCCCAAAAAACATTGGATTGTCAGGTTCCAATACGGCTTCCGAAGATATTGTGATCGAATCGCTGTAAATAGGAAAATCCACAAAAAAGGAAGTTCCCGAACCTTCTTCGCTATCAAATCCTAATTTACCTCCAATCAATTCCGTTAATTTTTTTGTTATCGTTAATCCAATGCCCGCTCCTTCGATGGCGGTTCGCTCGGCTTCAAAGCGACTAAATGGTTCGAAGATAATATCCTTTATATTCTCAGAAATTCCTAAACCAGTATCGATAAATTGAATTCTAAGTTTGTCGTCTTCTTGAGATTTTTGGTAATTTAAGGTGACTGTTCCTTTGGGACGATTGTATTTGATGCCATTGGAAATTAAATTTAATGCAATTTGCTTAAAGCGGGTTTTGTCTACAATTATAAGTTGATTTTGGGAAGTGGAGATATTATTGATAATAGAGATTCCCGAGTTTTCAGCAAGCGGTTTCACAATTGAAATTGTTTCAGAAATTACTTGATGGAGGTCGACAGGTTCTATAGATAAAGATAATTTACCCGCTTCAATTCGAGCTAAATCAAGAATCTCGTTTATCAATCCAAGTAGATGGTTGCCTGCTTGTAAAATCTGTTTAATGTCGTCCGATTGTGTTTCGGAAAGCGGTTCTTTTTTATTTTTTAATAATACTTGGCCAAAACCAATAATTCCATTAAGTGGGGTTCTTAACTCATGACTCATTCGAGATAAAAACTCAGACTTAGCTTGGTTTGCCTTCTCGGCTTCCTCTTTAGCCTCTTTAAGCTCCTCGGTCCTTTTTTGAACTCGGCTTTCTAGATGCTTGTGGGCTTCTCTCAATTCATTTGCTACCTTTTTTCTTTCAATAACCTCAAGTCTTAAGATGTTATTTTTTTCTAA
Source organism: Nitrospinales bacterium (assembly GCA_038154245.1). Classification (GTDB taxonomy): domain Bacteria; phylum Nitrospinota; class Nitrospinia; order Nitrospinales; family JAJDAT01; genus JAJDAT01. Next base: position 42,124 of record JAYOZP010000025.1, on the reverse strand, counting down.
TAACTCTTCTGAGGCTAAATCCATAGCTCGCTCTAATAACGAGAAATCAGATTCAAATTGTTCGTAGGATTCGCTAATGGAGCTTAAAAAAGGTTCTAGTAAAGAAAGGTCTATGTTTTTATCCGTCAAAAGGCGTTTAACCTGACGTTTTAGTAAGTTATGCATGTAAGACCATCAATCTTCTCTAAATGTTGTAATAGTCATGGTTTGATTGTGAAGTTCGCATCGCTCAAATGGATTGAAATGAGCAATTTCGCCATAAGAATAAAAACCAGTAATCACTGGCGAACCTCCAAGAATTTCTCTAACGGCTTCAACTTCTTCTTCTACTCTTTGGTTTAGAATAATTTTTCTACCCACACAACTAATCAGTAAAGCTAAATCTGGTGGATTACTTTTCATTGTGGATAGACTTGTTTCAGCCGCGTTTATTGCTCCATCAATGAGACGTTCAAAATTGGTTTTCATTAGTCGGCAATATCCTCCCTCGGAAATATCTCCCGCAAACGTCATATTCCCGGAGCTTTCATCAATTCCTAAAATTGTGCGAACCACTGGAGTTTTCATATTTTCCGTTCTAAAACTGAGAGGAAAGTTGAATTGATTTTTGGCTAGGTTAGTTCCCTTTTCATCGCCTAAATATTTTTTGTAAAGTTCGATTATGGGTTGATTGTCTAATTCATATAAAATATTACCTTTAGCTTTAGTGACTAAACGTTCGGGACCGAATGGAACGAACCCTCCCATAGATCCATAACTTACTTTTAAAAAATCCCCATAAAACCCTAAAAGAGTTATATTTCCGCTTTTTAACAATTCTCCGCTACAAACGATGGTTTCCTCAAAAAGATTACCATCTCCGGCTAGGCCGCCGGTTAGTCCAACGTTTTCAGGTAAAGGTCCGAGAAGGCCTTTGACCAATTCAGAACCGTTAACTTTGAGTCCATCTGATAAAATGAAAGCTTGGACTAGCCCTTTTTTGTCTAATTGATTTGCAAGCTCTTTTCCCGCTTTGTAACTTTCTTTAGAGTCCGAAATTTCTATGTGGCTAGACTTCAATTGCGTTTTTTCAAAGATAATTGCTGTTACTACAAGTGAAGAATCTAAAACACGTGTATTACAAATTTCTCCGGCAGTTGAACACCCGATGAAAAGAGCCTTGGGATATGCAGTTTTGATTTCGGCCATCAAATCTTTTCTTCCAATTTGTTGACGACCCCCAAAAAGAAACACAAGATTTGCTTTTTCTTTGAACTCCTCTGAAAATGAGGAATTCCAAGAATCTGATTCGGTCCAATGATTTTGTTCAACTTTCATAATTCAATATAAGCGAGTAAAAATTAAATAATTTAAATGGGAAATCGTAATTTATTATAAAGGGTTTTATTGGTAAAATTGAAGTTTAATATATTATGTAAATGTAAATCAGTCGATTTGATTTTACGTTGATGTGATGATTTTATTCTAGTATTTTGATAAATTCTTAAAAAGCATTTTTCGAATTCTAATTTATTCTAATCGTTTTTTTATCGTTATGGTATTAATTTTTGGGAAAAATTCCTTTGGAAAATAATATTAAAACACTAACGGAAAAATTGGAAAGTTTTCTAAAAAACAGAGACTTTTCTGAGAAACTCCAAAATGTTGAAGACGAGGCTTTAAATCCATTAATTGAACGTGTAAACGACTTATTGGATGAAGTTAAAAAAGGCGAAGATAAATTAAGCCAATACAAAAAATCTTTAAAAGCCCAAATTGTCGTTCGCACAGAAGAGTTGAAAAAAGAAAAAGAATCTTTTGAAATTGCATTCCGGGAAGCTCAAACCGCAAGTAATAGTAAGAGCGTATTTTTAGCTAATATGAATCATGAGCTTAGAACTCCTCTAAACGCAATAATCAATTATAGTGAAATGCTCCAAGAAGACGCAGAAGATGAGGGATTGGATGATTTTATTCCAGACTTAGAAAAAATAAGATCTGCAGGCAAAAATTTGCTCAGTTGGGTAGATGAAATTTTAGATTTATCTAAAATTGAATCGGGGCGCGCAGAATTAAAGTTGGAATCTTTCGATATTGAACAGCTTGTTAGAATCGCGGAAACTGCTGGAAAGAAACTTATGGAAGAGTCTGGTAATATCTTAGAAGTAGGGTTTGAAGAAAATTTGGGCGAAATGCAAGCAGATAGGGAGCGCACCCTTAGGATTTTAAATAACCTAATTGAAAATGCGGATCGATCGACTCAAAAAGGAAAAATTACCATTCATGTTCAGCGTGAAAAAGTAGAAGATATTGATTGGGTATCGTTTATTGTCAGCGATAATGGGGCAGGGATTGATCCCAAAATTCTAGAAGCGTTATTTAAAGATTATGTTAATGCCGATGCTTCTGTTTCAAGTTCATATGGAGGAACCGCATTGAGCTTAGCTATCAGCCATCGATTTAGCTTAATAATGGGCGGTAACATTTTTGCGGAGAGCGAATTAGGAAAGGGATCCTCGTTTACTCTTCGATTGCCGGCTGAAATGGAAACTCATCTCGAAAAACCCCACGTAAAACGCGCCACTGATCGCTTGTTAAGCGATATTTTCAATTTCAGAGATTAGAAAGTACAAGAAGTATTTTCTATTAATATTTCAAAATGTATCAATTTACTGTTGAAAGGGCTGGTTCTACAAAATTCGCTTTGTAGAAAAGCTATAAATCTGAAATATTCAAAAAGGCTAGCTAGTTCTACCAAAAGCGATGACTAGTCAAATTCTATAAAATTTAGACTATAAGTGGAGGCGCCGGGCGGATTCGAACCGCCGATAAAGGTTTTGCAGACCTCTGCCTTAGCCACTTGGCCACGGCGCCTTAATAATCAAAACGGTTGGTTTGAAAAGAAAATGGAGCGGGAGAAGGGATTTGAACCCTCGACCTCAACCTTGGCAAGGTTGCACTCTACCACTGAGTTACTCCCGCAAATTGGAGTTTACTAATTGGGTTCCCTAACGGGTAAGTGATCTATTATATTTTCTCTTGATCGTTTGTCAAATCGTATTTTCGATTTTCGCAAGATTTTCTAATAATAAAGGCCAACCGGCTTATTTTTTTCCAAACTTTGACTCCGTTCCCGCTAGAAGGCGACTAATATTTTCGCGATGTTTGATTATGATCAAGACTGCAACTATACAACCTGCAATGATATATGCTTGGGGAACTCCTAGGATAATTCCTGCTGCAGGTAATGAAAGAGCTCCTAAAATTGAACCTAAAGAAACATAGCGACAAATTAAAAGGGTAATTGCAAAGACAATAATGGCCCCTAAAGCCGCAAGTGGAGTTAGGTATAAAAACACTCCCAAGCCAGTAGCGACTCCCTTGCCTCCTTTAAATTTTAAAAAAACTGAGAATAGATGGCCTACAAAAGCCATAAAACCTATGAGGGCTAACTTTGATGGGTCGGTGAAAAAAAAAGAGCTTAACCAAAGCGCTAATATTCCTTTAAGACTATCGCCTAGTAAGGTAATAACGCCTTCCTTTTTTCCTAAAGTGCGAGCAACGTTTGTGGCTCCAATATTTCCGGAACCGTGTTCTCTTATATTAATATTTTTGGTTTTAGCTACAAGAATTCCGCAGGGAACGGAACCCATTAAATAGGCTAGTAATCCAAAAAGGATGGTTGTCATTAGGAAGTTTGTAATTTAAGAGAGAGTAAATTAATGAAGGTTTTGAGGATTGCGCTAGTTCATGTCTTCCGCATTAAAATTTTGTTTGGTTTTTTGAAGAAGTTTTTTTTTGGCTCGTTCTTCAATTTGTCTTACGCGTTCCCTGGAAAGTCCAATGGCTTTGCCAATACTTTCTAAGGTCATTGGATCTCCTCCAAAACCAAACCTCATTCTTAGGATACTTTCTTCACGGGGAGAAAGAGCTTTTAACATTTCTTCAGTTTTTTCTCTCAAACTGGAAACAAAAATTTGATCGTCGTAAGGAATATAATCGGGGCTTTCTAGCAAATCGACATAAGGTGTTTTATCGTTGTCATTGAGGGGGGTGTCTAAAGACAAATGAGTTTTATAAGCCCGTAAAATAGACTCCACCTGCTCAATATCCAGGTCCATTACTTCGGCAATTTCCGCTTTTGTGGGCTCCCTTTCTAGATATTGGGAAAGACTTTCATAGCGTTTGCCAATTTTATATAAATTACTAGCCTGTTTTACTGGCCGCTTAACAGTTCCGGATTGTTCCGCAAGTGCGTGCATTATAGCTTGTCGAATCCACCAACTTGCATAGGTAATGAATTTGATATTTCGGGACCCATCAAAACGTTTTGCGGCTTGGATAAGACCTATATTACCCTCTTCAATTAAATCTTGGAGAGAAAGGCCGCAATTTTTGAATTTATTTGCGACTGAAACAACATACTTCAAGTTTCGGCGAACCAATTCTTGCATAGCTTTAACGTTGCCATTTTGAATTTCTATAGATAGTTCGCCCTCTTCAGCCTTTGTGAGATGTTTAATTTTGCTAATATCTTTTAAATACTGTCCTAGAGTATTATCGCCCTCCGATGGGGAAGATGAGCTAGCGGAGGATTTGGTAGATTTAGCTTTCGATTTTTTTTTCTGATCTTTTTCAGTGGGAACCATAATGTCCGGTTTATTTAATGCTTCTTAATCGAAGACGAGCTTCGCGAGCAAAATTGCTGCTAGGGTAACTATCTAGCAACTGGTTGAAAGTTTTTTTTGCTTGGTCAAAGTTTTGTTCTTGGAAATACGATTCGGCTAGTAAATAAATCGCTTCGGCGATAAACTTTTGTTTGGGGTATGTTTTCATAAAACTTTTAAAACGAAAAATTGCCGACTGATATGAACCCGTACGAAAATAATACTTTCCAATGGAAAAAGCATTCTCAGCCAGTTTATTATTGCTTTGGACAATTTTTATTTCCGCTTCAGATTTGTATTGGCTTTTAGGAAACGCTTTTATTAATTCTTCAAATCCTTCAATTGCCGATACAACTGCAGATTGATCTCTTGCTGCATGGTCGGTTGATTTGAAATCGGACATAGCTTTAAAAAAGTAAGCTCGGTCAACCCTAGAATGAGCCGGATACAATTCAATGAATTTTTCGTAATTTATCTTTGATTCGTCGTATGCTTTGGTTTTGTATGAAACATCTCCTAAAAGCATTAAACCTTCAATTCTTTCTTTGCTATCTGGATAATCTTCGAGTAATTGCGTAAAAGTTTTTTGAGCTTCGGTATATTCCTTTTTTTTTAAATGTTTTTTACCTTTTAAGAGTAGTTCTTTGGAAGATGCGGTTTTTAAATCCAGGCCATCTGAGACGCAGGAATAAAAAAAAACGATCAAACATAGTAAGATGTAAAATTTATTGTAACTATTCCACTTTTGAAGCGACATCAAAAATATCCAAATGGGATTTTTATTTTCCATATATAATAAAACTAAATTATTGAAAGGCCAATCATTTTTAAGAGTTTATATCTTGAAATATCATTAAAATAAAATTTGACTAAATTTATTATAAAACTTCCATTATGTAGTGGCGATTTATTTCAAGCGGCCGATTAGTCAAGAAGTGGATAATGATGAAGAAAAAAAATAACGTATTTATTTATAGTGTTTTAACTCTATTATTTGACATTGTTTGTTCGCGACCAGTAGCAGCGGAGTCTTTTGTCGCGGTCAGTGAATGGGAAATATTGACAGTTATTGAAAAGGGTGGGGTATTAATGTATCCCATCATTTTTTGTTCTATTTTGATGGTAGGCATTGCAATAGAGAGAGCTTATAGCCTTCGAAGGAAAAATATTATAAATCAGGATTTTTTGAACAATATTAGAAATCATTGGAACTGGAAAGACTCGCAAAAGGGATTACAGCTTTGTAACTCTTATAATAATTCGTTGGCGAGGATACTTAAGGTAGGATTACTTCGTTTTGGAGGCAAGTTAGATGAAATTGAAAGAGCGATAGAAGGGGCTGGGCAGCATGAAGCGTCTTTATTAAACTCTAATTTGAGGGTTCTAGGAGCGGTAGCCAATATCACTCCAATGTTGGGATTACTGGGAACGGTATTTGGAATGATAAAGGCCTTTAATGTTATTTCCCAAAGTGGAACAGGAAACCCTGGGTTAGTGGCCAGCGGTATATCGGAAGCTTTAGTTACGACTGCCGCCGGAATGGTTGTTGGAATACCCGCATTGGCTCTTTATCATTATTTTCGAGGAAAAATAGATAGATATGTTTTTGAAATGGAAGAAATATCGTTTCAATTAGTTGAGGAACTATCTTATGAGTCCATGAAAAAGAGAAAACAAGATGCAGCGAAAAGATTAGAGCTTACCGCAAGTCAAAAAAAGAAATCGGTTTAAGATGAAATTTCGAAAAGAAGAAGAAGAGAATTTTAACTTTGATTTGACGCCTATGATCGACGTTGTTTTTCTCCTGTTGATCTTTTTCATGGTTTCAACCGCTTTCGTTGATTTTTCGCATCGTATGGATATTGCCCTGCCTTCGTCGAAATCCTCAGAAATAAATGAAACGCCACAGGAAGTTACCGTTGAAATGACCTTAAGCAAAGAGATTCTTTTGAACGGAAAAAAGTTAACTCTAAAAGAATTAGAAATTAAAATAGCGGAGTATGCGAAATCTGAAAAAGCAACGGCGATTATAAAAGCCGATAAGGAATTACCATATGGAAATGTGGTAGAAGTTATGGGAGTGATCCAGAGTTCTGGGATTGACGATATTAGCGTTGCCGTTGAATAATGTTTAATCTTCTCGTTAAACGTTTTCTGTTAGCTCTTCGGTTTTTTCCATCCATTACAGAGCCATGCCGTTTAAATGAAAACCCGGAACAATTGGGAAAAGCTGCGCCCTTCTTTCCAGTCGCGGGTTTCTTGTTTGGAATTCTTGCTATGGCTTGCTATTTATCGTTTTCATTTTGGATAGGAACTGAGATAGCTTGCTTTTTTGCATTACTAGTTTTAGTTTTTTTTTATAATGGAAGTCGGCTCTGGGGATGTTTAAGAGTCGCCGATCGATTATTTATTACGAGACGTTGGACATTTGAGGACAGAAAATATATACGATTGGAGCGAGGCGCTTTTCGGGCTATTTTTTTATTTTTTATTTTTGCTTTAAAGTTTTTTGCGTTACTGCATGTTGGAGAGGGATGGATTCCCAGTATGTTAGTTCTATTGCCGACAGTTTCAGCTTGGTCGTATATTTATTTGGCGCATTCCCTAGCATCGGCATCTGAAGCAGAGTTTGGACCTTTTCCTCATATTAAGTTTGTTGGGAATTTACAATTTTGGGGAGCCACATTATTTACAACGGCCATCGCTATTTTTTTTATGGGACTTGAAGGTTTATTTCTTTTAATGTTTCTTTCGTTAGGAACAGTTATTTTTGAACGGTATGTGGTTAATAGAAATAAAAAGTTTTTAGGGGGTGTTTTAGGGGTAATGTTAGAGTCTAGCGAATTAGGTCTTTTGCTAACAGTTATATTAATGAGAGATGGTTTCTTGTCTCCAACTTCAATGAGATTGTTAGCCTAAAAGGCTATTTAACGATCTATAGTGGCAACGGTCTGGTTTTTGATCTTTTTACAATCCAGTCATTTTGCATTCGAACCTCTTCAGGATTCAGAATGTTTAATAACGATTGAGGGTCGGAATGATCTTCGTCATTGACTACCATACAATAATGTCTTTCGACATAAGCGGCGACATGATCTTTAAATTGAGGGAATCCGGCAAATAACTCTTTAAAAATCTCTTCGTGGTATTCTTGGTTATCTACTTTAGGGTTGAAGTTTTTTAATTTCTGGCTCAGCTTTACTTTAAAATCGACTTTCAGAAGAGAACCCATTAATCCGCCTCTAAACAAAGTTTTAAAGAAGAGTTTTAGAGTTTATAACTTTTATAAAATATTGAAATTTTTTAAGAAAAAATTAGTTAGTAAACTCAATATAGTATTAGCTAAAAATATACTTCTTTTTTTTATTTTAAGAGGTTTTTGATTAAGGCAAAAGAAAAATCTAATCCAGGTGTTGAATCTTTTATCACTCAAAACTGATACAAAAGCGAACAAACGCTAATTCTTAATAAACCTTTATTTTTCAATATAGAAATGATTTTTTTTCATTTGTGGGTATAACAATTTTTACAAAATAGGACGATTATGAGCGATCAAGAAGACCGAAAAAACGATCCCTATTTCAAGGCCATAACAGATTTGTTGAGTTTTATCGATAGTTGTCCTACTCCATTTCATGCTGTTCAAGAGTCAAAAAAAAGTTTGATAAATAAAGTCTTTAACGAGCTGTCTGAAGCCGAACACTGTGATATATCTACAGGAGGAAGTTATTTAACGACTCGAAATGATTCTTCAATCATTGCATTTAAAATAGGCAAAAAAGCCCCTCAAGCTTCAGGCTTTAAAATAATAGGCGCTCATACAGATAGTCCTAATTTGAAATTAAAACCAAATTCTGTTTATGAAAAATCTGGATATTTGCAATTGGGAGTTGAAGTTTATGGCGGCGTTTTACTTTCTACCTGGACCGATAGAGACTTATCTTTAGCAGGTAGAGTAATTTTGAAAGAGTCGAACGATCAATTCACAACAAGCCTTGTAAAAATTGATAGGCCTTTACTGAGAGTTCCTCAATTAGCTATTCATCTGAATCGTCAGGTCAACGAAAAAGGGTTGCTTCTGAATAAGCAAACGCATATGCCTCCAGTTTTTGCCTTAATTGATGAAAAGCTTCAGGGTGATTGTCCTCTAAAAAAAGTGATAAGCGATGAATTGGGTATTCGTTGTGAAGATATTATTGGATTGGAGCTATCTCTATTTGATTTACAAAAAGGAACCCTTTCTGGGTTGGACAATGAATTTATCCAGACTGCAAGGTTAGATAACCTAGCTTCTTGCCATGCCGCCTTAATGGCGTTAGAGGATGGGGACTCCGCTAATGATGAAGCGACTCAAGTAATTGTTTTTTATGATAATGAAGAAATCGGAAGCGAAAGCAAGCAAGGAGCCGGTTCGCCGTTTTTAAAAGACGTTTTGGAGAGAATTCAGGGGAAGTTCGAAGAAACACGAGAAGCTTATTTAAGAGCTATTTCCAAGTCATTTTTCATATCTGCTGATATGGCGCACGCGATTCATCCTAATTACGCGGATATGCATGATCCATATCATATGCCTCTAATAAATAAAGGGCCAGTCGTCAAAGTAAACGCTAGCCAAAGATATGCAACGGACGCCGAGACTTCAGCGCGTTTTGAATTGTTGGCTAAAAGGGTTGATGTGTCTTTGCAAAAGTTCGTTACAAGGTCGGATTTAGGATGTGGCAGTACTATTGGGCCAATCACTTCTGCAAATCTGGGGATAAAGACAATAGATATTGGAAACCCAATGCTATCTATGCATTCCATAAGGGAAATGGCGGGCTCAAAAGATCATTGGGATCTTATCCGAGTATTTTTAGAATACTTTAAATAATCGATCGCAATTAAAAGAAAGTATCTTTAAGCTGTGGCGGCGATTGTTTCCACGCATTTAGCCTTAAGAGAAGCCCAGCGGATATTGTCCGATTTGGAAACTTGGATTGAATTACCTAAAATCCATACGCTTTCAACTCCATTAAGTTCGAAAAGAGCTTTAGCGATTGAGTGCGATTGAGCGGTTTCTTTATTTGGATAAGACAAACCCGTTCCCGGTGGAATCAGTTCTTTGTCCAAAGTAAAGGTTATTAAATTTTCTGTTCTGGTTGGAGTGGTTTCGATTTTTACAGCCATTTTGGTCGCTTTACAAAAAATTAAAAAGAATGAATAACAAACGAATTTTTTATGAAGAAGGATTATAACAAATGGCGTTAAATTTAAAACGGATTTTCGTCATTAAATCCGAATTTTTTTTTGGCTTCTTCTAATGTTTTTTGGGTAGCGTCGGCGGCTTGACGCATTCCATCTTTTTCGAACAATTGGACCGCACGGCTCAAGTTAACGATAGTTAACATACGAAATGGAGGCCCCGAGTTATAGTTAAAATATGCCCAACCTAGGTTCCCATGAGCTATTGCGTCGTTAGGACGGCGGTGGACTACGAGATTAATGTGCGAAATCGCTTTTTCCCATTCCTCCAGAAAGTTATAGACACTCCCCAAATTTAAATGGATATCTAAATTATCTGGAGCTAGTTTCAAAGCCTTTTGAAAAGCTTCTGAGGCTTTTTCAAAATTGCGTAGTTTTTGATACGCCAATCCTAAGTTTTGGTAAACGACCCAAAAATTAGAATTTAATTCTGCCGATTTTTCATAAGCTTCGATAGCGTCTTGAAAGGCGCCCTCATTTCTGAAAGCATTTCCTCTTTCAAACCAATCTTTAGCGGGATTCCCAAAAACCAGACTAGCAGAAAATAAAATAAAAAGACTAAAGTATATGGCGAAAGCGATTCTGAGATGTAATCGGTAGATCATTAAAAGTTTGCTCTTATATATTAAACTTAATCCACAATTTTACATCAAAGCGGTCGTTTTGGAAAGTTTGGGCTAGTTTTTAAAAGGTTTTGTAGCTTTTAAAAATTATAGGAAAAACCTCCATAACCAGCCACTCCCGCAGTTTCAAATCCGGGAATTTCTTCATAATCTTTGTCTAACAAGTTTTCTCCGCGAGCGGTGATTTTTAAGTTTTTGGTTACTTGGTATTTTAAAGCCATTCGAACAGTTGCAAAACCGTTGGTGTTGAAAACTCCGTCTCTAATACCGCTTCGTGCATAAATTCCGAATAAACCGCTTAATGATCCCTTTGAATAATCAAGCGAAGCGTTAAGTGTATGTTTAGGAATTCTAACTAAGGGGGACTTATCGCCGTCTACGGCTTGATTCCAGGTGTGGTTTGTCGAAAAAGTTAAATCTTTCATAATTTGGTAACTAATATAACTTTCAATGCCTTTAGATTTGGCTAGTCCAATATTACCGATACTAAATGACACTAAATCGAATTGGATTCTATTTTCGGTTTCGGAGTCGAAGTAAACGGCTCCAAAGGCTAATCGACCATCTAGTAACGCTTGATCAAAGCCAAATTCCCAATTTTCATTTTCCTCTGGCTTAAGGTTTGGGTTGCTGAAAAATGGAAAAAACAAGTCGTTGCCTGTCGGGGCGCGAAACCCCGTAGCAACAGAAGCTCTAAGAGTGGTTCCTGTTGAAGCAAATTTATAGAGGCCTTCAAATTGATAAGTAGTTCTATCGTCAAACACCTGGTTTTTGTTGTAGCGAACGCCTGCAGTTAAGATCAGTTGGTCTTGGTAATTGTATTTAGTTTGGAGGTAGATTCCTTGTTGGAAATTGGAAACGTGTAAATTGCTTTCTTGATTTGTTCCGTTTAGAACTTGATGTTCGAAACCGGCAACAGCTGATAGACCATGACCAAGCTCAAACTTATTTTGAAAGTCCGCTGTCCAAGTTCGGTTATAAATTGTCGAAGTAGGAGCAAAAAATGGGTCGGTGCTACTAAAGCTTTGGACCTTGTCGTAAGAAAAGTTTAAGTTTAATTTTACATTCCACCAATCCATTATCCCTTTTTCAATTGGGACGGCAAAATAAACAGAATCACCTTTAGAAAACCGCGCTTCGTCTGAAGGGCGGAAAGTGGTTCGACTGAATTCATCGAATTCTCTTGAGGACTTGGTATATCGACTGATCAAATCAATTTTTCCATCTGAAAGAAAATTTCGCCCCAATCTGAAAGAAAAGTTTGAAGCTTCGTAATCGTCTTTTTCTGAGTTCCCTAGGTTTTTTGCGGCCGCTGTGATTCCTTCCGAATCGGTTCTTGAAGCGGAAATGGAATAGTTATAACTTTTAATCGTCCCCGAGCTTTGAGCTGTTTCCTTAAAAGTAGAAAAACTACCGCCTTCAAAAGAAACAGAATGAGTAGGAGTTCCCGATCCTTTTTTAGTGATGATTTGAATCACGCCGCCAACAGCGTCGGCTCCCCATAAAGTTGACTGAGGTCCTTTTAGAACTTCAATTCTTTCTATATTATCGACATTGAGGTTGTTAAAGTTGAAAGACCCTTGAAGGTTTTCGTTAACCTGAATTCCGTCAATCATGACTAATGTGGCGTTGTTACCTGCTCCACGAATATTGACGTTAGTCAGTCGTCCCAGTCCTCCATTTTGGGTAACCGTCAATCCCGGGACTGTCCTTATAAGTTTTTCTATCAAGAATTGACCAGACTTTTTTATTTCCTCTTCAGTGATTATGGTCACAGAGGCGGGTGTAGTTTCTTTGGTGAAATCAAGCCGAGTGGATTTAACTTCGATTGCTTCCATCTTTTCCGCAGTCTGCGCTATTGCATTCGTTGTGAAAGAAAGCGAAAAAGCTATTAAAAACATTTGTATTTTTTTTATATTCATTATTTATATGCTCATCGAACGTTTTTAGAAAACCGGTTGTTGGAATCGATTAACTATTGATTATTATGGTAAATATAGATTTTTGCTTCTTGGAGGATAAAACGATATCGCTTAAGAAAAGTGATTTTAGGAAGACTTAAGGTGAAAACAGTTTTCAAAAAAAATCCCCTTTTCTAGGGGGAAAAGGGGCAAATGTTTACGCCATTACCTCTTTATCCACGAAGAGCAAACGAAACGTTTCCGGAGAGGTATTCTGGCTTTGAGGCTAAACCTACTTCTCGCTCCTTCCCATTCATATCAAGAACAGTGGTTTAATGCGAGTTTCGTACCTCTTACAGCGGCGGGACCGCGACGGATTCACACCGTCTTCTCTAATCTCGGAAAAGCTTAAATTTTAAGTGAATTTAGCAATCATTATGCGGTTTTGTCAACTGGCAACTTAATTATACCGCTTCACATTTACAAAGTTCCCTAATATATCTAACCAAAGACCAAATAGTTTCTTCGTCGAAAGTTGACCCCCAGCTAGGCATGCAAGGAGCCCGTCCAACTTTTAATCCGCCTTTACTGATAGCGTCAAATAACTCTTGATCGCTACGAGTTTCCAAATAGGATGCCTTAGTATGATTTCGAGGGGGCACCGTAACGTGTGGAGAGTTTATGCCGTCTCCTTTTCCTTTTACTCCATGACATTGAGCGCAATACCATTGATAGGTTTTTCGTGTTTTTTCTGTGACTGGATGCGGATTTGTTTTTACTGGGATAATAGTTTCTGGAGGCGATTCTGGTAATGGAGGCGATACCGATTGCTCCTCCTTTTGAGATTGCCCACAGGCATAAAATACAATAATAGAAAAAATAACGAGAACTATTTTTAGTTTAGAATTTTTCAAGAGGTTCATTTTAAGGTTGTTGTATATTCGTTATCGGATGTTTTCTTTTTTTTGGCTTGATATGTATTTCGTTAAAGAAATAAAGTCTTCTTCAGTGAGTTTAAAGATTGGCATTCGACTTTTTGGTTCGTATTTTTTTGGATTCTTAAGCTTGTCGTAAATCCAATCGCTCTTTAATCGGTTTCCTGCATTAATGAGCGAAGGGCCGGATATTCCCCCTCGCGGTTTACGGGCAAGGTTTATGGCCTGATGACACGCGGTGCATCCATAAGTTCTTTCGAATTTAATTTTAGATTTCGCTCTTTCCCCTTTTGAAAGAGGATTGTTATCAATCTTTCCTTTAGGAAAATTCTCAAGCGTTAGCGTCATAAGAAAGTCGGTTAGCAAGTTAGCTTCCTCTGTTGTGACAGCTTGGTGTTTTTTAATTTTAGCTCCTACGAGAAAATCTGGGTTTAAGGTGAATCCCGCAGGTCGGACAATTTCCGGTTGTAGAAGAAAATTTATTAACCATTCTTTTTTGAATTTATCTCCAGAGAAAAATAAATCAGGAGCGGTTCTCTTTTTTTCGTTCGCGTTAGATGAAAGTCGGTGGCATTCTACGCATCCCAATTTCTCAGCGATTGTTTGACTATACGCGGCGTTGCTGAAAGAGTGGTTGATGAAGGCAACATATAAAAATAAAAATAAGAATTTTGTTTTTTGGGTCATAGATTAAGGGAAGTTTTGAGGTTCAGAAAACTCCATCGAATTTTCTTGCGATAAAGATCGCCATCCATTAAGTGGTAAACTTTCTTCTACTGAAGGAGCTGCGGAATGTGAGTTTTCTCCTTGAGAATCTTGATCTTGCAAGCCCGGAATTGCATCGTCTTGAATCAATGTTTCGGGTTCAATGATGGGAGCGGAAGGACGAGTTTTTAAAGATATAGCAGATTTTTTTTCTTTAATAATTTGCATGATTTTATCGATGTCTTTTTCTGTGGTCTCTTCTATATAAGAATTTTCATCGTCTATAGGCGACCCGTAAAGTTTTTCATTGGCTTTGTGTCTTATGTCGTATGGGAATGAGTTTCTGTTCAATAACTTAGGGAATCCGCGTTCCCTCAAAGCAAGATATCGATTGGCGCGATATTTATCATTTTTTTCTTGTATCAGAGATAATTCGCTAGGATTTAGTAAACGGGCTTCTAAAGGCCAAATGCTTTGAAGCAAGACTCCATTGGAATCCATTGTTTGCCAGAGTTGAAAATCTATAGGCAAGGAAGGAGAGTCGGTTAATCCTTTGAAGAAAGATGGAGCGTCTAAAATTGTTTTAAGTTTTGGGTCTCCTAGCCCTAGAGTTTCAGCATTTGAATGGCAACTTTCGCAAGAACGAGCAATCTTACGAATTGTATGAGGGGTATAAGGAGTTAAAAGCAGTCCAGGGTTTCCATTTGGAAGGCTTGGCATTGCAGTCGACTTAAGTGTTTCTCCTTGCGATGATATTTCAGAAATGAAATATTGTTTTCTAGGTTTTAGAATCGAATATTTCCCTCTGGAATTTTTTCCTAATATCATTTTGTCCCAGGAGGTTTTTGATTTTAACTCTATCCAAACTCCTGGTTGCCATCTTCCTGATATTCCTGAAGCCGAATCTGTTGCAGTAAGCCAATTAAAATCTTGATTTGAATAAGGTGTTTGTACGAAGGTTTTATCTTTGCCAAATAGTGTTTGTTGCAGATTAGGATCGGCAAAGCTCCAATCTTTCCATGTTTCTAAATTGGGCCTATTGTCTAAAATAACGTGGTCGCCCCATTCTGCATATGTCCATCGAGCATGACATGCCGAGCATTCGATTAGATTCATGTGTTTTTTTAGCGAATGAGCTACTGGCGTTTTCTTATCTTTTAAGATAGGAATAATGTGTTTTTTACCCGTTACTTTAGAAATTAATATACACTTATTGAGTGTGTGAATTTTCGTATGATCAACTTTAA
>JAYOZP010000025.1:0-26816 GCA_038154245.1 Nitrospinales bacterium | reverse complement strand
CCACTTATCTTTATGCTTTTTAATATGTGGTCGCAATTTCCCTTGACGGTCTCTCAATATTAAATCGCCAAACTTTATTTTCCCATTTAGATTAGGATTCAAAGCGACTTTTTTAATAATTTGTTTAGCGCTGTCCAATGATTGAACCAAAAGAAATTCGCCTGGTTCTTTTTCATGCGTTCCGTGGCAGTCTTCGCATTGTAGGTTCGCATTTTGAATATTTTTAGGAAAGGTAAAGTTTGGATTTTTCAATTCGTCGCCTGCATGACAATCGATGCAATGCATACCGCGTTCACGATGGATATCTTGAATTAGAAATTGGTGCTCGGAGCCATATAAAACAGGTTTATCCTTGTCAATCGAATTTGAAAGAAGTTTTTTTCTCGCAGGTTTTTTAAAAAGACCTTCATACTCAATTCCTGGGCCGCTTTCATGGTGACATGTTTCGCATTGTGAGCTTGGAATAGCGACAGAAAATTTATGAAGGATTGGGTAACCTCTAGAGTTGTCAAAAGATTTTGCAGCTACTTTTTTACTTAGTGGTTTTTTCTGTTTTCTAATCTTTTTTCTTTGTTTGGCTTGAATCGCCCGATCTCGCGTCATAGACATGCCATCGTTAGCGTAAAGCATATGGCAGGAGGCGCAACCAGTAGCCCTATATTCCCCAGATCTATGTGGACTTGGAGACTGAATATGGCAACGGAGGCATTTCTTTTGTAAAAAATCGTCAACTAATTCAGGTTTTTCTTCCGCTTGAATTTCAGGAGGAAATAGCTTTTCTCCTTTTTCTCCATCGGGTATCAAAGATAAAGTTGGAGACTCTAGGCTTTGCGTTCCCCAATTGTAGCGAGTTAGATTGATTTGTCCTTTAGCGGTTGCCATAGAAGATTTAGAAACTTTGTCTATATGATCTGCATGGCATTTGCCACAATATTTAGGGGCATGAGTTAGATCGGAAGGGTTAGGAACCATTTTTTTGTGAGCTGATTTTTTTGAGTACGCCCTTCCATTTCCGCCATGGCAACGGGTGCAAGAAAACCTATGGTTAGAGCTGATTTCTTCTATTCCTCCATGACATGTCAAACATTTTTGTCCTTTATCATAAGCCACCACACGTCCATAAACGTCGTCGATTTTAAAATTAGAATTTCTATATTCAGCTTCTATAGATGATTGAGTTTGGCCGGAAGAAAAAAAACGAATTCCATCAATCGTTGTTCCTGGGGTTAGGATTTCCTCAGAATCCATATCCATTCCAAGCACTGATAAAAGCGGGTCTCTTAAATCGCTTGCGTCGATATCTGAATTAGGTTCTGGATGGGGGACTTCTGTCATCTTTTTTTCTGCGGAAGAAGTAGAAAGAAAAGACGGTTTTTTTTGCGAATCAAACTCATCTTTCTGAGTTGAAATATTTTGATTTTCAACGATAGATTGATTTATCTTCTTTTCGTTGGTTGTTCCTTGTTCTCTTCCAGGAGACACCTGTTTTCTGTTCTTAAAATAATCTTTTTCTACATTAAACGGAGAGCTATAAGGATAGTTAAATGGTTGGGCCAAAGAAATCGATAGCGATATAGACATTGCAATCGCCAGCGAAACGGAAAGAAAGATTATTTTTTTTAGTAAGCCGAGTTTCATTACTTAGATTAACGAGCCTTTAATAATTTTTGTCTGAGTAGGCGATGATCGTTTGTCCCTGCAAATTTATAACTTTTTCCCATGTTTTGGTAAATATTATCTTCAGGTTTCTCATGACATGGTATGCAATTTCCAACTTTCAAAATACGTGAAATTTCTTCTTGGTTAAATGTACGAGCGTTTTTTTGGGTCGCGCCGGCAATAGGTTGACCCTTAACCGTTGTATATGCGTCTGCTGGAACGTCGATTTTTTCCGCCAGCTTTGCAGATCTATTTAGATATTGTACGGCGTCTGATTCTCCCGAAACATTTTCCCCTAAAATTAATTTACCGGCTCCTAACCCTAAGGTTTCTGGATTCATATGGCAATCAGCGCATGAACGCGTTTTTGGCGAAACAGTGTGAGGAAAACTTGAAAAAGCTAGATGAGACCCTGAATATCCGTCTGGATTTATAAAGGTTTTTTCTAAATACTCGCCCGACCAGTCTCCTTTAGAGTCTATTACTGGAATAGGGTTTCCTTTTTTATCAAAAATTGATAATCGCCTTTCTGGTTGAGCTAGCATTGGCGTTACTTTACCTCTTGGTCCAACCATGAGAATTGGTTTTTCTGCGGATAATTGATAATTTTGTTTGATCCAAGAATTTCCATCGTCGTTTTCTTGCCTTTGATTAAAAGTCAAATGACAGCCAGAACATTTGGGCGCCCATTGTGAGTGACAAGCCGAACATTCTAATTTGTCCTGGTGAGCTTTGATTGCATGAGAATTTTTACTTTTGTGAATCATAGGAATTGGAAATATTTTTCCAGTTCTCTTGCCCACGACAGATAGTTTGTTGTCTATCATCTTTACATTTGATAGCTTTTGTTCTTTTTCCGATAATGCGAGAAAATCGCCCTCTTGATTTTGGCCACCCACGTAATATTTGCTGATTAAAATAGCGGGATCGTTTGGATCTAATAATTCGCTAACCTCAGGGAATGTATTATAAGTGCCGTGACAGGTTTGGCAACGGATTTCGACTGCTTCGTGTTGTTTAGAGTATATATTCCCATCACCCATAATATCGTTAGATGTGTGGCAATCGATACAATCCATGCCTCTTTCAAAATGAAGGTCGTTTACAGGAACTCCGAGCCCGGGAAGAAGGTTTTCCTGCAATAAAGCGCTGTTTTCTTCGCCGGGTTTACTGATAGAAGGCATGTTTTTTTCGTTTGCAAACGCGCGATGGCAAGTTATGCAAGTGGAATTTGGCGGTAGAACTTCAAACTCATGTTTGGAAGCGTGACCCGTTTGAGTTTTATCTATTGTGCGGTCATTGCCCGTATAAAGTCCGTTTTTAGAATATGGCATATGACAAGCGGCGCATCCCTGTCCTCTAAAAATACCGGATGGGGGAGGTGAATCCAAGTGACACTGAAAGCA
The DNA here is from genome assembly GCA_038154245.1 of Nitrospinales bacterium. Classification (GTDB taxonomy): domain Bacteria; phylum Nitrospinota; class Nitrospinia; order Nitrospinales; family JAJDAT01; genus JAJDAT01. The sequence goes on along the minus strand of JAYOZP010000025.1, from coordinate 23,751 downwards.
AGATTTGCGAAGCAAATCGTCGGCTATATGATGAGACACCTTTCCTTTTTTGACGATGGATTTATTTTTTAGAGCATTTCTTCTCCAATCGGTTTTAGAAAAAAATGGAAGAGGTTCTAAAAAAGGCAATCCTTCATCCTGGAAATTAGAATTTTCAACGGGGTAAACTCCGTAACGAGCTGATTTGAAAACCTGAGCCGACCACTGGTAACGCAATCCGGAAATAACCCCGGCTAAAGTGCCCATAATAGATTTTTTTACTCTAGATACATGATTTTGATCCGAATAATATGAGGAAGAATGACATCCTTTTTGACCGCACGATTTATCCGCTAATTTTAAATGCGACGGATTTTTTTTGCCGACTCCCCAAACGGGGTCGAAAATTAGATTTTGATGCGCTTCTTCTTTTGTTGGCGAGTGTGCATTGCCTCCGTGACACACAACGCATCCAATTTCTGGGGGGTGGGAATTACTTATAGCTTCAATGCCATCATGACATGTAATGCATTGCTCGTTAGTTTTTATGCTCCAGTTTATTGGAGGAGAATTAATGAAGTCGTCTGAATTTTGAACTGCAGGGGAAGTGGGTTCGCTTTGCTCGGAAACTAATGGGAATGCTGGTTTTTTAGAAGAGAAATCAAAGTCGGCTTTTTGCGCAAAAGAGTAAATCGACGGCCAAAAAGTAATCAACGTCAAAAGAGAAAAAAACGCTAAAGGAAGTAGCCGACGAAAGATAATCACAGAAAGTTCTGACGAGTTTAAGCTTTAAACCGCTTGACTAAAACCTTAATGATTAATTAGAAATTAATAGCGGTTCAAAAAACTTTTACCACTTTAGAGACTAGGAATAGCTTCAATTCTTTTGAAAGAAATTACGCGATCCCACTCACTCATAAGTGATGTGAAGGCGATTTAAATAATCCAAAAGTTTTTCTAACGAGTTACGAATGATTTCTGGTTGCTTTTGGATTCCTGAGTTTTCTATGGTCAATCCAATATTTGAAATTTCCTCAAATCCGTAAGATTTGCCATTTCCTTTCATGGCATGACCTAAAACTCGAACAGTATCAAAATCTTCTTTATCTATGGCTTCAGATATTTTATCAATATCTAGCCGTCGATTTTTTAAGTAACCAGGGACTAATTCTTCTATATCCCTATCAATTTTTAAGAAGATTTTATCGCCCAAAAGAACGTCCTTTTATAAAAAATTAAGACGCCCCGTAAATTGGGATCAATCTAATAAACGGGGTTATGAAAATAATATAAAGCGTCGTCGTTAGGAGTAATCGTATAGTCTGGTAAACTTGAACATTGCTGCAGAGCTACTTTCCAAGAATTACCTTCTTTTTCGAAAACATAATTACAAAAACTATGCTGTCTATCATCCGTGCTTAATCGAGACGAGACATTTACTATTTCGTCCACAAATAAATAACCTACTTTTTCTCCTACTTTACCGCCGAGAGTTGTCCGAGTTGTAGAACATTTCATATCTTCAAATTCGGCTATCATTCTCTCAAAGTCTTCAACTTGCTCTTGCAAATTGATGCGCGTTTCATCGGACATAAGTACAACATCTTTTTTATAAAAGGGAAGAAGTTTTTTGGGACTAGTACAAATTGTTTTGTCCATAGTTTCTAACATATTAGTAAAAACGTCCGTATCGGCCGCAATAGCGGACGTTAAGGCCATTGTTCCGGTTAACAGAACTGCCATTAAAAGGACGAGAAGCTTTTTCATTGGATCAACCTCCATAATTAATTCTTATGGGCGAAAGTAATTTCGCTTTGTTTAAATTTCCCTCAAAAATAGATCTATGGGAATTTGTGGAAAAGAATTTCGACAGTTTCTCCTTCTTCGCCCCAACCATATGACCCACCAGTTCCAGCGAGAGTAGAGATAATGCCGTTAGTGTCAAGTTTTCGAATCCTATTATTACCTAGATCCGTAATATAAGCGTTTCCTTTGGAGTCAAAAGCAATCCCTGAAGGTGTTTTTAGCATGGCTTTTTCTCCAGGTCCACCGTCGCCAAAATAACCTTGATAGCCTTTACCGGCTACTGTGGTAATCGTGCCGTCTTTTTTGATTTTTCGAACTCTATGAGAACTGGCTTCAACAATATAAAGTTCGCCAGAAGGGCTAAACGCTAAATCAACCATAGATCGAATTCCAGCTTCAAGAGCTGGTCCTCCATCTCCAGTATCTTTATGTTCTCCATTACCTGCAATTGTGGTTACAATTCCATTTGTGTCAATTTTTCTGATTCGGTTATTCGTTGAATCAGCTACGTAAATGTTTCCAGCGTCATCCAACGTTACAGCGGTGGGGTCTGCAAAGGTTGCTTTAACCGCAGGTCCACCGTCTCCGGTAAAATCTGACGAGCCATTCCCTGCAATCGTTGTATATTTACCATCGGGTGTAACTTTACGAATCTGATGGTTAATACGATCCGGAATAATTAGATTTCCTTGTTTATCAAGAGCGATATCAGAAAACTGAGAAATAGCTACGAGATCTGATTTTGACGATTTGCTATACCCACCCGATTTTTTAATATTTTCAAAATACTTTTTATCTGATGTTGTATGAAGCAAATGGACGATATTATTTTTGTCGATTTTTCGAATTATGCTCATAAACCCGCTAGGGTTTGTAAAATAAATCTCGTCCTGATCATTCATAATAAGAGACGTTACGCTATAGAGTTCCGCATCCAAAGCTTTGCCGCCGTCTCCTAAGTTACCGCGAGTTCCATTACCAGCAATGGTGTCAATGATGCCATCTGGCGTTATCCTTCTAATTCTAAAATGAGCTTTATCTGAAAAAACTACATTATCTTTTGAGTCAACGGCAATTCCGTGAGGAAAAAATAAGCTGGCTCCCGTGGCTGGGCCGCCATCTCCTTTAAATTTCTTTTTTCCGTTACCGGCAATGGTTTCTACTCTTCCCGACTGAAGGTCGACTCTTCTGATTGTATAGTGAGATCGGTCAACAATTAGTAAATTATCATTTTGATCGACCGTAACCGCAAATGGAAAATGCAAATTTGTCTCTCTCGCTAATTCATTGTCGCCATTGTAATCACGTTGACCAGTTCCAACAACGGTACGAATCAAACCATTTGTATCTACCATTCTTACTCGATTATTATATTTATCGGCAATAAACATATTGCCTTTGCTGTCAAAAGCAACCCCAGTAGGACCGGCAATACTGGCGCGATAAGCGGGTCCGTTATCTCCGATAAAATAAAATCCTCCGTCGCCCGCAGGGGTAGTTATTATCCCATTGGTATCGACTTTTCTGATTCTGTTACTTCCTCTATCGCAAATAAATAAGTTGTCATTTTTGTCGATGGCCAACCCAAAGGGCTTGTTCAATTCAGCGTCAATGGCAGGACCTTTGTCTCCCTTATATTGATCGCCTCCATTACCCACAACTGTTTTGATTATTCCATTGGTATCAACCATACGAACTCGGTTGTTTGATCTATCGGAAATATATAAATTCCCCTTAGAATCTAAAGCGACTCCGGCTGGAAGATTGAAACTTGCTTTTGTTGCAGGTCCTCCGTCTCCGCTAAAACCTTCTATTCCATTTCCCGCGACGGTGGTAATGATTCCATTTGTGTCGACTTTTCTTACTCGATGATTAGTTCTATCCGCTATATAAAGATTTCCTTGTTTATCAAAGACAAGGCCCGCAGGTTGGTTCAGTCTTGCTTTAGAAGCGGGTCCGCCGTCTCCGGAAAAGCCGGATATTCCAATACCAATAACTCGTTTGATTTTTCCGTTATTATCAATTCTAAGAATTGAATGGTGGTCATGGGTTGAAATAAAAACATTTCCATTTTTGTCGACGGCAATTCCGTCAATTAAGGAAATTTCTACATCGGTTGCAACGTCGGTTTCATCCAACGATTTTGCACTAACAACTGAATTTGTTATTAAAAAAATAATCGTCGCTAGAGCGACGCTTCTAAAAAGAGAGCGAAAATTGAAAAGCATTATTGACCTCTTTTAAATAGTCCTTGCTGATATTATTTCCTTACCCTTGCTTTTAATTAAAAGGTAATATTTAAAAATCATAAAATTTGGATAAGTTTTTGATTATACGGCGACCGTTTTTGATGTCAATTGAAATTTAGTTATTTTAAATATTATGTTTTGAATGCTTTAAAATAGGGATCATACAAGTAAAAATAAAAGCGATAATTTCGTTCGGTTTATTAAAAGTATAGGGCTCTTAAATTAAGTTAGGTTGCTGCAATTTTGGGTTATAGGTTGAAAAATGGTATTATAAATCATCATGAAAACGCTTTTAATATTTCCCTGTCAGTGGTACCCATCTCAGCCTTACTTAAGTACGCCGTATTTGACTTCGTATTTAAGGGATAAAGGTTGGGAAGTAAAACAGAGAGACTTTAATATTGAGTCGTACGATTTGTTCTTGTCAAAACCAGTATTGGACGAGGCGGTCGACCGCCTTGATAAAAAGATTGATATTATCCGCGCTAAGCCTTCGCTATCTTTTAAAGATAAGTCTTTAATGGATGTTTTAGCAACGGGCAAAAAGTTTTCTAGTCAGATCATTTCTCAGGTAGAAGAAGCAAAAAAGGTTATGCGAACGCCTGACCTGTTTTTTAATTTCGATATCTACCAACAGGCGGATATGGTCATTAAGTCCGCTTTAAAGTTGGTGTCTGATGCATACGCTCCTTCTATCTTAAGCTTGTCTACTTTTGAAAGCGGCGCTAGAGCTGAAGAATCCTCAAGAAGAGCCCGCTTTGCAGCCAAAGACGACGATACAAATCCCTTTATATGGCTTTACGACAAATTTTTACTGGGGACAGAAAATTGGGAAGATTATGATGTAGTCGGAATCTCAATTATTGGAATTTCTCAAATCATTCCAGGGCTGACTTTAGCCCGAATGTTAAAGCAGAAATATCCACATCTCCATGTTGTGTTGGGCGGTCCCATTTTCAGCGTTGCAGGGGGACAGTTAGAAAAACAACCTGAATTTTTTGAAGATTTTTGCCATTCTATAATCACTTTCGAAGGCGAAGAGCCTTTGAATCAATTGTTGACTCGGTTAAAAAATAACGATCCATTAGATACTGCTCCAAATTTGATTTATTTAGATGATGGATTAGTAAGATTTAATAAAGATCGCGTTGAGCTTCGTTTTGAGGAATTACCTTCGCCAACCTTTGAAGGGTTGCCGATGGAAAAATATCTTTCTCCGTACCCTATTTTGCCTGTATTGCAGAGTAGAGGATGTTATTGGGGGAAATGTACATTTTGTACGCATAGCTATGTTTATGGGCATCGTTATGGAAAGCAAAAAACGAAGCAGATGGTTTCCGAACTTAAAATGTTATCGGAAAAATATAAGACAAAATATTTTACTTTTTCGGACGAAGCGGTATCGCCGCATTCCCTGAATGATGTGTCCGATGAAATATTGGAGCAGGGGTTTGAACTAAAAGCTTTGGCGTTACTAAAGTTTGAAAAAGTAATGGATGAAGAACTGTTTCGTAAGATGAAAGAAGCTGGTTTTATCTTTCTAATGTTTGGTATGGAAAGCGCTAACGATAGAGTTTTGTCTCTTATTGATAAAGGAGCTAACCAAGAAATTGAGCGCGATTCGTTGAGAAAAAGTAGCGACGCAGGTATTTGGAACCACACATTTTTATTTTTTGGTTTTCCGACGGAAACGCGCGATGAAGCTATGGATACAATCAATTTTCTAAAAGATAATATTGATAATATTCATTCCTTTGGCCCAGGGGTGTTTCTTTTAAATAGAGATTCTAGTGTTTTTCAATATCCAGAAAAGTATTCGATCACTGAAATTATAACCGACCCAGATTCCGACTTGGCAATGAATTTAGATTTTGAAATAAACGTTGGAATGTCGCGGCAAGAAGCTATCGAACTAAATAATAAATGCATAAAAATGGCTGAAGATGTTTTTGAAAGTATTAAGCTCTGGGGAGTAATGCCTAGAGAACACTTTTTGCTATATCTAGATCGATATGGGAAAGACGCATTATCGGGTAACAAACCAAATTTGGGAGAAGACGAAAAGATATTGTGCAAAGCTTGAGTTTGTACGTTTTCTTTTTACTGAGAAATTAATCATGAAAGTGACGCTTTTATTTCCGCCAGATTGGCTGCCATCGGAGCCATATTTGAGTTTGCCGGCTTTGACCTCGGTTTTAAGACCTGCCGGTCATGATGTGACACAAATGGATATTAATGTCGAAATGTACGACATGATGTTTGGGGAAATGTTTTTGCGTCATGTGCAAAAGAGAATAGCTTTTGAGCTTCGACATTTACAAAAATTGGAAGAAGTTCAAACATTAGACGAAGAAGAAAGCGAATTAAAAGCCCAGCTTTCCATTTGCAACGAAGAGTTTTTTCAAGAGTTGATACAGAAAGCGGAAAAAGCCAAAGCAATTCTAAGGAGCCAAGAGTTTTATGAAATCGAGAAGTTGGAATGGGCCAATAACTCCCTTCACGAAATAATGTCGGTAGTTTCGCTGGGATATTATCCCGCTCAAATTTGTTTCCCGCCAATCGAAACTGATATCGTCTACAAGCCGTTTATGTCGTCCGAGATTATTGAAGCTTTGGATGACGAGCAAATCAACGTATATCGAGACGTATATAAACTTTTGATTGAACCCGAATTAAAAGCAAATACCCCAGGAGTTGTTGGAATTTCTATTGTTCAACAAAAGCAACTGATCCCAACATTTACTTTTTGCAAGTTGATTAAAGAGCAATTTCCAGGTATTCACATTTGTATTGGCGGAAATATTGTTACTCGATTGAGAGATGAATTAGTAAAAAATAAGGAAATTTTCAAATTATACGATTCTGCCATCGTTTACGAAGGAGAGAATGCTTTTCTAGAGTTAGTAAACTCGATTGAAAAAGGAGAAAAAGATTTATCAGCGCTGCCCAATCTGATTTATAGAGAAGGTATAGATACTATTAAGGCAAATGAAAAAGTATGCGCAGAAGATATGGCAAAACTGCCGCCTCCGGACTTTGACGGTCTGCCGTTAGATAAGTATTTTGTGCCGGAATTAATTTTACCTTATTTGGCGACTCGCGGATGCTATTGGGGACGATGCACCTTTTGCGACCATTTCCAAGGTTACGTAGAAGGATTTAGAACCAAGCAAGTTGAGATGGCAATCGATGAAATACGGTTCTTAAAAGAAAAGTATGGGAATCGCCATTTTCATTTTACGGACGAATCTTATCCTCCAGCGTTATTTAGAAAGTTATCCAAAAGGCTCATAGAAGAAAAATTAGATATTTCGTGGACAACTCATATGAGGTTCGAGGAAACTCTTTTAGACGATGAAGTGTGGCAAGATGCTGCTGAATCGGGGTGCAGATATTTACATTTTGGTTATGAATCTGGTAACGAGCGAGTCCTTAATTTAATGGACAAGGCGACAAATTTGGACGCAATACGAACAAACTTAAGGATGTCGGCCAAATTTGGAATTTGGAATCATTGTATGGGATTCTTTGGATTTCCAGGAGAAACTCTAGAAGAAGCCGACGACAGCAAAAAGTTTTTAGAAGAAAATAAAGAAAATATCCATTCAGTCGGTTTTATGACTTTTGTTTTAGGAAGGTTTAGTCCGGTAGCAATGGAACCGGAAAAATATAAAGTTAATTTTTATAAAAAACCAGAATGGGATCTAGCGTTGGATTATTATTTCACTGCTGAAGGCGGGTTAGGAATTTCTGAAGCTCTAGAAGTGTTCGAAGAATTTGAGCGGAACCACGATCCGAAATGGGATCTTAGAACTTGCGTTAGAGAATATATTTTTCTTTATATCGACAAATTTAAAACCAATAACCTCACCCAGCTTTATATTAAGCCCGACCAACGTAGAGAGTCCTACCAAAGCCCTGTTGGTATGGTTTGAAATAGTTAGGTCTCCGACTTAACCCGCTCCCTTTTAATAAATACTTTATTCTAAATCAAAATATTTTATTTCTTTGCAATCAGGGAAGTCATTGCTTAGTTTTTCCATCAACATTTGGTAAGAAATACTTTGTTCCATCTCCATATCGTCTTGTTCGCCAATAACGCATATATAAAGGGCGTTTGAATCTAATTCTGGGGATAAGTTACCCATTTGGCATGCATGACGGCCCATGAAAATTTTTCCATCCCCTTCGATAATATAATGAAATCCGATATCAATAAGCCCTTGGTCTAAGTGCGTTTTTTTTATGTCGCTGTAGCTCTTCTCGAAATCACCTGTAAAACAAACCGCAATAATATCCGTAGTTTCGCGTTTTTTTATTTCGTTTTCCTTGGAAAACTTAAACTCGGTAGTCATAAGTCGTGATGAGTTTTGAAAGATTGGTCTAGGCGAGGAAAGTTTTGGTCTATTGTTTCAAGTAGAGACTTAATATTTTCTTGGTTTGTGTCGACCCATTGTGAAAAACTGTCTGGATGTATGCTGACTATCCAGATGTCCGACTCTTTAGGTTCCTCAATAGTTTCCAAATTACCGTCTAATATCGCACGTTTAATTTTTTCATAAATTTCAATTTTAGGTTCCCATAACTGTTTTTCATCAAAACATTCTAAAATAGTTTCTTCAGGTACATGCCCCAAAAACTTTTTATAGGCGTCTGAAAATAGCTCCACGCTTCCGTAGTATTCAAAGATTTCGGCGGCTCCTTGAGAACCCATTAATTTTTCTAATATTTCGCGCAAACAAGTGGCTTTATTTAGTTGTCTTTTTTGTTGGGCGATGTGATCCCTCCGCAAAATTTCTCGGAAAATTTCAAATTTTCTTTTTTCTAAGAATGAGTCAAGCTCTATTCGATTGGATTCTATAGGAATTGATAATTCAGGTTTGTTGGAAGAAAAATGCGAAGGAGTTTTTTGAGGACTTTGTTGTTCGACCGGAGATTTTTCGCGTCGATTAATAAAAACCAAATAGCAGGTCAATAGGGCCATTCCTATCGTTAAAATGGCTACTTTGATTTCCATTAAAATTTAATCTCGATTTTTACATTGAAACGTTTCTTCCGAAGTCCAAAGAACTTCAAGGTAAGATGGGACTTTAGTAAGTTTGTCAATGCGAGCCGATTGGATTTGTTCGCCGGTTAAATTTACGACGTATCTCAAAACGGCTTTTTGAAGATTTGCTCTATCTAAAATAGTTCCCTGCAAAAACGCAGAGGAAAGGTAAGCTTCTTCCAAATTTGACTCGTTTAAAAAAGCTCCTCGAAGGTCTGCTTTAAAAAAATTAGCTTCACGAAGATCGCAATTTTTCAGGTTAGTCTTTCTCAAATCAGTCTCGCTAAAATTTGTTTTTCTCAAATCTTTTCCTGAAAAGTCTATTTTCCTTAAGTTAGCTCTAGATAGGTCGATTCCTTGAAGGTCCACACCTGAAAAAATCGCTCCCCTGAGATCTGCATTTTGAAACTTAACGTCCTTTAAAATAGCTTTAGAAAAATCAGCTTGATTTAATTCTGCGCCAGAAAGATTGGCTCCCGTCAAATCAGCTTCGCTAAAATCGACTTTTTTTAATGTTGCTTCGGTCAAATCAGCTTTTTTTAGATTTGCATTTTGAAGAGTTGCTTTTGTTAAATCGGCTTTTTTTAAATTAGCGGAGCTAAGGTCTGCAAAGCTAAGATCCGATGTCGATAGATTGCGGCCCTTTAAATAGGCTCCTTTGAAGTCCGCCCCCTCTAAGTTAGAATTTTGTAAATTAGCTTTCCGCAAGTTGGCTCCTAATAGCGCAGCTTGAAATAAATTAATTCCGCTTAAATCTTTTCCCGAAAAGTTTGCGCCGGGGATACTGGCTTTTCTTAAATCTGCTCCTTGTAAATTAGCGGTTGAGATATCTACCTTTAAAAGGAGCGCCTGACGTAGATTATAATCTTTTTCTTGTAGAGGAATGCTATAAGATTTAGCTTTGTCTCTTAATTCTTTTTCCCAGTCTTCCAAATTTTTTTCCTAAGCGCTTTTGATGAATGCAATTAATCTCTATTCTGTTTAAGCGATACTTTTTTGCATTCATATTCTGTATCGGATATCCAGGAAATATCAATGTAGTCGGGTAATCTTGTTGATTTGTCGATGAAGGCGGAATCTAATTGTTCGCAAGATAAATTTCGAACGTTTGTTAGGTCTGCCTTGCGTAGATCCGCTTTCATAATGTCGGCTCTAGTTAAATTGGCGGCTGTTAAGTTTGCGCCTTGTAAGTCGGACCAACGTAAATTAGCTCCCCTTAAATTAGCCTCGGATAGGTCTGCTTCCCTCAAATTGGATCTTTTTAAATAAGCCCCATAGAGGTAAGCCTTTTTAAAGATAGCGTTTTCAAGAGAAGCTCCAACAATCGCGGCTCCCTTAAGGTATGTTTCAGATAAATTGGCTTGGTTGCCCTCTGCTTTGGAGGTTTTAAGCCAAAGTTTATGAGATTCAAGAACGCTTAATAAGTCTTCTTTCGCAATCTCCCTATAATTTGCCGATATAGATTGGTTATTTTCTTCCGCTTCAGATTCCATTCAAACGACCTTTAGAGCTATTTTTAATTCCAAATGTTGATTAACATTATTATAGGTTACTAAATATGAAATGAGATTATAAACTAAAAATGATATTAAAATATCTTGGAGAGTCAAAAGTGTGCTGGAAGGATTGTAGGTAAGAGAAATTTGTTGCTAAAAGTAAATAAGACAGACGGATGTGTTATTTTCTTAATTTGTTAAAATATTCATAGGATAGGTTCTGGATCATTTTTAAATCTTTAGATTTAGAGACAATTTGATCAATGCCTTCGCGCACATGGTCGTAGGCCGTTACAAATTGGTCGAATTCGGTTTTGACTTCGGCCATGGAGGTATTCATTTCGTTTAACCTGCCAATTAAGACGTTAAGTAAATTCTTAAAAAAACGATTGAGAACTTCGGTGGGTAATGCGTTGAAAATAAATTGATCCATTTTTAATACCAATATTTTGTTTTTGGCTACTGCATTAGTTAACCGGGGAGCCCCTGAAATTAAAGGCACTTCTCCGAATAGAGCTCCAGGATTGAGCGTGTTCAATTCCTTTTCTGGCGCAGATTTTTTTGTTATAGCTATCTCTCCCTGCAGTAAAACGTAAAGTTCTTGGCCGATTTCTCCTTCGGCAATAACGCGTTCCCCATTTGTATAATGGATAATATTATTTTTAAATTGCCCTAGCGTTTTGATTTCGTCTTCTTCAAATTCTTTAAAGAAGTCTAAGTCTTTAACTAATTCAAATAATTCATTTTCATCCATTAATTGCGGCCAAATAAAGTTTGTAGGTTGGCTTAAAAATTATATTCTAGCATGAGTAGAAACGGAAATTATCTCTAAAACGAAAAATAGGACAAAAATAAAACTTAATTCCAAACGCGCCTAAATTTAATAAGGTTTGGAGATAAAAAGAAAGTTTCGAGTTGGGATGCTCTAATTAAGGTAGGTTAGATCCGCTTCCAAATTACATTCGGCAACATACGTTCTCCTATTGTCATGACCCTTGACATGGTACCAAGGTTTGTCTTTGGGGGGACGGGAACGAGCCATTGTTTGGTACCATTCCTCGGTTCCTTTAAAACAGGGGTCAACCCAAAGAACGATTCCGCGGTACTTAAATAGCTTGTGATGAATTAACTGGCCGATGCAAAACTTTGGCTTGGAATCTTCCATTAGCTTTTTTTGAAGTTGTAAATTTGGATCAATATATATCAAAAACTAATTGAAGTAAATCTGTTCAGATCTTTAATTCTATAAGAAGAGATAATCGGGAAGGCGTTTGAATATTGCTATTTTGATAGGCTCGCAATTTCTTAGAGCGTGATCTGAAGAAAGAGCGCTGTTTTTGACGCTTGCCTACAAATCAAAATTTTGTTTGGACTGAATTTCTATTAATCTTTCCTTCATTTTTTGACTTTTACTATCCGGAGAATCTGGGAAGCTTTGTCCTGCAATTATGGTCTCCATTCTTTGGCGCATCTTAGATACTTCAGGATCGTTCGAAATCTGTTTTTTATCTATGCTAGGTTTTAAGTTGGAAGTTTGAAATTCAGGCGCTAGACCCTTTGATTCAAGTATTTGTTCTAGTCTTTTTTCCCTATAGGCTTTTATCAATTTAGCAATAACTTGTTGTTTCATTTCGGGAGATACTTTTAATTGCTTTTTTTCAATTAACCGATCTACTGAAGCTTGCGCTTTTTGGTAATCTTGTTCCCAAGGAACGAACTTCGATTGAGATTTTGAGTCCATAAGAGATCGTTTTAGTTTAGATAATTCTGAACTGATCAAGTTGGATTCTGTCGCGTCGCCGATCCCTTGTGATTTTGATTTCAATTTTTTTAATGCGATTAACCGTTCTTGTCTTTTGGATCTATATGTTTTTGTCAGTTTTGTAATGGCTAGATGTTTCATTTCAGACGATACTTCAAGCTGATTATTCTCAATCAATCTATTCACTGAGGCCTGCGCTCTTTGAAAATCTTTCTCCCATGAGATTGGTTGGGATTGAGAATTAGGGTCTTCGAAATACTTTTGCATTTTTTGCATCATCAAAGACCACTCTTTTTCTTTTGCCTTATTTTTAGCTTCTTCTTCCGCGATCTGTTTTTCCAACTGGATCAATAAGTTTGCTTTTTGCTTTTCTAATTTTTTTCGTTCTAATTCGGCTTTAATAATGCTTTGATCGCGATAACCTTGCATCAATTTGTTGATTGTTTCTTGACGATCTAATTCGGGTATTTGTAAATTTCGATAAGAAACTAATCGAGTTACGGCTTGCTCGGCTCTTTCTCTTTCGCTATCTCCTTTTCTTATTTCTTCGCTTTCGTCAATAAATAAGGTCAAGGTTCCATTTTTTGGTTTTGTTTTTGGAAAGTTGGCGTTTACGGAATAAAAACCATTAGAAGAATAATACCCTTCCATTTCAGCGATCAACAATTCGCGCATAAGACCGTTCATTTGAACGCCGTTACCTAACTCAATAGATTTCGCTAACGATCTATCGTCGAGAATGATATTTCCTTCTAATTTTATTTTAGTCGCGACTAATTTTTGATTTTTACCGATGCGCTGGGCGGTGGAGTTTTTTGGATTAAAAAACGTCGAATAAACCGTGAATAGAATCAAAAATGTTATAGAAAAGCGTTTAAAAATCATTGTTTATAGTACGAGTAGTATTTAAACCATAAAATTATTCTGTATAATGGGTCGTATCGGAATAATTGAGGAAAATCTTAATTACATAGTTGTATATGCTAACCGAATAAAATTTAGATTTTCAGAGTGATTTTTGTTTTTATCCTAAGTAATTGGGAATAGCTAAATCCTTCGCCCGCTAATCTTTTTCTCAACTCGTATTTAAGGAGACAAAATGAGTAAGCCTCTTATAACGCCCAACGCGGGAAATAGCATTTTAATTCGTTTAAAATTAGAGGGGGAGATAGGAATCCTAGCGGAGGTAACGAAGGAAATTGCAGAACAAAGTGGGATTTTAGGCTCGATAGAAACTTTAAGACCTCTTAAAAATGGAGGTTCCATAAGAGATTTGAATATATTTACAACCGGAACCGAACACGCCAATAAGATTATAAATGAATTAAAAAAAATTTCTGGCGTTGAAGTTGTTCAATGTTCAGATCGTACATTTCGGTTACACGAAGGCGGAAAAATTGAGATAAAAAGTCGATCGCCTATTGAAAACGCAGAAGATTTGGCAATGGCCTACACTCCAGGAGTTGGTAGAGTTTGTATGGCTATTGCCGAAGACAAGGAGGCGGTAAAAAAATATACCATAAAAAATAATATGGTGGCCGTTGTAACTGATGGAACCGCTGTTTTAGGATTAGGAGATATTGGACCAGAAGCGGCCTTGCCCGTGATGGAAGGCAAGGCGATGTTATTTAAACAGTTTGCGGGGGTGGACGCTTTTCCAATTTGCCTGGATGAAAAAGACCCTGAAGAGATAGTGAAAATTGTTAAAGCGATTGCTCCGGGATTTGGAGGAATTAATTTGGAAGATATTTCCGCTCCTCGATGTTTTGAAATTGAAGAGAAATTGACCGAAGAATTATCGATTCCAGTTTTTCACGACGATCAACACGGTACTGCCGCGATTCTCACGGCGGCTTTAATCAACGCTTTAAAGATAGTTAATAAAAAGCCAGAGAATCTTAAGGTCATTGTTTTAGGAGCTGGCGCTGCAGGTACGGCTTGTTCCAAAATGATTATGAATCTAGGGGTAAAGAATTTAATCGCTTGCGATAGAAAAGGCGCCATTCATAAAGGGAGGGCAGATTTAAGCTCTTCGAAAAAATGGTTTACGGAAAATGCAAATCCAGATGGAGAAACTGGAACGCTTTCCGAGGTAATTTCTGGGGCTGATATATTTATTGGTTTATCTGGACCCGGTTTGCTAAAGGTAGAAGATCTCAAGAAAATGAGAAAAGATCCCATCGTGTTTGCAATGGCTAATCCAATACCGGAAATTATGCCAGAAGAAGCGTCGCCTTATGTGAAAGTAATGGCTACAGGTAGAAGTGATTACCCAAACCAAATTAATAATGTTCTTTGTTTCCCAGGAATATTTAAAGGCGCCTTAGAATGTGGCGCTACCAGGATAACAGAAGAAATGAAGCTCGCCGCTGCGCAGGCTATTGCAGATTGTATTAGCGAAGATCTGTTGGGGCCCGAATTTATTGTTCCAAGCGTTTTTGAACCAATGGTGACTATCAACGTGGCTCAAGCTGTTAAGCAGGCGGCTGTGTCTTCGGGAGCTGTGCCAATGAGAGGAAGAACGCCTTTTTCCTGATTAATTTAAAACTGAAAGAAACTGTCTTTAAGTTTTGATCAAAACTTAAGTTGAAACCTTTTATTCTTTGTAACTCCCTCCTTTAAATTTATCCTGCTTTGATTTTCTTCCTAGAGGTAGTATAATAATCCTATTCTCAAATAGTTAGGATACTTTCGCAATGCGCCTAAAATTTATATTTGGGGTTGTTACGTTTTTTGCCGCAATTTTCTCCGGAGTGGAATGTGGTTTTGCCGCTAATGATCTTCCTTCAAAGAATGCTGGAGCCGCTAATTTAGTAAAAAGTTCGAAACAAGAACTTAAACAAGCGGAAACTCATTTTGAAGCTGGCGTAAAGTATTTAAAGACTAAACGTTATGAAAATGCGGTTCAATCTTTTGAGTCGGTCATTAAATTATTGAAAGGTAACCGGCTTTCTTCCAAAGCTTTCAATAATTTAGGAACAGCTTATTATTATCTTAAAAATAATGAAAAAGCCTTAGAGGCTTATCAAGGGGCTGTTTATCTGGATCCCGAGTGCGCCACCGCGAATTTTAACCTTGGTAGATTGTTTTATAATTTGAAGAAGTATGAGAAGTCTATTGAAGCTTATCAGAAGTTTTTAAAAGTAAGCCCTGGTCATATAAAGACTGCGGACGCCTATCTAGAAATGGGAAAGACCGCCGACCTGATGAAAGATGGAAGAAACTCCATTATATTTACTCGCGTGGCGAAACAAATTTTTCTTGAAAATGGAGATAGTATAAATGTTACTAAATCTAAAGACATTCTCCTAGACTTTTACGAAAAGTATGAGTATAAACCCGAGGACTTTGCATATTCTCCTCAATCTCCCACTGAAAAGATATTCTCTCCGATTATTTCGTTTTTCCAGTTTTTAATGTCTTTTGTTATCTTTATTTGACTTGAAAACAGATTTCTACCTAAAGTTTTAAAGATAGAATAAATAAATCTCCTTCGATCCATTTTCCCTTATCTTTTCGAATGTTTGCAGTTTCTTTAAATTCAACGTTAAAGTTATTTTCTTCCGCTAAATCTTTGATGTAATCTTCGGAGTGCCCATAACGTCCGCTAGGCAATAATACGAATTTATTGTTTAAAGTTCGCTCCGTTGAAAAAAGAAAATAAGATCCGTTCTTTCCGCTTTTTTTGACCGCTTCAAATATTGGGCTTAAGTTTCCAGTGTAAACAAATACGTCGACTGCCGCTATTAAGTCGTACTTTTCATTGGATTTCGCAAGAGCGGTCACAATATCGCCCATTAAAAACTGGCTATAAATATTTTTTTGCTTAGCTAAAGCAATCATTTTTGAAGAAATATCAATTCCATCGATTTCATCGACTATATTTTTAAAGGCTTCTCCGCTTAATCCAGTTCCGCATCCAAGATCCACCATTTTATTAAAGCGAGTTGTTTTATCGGCAATGTCATCAAAGGCTTTGCGCAGAAGAGTGGGGGTGCGATAGTCCAGTTTTTCAATCAGATGTTTGTCAAAACTTGAAGAGAAACGATCAAAAAGACTCATGACATATTTTTGTGGAGCGCTTTCTGTGGTTTCCCCTTTCAATGCCGAAAGCATATGCTGAGCCGAATGGTTTGTAGGGTCAAGTTTGACGCAGGCTTCATAAGATTCGATAGCTCCTTGGCGATCGCCTAAATTATTTAAAGCTATTCCCAGATTATATTGAGCGTCGGCGAAGTCGGATTTAATTTCAAGAGCCTTTTGATAAGCTTCGATAGCGGCGTTTAAATTATCTTGTGAAGCAAAAATATTACCAAGGTTATTGTATGCCTCCGGGTAATTTGAGTTTAGAGCAATTGCTTGTTTATAGGCTTCTATAGCTTCTTCGGTTCGATCAAGGTCTTTTAACGCATTTCCCTTATTATTGTGCGCTGAGAAAAATTTAGGATTTATTTTTAGGGCTTTTTGGTAAGACTCAAGAGCTTTAACGGGCAAACCTAAATCGCGTAAGGAGTTCCCTAGATTGCTGTGGAGTTCTGCTTTTTTGGGAGCTAGATTTAACGCTTTTTTATATATTTCTATCGCTGCTTCAAATTGTCCTAAATTATTAAGAGAGATTCCTAAATTATTAAGCGCGTCTATGTAATTTGGGTCAAACTCTAAAGCTTTTTTGTAGCAAGAGATGGAAGAGTCGTCGTCTTTTTGAGTTTGATAAGCGATTCCCATATTGTAATAAGCTTCTTTCGAAGAAGGGGTGGTTTCTAAAATCTTTCTGTATTGGATAATGGCTTCTTTGGTTTTTCCAATGTCGTTGAGCGCGACTCCTAAGTTGATATGGGCGTCTAGTAAAGAAGGGTTTATCTGTAATGCTTTTTTATAATTTGTAATTGCATCTTCGGTTTTGTTCAATCCTTTTAATGCGATTCCTAAATTATTATAAGCGTCCGCATAATCAGGGAAAATACGTAAGGCTTCTTTATAGCAAGCAATTGCTTCGTCAAGGTTGCCATTCTTTTTTAGCGCGTTTCCAAGATTGTTTTGCGCTTCTGGGTAATCGGGATTTATATTTAGAGCCTTTCTAAATCCCTCTTCGGCGCTTTTGAGATCCCCTATTGTATTAAAAGCGATCGCTTGATTATTTAAAATTTCCGGGTTGTTTGGATCTAAGTCTAAAGCCTTTTGAAAACTTTTGATCGCTTCTTCCGCATTACCCATAAAGCTTTGCGCGAGCCCCAGTTGGTTAATTGGCCTGGGGTCGTTAGGGTTGATAAGGGTTGCTTTTCTAAAATACAACTCGGCCTGTTCCCATTTTTTTTGCAATTTATATGCGATTCCGAGATTAATGCACGCTTCTATATGAGGACGGGCTTTCATTGAATTTTCAAACGCTTTAACAGCTTCTTCCCAATTGCCTTGTTCGCCTAGTAAAGAACCTTTGTTGTTATAAGCGTCCGCGTAATTTTTGTTGGCGGCAATAGCGCGATCGTAACTGGCAATGGCTTCTTCTAATTTATTTAAGCTTCTAAAAGCGTTGCCCAAATTATTGTGAGTTTCTGCATAGAATGGATCGATATTTAAAATATTTTTATAACAGTCTATCGCTTCGTCTACTTTTCCATCTTCTTCTAGAGCAATTCCTAAATTATTGTGAGCTGGAATGAATTTTGGGTTTGCTTCGATGGCTTTACGGTAAGAGTCTTGGGCTTTTTTGTAATCGCGTTTAGTTCGATATGCGTTTCCAAGATTATAATATGCTTGAAAAAATTTTGGATTTATTGAGATCGCTTGTTGAAACGCGTTTATTGCTTCTATTGCATTGCCCATAGCGGCTTGAGCGGTTCCATAATTATTATGCGCGTCTGCAAACTGAGGATTTATTTCTAACGCTTTTTGGTAAGAACTAGACGCCTCGTCCAGTTGATTCATGTCTTTAAAAACGATTCCCAGATTGTTGTGAGCGTCTGCATAATTCGATTTCAATTCGATTGCTTTGCGGTACGATTCGATGGCTTTATCAAATTTACCTTGAGCTCTTAAAGTAATGCCTAAATTATTATGCGCTTCCGCAAATTGAGGGTTGTGAGAAATTGCTTTGCCTATATATTTTTCTGCGGAATCAAATTCGTTTTTTTGAAACGATAACACTCCCAAAAGGTGTAGCGCGTCTAAATTGTCTGGCATAGCTTTCAAAACTTGCCTATATAGCGTCTCTGCATCTTTAAAAAGACCAGATTGATGAGATTCAATCGCTTTTTTTAAAGCTTGCTCCAAAGTGAGGCGTTCTTTTTTCATGTTAAAGTTACCGATAATTGATTTAGAAATATAAGTAGAAGTAATGCTTAACTTATTTCAACGAAGAGAATAAAATGAAGGGGTTTGAAAAAGATAATTATGATAGTTTATTAAGAAATTGAAATTATGTGTCTGCTTCTTAAAAGTGGATGTTGGGAAATAGATTAAAAATACAAATCATTTGAGATTTTCTTTATTCTATTACTAAAAACGACGCTACCTGTAAATTGAAAAATATGGAATCCGACCCTTATTCAGATCTTTTTGAAATGAATCATAATGAAGTGGTTAATCAACCGGTTGAGTTAATATTATTTTCAGTTAGCTTTTATCGATTAGTAATATTTTCGGAACAAAAACTTTTAGAATTGGCCAAATGTCCAAACAGTGATTAAGACAATATTTCGTTAGAAATTAGAGAGTTTTTAAGAAATTTTATGGTGGAGCGCCTTTAAATTTTAAAAATTGCCAAAAAATTTAATTAAGCCTATTTAGTTCTATAAACCGCGATGTCCCATCCATATAAGTTATTTTTCCTTTTATCAGGACATCATCGAAAAATTTTCCCTCGAGTCTCCTGCCGTCCTTAAAGATTTTTTGACCTTCGAGTAGTTTATTGTTTTCAAATTTACCTTGGAAGATATCTCCATTTGAAAATTGAACTTTTCCTTCTTGTAGAACGCCATTGACAAATTTACCTTCCATATAAGATTGGCTATTCTCAACTATTTTCTTTCCGTCTCCATTCAAACAGTCGCCTTTTTCGCAAATATATTGTCCTAAGGCGTTGGTAGGAAGCAAAAAAGCCGATAATATTAAAAAAGCGACCAGAGAGCGAAAGAAATCGAAGCGAAAAAACTTAGTAGACTTAAAGCGCAAAATCATTTTTTTCCTTTTAAGTTAATAATAGGGAAGCTTTATAAATTCGAACTTGTCAAGATTAAGGGGGTTTGTTATTTTGTCAAACACAATAATCCTTTTATTTTAATAAAATAGTCGCTATTTGTCTTTCAAAATCAGATTTTTTAAGAGAATCTCTAAAAATTCAAAAATGCCAAGAGCTTGGTCCTTAAAACCAGGAGCTTGGCAATAGCAAACTAATATAAATGTTAAGGGTATCTCTAATAATTCGATATTTTTACTTTAGGCAACTCGCAGTCCCTCATTTTATAAGGTCTGCTCGTGGCCAAAAACAATTTTTAGAGGTATTAGAGGTTCCCTTCACTATTCCTATTTTATAATTAAATAATGAAGTTGAGTTGATTCAGATTAGGAAAAATTTATCTATTTTTTTAAAGGCGCTTGGTAGGTATAGATGCTATTAGCCATTGATGTAGGAAATTCAAATAATGTGATAGGGTTGTTTTCGAAAGGAAAATTACTGACTCATTGGAGAATTCGAACGGAATGCAACCGAACGGCCGACGAATATTGGGTTTTAATAAAAGAATTTATTTTATTGAACGAAGTAGCGGCTGAGACTATCGACGATATTATTGTAGCGTGCGTAGTGCCTTCTCTGGTTCCTATACTGCAAGAAATGGGGCAAAAATACTTTTCATGCGATCCTATTATTGTTGGCCCAGGGATAAAAACAGGAATTTCGATCAGTTATAAAAACCCCTCCGAAGTGGGAGCGGATCGAATTGTGAATGCAGTTGCCGCATTTTCTAAACATAAAAGATCTTTAATTATTGTTGATTTTGGCACTGCCACGACATTCGACGCCGTTTCTAAGAATGGAGAATATTTAGGTGGAGCTATATTTCCAGGCGTAAATATTTCCATGGAGGCTTTATTTAAAAATACTGCAAAACTTCCTAGAGTCGATTTAGCCGTTCCGGAAAGAGTGATTGGAAAGTCGACTGTGGAAAGTATTCAGTCGGGTGGAGTACATGGCGTCGCTGGCATGGTCAATCATATTGTCGCTAAAATGCGCGACGAAATGGGCGAAAATGCTATGGTTCTTGCCACTGGAGGAATATCTAACTCTTTTTTAAAAGAATTGAATGTGATCGATGAAGTAGATCCCTTTTTAACATTGGATGGTTTATTGATTTTATACAATCGCAACCGCCCTCAAAATGATGGTATTTAACTTCTAGGAGAAAAAAGGATATGGATAAAGTTGTGAAAACGGATGAAGAATGGAAAAAACTTTTAAGCGAAGAGCAATTTAAAGTTTGTAGGAAAAAAGGAACAGAACGAGCTTTTAGCGGAAAATATTGGAACGCCAAGGAAGCTGGAGTTTATTATTGTGTTTGTTGTGAAAACCCTCTTTTTGACTCGATAGCGAAGTTTGATTCTGGGACTGGATGGCCTAGTTTTTTTCAACCATTACAAGAAAGTGGAATAGCGGAGGAAGAAGATAATTCTTTTTTTATGAAAAGAGTGGAAGTTATGTGTTCGAAGTGCGATTCCCATCTTGGTCATGTTTTTGAAGATGGACCTGCTCCTACTGGACGGAGATATTGCATTAATTCCGCTTCTTTAGATTTACGCGATGCATAAGATGAATTTTCTAATCGACACAAAAACGCTTAAGTGAAAATCCAAATTAGGAAAAAGGGGAATCCGAAAGATAGCAAAAATAATATGCCATTAGCCACTTGAGCGAGGGCTAAATTATCGCCAATAGGTTCAAGCATTTTATTAACCCCAACTCGACGAACAGCGCTTTCAATATCTGCAGTTGTTGCCTGCTCTCCTGGTTTTGCAAGTAAACGTTCGGAAATTTCGTTTAAAAACAAAAACCGAAGAACCTTAATAATAAAACCAAAAATTAAAGTACCTAATATTCCTTGTATTCCACCCTTAAGCTCTAAACTTTTTAAAAAATTATCTCCCATTTGGCTAAAAATCCGAGCGGCTTCTTCTTTTTGGTATGTTTTGTTTAATGAGTTTAATTTAGTCAACACTTCTTTACTAAGAATATCCAAAAGATCCTGTAAGCCAACCGTTACCTCGCTTAATTTTTGATTTATTGTTTGAATAGCCGCTCCGAAAAAACCATGAAAAATGCCAAAGCAGATATTCCAAACCAAAACCAAGCCAACACAAAGCCACTCTAACCAAGCGCTAATTTCTATAGAGTCGAGCGATGTGGACTTTAGTAAAAACGTCGAAAAAATTCCCGCCAAACAACCGGAACCTGTATAAAGCGCAAGCCGAATAATAGAACCAACGAATAAATCTGCGAAAAATTTTTTCCAATAAGTTACAAGAGCTTTTTTATCCATAACGTTAAATAACCTATATCGATGAATTTATTCTAAGAAAGCGACCTCAGTAAAATTCGAATTATTTTTAATTTTATTTTAGAGAAATGATGATTAGGGCGAACCTTAGCAAAAAACTTTTGCTAAGGTTGTTGAGGTAAAAACTTATTCTTCTTGCAGACAAAGTATCAAATCACCTCTAGTTTCATTTTCTCCCCAATGTCCTTTTTGCTTAATTCTAAGCTTTTGCCCAGTTTTCATATTCGAGGGAATGTTAATTAATAAACGTTCTGATTCGCGATTTGTTTTATAGGCGATTTCTTTTTTTTCTCCAGCTTTAATCGCTGAAGCTGGAATCTTTATATTAAATTCTATATCCAAATTTATTGAAGATTTGCCTGCGCTCAATTTTTCTTTTACGGAATTCCAAATTGAGGTGTGTTGATTTTGTGTACTATTTGTCTTCGCGGAAAAAACTTTTCCGACGGTAGTTATTAACATTAAGATGGAACCAATTTTTCCGAAGGGACCGGGTAAGAAAGAAAGTAAACGTGGAAGCCCGCTTAGAGCGCTATTAAATAAAACCTTTGAAAAAAAATCAGGGCCGTATCGATAACCAGACTTATTAAATTCACGGTTTAATTCTTCAAAGACTTGTTTGGAGAACGCTTGTTTAAACATGTTTTCAAATAAATCTTCATGCGAATAGTTGAAACCAGATTGATTTTCTTGATTTGAACCTGATGAAAATCCAGAACGAAATCGATCGTACTGTTCTCTTTTTTTGGGGTCGATTAGTACAGCGTAGGCTTCGGTTATTTCCTTGAATTTATTTTCGCAGTTTGGGTCGCCAGAGTTGTGGTCCGGGTGGAACTTAATCGCAAGCTTTCGGTAGCTCTTTTTAACCTCTTCTGGAGTGGCTCTAGAAGAAATTTCCAAAATTTTGTAATAATCCTTTGAATTTTGGTTCATTTGAGGTTACCCTATAGAAAATAGCTAATTTTACCGTATTCAATTACAGAAACTTTCACATCCCGAGTGATTGGGGGTACTTAACTGCAACTTGTTCTGGACCTTCCAAGATAGTTTGGTTTGTTAATGTAGAAATTAAGTAGGTTTTATCGCTATGCAGCCTTTGTTTCATATTTTCGAAATGGATTAGGATAGGAGTTGGCGCCAATTTTTCGCCCGAGATGGAGGAAATAATAAAGTCTTTAGAAGCGAGTACGTCTCGATACTTTCTTTTCATGTCCATTTGATAAGCGAAATAACCCTTGATAGGTTCGGCGCCTTTATAAGGAGCAGCGTTATACACTTTTATGGATTGAGGAATATAAATATTTGCAAAATAGTCCGGTCCTAAAGAGTGATGGACAGTTGTCTTAACATTTAATATTTGAGTGGATTGAGCGATAGGGTTTAATTTCATCGAAATAAAATAGGTTCTATCATGGAAATTTAGGTTTTCTAAAAAGACAATTCCATAAAGAACGCTAAATTTAAATTGTAAAAAAATGCCTAGGCAAACCCATCCAAATATTCTAAAGAATTTTTTCATAGCTCATTTTTTTAATAGTTTAGAAGGTAATCATTGTTACTTAAAATTTTGTCGAACTCAACAAAAACAGATTAAGAAAACTAGGGTATTTTGTTTTTATATTAACTGAATGTCGTTTTAGCCGTAAATTAGTTAAAAGCTATTAAAAATACTTTCGATTTAGCGAAAATTGTTGTAAAATCGCTCAATTCATTAAGAAAGTAACTGTGTTTTTGTTTATATATATTGAATAACATTCTTCCGGTTTAATCAGTCGAATGTTTTTGATTGTCCCTGGCAAATAAGGAGGTTGGGATGCATAATTGGTCCATTCAACAAAAAGTTTATGGTGTTATGGGGGTATTG
>JAYOZP010000024.1:0-43853 GCA_038154245.1 Nitrospinales bacterium | reverse complement strand
ATTTTATTTGCGATCGCATACTTTCATCCAACTCATCCCAGTTCGGAAAATCGCGTTGAATAAAATCATCCACGTTCTTCTCTAAATTTGCGGGATCGGTTGGAACTAATTTATCCCACGCGACGGGGAACGGTATTCGATATTCCAAGCGTCCGTCGGGCAAATGTCCTTGCAACGTTAAGTGGTTCAACGTTTCGCCCACCACTTCGCCGTTATCTAATAATTTTTTGAGGTTTTCTATATTATTGAAGTTGTAATCTTCAAAGGCGGTGGCGATTCCCCAAAAGAGAACGTCTTTGTCTTTAAATTTATGATGCGCTTGAATCGCTTCTGGGAGGGCGCCCACAAAACATCCGGGGCAGTTGACTTGAAAAACTTCGACGACGATGACTTTGCCGCGCTCTTGATCGATATTGGTCGGCTCGCCTTGAAACCATTGATCGACTTCAATATTGGGACATAAAACTTTAGCTTCCTGCATAATTGTCTTTTTGAATCAAAACTAACAATTTCTCGATCAGTTTCCGATCTTTTGGTTTCATGTATTTTGCCAAGGCTCTTTGCAATTCGTAAATCGCTTTACTCTTGCGGCTAGTTTCATTATATACCATTCCGAGCATAACATAAGCGGTGGGCCACTTATCGCCATTCGGGTACTTGGCTGCAATCATATCAAATGTTTTTGCCGCTTTTTTGAATTTCTTTAATTTATAGTAGGAGGTTCCTATGCCAAAATGGATGTTATCTAATAGGAAATAAGGAGGTTTCTTTTCTAAAAGCTTTTGGAAGCTTTTTATACTTTCCTTATAAGATCCTTTTTTAAACAGTAAAACCGCTTCGGAGTATTCGTCTGGATCGAATGGTTTTTGCAACTCCAAGTATTTGTCGTATTTCTTGAAATCGGCGTCCAATCCCAACCCTGTTGTTTGAATGGATGCCATTTCGGTTTTTATGCGTTTAAAATCGTTGAGGACGTCGACAATTCCATTTCTTGCCTGAAAAACAACATTCGTTAATTGCGGTTCAACACCTTTGGCGGAAGCTTGGATCATTTGGACGCCGCCAATCAGGTCTTCATTGTCATAGAACCTTTGCTCGATCAGGTAGGCGATTTCGTCCAAAGTTTGCTGCTTTTCCCGCCTTAAGGAGAGTTCTTTACGGCTAGCGGGTTTCCACGCGTACATTTCTGGAGGACCGCGAAAGCTATCGTCCATGGCGTCAATAGCCATATGCATAGACGTTCCGCAACCGTAAGAGGCGCAAACGAAGACCAACATTAAAATCTTTTTAAAAATTCTTGTCATAAATACCTATATAATTATAATCTTAACGGTATTTTCTGTAACATAATAAACCCTTATTTTTGAAGTTTTTTAGTAAAAATGGCAGATTATTACAAAACCCTTGGAGTTGAGCGAAATGCTTCAGACTCTGAGATCAAAAAAGCTTTTCGGAAAAAAGCGATGGATTACCACCCCGATCGCAATAAAGACAACCCAAAAGCGGAAGAGAAATTCAAACAGGTCAACGAAGCTTACGCCGTCTTAAGCGATAAAGAGAAAAAGAAACAATACGACCAATTTGGCGCGGACGGTTTTCGTCAAAAATTTTCCAGAGACGATATTTTCCGGGGTTTTGACATGGAAGACATGCTTCGTAACTTCGGCGGACGCCCTGGCGGTCCGGGAGGTCCTGGAGGTCCTGGAGGTCCTTTTGGCGGCAATTTTGACCAGTTTGCCGACCCTTTTAGAGAAATGTTTGGCGGCGGTTTTGGCGGCGGACATCCAAGAGGCGGTCCTAGAGGACATCCCAGACAACAACCTCAACAACCGCCTTCTAAAGGCAAAGATATTGTACAAGAAATGGTTTTGGACTTTGAGGAAGCCATAAAAGGTACGGAAAAGGTCCTCAATTTAAGGCGTAATGGTAAATTAGAAAGCAATAGCGTTAAAATACCGCCGGGAATTGAAAGCGGCATGAAATTGCGGCTTGCAGGTAAGGGGTATCCAAGCCCTTTAGGCACAAATCCAGGCGATATTCTTCTAAAAATTAAAGTTCGAAATCATCCAATTTTCAAACGCGAAGGTCAAAATGTCTTTTTAGATAAGGAAATTAGCGTGACCGACGCTATTTTGGGAGCCACCATCGAAGTTCAAACTCTTGAAGGAGATAAAAGCGTCAAAGTTCCTGCGGGATCTCAGAATAACTCTAAATTGAGGTTAAAAGGACTGGGAGTTCCTGGTAAAAATGAAACTGGCGACCAATACATTAATCTTAAGATAAAAGTCCCTCAAAATTTGACGGACGAGCAGTTGGATTTGGTTCAAAGGTTGAAGGTATCTGGTTTGTAAAAAAAACTTTTGAACCGCAGAGTACCCTAAAAGCGCAAAGAAGTTGGCCACAGAATTTCACAGAAAAACACAGAAAGTATTCAATCTAATGCTTGAGTTAAGTAAATCTCAATAATAAAATAGTTACTTTTTTGAGACTAATAATACCTATCTTTCTTTGCGTTCTTCGCGCCTTTGCGGTAATAGATTCTAGTTTTTTATTTAATTTCAATTTTTAATAAAGTAAGGATCATGGCAAAAGTACATTTCAAACCCGACAACATCACGCACGAAGTCCCTGATGGGGACGCTTTAATCAAAGCCTGCGACGGCTTTGACGATATCTCACTATCTTTCGGTTGCACCGAAGGCACTTGCGGCGTCTGCGAATTAACTATTGTGGAAGGCAGGGAAAACTGTTCTAAACCTAACGAAAACGAAACTGATTATTTATATCCAGAAGACATTGACGAAGGCATGCGCCTTGGCTGTCAGGTACGAGTTTTAAAAGACGAAGTCACCCTAACCTGGAAGGGCAATCGGGCGAAGTAAATAAATCGCTTTGTGAATCTAATTACTTCCAACAAAATATCACTGTCATAATCGATTGGCTGCTTTTTTGGCTTATTAAAAAGCACGCTAACAAGGTCATCTTCTAAGATTACTTGAAATGTCTTTTGCTCATTCTTGAATAAACAGCTTATTTTTTATCCCCTGTTATCATGTTGAAGCATTTTAAAGGGCTTCCATTAAAGGGCTTAAAACATAAACTTGTTTCAAGTCTATTAGGATTACGGTTTGCGTCCACCACTACTAAGAAACCATTTGGAGAATCAATCCTGACTATTCCCTCCCAATTATAACCACGGCTTTTTGAAAGCCGCATTTGTTTTCCTCTCTTAAAGCGCAACTCATTACCCATAGATATGTAACTTAACCTATTGATAAAAAAATATTTTTCCCCGCGGGTTATAACCCAGAATTCGTTGGAATCAGGTTGCGTAGCATCCGTAATCCTATCAAAATCAAGACTACAACCTTGCTTTCTATCATCACAATAAGGATCTTTTAAATCGATCAAAAAACATTGTTTTTTGTTATTTGGCGTTGAATAACGTGAAATAAAATTAGGAAAATTTTTCCATTGTTTGACTTCATCAATATTCTCGCAATCCTTCAAACTTTCATTAATTTCTATACATTCTTGGCTTTTACCCGTACACACCCGACGTTCATGAAAAACAATTTTTTTACCTTCAATAAATACTAAAGTCTCTTCTCCAGAATTACTAGCTTTCAAAGTATCTCTAGATTTCTTTTTGGAAACAATTTGTGAAAATTCTTCTATTTTATCTGCTGATAAATCTAAAGTAATTTTTATGGGCGCTCCTTCTTTATTCTTTTTTAGCGTACCTTCTATCAAATATGATTTTTTCTCCATTTCAACTGTTAAAAAAACCTTGTCTCCTTCAAATGCAATGGCCTCGTATCCTTGAAATTTTCCTTTCAAATTTTCACCATTTTCTAGATCAAATTCAAACCCATATAATTTTAAAGGGTTGTAGCTGAATATCGCTTCAAGTATATCTTTCTTCTTTATATAAAAAAGACACCCCTTTGAAGGCTTCTTACCCCAAGGGAGCTTTTCAAAAGTAGAATTTCCAGGATATTGCGGAAGCAAGACCAGATAATCTCCAGCAAATGCCATCCCCGAAAACTCCGCATATTCAAGATGAAATTTTTTATCACAATTAAAAGTAATAGCTTCTTCAGACGAAGCTGAAAATGGGATGGTTAGAAATATTAAAACACTAATAATCCATTTGAAATAAAGTCTCATCTAGTTCTCCTTGAGGATTAAACAATGGCAAATTGAAGCTTTAAGTAAATTATATTCAATACATCTAAAAAAATGAGACTAGTTAATTTCTAAGAATTCCATTTCCAATCATCGGGATCGTTCATGCCGGGTTGCCAGAGGGTTTCTTCTTCTCCCATTACGGCGCCGACCCAACGACCAAACACAAACAACGCATCGGACAATCGATTTACGTAAGCCAACACATACGGCCCAATTTCTTCTTCTCGGTTCAATCGTACAATTTCTCTTTCCGCTCTTCTACAAACGGTGCGGCTTTGATGCAAAAACGAATTGACGATACCGCCTCCTGGCAAGATAAAACTATTCAACGGTTCCAGGTCTTCGTTCATTTCGTCAATGACATTTTCAAGCCATAAGACATTACTTTCTTTTAAGGTAAGGTCTTCTTCTTTTTTAAAATCGGGTTTTGTCGCTAACTCGGCCCCTACGTCAAACAACCTTTGTTGAATATTGGCTAAGATCAGATCAAACTTATCGCGCTTGACGGACTCTTCTTTTTGGGAATTAAAATGCCTCACCAAACCGATGATGCTGTTTAGCTCGTCGATGGTTCCATAGGATTCGATCCTGGGATGATCTTTACCTATTCGACCTCCCCTACCCAATCCTGTTTCTCCCGCATCTCCGGTTTTTGTATATACTTTATTGATATTAAACAAGTTGCGTCTCCTATACAGTATTTCCCTTATTGTCCGCTATTTTGCGGGAGAATTAAATCTTGACTCATACGCCTACTCTGCTAATATTGTTTCAAATTTGAAGAAAATTTCTAGTTTCGACATCTGGAAATTCCAACAAGAATCTCTTTAAAACAGTCCCGCGAGATTGTTAAGGATCTTACCAAGAATGAAATACGCTATTCTACCACCTCCTCCTGCGCTTAGACACAGAGGGGGTATTTTTTTGCCTTTTTTTGGTCCCTTCCCTAAAAGTCTATGAATCCTGTCATTTTGAATTCACAGCAAATTTCCAGGGCGATCAGCCGAATTGCGCATGAAATTGTCGAAAAAAATTCGGGTTGCGACGGTTTAGCTTTAGTAGGAATACGAACTCGGGGGGTTCCATTCGCCAAACGATTACAGGCCAAAATTAAATCTATCGAAAACGTTACTCTCCAATTGGGGATTTTAGATATTACGCTTTATCGCGACGACATGAAAACGGGAAGATCGCATCCAGAAATTGGAAGTACTGAAATCCCATTCCCAATTGAAAAAACCAAAATCGTGTTGTGCGACGATGTTTTATTCACGGGCAGGACCATCCGAGCCGCCATCGACGAGTTGATGGACTTTGGAAGACCCGCAGGGGTTCAACTGGCGACCCTTATTGACCGAGGGCACAGGGAGCTGCCAATTCGACCAGACTATGTTGGGAAAAATATTCCAACAAACAAATCTCAAAGAATCGAAGTAAAGCTTAAAGAAGAGGATGGAGAAGACCAAGTCGTCTTGGTCGACAACCCCCAGTAAGCCTTTATGCAATATTCCCAAAAACACCTTCTAGGAATCAAAGATTTGTCGAAAGAAGACATTCTCGCCGTATTGAACGCGGCTGATTCTTTTAAGGTTTATACCCAAAGGGATATTAAGAAAGTTCCCACTTTACGCGGTAGAACGATCATCAATATGTTTTTTGAGCCGAGCACTCGCACTCGCACCTCGTTTGAAATTGCCGGCAAACGTATGAGCGCCGACGTCATCAATATAGCGGGTTCGTCCAGTAGCATTGTCAAAGGCGAAACATTAATTGACACCGTAAAAAATTTGGAAGCCATGAACTGCGACATTTTGATCATTCGCCACAACGAGGCGGGAGCCGCAGAATTGGCCGCGCGTTATTTAAAAAACCCTGTGATTAACGCTGGCGATGGGTATCACGAGCATCCAACTCAAGCTCTGTTGGATTTAATGACGATTCGAGACCATAAACAAACGTTAGAGGGCTTAAAAGTTACGATAGTCGGGGATATTGCTCACAGCCGCGTCGCTCGTTCCAATATATATGCAATGAGAACTTTAGGGATGGATGTCTCCGTAGTTGGCCCGCCTACTATGATCCCCGTTGATATCGAAAAAATGGGCGTGAAAGTTTTCTATAATTTAGAAAAGGGAATTCAAGAAGCGGATGTTATTATGATGCTCCGCATCCAGATGGAAAGACAGAATAAAACTTTTTTCCCAACCCTGCGCGAATATTCAAATTTATTTGGACTAAACCTGGAAAAACTAAAAAAAGCAAAGAAGGACGTTCTTATTCTGCACCCTGGCCCAGTCAATCGCGGAGTGGAAATTTCTCCCGACGTGATTAACGGTCCTCATTCGGTGATATTAAATCAGGTAACCAATGGCGTTGCGATAAGAATGGCTCTTATGTATCTCTTGTTAGGATTGAACGATGAAACTGTTAATTAAAAACGGTCGAGTCATCGACCCCGCTAGCGGCATCAACGAAGAACGCGATGTGGTCGTTGAAAAAGGTAAAATCTCTTCCATCGAAAAAAAAGGCTCCGTCCCTGAAGACGGGTTTAAAATAATCGACGCTCAGGGTTGTATCGTCGCTCCGGGATTCATCGATATGCACGTCCACTTTCGCGAGCCTGGTTTTGAGTATAAAGAAACGATTGAGTCGGGCGCCGAATCTGCCGCCGCCGGAGGTTTTACCACCGTCGCCGTGATGCCAAACACCAATCCCGTTAACGATGTTCGGTCAATCACCGAAATGATTGTTAACATCGCTAAAACTAAAGCTATCGTAAACGTTTTACCCATTGCCGCTATCACTAAAGGATTAAAAGGGGAAACGCTCACAGAGATGGCGGATCTTAAGAATGCTGGGGCGGTGGCTTTTTCCGACGACGGTATGCCCGTTTCCAGCAACGAGATTATGCGTCGGGCTTTAGAGTATAGTCACATGCTCGACCTCCCTCTCATTCAACACAGCGAGATTAAGGATCTGACTAAAGGCGGTTGTATGAACGAAGGCTTTGTTTCTACAGAACTCGGTCTTGGCGGGATGCCGCGAGAAGCGGAAGACATTATGGTATACCGCGACATTTCTTTGCTGCCCCGCACGAAAGGGCGATTGCATGTCGCGCACATTAGCAGCGGCAACTCGGTTGATTTAGTTCGCCAAGCAAAAGCTAAGGGTCTGCCGGTAACTTGCGAAGTCGCTCCTCATCATTTCATATTGACCGACGAATGCGTTCGCGGTTACGACACGAACACAAAAATGAGTCCTCCTTTAAGAGAACAATGGGATATCGACGCCATTAAAGAAGGACTGCGCGACGACACCATCGATATTATTGCGACTGATCATGCTCCGCATGATACTGTCGATAAAGAAGTCGAATACGCTAACGCTTGTTTTGGAATTGTCGGTCTCGAAACCGCCCTTCCCTTAACATTAAAACTGGTAGATGAAGGAGTTCTTACTTTAGAAAAAGCCGTCGAAAAATTGACTTTAACACCGGCTCAAATTTTTGACTTAGATAAAGGTACTTTAAAACCTGGAAGCGTGGCAGACGTGGTTATATTTAACCCAGAAACAGCTTATAAAATAAATGCGGCAGATTTCAAATCTAAAAGTAAAAATACTCCCTTTGATGGTTGGGACGTAAAGGGGCAAATTGTTCATACCATAGTGCAGGGTAAAATTGTTTATTCAAACTCCTAATTAATTGACGAATATATGAAAGCTAAATTAGCTCTAGCAGACGGTAGAATTTTTGAAGGCGATTCCTTTGGAGCCTCCGGACAAACAGAAGGCGAAGCGTTATTTAACACCAGTATGATGGGATACCAGGAAGTCTTGACCGACCCCTCTTATAGAGGGCAAATGGTGGTAATGACTTACCCTTTAATTGGGAACTATGGCATTAACCCTGAAGACTTTGAATCCAAGAAACCGCATCTTGCCGCTTTTATCATTAAAGAGTTGAGTTCTATTCCCAGTAACTGGCGATCAAAGCAAACATTGGACGAGTTCCTAAAAGAACACAACATTATGGGAATCCAAGGGATAGACACAAGAGCGTTGACACGTCATATCCGTGAAGCGGGAGCCCAACAAGCCGTTTTATCTACTGAAAATATTTCAAACGACGAATTAGTCCAATTAGCGAAAAAGTCTCCAAGCATCGTTGGGCGAGATTTAGTAAAAGAAGTGACCTGCTCCGAGCCTTACATCTGGGAAGAAGGCGAATGGGAAATTGGATCGGGTTATGCTGGAGCGAACTCTATAAATCAATCGGAAACGCTAAATATCATCGCTTACGATTTGGGGATAAAAAGAAATATTTTAAGAAAGTTTTACCAACTAGGTTGCCGCGTTAAAGTTGTTCCGGCATCGACTCCCGCCGAATCTGTTTTAAGCGAAAAGCCAGACGGCGTATTTATTTCAAACGGTCCTGGCGACCCTGAAGGAGTTCCATACGTCATAGAAACCGTTAGCGCCCTTATCGGCAAAATTCCTATTTTTGGAATTTGCCTGGGACATCAGATCATTAATTTAGCTTTGGGCGGCGAAACTTTTAAATTAAGATTTGGTCATCACGGAGGGAACCAACCCGTTATGGATATGAACTCTAAAAAAGTAGAGATCACTTCTCAAAACCACTGCTTCGCCGTTGCCTCGCCGCCGACAAACAAAGACGTAGAAGTAACCGCTATAAATTTAAACGACCAAACCGTTGAAGGAATTAGACATAAAAAACTACCGGTTTTTTCGGTGCAATATCATCCTGAAGCTTCCCCTGGTCCTCACGACTCTTCTCACTTATTTGAGGAATTCATCCAATCTTTGAAAGAAAATCATGCTTCAAGATAGCGTCGAAAAAATAATCGAATTCGCCACAGGCCCCTATTGTTCCGATGAAATAAACGACGCTAAGGCCGAATATGGCGAAACTATGGGCAATATTTTTGACGATGACGAATCCTTCGACAGTCGAATGGCTTCTTTTTTAGAATGGTATATTTTTGATAGAAACCTAAAAGCGACTGGCAAGACTCCCGTTTCAACCTATATAAACCACCATTTTCGCAATTGGCCAGAAGAGACCCAAAATCATTTCCATTCTTTTGAAAAAAACATTCACGGATTATTTTTAGTGAAAAAACCTATGAACGGAAAAGTTTTGGTAATTAATCTATTCGATAAAGAAAAATACAAAATAGAAGAACCTCAAAGCGAGTTAATTTTTAGGAAAAACGATATATTCGAAGGTCGAGCGATCCTTTTTTCAGACGTGTACCGCTTTACGGGAATCTATTGTTTTCATCCTCAACAAACTTCAAAATTCATTAAAAACAAAGTTGAAGAAATTGTGAAAGAGCGAGAGATTTGGGGAGCGCAAATTAAAAAATTAAGCGCAGACCTTTCTAAACTGGACGCAAAAATCACAAAGTTTTCAGTCAAATCTGAAAACCTTTCAAAAAAAATCGAATCGTCCAAGTCGGACGCAAAAAAAGCGAAGCTTGAAGAAGAAAGAAAAGTTATTGAATCTCAAAAAATAGACCTCGAAGTTCTGCGGCCTCCTCTTCGCGACGAGCTAGATAACATCGAAACGAATAAACTCGGAATTGAAATCCCCGCAACACAAAGAAAACTCATGCATCAATTGTCCTTTATGAACCTGCGTTGGGAACGATCTCGCCAGATCGATCTCAAAGATATTTACAAGTAAAAATGCCTAAACGAACGGATATTAAAAAAATTCTTTTGATAGGTTCCGGTCCTATCGTCATTGGTCAAGCCTGCGAATTCGATTACTCTGGAACGCAAGCCTGTAAAGCTTTAAAGGAAGAGGGATATGAAGTCGTTTTAATTAATAGTAACCCGGCGACAATCATGACCGACCCGGAGTTTGCCGACCGCACATACATCGAACCCGTCGATCCTCCCACTGTTGAAAAAATAATCGAAAAAGAAAGACCCGATGCGATTTTACCAACCATAGGCGGGCAAACGGGTTTGAATACAACACTAGCGTTGGCGGAAAACGGAGTCCTCGAAAAATATGGCGTAGAACTTATCGGCGCAAAAGTCGATTCGATCAAAAAATCAGAAGACCGGAACCTCTTTAAACAAGCTATGATTTCCATCGGTCAGAAAGTGCTTCCGAGCGGCCATGCCCATAGTTTGGAAGAGGCTATGGAGATCGTTAAAGAAACTGGATTCCCAGCCATTTTGAGACCCTCTTTCACATTGGGAGGAACAGGGGCAAGCATTGCCCACAATCCCGACGAATATGAAGAACTTGTTCTAAACGCTCTTAAATCGAGTCCTATCAACGAGGTATTGATCGAGAAATCGGTAGTGGGATGGAAAGAGTTTGAATTGGAAGTGATGCGAGATCTTCGCGATAACGTAGTTATAATTTGTTCTATCGAAAACTTAGATCCTATGGGCGTTCATACTGGCGATAGCATCACCGTCGCCCCCGCTCAAACTCTAACGGATAAAGAATATCAAATCATGAGAAACGCCGCGATCGACATCATTCGAGAAATCGGCGTCGATACAGGCGGTTCAAACATTCAGTTCGCCACTTGCCCAGAAACGGGCGATATGATTGTTATTGAAATGAACCCTCGCGTTTCTAGAAGCTCCGCGCTTGCGTCTAAAGCGACAGGATTTCCAATCGCAAAAATTGCAGCCAAGCTGGCTGTTGGCCTAACTCTAGATGAAATCCCTAACGATATCACTCGCGAAACGCCGGCTTCTTTTGAACCGACGTTAGATTATTGCATTGTCAAAGTACCACGGTTTACCTTCGAAAAGTTTTTTAAAACCGATCAAACGTTGACAACGCAAATGAAATCCGTTGGCGAAGTTATGTCTATTGGTAGAACGTTTAAAGAAGCCCTACAAAAATCATTACGATCGTTAGAGATTGGGGTATATGGGTTGGAAGAAAACCCAGCTTGGAAACTAGCGGACCTTGAAAAAGAAGACCAACAAACTCAGCTTAAAAAGCTTTTAGCTTCTCCCCATTGGGAAAGACTTTGGTACTTAGCCACTTCAATTCGAAAAGGAATTTCCTTAGAAGAACTAAACCGCATTACCTTTGTAGATCCTTGGTTTTTACAACATATTAAAGAAATTATCGACTTAGAAGAGGAAATAAAAAATTCCACTCTAGACAAAGATACGCTAAACAAAGCCAAGAAAAATGGGTTTTCGGATATTTACTTATCCAAACTTTTTGGAGTGAGCGAAAAGCAAATCTCCGAAAGAAGAAAGCAAGAGAACATTAGACCAGTGTTTAAACGCGTCGATACTTGCGCCGCCGAATTTGAAGCTCATACCCCTTATCTATACTCTACATATGAAGACGAATGCGAAGCTAACCCAACTGATAAGCAAAAAATAATGATTTTAGGCGGAGGTCCTAATCGCATTGGGCAAGGCATCGAGTTTGATTACTGCTGCGTCCATGCCGCATTTGCTCTAAAGGAAGACGGATTTGAAACCATAATGGTTAACTGCAATCCCGAAACTGTGAGCACCGACTACGATACTTCCGACAGACTGTACTTTGAACCTCTCACCTTTGAGGATGTAATCCACATTGTCGAAAAAGAAAAACCTAAAGGCGTAATCGTACAGTTTGGAGGACAAACTCCTCTAAAGTTAGCGCTGGCTTTAAAGAAAGCAGGCGTTCCTATACTAGGCACTAGCCCTGAAGACATTGACCGGGCGGAGGACAGAAAACTTTTTAAAGAAGTTTTAGATAAACTTTCTTTGACTCAACCTGAAAACGGAACGGCAACCTCTTTGGAAGAAGCGGTTCAAATTGCCGAAAAGTTAGGTTACCCCGTTGTCGTACGTCCTTCTTACGTATTAGGTGGAAGAGCTATGGAAATTGTTTATGACACAGATAGACTCAATTATTACATGAAACACGCCGTAGACGCTTCGCCCGAGCATCCTATTTTGATCGACAAGTTTTTAGATAACGCTACGGAAGTCGATGTCGACGCTATTTGCGACGGAACAGATGTCGTCATTGGCGGAGTTATGCAGCACATTGAGAAAGCTGGAATCCATTCTGGAGACAGCGCTTGTTCGCTCCCTCCATTTTCTCTTTCCAAGCCTTTGATTGAAAAAATAAAAGTTCAAACAGAAGCTCTTGCCAAAGAATTAAACTTTATTTGTTTATTCAACATTCAATTCGACATTAAAGACGAAGAATTTTTTATTCTAGAGGTAAATCCAAGAGCGTCGCGAACAATCCCATTTGTAAGCAAAGCCATTGGAAAACCTTTGGCTAAACTGGCTTCGCAAGTGATGGCTGGAAAAAGTCTCAAAGAATTAGGATTCACAGAAGAAATAGTGCCCAAGTATATATCCATCAAAGAATCGGTATTCCCTTTCATAAAGTTTTCAAATGTAGACGTTTTGCTGGGACCGGAAATGAAATCCACAGGCGAGGTTATGGGAATAGACGACTCTTTTGGACGAGCGTTTGCGAAAGCCCAAATTGCAACCGGTTCCAATCTTCCAGAAAAGGGAACGGCATTTATTAGCGTTAAAGACGAGGACAAACCCGCTGCGGTTGATATCGCTAAAAAATTAAGCGATATGGACTTTAAATTAGTGGCTACTAAAGGAACCGCAGATTATCTTTCTAAAGCCGGTTTGAAAGTCGCGTGCATTAATAAGTTTAAAGAAGGGCCTCCCCATATTGTGGGGGCCATAGAAAAAGGCGAAGCGGATCTTGTGATCAATACAGTTTTTGGTCCGCAGGCTATCGAGGATTCGTTTACGCTTCGAAGGGCTAGTTTAACTCACAACCTACCTTACTACACGACCATAGCCGGAGCGGAAGCCATGTTGGAAGCTTTGAAAGAAACGCGGAATAACCCGCTTACGGTCACTTCCCTTCAAGATCGATTGAGTTAAGGCGAGTTTTTAAATCATTATCGCAACGGCGCGAGAGTGTGGAATTGCCACCAAGGTGTCTTTCTACCCGAAACGGAAATACCGTGCGTTTTCACCCAATATTCTTTCTTAAAATCGCCGCCCCCAATCACTTCGCCTTCGGAAAAATGTTCGCTCACCGTCTTTATCTTAATCACCCCTTGGCGAACCCATTTTTCTCCTAAACTTTGTTTTGTAATTGGGTCGTTGAAACTAGTATTCAAAGAAAACACATCGAATTTGTCTCGAATTTTAATTCCCTGGTTTGTACCGGCGCTAATCGTCACGATTTCGTTGTCGGTATCTTCGGCTTTTTCCACCATTATAATCATCGCTTCAAAAGGCAATTCTTTTACAACATTGTTAATATAGGCGGTGACTTGCCAAACTAAATTACTCATGACGCGCGCTAAACCGGCATTTTCAATCTTGACTTCTTTTGGCTCCATGGAGGCGATCCTACCAAAGTTTTGTCTATTTGCTCCATTAGAACTAGACCAAAATTTTTCTTTAATCAGAGGTTTCCAAGTTTTTCCACTAACAACTTCTAATTCGATGCCAACTTCTGCCGAGGATGAAGACTTATCCTTCATGGACCGATTCGGATCGACGTTAAACGTCAAAATCTTTCCTTGAACAATAAATTGAGCGGGAGATATCGTTTGTGTTTTCGGATCAAATTCTATTAAATGATAATCATTCTGCTTCCAAAACGCGCTTTTTAATTTATCTGATAAAATAGCTCCAGGGTTATAATCTTCTGTCCACCCTAATGGGTTTTCGAAATGTTTAACCATCACTTTCTTTTTATAATGGGAACTCGCAGAATTCGCCGCCGATACAGGAATGGCGACCCAAAATAAAAGAAACCAAAAAATTAAATTTTTGCGCAATTTAGGCATTGATTTAAAATTAATTACTTTCGATTAACATTTTGAATTTATTATAGTTTATTATAGCAACTTTATAGCGTTTTGAAAGTTCCGATTTAATGCAAAGATTACCAATTGACAAAATCATTTCTAGAAGTAGAATTTTCTCCATGAAACAAAATCTTAATTCAGTCCTAATTCTATCGCTTATTCTTGGGATTGCGCTGGTTTCAAAAGTTGAAGCGACCTCCCAAAAAATGAAACTCATAAAGGGCGGTTGCTTTCAAATGGGAACGGCTCAAAAGTTTGACTACCACAATGGTATCGAAAATTATCGGGAACGCCCAGTACATGAGGTCTGCGTTGATTCATTTTATATCGATGTTTATGAAACCACTCAAAAAGAGTGGGCCGATGTTGTTGAAGGCGAAATAAATGTGCATCGTACGGCGCACCACGGGGACAATCTCCCAATGGACCATATCGATTTCCCAGAAGCGTTGAGATATTGCAAAAAGTTGGGCAAGCGACTCCCCACAGAAGCGGAATGGGAATACGCCGCTAGGGCGGGTTCCAACACGCTATACCCCTGGGGCGACAAGATTAGTAGAAGACATAGTTGGTATGCCGGTAGCGCGGTGAGAAAACCAC
Source organism: Nitrospinales bacterium (assembly GCA_038154245.1). GTDB lineage: Bacteria > Nitrospinota > Nitrospinia > Nitrospinales > JAJDAT01 > JAJDAT01. The sequence goes on along the minus strand of JAYOZP010000024.1, from coordinate 29,190 downwards.
ATCCAGTAGGGACAAGAAAACCTAATGCATGGGGGTTGCACGATATGATCGGAAGCGTCTGGGAATGGACTTCCGATTGGTATGGCGAACATTACTATAAATCGAGTCCTAAAGACAATCCCAAAGGACCGAAAGTAGGCAGCTGGCGCATAATCAGAGGAGGATCTTGGATTGATGAAGCGGATCAAATCAGGTCTGGCGTCAGATTTCCAGGTATGCAAGATGGAACCGAGCATTTCCATGTAGGCGTTCGTTGCGCAAAAGATAAGTAAAAAAGCTTCTATTTATCTTCCACTCTATTCACATTTTCACTAAATTCCCCAAGGCCATTGGATACAAAAACCATCAACAGGCTTTATTCCAAACTACATAAAAAACTTGCCGGTGCGAAATCGGAATTAAATTATAAAAATAATTTTGAGTTATTGATCGCCGTTTTATTAAGCGCACAGTCGACAGACAAAACCGTCAACTCGGTAACCAAAGATTTGTTTGTTGCCTGCCCTTCTCCGGAAGCTTTTTTGAAAACGGGAGAAGCAAAAGTAAGAGTCCTCATAAAAAGAATCGGACTGGCCCCAACTAAAGCAAAAAATATAATCAAGACTTGCACAATTTTACTAAACGAACATGGCGGTAAAGTTCCTGGAAACCGCGAAGACTTAGAAAAACTTCCAGGAGTTGGCCGGAAAACCGCCAATGTAGTTTTAAACGAGGGGTTTGGAATTCCCACTATAGCTGTAGACACCCATGTGTTTCGAGTTTCAAATAGAACGGGACTTGCCCCCGCAAAGACCGTTGAATTAGTAGAAGAAAAATTACTGAAGATCACTCCCAAAAAATGGCTTTTAGACGCGCATAGATATTTGATTCTGCATGGACGTTATGTCTGCAAGGCAAAAAACTTTGATTGTAATGAATGCGTCATATTAAACGAATGTACATTTTCCAATAAAGTTTTATGACCTCCTCTACGCTTCCCAGAAACTTTAAAACTATATTCAATAGACTTGAAGCTTTTTCACAGGCTGAAAAAATTTCTATAGAAATTCTCGGAGAAGTATCCGCCGACAATGAAACTTTGCCTATATTAAAGTTGGAATTGAACCCTCAATCAAAAGCGCAAAAAAAAGTTTTATTATCTGGAGGCATTCATGGCGACGAACCCGCCGGGGTCGAAGCAATATGCTCATTTTTAGAAAACAAACTCTATACTCCTTTTTTAAACGATTGGAAAATCACCATACTGCCTTGTCTAAACCCGTCTGGTTATCAAAGAAACACCAGGAATAATTATGAAGATAAAGATTTAAACCGACTCTTCAAATTGTCTTCTCCTGAAACAATTGAGGTAGAAATCGCTCAAAAAATTTTGGCATCGCCTTTTGACTTAACGTTAGAACTCCATGAAGATTGCGACAGCGACGGGTATTACCTTTTTCAAAAAGAGAATCTTTCGTCAAACCCTCCTTTGGGAAGAAAAATTTTAAACGCCGTAGAACCCATCATGCCAATTAACAAAAGTTCGGAGATAGAAGAAATTCCAGCGGAAGACGGGTTGATCATGCGACTGAAAGAACCCGATGAAATGCCCTGGTGGCCAATGGCTTTATACAGTTATCATATTGGATGTAAGCGTTGTTTTACTTTAGAAAGCACGCCTAAATTCGAAATGGACATTCGCGTCAAAGCGCATTTAAAAGCTATTGAGACAGCCTTAAATCAATTTTAAACTATATCTCGCCTCAAACGGTCTGACCTTGAATTCTTTTTGGAATATCATCCAAGTATACGCCATTCTTTTAGGAACCTTATCTCTGTGCGTTTTGCCCTGCTGGTGTTTTTGCGGTCGTTTCAAAATGTCTCCATCGGTCCGCTTGTTTGTAACGGCGGTTTTTAACTTTGTACTATTTTATTTGTTAGAATGGTGCGCATACATTATTTCTCTTCTCCCCTGGTTTCCCGCATTCGTAATATTAGCGTTAACCGCCACCTCCATTTTCTTAATTTTTACTAAAAAAGTTCCTCTCTCGTTGACTGTTAGCGGTCTATCATTTTGGGCAGTTTTAACTATTTGGATCTTGTCTTTCCAATTGGGCGTTGTTGTCTACGGCGGCGCAAACTGGTTTGGCGACTGGAGAGAACATTATGAAAGAGCGTTATTTTTCCTAGAACAAAAACCGATGGAAACTCGATTTTTGCTAGAGATGTGGGCGCTACCCGCGCGCGGCCCTTTATTCAACAGTTCGGCGGCCATTTTAATGAGTCTCTTTGGAAAAGAGTTCTGGGTTTATCAAATCATCGCCACCGTTTTAAATACATTTGCTGTTCTGCCATTTGCTTTACTCATCCAATCTATCGTTAAAATAAAACAAGCGGCGGCGCATTGGCTGTCCCTGCTCGTAATGGCGTTCGCCCCTTTCGCTTTTCAAATGGAGCTTTATACCAATACAAAATTTTTCACGTTAGCTTTCATTTTAGGAGCGATCTATTTATACCGACGCGGAATTAGAACGGATCGACCTTACTGGTCGGTTGGAGGATTGCTTATTTTTTCAGTGGGCTTCCTGGCGCATTATTTAGTCTTTCCATTGGCGCTTTTCTTTGCGGGTCATTTTTTCTTTGTATCGGTTAAAAGGAAATGGGGAATTAAACCGCCTGTATACGCCATTTTGGCTTGTGCAGTTTTAGTTTCCAGTTGGTTTTTATTTTTATTTTCGCAATTTGGAGTGGAACAAACTTTAAAATCGAATAGCACAACAGGAAAATCATACTCAAAGTTCTATGAAAGCGCTTCGGGAAAAACCATCAAGTCAAACGATATCATTTTAGGAAACCTACTAACCACAATAGTTCCCTACAGTTTTAGAAGAACATGGGAAGGACTAGCCGCAGCTCCAGTCATTGTACAAAAAGACAGTCGCTTCGGAGAAAAGTTTGAACCCAAAGAAAGCGATTCAACATTCGAATGGTATTGCGACCTTGTTAATAATCAAGGAAGTTTATTAGGAAATCTAGGTATTGCCGGTATATTAGGCGTCTACTTAGCCGCAGGTTGGATCGTTAGAAATTCGGGAATTCTTCAGAATCGGGCCAAACAGGCAAAAACTTTATTCGGTTGGAAATTTTGGGCTATATTTTTTGGAGTCGGAATTCCAATCAACATAGCCCTTTCGCCCAATATATCGCCTCATGGAACCGCTCATTTAAATCTACAAATCTTTGTTTGCTTAACGGCAATATGGATTTTCAAATATATCCAACAGCTTCCTAATCGGATAAAACAAGTTTTAGCGGCGATTTTTATTGCCGAATCTCTTGTAACAGTATGGGCGTGGATCAGTCTATTAAACCGATCCGTTCCAATTTATATCGACCATGCAAAAAAAATGGTTGCCTGGGGCGAACTTAAGTTCAATCTTTTTTATCTTAATAATTTTATTTTAAAACTAAAGACAGGATCTACTTTTTTATCCGAACAGGTGGGAGTACACGGACTACAAATTGGGCTTTCAATAAACGCTTTGATTCTACTACTAGCAAGTTGGACTTTCTACTCAACCTATAAAAAATCTGCCCAAAAAGTTGATTAAAAAAGTATTTCAAATATTTCTCGAAGTAAGCTTTTGCAGAAATTAACGCCTCAAGTTAGACGTCATTCTGGAGTCGCCTCATTAGAGGCGACGAAGAATCTAGGCTAAAATTGTCATGCGAAGCATGACCTTCTATTTTAAAAATATACAATAAGCGCTCAACGAAAGCTTACTCAATTCAAATCAATACTCTCAGTGTGTCATTCTGACAACCGAAGGGAGGAAGAATCTCGCCTCGATCAAATAGTCATTCCGACCAGAGTGGAGGAATCTCATGCTTCAAGGAAACATGTTCCTTTAACGCTTGTTGTAATCAATCTCTACTAACTCTGTCTTGCTAATCCCCTTCCTGAGCCTTCCGCAACGCTTCGTTATAAATCTGTTTAAGAGGAACTTGCATTTGTTGAGCTAAGACTTTGCAGTCTTCGTATTCAGGAGCTACCTGAAGAACTTCACCGTTTAAGCTGCCAATCTTCACGTTAACAGAACCATAAACAGTCTCCACCGTTACGTTTTTTCGATCCAATATAGCGCGATCCACCGGATAATAACGCAGTCCAAAAGTAGTCGATTCTTCAAAAACAATTTTCTGAATTTTTTGAAAATCCGTAGAGGGAACTAAAATCGAAAGTTTTTGAGCGGGGCGATTTTTTTTCATCAAAATAGGCGAACTAAAAACATCAACCGCCCCGGCATCAAAAAGTCGTGATGTTATGTGATCGTAAAACTCGGGATTCATATCGTCGATGTTTGTCTCCACCATAACCATGTTTTGATCGGCGGCTTCTTGAGTCTCGCCAATAATGAGTCTAAGAAGATTGGGAGTCGATTCAATTTCATGACCGCCCGCGCCAAATCCCGAACTTTGGATTTTCATTGACGGCAACGAACCAAACTCGTCGACCATTTCGCTCAAAATTGCGACACCCGTTGGCGTTGCCAATTCTTTTTTAACTCCAGACGAGTAGCACGGAATACCTTCTAACAATTTGACGGTAGCGGGCGCCGGAACCGGCATCGTTCCATGATCGCACTTCACCATCCCTTCCCCCGTATTAATTGAGGAAGCGTAAATTTTGTCGGCGTTTAACGAAACAATACCCGCAACAGAACCGACAATATCGACAATAGAATCCAAAGCGCCAACTTCATGAAAATGAACTTTTTCTATAGAGATATTATGGATCTCCGCTTCAGCGACGCCGATTTTTTGAAAAACATTTAAAGAGCGTTTTTTAACTTCTTCGGAGAGATTGGATTCTCCGATGATTTTTTTTATGTCGGAGAGGTGGCGACCATGATGATTAGAATCGTTTTGAGCTTCAGTCAACTCAACGTCTACTTTAGTTCCAGAAATTTGACCGCGCTTGGTTTGGTAAGCATTTAAGGAATATCCCGTTAGGTTTAATTTTTCAAGTTCACCTTTGATCGTTTCCAAGTCAACGCCCGAATCCACTAAGGCGCCCAAAATCATGTCGCCGCTAACGCCCGAAAAACAATCAAAGTATAAGGATTTCATTTATTTGATTACTTTAAGTTTATAGAATCATCTACAAACAAAGGTCAATCTAATTTAAACCAGTCCCCAATGAGTGTCATCCTGAGGCGATATTTTAATATCGGCGAAGGATCTCGCATCGATTTAATAAATTAACTTCCACTAAAACCAACTGGTTAAGAAAACAACCTCTTAAAAAACCCCTTCTTCTCTCCCTTACCCTTAGCAACAGCCTCTAACTCTTCGCCTTTAGGAAACCGATCATGATGCTGATCGATGAAAAGTTGAATCAACACATGACAAGAATGACAACCCCCGCCAGCTTCGCATGCTTCGGTCACCTGTTCAACCGTTTCTAAGTTACCCTTGGCAATACAATCGCGGATAGTCTCTTCTTTTACCTGCAAACACTTGCAGATGAGGTCTTGTTCTTCAGGAGGCAGGTCGCTCATACTTTAAAAATCGGATTGAGAAATTAAATCAAAAGTAAGTTTTAGGTATTTTACAGAATAAACATCCACTGGCAAAATAAAAACCATCTTACAAACAAAGAACCGCGAAGACTCCCGTCGGCTGAGTTCAGGACAAGCTCCGAGAAAATGCAAAAAAGTTCGGCGGGTATAAAACAAGTTAATTGAATCAGGAACCAGCGTAAGGGCCGTTCGATAAAAAGTTTTAAGTTAAATGAAAACTACAAATCGCCGTCATTCTAGAGTCTTCTCGCCAGAGGAGGCGAAGAATCCAGGTTTAATTATTTCATTACCTATTTTTTGGAATACGAAATAGTGTATATTATACATTCCGATTCTTATACCTGAACTAAAAACGTTTTTTCAAACTGCCGATACCGGAGTATTTAGTTAATGAGCGCAACAAAAGGGCATATCACACGTCTGGACGGGAAAAAAATACTATTTTCTAATTTAAAAGTAACTTGGCATAAACTAATCAGTTCCGCTTTTGGAACCTTTAGCGCCGCTACCGGCGTGGAAGGTTTTAATATTTCAAATTCTACAGGAGCGTTACGACATACTTCAAAAGGCTTCGGAGCTTTTGAATTTGAATCTACAGTAGCGGGAGAAGCGGGAGAGCTCTTATTTTTAGCCTGGATCAAATCCTTTCAATTAGCGGTAATAGAAAATAACTTAAATCATCGATCAGCTTTACTACATAAAGATTGGGAAACCGGATTCCAGGACGAAGTTCAATCCCTGGAAGGTTTTGAGATTTTAGTGGAAGACCTATGGGGAAATCCATTTTTGCAAAATACTCGTTTCTTTCAAGTTCTAACCGACCAATTAGCCGTTAATCTTAAAAAGTGGGAAATCGAAGATTCCCTAATTAAAGACGTAAAAAAATCGCTTGGAGATCGATTTAGCGAATGTTTTTGGAACATATGGTTATCAAATCCAGATGATTTCAAATTATTTCGAAATTTTTATATTGATAATCTATCCGCCCAATCCATCAGAAATGAAAGTAGCAAAGCCGAAACCTACAGAAAAAAACTAGAAGGCTTTTTTACCGACAAAAGCGACATCGCAGAATTCGGCCCAAGGACAAAAGGAGCGTCGCTAAAACAAGTCTATGTCGATCCTGGATGCAGAGAAATAGAAATCCAACATTCGGAACAAGTAATAGAGAACAAAAAAACCGAAAAAATCGCTTACAGAAGAAGTAAAAGGAGTCCTTAAATCCTGTTTTCCAATCGTTGTGCAAGGAGAACCTGGACATGGAAAAACTTCGTTTGCAGTATATTTGGCTCACCAACTATCGCAAGATACTATCGAAAATTGGTTTCCTGTCCTGTGTCGTTTTAAAGACTTTATTCCGGCGAAAGACGCCCTCTTGATTAAAACAAAATCCTATGAATTTGGGACGGAAGACTTCTTTCTTAAAACGAATACGGTATTTATTCTCGACGGTATGGATGAAATTTACGGCGCTGAAAATATCCATAAAATTAGAAACGCGCTTGAAAGAATCCTGGAGTTTTGCAGGGATTCGCAGGAAGAAAATTTCAAAGCCAATATCGTAATCACCACTCGGGAAAAGTTTTTTGAATCCAGCGCCGATGAAATTTCAAACTTATTTAGACACCGTCATTTATTTACTATTAACGATTTTGGACCGGAAGAACTGAAAAAATGGTTTCGAAAGTACAAAGCAATTCCAGGCAAAGAAAGGCTTTCTCAGGAAAAAATAGAAGAATTCCTGCGCCCCGACAAAGACCGTTCGCTCATTGGGCAGCCGATTCTTCTAACTTTTGTCGCAGAAATGCTCGCCGATTCCGACGAATCCGAAAAGGAAAGCAAAACGCCCGGAGCAATGCAATATCCACCCCCAAAAAAAGAAGCATCGACTCGGTTTGATATCTACGAGCAAATCCTTAACTGGACCTTTGAAAGGGAAAAAAAGAAATTCGGAGAGAAAAAGACCGATACACAAGCCACGGTTGATTTTCCATTTCAAACTCCAGAAGAGTTCTCCAAGTTCCTTGAAGGAATTGCAATAACGCTTTCGCGAAGCGGTGAAAAACTGGGACTCAGAGTCGGAGAAATAAAAAATTCCTGGAACAGATATATAAAACTGAGAAAATTATGCGGAGACAAATGGGAGATTTGGAGCCAAAAAGACCTGAATTTCATGCTGTTTTTTTACATCAAGGGCGACCCCGCCTCGGAAGAAAATGCAAACCAGAAACACGTTTCAGACAACGAAATTAAAGAATCCTGGGTAGAGTTTATTCACAAGTCGTTTTGGGAGTTTTTTATCGCCAAGGCCATTTTAAGATTTCTCAAAAGGGTTGAGGAAGAAACTAACTTAGAACTGTGGATTTTGGAAATTATTGGTTGGAGACAAATAGACCCAAACTCGATCCAGTTCTTAAAAGAGGGCGTTGAACTTTGGAATCCTAATCTAGATACTTTAAAAATCATTAGATCGAAACTTTTAACCGCTTTCAAAAACATGCAGGCGCGTTGTTACTTTGGAGAAGAAATAGCCGGGAACGAACCAGACAAACCTGTTTTACTGGAAAAAGAAACGGACTGTTTTGCCCATGGGTTGGCGAATCTACTGCGAGTTATCATGGTAATCAACTATCAAATATTTTTAATAGATAAAAACTCTCTAAAAATGAAAGCCGAAGAACTATTTCCAAAACCAGAACAGTTGTATCGGTTTTATTCCCATATGGAGACGGTTCGTCCCGGTTACTTTGCCTCCTGTCAGTTTGATTTTGAAAACGTGAACTTTAGCGGAATGGTTCCCGATAGAGTTTCCTCTACAGATCAAGACACCTGGCCTTCCACCGTTTCCTGGATCGTTTTGCAATGCGAATATCCTCAATTTGCCGAACAATTAAAAGAAAACCGCTGGACGGTCAATATGATGCGAAGCTGGATCAGCAAGTTTAAGGCGAATGATTCAAAGGAAGAGGTTTGGAAAATTCCCGCCGATCAAATAGTAAAAATTCCTGAAAGCTTGCGTGGCTATATTTCGCAGAAAGAAGTCGTAAGTCTAGTATCTCCTCTACCCGGCTATTGGGGAGCTAAGGAATTGTTTCATTGCGCAAAAGTCAATGGTCCTGAAAAGTCGGAACATGAAATACCTTTACTTTACAATCTCGACGCGATGGTAACAATACCTGAGGGTCCATTTTTATATGGAGATGAACCGGAAGAAAAAAAAATAAAGCGCGAGTATAAAATCGACGTGTATCCGGTGACCAACGAGCGATATTCACGATTTAAAGCAGACGATGGTTATAACAATAAAGAACACTGGTCTCCAGAGGGTTGGCAATGGAGAGAGAAAAATAATATCACACAACCTAAATATTGGGACGATTCTAATTGGAACGAACCAGACCAACCTGTTATGGGAGTTAGCTGGTACGAAGCGGAGGCTTTCGCCAAATGGGAAGGGAAACGTCTGCCTACGGAAGAAGAATGGGAACGGACGGCTCGTGGGACCGGTGGAAGAAAATACCCCTGGGGTGAAGAATTTGATGAAGAAAAATGTAATAGTTTTGAATCAGAGTTGAGAAGAACAACACCGGTTACGCGATATCCTAACGGAATAAGTCAGGACGGATGTTACGACATGGCGGGGAATGTCTGGGAATGGACCAATAGTTGGGACGACGAGAGTAAAAAGTATAAAGTTTTGCGTGGCGGCTCTTGGTACAATATTTCTGATTTCGTCCGTTGCGCCAATCGCAACTTCTACGATCCGTATGATCGCAGCCATGCTTTCGGCTTTCGTTGTGCCCAGTAAAAAGTTACACTCTGCATTTTTATTAACCTGACACATAAATTGACGACTACAATCCAAATACATCTTCCAGGAACAGTCCTTGAGAAAAAGAGGTTTTGATTATTCTAATTGACCTGTTTAGTTGCCCTCGTTATACACTCTTACCGTTCCCCGCTTTAAAGCGGGGAACCCGAAAATTTTTTGGATCTTTAATTATACTATGAGCGATAAAGAAGATGCGTTTACAAAAACTTACGACTTAATGTTGTGGTTATTTCCCCAAATAGGTAAATTTCCCAGAGATTATCGCTACATTTTGGGAAATCGACTTGAAAACGGTCTTTTGGACGTTTACGACAACCTTATTGAAGCTCGATATTCTAAAGAAAAGAAGCCAAACCTTAAATCCGCAAACCTCGCTTTGGAAAAATTAAGACTACTTTCCCGGTTATCTAAGGATCTTCAATTTATCAGCATAAAAAAATACGAATACCTTTCACGCGAACTCGATCAGATCGGCCTATTCATAGGCGGCTGGATAAAAAAAATTAAAAAGACCGCACCATGAAACGATTTGGAAATTTATATAATTCTATCACCTCTTTCTCCGCTTTATTGTCGGCCAGCCGCAGAGCCAGAAAACGAAAACGCTTTAAAACATCTACAGCCAGGTTCGAATACAATCTAGAACGCGAATTAATAACGCTTGAAAAAGAATTACATGAGCAAACTTACCGTCCAGGTCCCTACCGAGAATTTTTTATTTACGAACCAAAACCTAGAAAAATTAGCGCTGCGCCATACCGCGACCGAGTGGCACAACATGCCTTATGCCATGTAATAGAGCCCATATTCGAACGCTCCTTAATATTCGATACTTACGCTTGCCGAGTGGGTAAAGGAACGCATAAAGCGGTTGATCGTTTTTCTCATTATTCTAGAAAGTTTAATTACGTTTTAAAATGCGACATCAAAAAATATTTTCCCTCCATCGATCATCAAATATTAAAAAATAAAATCCAAAAGAAAATTAAATGCTCAAAAACGCTTTGGTTAGTGAACCTAATAATTGATTCGTCCAACCTCCAGGAAGCGACCGACTATTATTTTCCAGGCGACGATCTATTTACAATGCACAATCGTCGAAAAGGAATACCCATTGGCAATCTTACAAGTCAGTTATTTGCCAACTTGTATTTAAACGATTTGGACCACTTAATTAAAGAACGTTTTTCTCAGTTTGGTTACCTCAGATATATGGACGATATGGCTTTATTTGGAAATGACAAACAAGACCTTTGGAACGCCCTAAAACAAATGGAATCTTTTCTAAATAAAGACAGGCTTTTATTAAAAGCTAATAATAGCTTGATTTATCCCGTTGAGCAGGGAGTTAATTTTTTAGGATATAAAATATATCCAAGCTATAAACGTATACGTTATGAAAATGTGGTTCGATATCGAAGAAGATTAAAGAAACTAAACATTCAATATGGCCAAGGTAAGATAACCTTTAAAGACGTCCATCAATCGCTTCAAAGCTGGATTGGCCATGTAGGACAAGCTAATTCATGGAGGTTAAGAAATAATCTTTTTAACGAGTTTTCGTTTAAAAGGGGTGGGACGTAAAATGATTTTGCGTGGCGGCTCTTGGAACAATAATTCTGAAAACGTCCGTTGCGCCAATCGCAACAACAACAATCCGAATAATCGCAACAATAATATCGGCTTTCGTTGTGCCCAATACCCTCCTTTTTGGCCAGAATCCCGCCGTCCATAGAACGGCAGGAGCGCGCCTTTTGGAGGTTACATGGCGTTTCATTCCTGCGCCGGTTTATCCGACCAAACATTAAAACGGAAATTTTCCGTTTAGTAGACCAACCGAAGACCGGAAAACTTCTAAACTAATCAATATTTTTGAAAACTGATTGTGGAGAAAATTCTTATGAACAAAAAAAGCGCAAATCCCCCTGCTCCTGTTATGATCAGCGACGAACCATTTTGCGAAAAAGAATTGAGCGAAAACTCTGCCAGCTTTCGATTTAATATATATGCCGATACTATTTCCGGATTGATCGCCAATAAAAATAATAAAACCCCGTTGACTATTGGCATCTATGGTTCCTGGGGAACAGGAAAGACCACCCTGATGAAAATGGTGGAAAAAAGAGTCAAGACGCTTTCAGATACTGGCGAGGAATTTCGAATTTGCAAACCTGTGTGGTTTCAGCCTTGGAAACATGCGGGAGAGGAGGCTATTTTGGCGGCATTGATCGACGAAATTTTTCGAACGATGGCGGCGAGCAATAAATTTAAAGACCGGTTAAAGACTTATCTGGAAAAACTTACAGAAAGTTTGAATATAAAAAAAGTCGCTTCAAAAACCTCCAAAACTATTTCCGTCGGCTTGCTGGATATAACTGAATTTTTTGACAGCTTGCCACATGAACAAAAACTTGGGTTTTACTCTTCATTTAGATCGATATTTTCCGATATCATTTGGTCTTACATTATGGAATCCGCAAATGATGGAAACTCAGAACCCGACGATACCAAAGGCGCGCTTGTTGTATTCATTGACGATCTGGACCGTTGTCCCAAACCCAAAATATTGCAAGTTTTAGAAACAATTAAACTGTTTGTGAATCAGCCGGGCTGTATTTTTGTTCTAGGAGCCGCAAATGAAATTATTGAAGAAGCTTTACAAGAACAAGGATACAAGGGAAAAAAAGCGGGATTGTTTATGCAAAAAATGGTTCAGGCTACATTTAAACTTCCAAAAAAATCGGTAAAGGATATACAAGACTACCTTGACAAATTAACCACAAAACTAACTTTGGACCAAAATCTTTTGCAGGAACATAGCGGTTTGATTGCCCGACACTTGAAGTTTAATCCTCGCGGCATAAAACTTTTCTTAAACGATTTAAGCATATTGCAAAACTTGTTATTAAGGCTAAACCTGGATTCACAAAAAGAACCGCTGGAAAACGCTTTGCTATGTTGGAATATTTTAGAAATCTCCTACGACGATTTTGTTGATTACGCGAAAGAAAATCCTGGAATTATTAAGGATGTTAAAGACCGCATCAAGGAGTTGTTGAATGAAAACAAAGAGGACCCAACTTTTTGGGAAAACTGGCAGATAACGGATGAAATGCTTTCGAATTTAGCGGAACCGGTACATCGATTCCTAAAAGATAAAAAGTTTGTGGAGTTAGTACAGAAACTTTCGGAAAAAGAGGATGTCATTAAAGCCATTGTTGAGCTGACCGAAGCCGTTGGTCAACCGGAAGAATTTGAAATTTCGAAAAAAATGGAAAGGAGTTTCAATCCGGACGCAATAGTAACCATACCTGAGGGACCTTTTATTTATGGGCTGGAGGTAGAAAAAAGGAAAGTCGAGCGAGAGTATAAAATCGACATTTATCCAGTGACGAATGATCGATTCAACAGATTTATTTCAGCAAATGGTTACAAAAACGAGAAGTTTTGGTCAGAAGATGGTTGGAAATGGAAAGAAAAAAATAAAATATTGCAACCTAAATACTGGGACGATCCGAAATGGAATGAACCCGACCATCCCATAGTGGGGGTGAGTTGGTACGAAGCGGATGCTTTTGCGAGATGGGAAGGTAAGCGTCTGCCCACGGATGAGGAATGGGAACGAGCGGCGAGAGGGACCGACGGACGCGAATATCCCTGGGGTAACGAATTTGATAAAGAAAAATGTAATAGTTATGAATCAGAGTTGAGAAGAACAACACCGGTTACGCGATATCCTAACGGAATAAGTCAGGACGGATGTTACGACATGGCCGGAAATGTTTGGGAATGGACTGCTGATTGGTACGACAATGACAACGATTCTAAAGCTATTCGTGGCGGCTCTTGGATCAATGATTCTGGCGGCGTCCGTTGCGCCTTTCGCGGCAACGACGGTCCGCTTTATCGCAGCAATGATATCGGCTTTCGTTGTGCCCAGTAAAAAGTTACACTCTGCTCTTTTACACTCTTACTGTTCCCCGCTTTAAAGCGGGGAACTCAATTTTTTTTTGGGGTTCCTAACTTTTTTGAAATAATTGCCGATGAGATTTTTTAATACAACCTTCTGCCTCCTATAAATAATGGCGAACAAAATAGAAATTGGAAGAAATCTTTACCTGTTTTCAAAAAGCGCTGGAAAAAACGCGAACGACTTAGTAATTACTGCGCACGGAAGTTATAAGAGCAAAGATTTGATTGGAACTACTGTACCAAGCGGCGTAACCCTGCATTTTCTTGTGCGCGAAAACTTCGCGCTCAAAGACCCTGGCCTTGATGGGTTTCTGAAAAATCGCCATAATTACATCGGCGAAGATAAATACGCTGGGCAGGCGGTCCGTAATTATGAGTTAACCAAATATCAAGGCAAGCATAGCAACGACGCGGAAACCTATATGGACATTGCGACTAATGTCGATTCACAACCGGGGATGGGGACTTATAACGTCTTAACGGTTAGAAACCGTTGGAGTAACTCTACGGTTACTTTAAAGGACATGTTTGAAGAGTTAAGAAAAAATGGACACTCTTATATCCAAGTTTACTGCTCTTTTTGCCGCGTTGCCTCCGACGACGCTTCTCTTTTTTTGGGGGCCGCCACGGCACGGCGAATGTACGCAGAAGATTCGGACTAAGACGATTGCACGTAATTGCGGTTGGTTGCTAACCAACCGTTTCTTTTTAAAGAACCCGACTTAAAAAAATTAAGGTATCTCTAATAATTCGATATTTTTACTTGAGGCAATTCGCAGTCCCTTATTTTATAAGGGCTGCTTGTGGCTAGAAACAATTTTTAGAGGTTCCCTTAATTCTTCTAAGCGACTCATGGTTCTTAATGAGATTCTTCCTCACCCCTGCGGGGTTCGTCTGAATGACGCGCGGCCAAGACCGGCTTCAACTTAGGTTATTTTAGCGCGTTGTTTTTCCCATAAACCAGCTTTCGTTCAATAAACGCTCGGCATAAAACGACCGTTCCTAATGAAGGCTTCCTTCAAAACGACGCGCCTTGGAAACGGACCCAATCAAAAACTAATTTCGTTTAATGATTTTTTCTAAACTACAAGCAAAGTGGAGGTCGCTCTTCGAGAACCTCCAGGTGATATTTTGAGGAAATGGTAGCGGCGCAGGGACTTGAACCCCGGACCTCACGGATATGAGCCGTACGCTCTAACCAGCTGAGCTACACCGCCATTTTGGGTTTTGCGATCTTCGTTTGACTATTTCGCTAAAGTGAGATTTTACCTTCTCAATTATAACCTGTCAACCCGACATTTTCAGGTATTTTTGAAGCGGTTTACTAGGGCAAATGTGGAAGATTTAACCTAGATCCTTCCTCACCCCTTTGGGGTTCGTCAAGGATGACGGAAAAATAAGTTCTTACTTCTAGCAAGATTTTAATTTTAAAAAATGGCTGGCTAAAGTTCTTTTAAAATCGTTTGCCGTTGTAGATGTTGCAGACTTCGCACCAACGGTTGGGTTTTCCGTTTTTTAATCCTTCGCGGAATTCGACAAAGGTTGGGCTATTCCAAACTTCCTCAAACGTTTTATCCTGAACGTTACCAACCGAATACCGTTGGGCTATTTGGCAACACGGATAAACGCTGCCATCAGACTGAACTTGCACCCATTCATAAGGACGATCACATTTTGAACCTTCGGGCCAGGGTTCTGCAAACTTGTCGATGGCAAACGGATTTGCCGTTTCCAAATAATCTTCCGGAGGCAAGTACCCTATTCCATATTCAAGGGACTTCTCATGAATTTGATTAAAAATTTCTTTCACATATTCCGGGTCGCACGCGTTTAAATGATTTTTTGAAAAAAGCATCTTCTCTTCAAACCCGCTTCTTTCTTCGCTAGAAAAATCGCTCACAATGCCGTTCAAGTGAACAAACAATACGTTATCGACTCCTAGCTCCGCCGCTAAATCCATTATCTTTGGCAATTCATGGGCGTTGTCTTTCATGCATACGGCGTTAAAGAAAACTTCCGGCTTCTTCGATCCAATTTGGTTTCTGTATTTAATGAATTCGCCTATACATTGTTTCATGGATTCAAAATCCGACCCTCTGATATCTTCGTAAAGATCTTTTGACGCCGCTTCAATGGAGACCATTAGCTTTCCGAGCAAACCTTCTTCCAATATCGTTTTGCGCATATTTTCATTCATCAGGTTTCCCGTTGTCACCACTTCCACATTATGGAAACCTCTTTCTTTAACAAAACGCAAAATTCTTAAAATATCTTTTCTTAAAAAAGGTTCGCCAAAATCGCTGAGCAATACTTTTTTAAATCTATCGGCCGAAAACCTGGATAAATATTCTTGAAAGGCTTCAAAAGGTATATCTTTGCTCAAATATTTTTGAGTTCTGGGGCAATGCTTACAGAGCAAGTTGCAATTTTCCGTGAGGGGTATTTGCAGGGTCGACCAAATGTGCGGCGTTTGATACTCCAACATTTTGTATTGCAGCCTACCTGAAACTAGATCGCCAGAAGCGTCGGTATGACTTTTGGTTCGCTTAAAAACGCTTAAGTCTTCTCCTCTACTCTCTCGTTTAGATAGTTCAAAGCGAATCATCCTTTGAGCGCGTTTCCACTCGTCAATTCTCAATACCGGAGTCAATTCCAACAACTTGGCTTCCCATTCTCGAATCATCCGCGCTTCGTCTTCCGTGAGGTCGTCGAAATCAAATAGGTCTTGCACCGCGTCTAACGGATTTTTCTCCGCTTTAAAATTATCTTCTAAAACTTGGGTCGAACTTGCTTCTTCCACATAACTCATAGATTTGTCCTTTTGTATTTAGCCCTATCTATAATATCGGAAACCTAAGAAGTTAACTTGACCAATTTTAAGTATCAATTTAGCTTTTCCAAGAGAAAGGTTTGATGAGTCTGGAGCGACAAGCGTCGTCGACATTGTAATTGCTAATTCTTTGGGGAGGTTTTAAACTATCTCAACAATTTTGCACAGCTCTAATGGTATTTTATGATTGCTTGCAAAATATGCAAAGAAATGTTTTCCCCCGCATCGGAAAACCCCGAAAAAGAAGTTTGCCCCAAATGCGAGGAAGCTAACGATAAAAAATCTCAAATGTCCAGATTAGCGCCCAGGTTGGGCCAAAGACATGCGATGCCATTTGATCGCGGAGTGGCTAGAACAATTTCATACGGCGACAAAATTGATAAACCCAAAACTCCCGAAAAGGACTCAGGGTCCGATAATCCGAAAGATTCAAGCGTTTCTGAAAAAAAACGCTAACCTTTCCTACTTACCGCAACATTTTTTAAATTTCTTACCGCTACCACAAGGACAAGGATCGTTTCTACCGACTTTGGGTTTATCGCGAACAATCGGTCCGGTTTTCTTTGGTTCCGGCTGAGATTTTTGCTCAGACTTTTGGATAGATGAGTTTAGTTCGTCGTAAAGCCAACGACCGTCTACTTTTTGAAATTTTGAGTCTTCTCGAAGGACTTTATCTTCCCCATTATCCGTAAAATAAGCCGCGAAAATCACTTCGCCTACGGTGTCGTCGCGTTGACCTTTCCTTGCCCCTAAAATCTCCAGCTTTTTCCAAGTCACTTCTTGGTTAGCAACCAAAGACTCACGCGATTTCTTGGCAATGGAGGTTTTTTCTAAATAATCCCATTCCTTAAAAACAAATGCGGAATATCGGGACCTCATCAAATCTTCCGCCGTATCGGGCAGACAAGTTCCATTAATGAGCATTCCACAGCAATCTGTGTAAGTGGAGTTTGAACCGCAAGGACAATCGTTCATAGATCTATTTAGAATTTCAGGAAAAATTGAAGAAAGAAAGACGCTTAACGCATAGCAACTGAAATTTTTCTACATTTCCGTTACGTAAAAATACGGAACTTGAAAATCTTCCATAATTGCAATTTTAATATTCTCATCCTCAACTGAGAATTTATCTAAAGCGTCTTTAAAAGCGAGAATATCCGGCATGGCTTGGTCTAGATGTTCCTTATCGGCTAACTTTCCATTAAAAAACTTTACATATTCGTCGACAAACATATCGACCCACAGAAGACTTTTCTGAATTGATGAATACTCAAGCATTCTATTTTGAGACCTTTTAGCAAACTCAACGTACTTAAGATAAATCTCAATATCGGCCTTGGCCTTACCTGTGGCCTCTAACCTCTTCACCAATTCTTCTTTAGTTCTTCCTTTTGACTCTTTAATTAATTCTTTAGCGACGGCTGTCAACTCCAAGCCCATAGCGGTGTCGCATAAATGCCGTAACCCATAAATCAGTTGGTTAAATTTGGCGTCTACTTTCATGCCAATTGGGGAGTAATCTTTAAAATCCTTTGTCGCTTCCATTCTTCCCCAAAATCCGCCGGCAGTTTGGACCTCGTTTTTTTCTTTTTCAATCTCATCAACCCTGGCGTTGCAGTTTTGACTATCGCTAATAGGTCTTTCGGATAGATCCTTTTTAACCGTAGCGCTTACGACCTCAAATTTGAGATCGGACTTTTGAATTTCTGGGACGCTTTTGGGTTCCACTTTGGATTTTTTGACCACAACGGGCTTTGGCACATCCATATTCAAAGTCAAAGGCTTATGAGGCTTGACCTCAGATTCCTGGCAAGCTGCCAAAAACGCAATTCCTACGAAAAACAAAAAAGTGAAGGAAAAACAATTCCTTTTCAATTTCATGAATAAACTTCCTTGATTAAAATTCTATGCGAAAAGATTTTGCTCCAGAGAGCAAAATTTTAAAATATGGTGAAGGAATAGATTATATCCTTTTCAGGAGGAAAGGAAAACGCGAATTTGGAAAGTTTAAGGGATTTGATTCAAAATATTGATCAAATCCTTGCGGCTGTTAATTTTTAACTTCTTATATATCTTTTTCAGATGGGTTCTAAGGGTATGAATACTAATATTTAAATTTTGGGCAATTTTTTCTAAATCGTATTCTTGCGGCAATTCAATCGCAATTTGGCACTCTCGTTTGGTCAATCCTCCTTTTTCCAAAAAGTTACCTATCCTTTGGTTTTTATCATTATTCAGATGCTGATTAATTTTCTTTATTTCATCTAAACTTTCTTTAGCTTCAGGAGATTTATCGATCACGCTTTGGACGGGCAAGTTTTTGATATCAAGACCCAAAATTTTGCACGCGTCCATCAAAGCCGTTTCAAGAGCGGAACTCTGCGCTTCTAATTTAATCTTTTCCAGGCATCGATCAATCGCGCTTAAAATTTCTAAAGGATGGAATGGCTTTATAAGAAAATCATAGGCTCCCTCTTCCAAGGCCCTTAGTGCGGTATTTTTTTCAGGATAAGCCGTAATAATAACGCATAGCATATTGGGGTATAAGTCTTTGAACTCGGCAAGTAAACTAAACCCAGAGGCCTGCCCCAGACGTACGTCGACAAAAGCGATATGAGGTTGTATCTCTTTCACTTTTTCAATACCCTCCGCTCTGTCAATCGCTATAGAAACGTCGTAACCATAATTATCCAATACGACTTTCAGTGAATTGGCGAAATCCACGTCGTCTTCAATAATTATAATTTTACTTTCTTTAGATTTTTTTTCAGGTGGGTCCATAACAAATCTCGGAGAGTTGTCTTCTTTATAGTTCCCAGTTTGGTTCACGAGGTCTTAAACTTTAAAAATCAAGATTCCCTATAAACCTCACTTAAATGATTATTATGGTTAGGAAAAAATAAACTATTCATTTGAAAACCTATCGGGATAAAAAAACTTAGGCATGGGCTAATGATTTTTTTTCGAATAAGCGAAAACTTGCTAGATCAAAAAGGATAGGTTTTCACGGACCAAAAACATACACAAAAAATACGGTGTCAAAAATAAGCGAAAAAACTACGAAAAGAGATTTATACTTAAAACTTCATGGTTTAATTTTTTAAACGATATAAAAACTTCCAAAACCTCGTAAAGAGTTTCATTTTCTTTTCAGGCCTTATTTTAGAACAAAACTTTGGTTTTATTCAATAATATCCTTTAATTAGCACTTTTTTTGAAAATGCTAATCATGAGATAAAAGATTGACATTTATTACAATCTCCGTGAAGAGCTTAAGTTTAAGTTACCAACTAAACTGCAAACACACGTTTTAATTCAACTAGAATTTAACTTAAAAGGGTAAAAAATGAGGCTACTCTCAACTTCCCATAACTGAACATAGTTACGTTTGAACGGAATGATATTGAGATATTCTGAACCAATAAATTCCGAATTCTGAATTCAACCAAGGGGTTTTAGGATAATCGAATTATCTATCGAAAGTTAAAAATGAAAACGAAATAAACTTAGTATGAGTAAAATTTGAGAGGCGAAAAACGCTTAATTATCTATTTCTTTCATAATGAACTCATCAGAAAAGCGTTAGAAATAGATTTGATTAGGAAAACTTAAACCGAAGAGAATTTAGACTAACCTCCACATATGATCCAATATATTTAAAATAATTTAACCTCCTGGAATAAAGTCGCATTCGTAATTTGAATCGTCTACCCACACGACCTTAATATAACTTGGGAATTTAGTTTCTCGATCAATTTCTGCAGATTTGACTTGGTCGCATGTCAAGTTTTCTACTAAAAGTAGATTCGTTCCCTTTAAATTTGCGCCCGAAAAATCAACTCCATCAACATTAGCTTCTCTGAGATTGGCTTTTGACAAATTTGCCCCATTTAAATCGGCGTCGACTAAATTAGATTGGCAGCTTAAATCAACCCCGGAAAGGTTTGCCCCACAAATGATCGCCTCGCCCAAATCGACTTTTGCAAAGTTAGCCCCTGTACAGTCTGCATTTGTTAGATCAACTGCAAACATATTGGCTCCTCCTAAATTTGCCTCTATCAAGGAACTATCTTCAAAATCACAACTACTTAAATCTGCTCCAATAAAAAGAGTCTTATCGAAGCGTGCGTCGCTTAAAATAGTTTCACTTAAATCTACGCCGCATAAATCGGTCTTGGATAATTCATAACCATCCATATCCGGAAAATTAATTTTATAGTTTGATAACTCTTGTATGATATCTCCCTTCCTTTTCAGGAGATCTTCTTCCGTATTTTCTTTCAAACCAGATAATTCTTTTTTTAGTTCTTCTATACGAGCTTTCTTTTTTTCAGGATCCAACGCTTCCATTGCCAATTCCGTTTATATTCAATGAATTAATTAAAATAAATTTCAAATAACTGGCTATCCTCAGCCGTGCAAGTAATTTAAAGTTTCTGGAGGTTATTATCAAGAAGAAAGAAAAATGAGAGGGGGCAGAAATAAAGGATCGACAACCTATCTCCGTTATCACCGTATTAGCTGAGTTAACCGGGGTTTAGAAATAATCGACGTGTTTAATTTACATTTTTCAAGACACTACTTTATTTCGACCTTCTTCTTTTGCTTTAAGCAAACATTGATCTGCCCTTGTAATGCATTGATCAATGGTACTATCTTTGGCGTTAAACTCTGCGACTCCAAAACTCATTGACATAGAAAAAAGGGTTTTATTAAATTCAAACTTATTGAGTTCAATTTTACTTCGAAATTTTTCCGCTAATACCAAACCGCCTTCTAGTTCGGTCTCCGGTAAAAGAGCTAAAAATTCCTCTCCGCCCCATCTACCAACAATGTCCTGCTTCCGCGTAACTTTTTTAAATACTTTGGCAACTTCCACAAGGATATGGTCGCCGGCATCGTTGCCATGATTGTCGTTTATTTGCTTAAAATGATCGACATCGCAGAGAATAATACAAAAAGATTTTTTATTACGTTCATAACGTAACTTCTCGCTAGCCAAACTTTCATTCAAACCTCTTCTATTTGGCAGTTCCGTTAATGGATCTGTCTTTGAGGCGGTTTCTAATTGTTCTTTTAAAACCAATAACTCATTAATTAAGACGTCTTTCTTTTCTTTAGACTCCAATATCTCTTCGATTAAAATTTCTCGATCTTTGACCGACTTGCGAAGCTGAAGCTGGCATTTAACGCGCGAGACCACTTCCTCTTTTCTAAAAGGTTTACTTATGTAGTCTATTCCTCCGGCGGTAAACCCTTCGATAATGTTTTCCGTTTCATTCATTGACGAAATAAAAACGATAGGAATATTTTGCGTCGCTTCTTCGCTTTTTATCCTTCGGCAAGTTTCATAACCATCAATACCCGACATAGTAACGTCTAGTAAAATTAAATCTGGAAGAGCTCTAACCAGCATTTTCAACGCCGCCTCTCCAGACGACGCCTCGGACAACTCAAAGCCCTGGTTAGCAAGCGTGTTTTTTAATATCGTAATATTTGTTGGAGAATCGTCGACAAGCAAAACTTTCATCCCCTTTAATTGAGGATCGGGTTCCTGACCTAACGTAATAGGCTGCTTTTTTTGAATTTCCGCAGCCGTTCCCGTTTGTTCTCCTTCTTTTTCTCCTTCATCTTGTTTTTCAGGACAAAATATCTTGTCAATTTCGTCTTTAAATTTTTCTATATTAAACGGTTTGGAAAGATAACAACTAGCTCCTTTTTCCATAGCCATGCTTACAAACTTTTCGTTTGTTTCTCCCGTTATCAGCATAAAAGGAATGTCTTTTATATCGCCGCTGTCATGACTCCTAATTTCATCCAATAGCTCCAACCCGTTAAGAGACGACGGCATCCAAAGGTTTGAACTCATCAAGTCAAATTTCTTAGACTCCAAGGCATTAAGCGCATCGTATGCGTCGCTAGCCTGTTCAATATTTTCCTTATTGAATCCTAACGTCATTAAAATATCTTTAATGATCATTCCCAACGTTTTTGAATCGTCAACGATCAACATTTTTAGTTCGTTAAATTTTTCATTTTTTATTTCGGTCATATAAAAACCTTTTAAAAAAATTAGGAAAAATAAACTCTAACTAATTTGAATAAATTAGAAAGTTAATTGGGACAATAGATACTGTTCGCCCTTAGGATCAATTAAACAAATACTCGCTGTAAATATAATATATTTAAAACAAAGTAACAGATTTTTTAATAGATTTCACTGGGTTGTGACAAAAGTTTACAATTCAAAAAATCTTTCGCCTAAGCATATTCGATTGATTCGCTAAAATCGGCTCAATTTGCTACTTTATTTAAATTTACATAGAAACCTCAGGATCGCGCTTTTTAACTTAAAAAGCCTTTGAATTTTGAAAATATGACTTCGAACTTTCAAAAATCGGATCGCTCTATTTACAAAACAACTTTTTTATTAATCTTTTCTTTTAAGTTACTTTTTGGAAACGGTTGCGATTTTAAATTACCGCCTCCAGCTCCAGACTTATTTTATAAATACAACGTTTTAAAAGTTGGTTCCGGTCCAGCTTTTTTACTTTCCGCCGATTTCAACTTAGATGGTTTTCCCGATCTTTTATGCGCTAACGGAAACGACCACACGGCCACTCTTTTCATAGGCAAAGGAGATGGAACGTTTCTCCCTGCACGTAACATAAAAGTTTTACCCGAACCATCCTTTGCCTCTAGCGGAGACTTAAACAACGATGGGCTGCCGGATATAGTTTTAAATAGCAAAGGCGCAAACGGCCTATCAATTCTTTTAGGTTATGGCGGCGGGAACTTCCGACCGGCCAAAAAACTCGCAACAGGGCGAGTCCCTTTGACGGCGATATTAGACGACTTTAACAACGACTCAATTCTAGATATTGCAGTCTCTTTAACTTTTAATAAACTTGAACTCTATATAGGGATAGGAAACGGTCAATTTAAAAAAGGGAATACTTACCCAACTGGATCGAGAGCTCTTTCTATCGTTTCTGGCGATTTTAATAAAGACAATTTTAAAGATATCGCAATCGCTTCCAATGGCTCGGGTTCCAGTTCGCTCAGAATTCTTTACGGACATGGCGACGGTTCGTTCTCTTTATCTGAAAGGTATGCAAAAGGAAAATCGCTTTTTGTTTTGGCTAAAGAAGATATGGACGGCGACGGTTGGCAAGATATCGTGGCGGCTTCCGCTCAAGGGGATAACATGTATATGCTTAGGTCGACTAAAGATGGAAAGTTTTCCAAACCCCTCTCTTTTTCAGCGGGCGGCGGTCCATCCGCTTTAACGATAGGACAATTCGATAACGATGATCTTAACGACGTAGCGGTGGCCAACTCCAGGAGCAGCTCTTTTTCAGTAATTTTTAGAACGCCTAAGGGGGGATTTAGACACCCGCCTAGAGATTATATTGTGGAGGGTGGAACGCCTTTGGCCATTACCAGCGCCGACTATAATAAAGACGGTAAAATAGACGTCGCAGTGGCTAGCGCGGCAAAAGATATAGTAGAAATTTATTTAGGGAGAAAGTTTCTCCCAGGTTCCTCTTCTTCCAAACCCACCAACCTAACCGGGAATTAAAGAAGCGTTTGAAAGCTTTCTCCACTTATTAAAGTGATACTTAACGTTTCCATCCTTTGTAGGATAAATTTTACGGTAGGATTCTGAACCGTTTTCTTTGCGATCAACAATAACGATCTTCTTATCCAGAAGCAAAGTCGATTTTTTCACAAATAAAAAGGTGTAAGGTTGATCGTCCGCAATTATTTCGTGAAGCCTATGGGTCAATTTTAATTGCTGCTTTTTATCGTATTCTTGTCTGACCCGAATGATTAAACGATCCACTTCCGCATTTTTATAACCCACAAAATTCAGTTGCCCTGGATTAGTTTGGCTAGAATGCCAAAGCTGATATAAATCTGGGTCCGGCCCCATACTCCACCCCAGCACCAAAGCGTCAAATTTACCGGGATTTACAAAGTCTTTTAGAAAAACAGCCCATTCAAAAAGTTGTGTATTACATTTAACTCCTATTTTTTTCCAATTGTTTTGCACAATAGTCACAATGTTTTTGCGTACTGAGTTTCCATTATTAGTGATCAAATTAAATTCAAAAACTTGGCCGTCTTTTTCCAAAAAACCATCCTGATTTTTTTTCCACCCTAATTTATTGAAAATTTTCAAGGCGCCTTCCGGATCGTAAGGCAATGGTTTAATGGATTGATCGTACCAATTAGTGTTTTTGGGAAAAGGACCGGTAGATCTTTCCCCTTCTCCATAAAGTATGTATTTAATAATTTCGTCAACGTTGATCGCCATTCCTAAAGCGGCGCGAATTTTTTTCGATTGGAAAAGAGGATTTCGTAAATTGTAACCAATATAACTGTATGCGCTCCCAATGCTAGAAACCGAATGATACTTGGTTTCCTTTTTTAATCTCGACACTTGATGAGGTTCTGCCTTGTAATAATCGACAGCCGCCGAATAAAACTCCATTTCCTGCGTCAATGTATCCGGGATAATTCGATAAACGAACTCATCGTACTCTGGCGGTCCTTCCCAATAGTTTTCATTTTTCACCAAACGAATTAATTCATCGGCTCGCCAATTTATAAAAATAAAAGGTCCCGTTCCAATCGGATTTCTATTAAAAGAGCTATCTCGGATTGACTTTATTTTGGTTTCCGCAACCTCTTTATTTTTTTTAGAAAATTCATTTTTAAGAGCCTGTTCACTCAGTAGATGTTTAGGTAAAATTCCCATCGTCCAAGAGTTCAACGCCGATGAGAACAACCTTTTATAAACAAATTGAATCTTGTGTTTACCTAAAATTTGAGCTTGCTTGACTGGCTCGAAATCAGATCGCCTAGGCGAAGCGTTTATGGGGTTCATGATAGATTGATAAGTAAACTGCACATCATATGCATCCAGTTCCTCCCCATCGTGGAACTTTATTCCTTGTTTCAAATCAAAAATAATTACGGGGTTATGCTCCGCTACTTGCAAAATACTTTCTAGTTTTTCCTTAGAAAAATGCTTTCGGTCCTTTTCTTCAAATTTCATGAAATTTGCATATGGGAAACTTGTTCTATAGCTTTCTCCTAATACCTCCCAAATGGGGTTAAAAAAATCTTGATCCACTTTTTTTAAGGTAAATTTCAGTTTATCCGGGATAGTTATAATATAAGAGACCTTTGACCCAACGCCGTCTTTACTTTTGGGCTTAATTTCAAAATCGCCGGACTCCTTGCTTCCTGGCAATATTTCTATTTTTTCAATATTTTCAAACCATGTAGCATTGCTTTTTAACTCATCAAGAATGTGCGCTTGCCAAACCTCTCCACTATTTAGTTTTTTCCCATTAACTTTAAAATTAAAATCCAAAGCTAAATAAGCTATTTCATATTCATTCCAACTTTTAGCCAACCTAGGCCTGAAGTTTAATTCGTCGTCAAAATCAATTAACCCGTCAAAAATCAAACTATTTATCTCGCTACTTGCAGAATCAGCGCTCAAAATAGGGTTCAAAATAGAAGCGTCTCCAATAGAGCCTTCTATATATTGCACTAACCTATTTGGATTTTTTTTAGCCTGTCCATCGTAAGTTGGAGCCCAAAGCAAAGATTGGAATAAAAAGAAGGCAATTCCAATGGGAGTAAAAATGAGAAAACGCTTTGTAATCATTATGTTTTTTTGTTAAAAAATTTACCTGGCAAATTCTTTGATTTACTATATTATAACTTTAAGGGGATTGACGACCTGTTTCGAATAATTAAGCGTAAAATTTTTCTTGACTTAATTATTGATTGTACGTTATAGGTTTGATCTAAGGGGAGTTAATTCCCCAAGTAATTTTACTAGCAGCGAGCGATTAGATAACTTCCTCGCCCGTTTCTATCTTAATGAGAAAATGACATGTCCGCTAGGACAGATTTCTAATTGAATTAATATTCTCTTTAAGGGAAAGATTTCCCAAGATAGGAATTTTTTTTAAACCTTTCGTTATGAGGTAAATCTCTTATGGCGACACTGATCACCGATGAATGTATTAACTGTGGGGTATGCGAGCCTGAATGTCCTAATGCCGCCATCTCCGAAGGCGAAGATTACTATGTAATTGAAGCTGATCTTTGTACGGAATGCGTTGGCTTTCATGGCGAAGAGGCTTGCCAAGAAGTTTGCCCAGTAGACTGCTGTATTCCAGACGAAGACAATAGGGAAACAGAAGAAGAGCTGCTTGAAAAAGCTCAAAAAATTCACCCAGACGACACTTTCCCAGCTCTGGATGAATTAACGAACGAAACCTCCCTATTCAGAAATCCCGATAGGAAAAACGCTAATTTATAATCAGATAAACCCGAGCTAAGTTTTTTAGTTCGGGTTTTCCTGATTTATTTTTGGTTTTTCAGTTTCTTCACTTTTTTCGAAGTTCATCACAAGGCCTTACACAAGGCTTTCCGAGCAAAATATTTACAAAGCTTGACAAACTTTCGGATTCGATCAACAATGTCAACCGTATCCGATATTTTATATATTGCGGGGTGGAGCAGTCTGGTAGCTCGTTGGGCTCATAACCCAAAGGTCGTAGGTTCGAATCCTGCCCCCGCTACCAATAAAATCAAAGACTTAAGGAAGTAATCCCTTAGGTCTTTTTTATTTTCCGCTTAAAATTATCGCCTTTAGAAAAATATCCTTTTCAAGTTATTAACAAAAACATCCCTATTGTTAATACTTTTACAGCAAAAGATGTAGCAACTTTTTATCACTATGTAGAGTTGCTAATCCCGCTAACCTTGCTAGTTTTTTACATTCCATCGTTTTGCTGTGTTGCGTCGACCAGTTGAAGTCGCAGGAGGCCATTGACAATCAATTTGAATAATTTACTTTTTGCATGTAGCTTGAAACAAACTACTTTTCCTTATTAACCCTTCAGCTCTATCACTCCCCCATACTACCTGGCCATTCCCCAAACTATCTAAATTAAATAGGAAATGCTCAAAAACGCCTTTTTGACGATAATTTACCGTTACAATATAATTATCATTCGTTAAAGTAAAATACGGAACCTCAACTTTTCCACCCTCTTCTTTAACACTTCTCATATATCCCTTTGCATCGTAGATTAAAATGTCAGGATTTCCGTTATTGATTTGGAAGATTATTTTGCCTTGGCTAAGCTGATCTTTCTGCCATCCCGCTTGATCTTTGGGGACTGCTCCACCGGGTAAATAATAAGAGAAGCCTTCTGAAACCCCACAAACAGTTACTACATTTCCAACGGCTAATTTAGGGCTTACTGTGAAAAAAAATAAAATGAGTAAACCTATTTTAATTTTCATCTTGTGTTTTAATTTTAAAATTTTAATACAAGTTTTTACATTCCCCATAATACTGACTATGCATTGCCGCCCCATCAATAAACAAATGCCTTGAATGGACAGCGGCAAGCCCATCACTTTTACCGCTATCTATATTTACGGTAGTAATAGTAATATTTCCGCTTTTAGTTTTTTCAGTAAAAGTTAAACCTTTAAGGGTTGAAGCTACTTGCACATCTTCTGCTCCTTGATTCCCAACTAGTCGCGCTTTACCTTTGCCTAAAGAAATCCCATCAAAAATAAGCACCATTGGTTCTTCGTTGGAAGAAATAATTATTTTTTTGGAATTCATGTTTGAGGCAGAAACGCCTTTATCAAAAACGCATCTCAAGTGTTTAATTTGCGCCTTATCATTGGAAAATGAAAAATTAGGAAAGAAGATCATCATAAGGGCAGATATGTATAATGCATAAAACTTAAGGGCTAACAAGCTCGCATTTCCCATAGGCAATTCCCCCTCTCCCATTATTTTCAACAAAGGCTAAATTTGAAAATAGCTGAAAATCAAATTGGCCTGAAAAGTAATAATATTTTTTGATATTTACGTTTTTAGTAAATTCAATACGATCTATTTTGTACCAATCACAAGTAAATTTTTTTTCAATTATCGAATCTGAACAACGCGCAACAAAGGCCTTACCATTCGATTCTTTGATCTTTAATGAGTATTTTCCTTTCAATATCTGCTCTTTGGAATAAATATATTCCGAATCATATTTCTTATTTACAGTGCAGAAATACTCAACAGCAAAGGCAGAAAAAGGCAAACTAAAGGCAATACCATATACTAATACTCCTACCTTTAAGCTAATAGAAGGCATATAAGCTCACCTCACCTCCTTAACCTTGTTGAAGATATCTCCTTCTTGAGTTATTCCTTTTTCTTCCATTAAGTTAATCAAAGCTCAGATTTATGGCTAGCTTTTTCATGTGGTCTCCCTAGGATCTGTAATAAGGAATCCTATTGTAAATACCACAAAACGAAGGTATTTTGAATGCAAAAACTATATTTGGCAATTAGGACGACAGTAAAGGGTGGCAAACTTGGAATATCTAGCACTATTCGGACTTATAGGTTTTCTAGTATTTAGAATTTATTTCTCAAAGGTAGCCCTGCCTCTATTTGGTATCCCCGGAACTATCACTGATAAACAACGAAAGCTTTTAAAAGAGTTAGGCCAAAATAAAACAAAAGACTTAAGCAAAGAACAAGGAACCGCCTTAATCTCTACTTGTCTTTTTCTTAATAAAGCTTATTCGAAACTTGGCCTTGATGAAGAAGAAATAAAAAGAAATCAATTTCAAAAAAGCTTAGCCTTTTTACTAAAAAACGATAAATTTAAGGATTTCCTGACAGGTCATTCAAAATCACTAAAAGGTGGAGAAGTTGAACAATGGTTAAATAATAACTCGAAAGACATTCAAGATTTTATTGTCAGCCAATTCAAACTCAATCCGATTTCGCTCGATATTCCTAGCCCAACAAATAAAACTCAGGCAAAAAAATCATTTCGAGAATATTTGCAATCTGTTCAATTGAATAACGAGGACATCAGGGATGAATGATATGCCCCTGAATCAGTAGACAGCTTGTATCTTCATTTTTCTCTGCTGTT
>JAYOZP010000023.1:0-44127 GCA_038154245.1 Nitrospinales bacterium | reverse complement strand
CTGCGATTAACAATACTCCTGGCACGAAAGAAGCTTGGAGAGCTAATCAAGGCGTTCAAGCTATTGACAAAAGAAGCAGTCACCTTGACTGGGGCATGGGTAAAAACGAAGGCGCTTGGAACCCAGGCCGTTATACCGGAAATATGTTGTCCGACGCTTCTATGCGCCGATCGGCTGTTGAAGACTTGAATGCGGAAGGTTTTAGCACCTTGACCACTCAAGCTCATCAAGACGTTGACGGCAAAGGTAACTGGAACAACAATCGCTGGTCTGTAGTTTATAAAAGAGCTTTAAGCACTGGCGACAGCAACGACACTCAATTTTCAGGTAGCAAAACTCCAATGGCAATCGCTATTTGGAATGGTCAAAATAAAGAAAGAAATGGCCAAAAAGCTGTTACCCAATGGAACGAGTTGCGGTACTAAATTGTTATCTGCCTGCCCCTTTTGGGGCAGGCAGTAGCATTTTAAAAATATTTTTAAAAATTAAATTTAAAAAATTTACTTTCGTGAACTTTAATTTTTAGAAGTCTTTTTAAAAATTATAGAAATAGTTTCCTAAGTTAAAAGTATGAAAAAAGGATTGAGCCCCTACTTTCTTGCTTGACTAAGGAACTGGCAAGGGCTTTCGTAACGGACGGAAGCCCTTGCTTTTAAATTTATTTATCCTCATCGTACAAAAATAGAAAAAGCTACCCGACAACTTCTTAAAAGATTCTTTTAATAATTATAGAAATAGTTTCCTAAGTTAAAAGTATGAAAAAAGGATTGAGCCCCTACTTTCTTGCTTGACTAGGAACTGGCAAGGGCTTCTGTAACGGACAGAAGCCCTTGTTTTTTTGCTAAAGGAAAGCGATGATTCGTTTTTGAATTATTATAGCTTTGGCAAGTCAAACCTATGAACAAGCTCGCCTCCGAAGAAGCCTGTTGCCAATATTGCGGCGAGTCCCGCAATACATAAAACATAATGCAAAAAAACGGTCCAATTATTTTTGGGCAATCGTTCGAGTACAAGAATTGTTCCAAAAATACCAAATACTAGGCAAGCATAAAGGAAATGAGATTCTATAAACCACTGAAACGAAGGTTTAATATTAATTTCGCTTTTTCCCAATAAGCCAATTAAGAAGGCGGGCGGGATTGTCCAAAAACCAAAAACTAAGTTAAAGCGTCCAGCTTCTAATATCGCTTCTTCCTTTTGAATTTTCCCGAATAATCTAAACAACGTTCCGGTGACAAGTAACGCCATTGGAAAATGAACAACCAATGGATGAACCATTGAAAAAAACATTTGGAGATTCCTTTTGATTTATCAGGAAATATTCTAACTATTCAGTTTCCGCCTGTAAATTTCTGAAAGTATCGCTCCGGCGGCGACCGAAACATTTAAAGAATTAACTTCGCCTGTTCCAGGTATTTTAATTAAGCTGTCGCAACGGCTTTTTACTTTATTGCTAAGTCCGTCTTTTTCGTTGCCTAAGACCAACATGCAGGGAAATGAAATAGGTTGTTCATATAGAGAATTAGTCGCATTGACGTCAGCCCCTATAATGAATGTTCCAGTAGATTGTAAATCTCGCAAAGCAGAGGGGAGATCAGAGCATTTATATATGGAGGTTAATGGTAAGGCTCCTTCGGCCATTCTAGCGACTGACGAGCTAATAGTGGCTTGATCTGGCGATTCGGATAAAAAAATAATTTTAGTTCCAAAATAGGCGGCAGATCTAAGTATAGCGCCAAAATTATGAGGATTGCCTATGCGGTCCAAAGTCAATGCAATGCTATTTGCCGGTAATCCTTTTCTTATTATTTCCCTAGCTAAAGGTAACTCGGGAGGACGAATTGTCATTGCGACGCCTTCGTGATGGACGCTTGCGGAAACTTTGTTTAACGATTCTTCGTCTAGTAGACGATATGGAAGCTTCTTTTGAGCGCAAAATAGAGCCATAGGTTTTAGCGCTATAGAGCGTTCATCTGAGAAATATAACCTCAATATGTCGTCTGGACGATTTCGAAATTGACTCCAACAAGCGTTCCATCCGCAAATTGTGAGTTCATTCTTTTTAGAAGAACTCTGAGGTTTTTCCGAAGGCTTTGAAGGAGTTTTAGTTTTTTTTGAATAGGATTTTTTTGAAGAATACAAAAGTTGTTTACCGTGTGAAAACGTTAGCCATGTCCGCCCATCATAAACGCTTCTTGGTTTTCAAAAACAGGAACGGGTTGTTTGTTATTTTTCTCAAAGAAAATAGTAGCTAGATCGTATACTTCTTTAGCTGAATGACGCGTGAATAAATCTCCTCTAAAGCTCGAAGCTCCTGGAAGTCCAAACGCAAGCCAGACCATTAATTTTCTAAGATAAATTAGTACGTGTCTTGGATCGTGAAAATTTTCCAATATTGAAAAAAAACGAGACACTTTTTCGATGCGATCAGGGATATGCCCTGGCTTTAATTTCCCTTCGCATTCCAAGAATATCCATGGGTTTCTTAAGGCCCCTCTGCCTATCATAACTGCCGCAACGCCGGACTCTTCTAAACGCTCAAGGGCTTGTTTGGAGCTTCTAATATCGCCGTTACCGATAATTGGTAAAGGGGAGTTTTGTTGCACTTCTTTGATGAGTTCCCAGTCGGATTCGCCTTGGTAGCCTTGAGCGCGTGTTCTACCATGTATGGCGGCCCATTCGCATCCGGAATTATAAGCGGCTCTGACGCACTCATGAACGGTCAACTCGTTGTGGTCCCACCCAGTTCTCATTTTACAGGTCAAAGGCAGTTTAACGTTCTCTTTAATTTTACTAAGAAACCGCTCTAAATTACCTGGATCTCGCAGCAATGCCGAACCGCAACCCTTTTTAACAACTTTTTTTACGGGACATCCAAGGTTTATATCTAAGAAATCGGCTCCAGCCTCTTCTAGATACTTAGAAACTTCGATGATATCCTCGGCGTTTTCTCCAAATAACTGGATTCCTACAATGGTCCCAGGTTGCTTGTGAATTCCGATCATCGCTTGCGTTCTTTCTGAATTATAAACTAACCCTTTTGCCGAGACTAATTCTGAAATTAAAACTCCTGCGCGCATTTCATCCATAAATTCGCGGAAGCAAATTTCGGTTATCCCAGATAAAGGAGCCATCCAAAAAGCATTGCGAGCTTTTTGTATCAGAGTTTTCGCTTCATTAGTTTTGACTATAGAACTAGTTTCTTGCATTTGATCGGTCAAGTTTTAGAAGTGATAATTCTAAAAGGTAATATCAAAGCCCTGAAAATGGTTGGGCGGTGGAGCGATAATATTAAATTCTTCGTTGCGAAAAGAAAAGCGCAATACGTGAGCGTGCAATCCCATTTCAGTCGCAGGTTCCTCGGAGCCGTTTCCATAAACCGGATCGTTAATAATTGGAAACCCCATGTCGGCAAGATGAATTCTTATTTGGTTGGTTCTGCCAGTATGAGGTATTGCTTGTAAAATTGTTTTACCGTCGCGTGAGTTAAGTTTTAAAAACTCCGTTTTCGCCTCCTTAGGCGACTTTGCTTCGGAGCCAACCCCCCATTTACTGCCGCGTATTTTTCCTATCGAAGAATTTGCAAAGAAGTGAGATTGTGGAGGAACTCCATCGACAAGAGCTAGGTATTCTTTGTGAATTCGTCTGTTTGAGAATTCTTCCGCAAAATAAGCGGCGGTTTTTTTATTTTTGGCAAACAGTAAGGCTCCTGTTGTAGACGCGTCTAATCTTTGCGTTGGCATTGGGGTTTCTTCCGGATAAACTTCTTTTAAAATTTCGGTCATACTGTTTTTAA
This sequence comes from Nitrospinales bacterium, assembly GCA_038154245.1. Taxonomy (GTDB): domain Bacteria; phylum Nitrospinota; class Nitrospinia; order Nitrospinales; family JAJDAT01; genus JAJDAT01. The sequence goes on along the minus strand of JAYOZP010000023.1, from coordinate 40,331 downwards.
AAAAACGACCGCTTGGATGCACTGGTATGGGAGCGGCTTTATTGAAGATTCGTATATCTGGATCCTCGTAAATCACGTTTAATTTACGATTTGCCGGCGGTTCATGGCGTATGCCCATGTGGGTAATAATATAGTCGTGTTCTTTTAAAATAAGATCTGGTTGCGCAGTTTTGCCGTTTACGGTAATTTTACCTTCGCTAATAAAGGATTCCCACTGAGCGGTCGTTAGATAAGGAAATCGAGAGCTAAAATAATCGATAAGGGTGAAGCCAAAATATTTTAAAGGCAGGTAGCACTTAAAAATTTGTTCGGAGGGGGGGACGTGTTGGAGCGCAACCATTTTTAATGCGCTAATTTAAACTAGGGTTCACCGGAGCGTTTAAAAGATATTCGTATTCTTTACCTAAGGAACGAACAACATTCGACCAAATTTTGTCTTCGTTTTCCGAAAATACGAACGATTCGTTGGCTTCTCTGGTAAGCCAACTTTTTTGTTTCATTTCTCCCGCTAATTGTCCAGATGCCCAGCCTGAATAACCAAGATAAAATCGAATATTTTTTTCTGGGTCTTCAATTTGTTCGGCCACTGATTTTGAAGATTCCCAATTCATCCCTAAATGAACTCCAGGGCAAATAGGTTCTACTTCGTCTAATTCTTTTTCAGAACGACATAGAAAAAAACCTTGCGTTGGGGTGACTGGTCCGCCAAGGAAGATTTTTTGAACTTCAGGAACGTTTAATTCTGATTCTGCAAGAATTTCATCGAGTGAAAATTCCGCGACTCGATTGATAACTAATCCAAAGGAACCGCCGTCGTTGTGGTTGCAAAGTAATACAACAGTTCGAGAAAAGTTAGGGTCTGGGAGAACAGGATTGGCTATTAATAAGTATCCTTTTTCGAAATTTTGATTCATGGGTTTAGAGATAAGAAAAAGATTGAACTTTTTTTCTTAAAGTTTCAAAGATTGCAGTTTTTTAAAATTAGGTTCTAATTTTGCTTGGTCTCGTGAATCTGCGGAGGCAAGGTTGTTATCTAGGTAAACTGCGACTAAATTGGGAAAATGGGTCGATCTTGACAATGCAAGGACCCCATTATCGCCAACTTCATTCCAAGCTAAATCCAACTCTTCTAATTTCAATAGTTTATTTTCTTTGGCTAGAACCGTAACTCCTTCGTCGCCTAAACTATTGCGGCATAAGTTTAACGTTTTCAACTTACCTAGGCCTTGAGATTTAACGATTGCGCGAATACCATCCGCTTCAAGCCCGTTTCCGCCAAGTTCTAACCAATTGAGCTTGGAAAATAAAGTGGATTGTCCTAATATTGCGGCGCCTTCGTTCTTGATTTGATTGCCTCCCAAATTAAGTCGCTTAATTTCCGACAGCCTTGGCTCTTCCAACAATACCTTGAGCCCTTCGGAACCTATGCAGCAGCCTTCCATATTGAGCTCTTTTGCTCCTTCTGGGAGCTTATCGACTAATATTTTTTGAATAACTTCTCTGAGTTTATCTCCTTTATAAGTACAGGGTTCTACAGGAGCGTAAACTTTATAATGACCGACCGATGGCATAGAATTCTCTATAAGTTATAAAAATCTTAATTTAATAGGTAAAACAGAAATTTTAGAAGGGATTTTTTGGCTTTTCTAGAAACAGGCTATTATAATGTTGACAGAAAATCAATAATATTTTAAATTTCGCTATTTCACCAGAGGATGTGATGGAACTCGATTTTACTAAAATGGGAGGTCTTGTGCCTGCCATAATTCAAGACGCCGAAACTAATAAAGTGTTGATGTTAGCGTACATGGACAAAAATGCTTGGGAAAAAACCTTAGAAACAGGAAAAACTTGGTTCTATAGTCGTTCTCGCGATAAATACTGGATGAAAGGCGAGGAAAGCGGAAACGTTCAAAACGTTAAAGAGGTATTTGTAGATTGCGACGACGACACCGTTTTGCTCAAGGTTGAGCAAGTGGGAAAGGCGGCTTGTCATACAGGATACCAAAGTTGTTTTTTTAGAAAACTTAACGGGGAAGTTGAGATTGTAGAAGAAAAGATTTTTGATCCCGAAAAAGTCTATAAAAAATCGTAACCATTTCATCTTCACACTTCATTAATAGATTTGACGACGTTATTTTAGCTAAATACGCGACAATAAACTGGCAGACGGATAATATTTTATGAGCGGAAAAAAAATCAAGTTAGGAATACCAAAAGGAAGTTTAGAAGAGGCGACTGTTAACCTGTTTGCTAAGGCGGGTTATAAAATCACTATAAAAAGTAGATCTTATTTTCCTACCATTGACGACGATGAAATAGAGTGTATGTTGATTCGCGCTCAAGAAATTGCTCGGTATGTAGCGGATGGCGTATTAGACGCTGGTTTAACTGGGAAAGACTGGGTAATGGAGAATCGAGCGGACGTGGTGGAAATTGCCGATTTAGTTTACTCGAAAACATCTTCGCGTCCCGTTAGATGGGTTTTAGCCGTTCCAAACGACTCGGACATAAATTCGGTAAAAGATCTAGAAGGTAAAAGGATTGCCACGGAAGCCGTTAATATGACCGTCGATTATCTAAAAAAACATGGGGTTACAGCTAACGTTGAATTTTCATGGGGAGCTACCGAAGTTAAAGCTCCTAAGCTGGTGGACGCAATTGTTGAGGTGACTGAAACTGGCAATTCCCTGAGAGCTAATAATTTAAGAATTTTAGAAACGATTATGGAGTCTAATACTAAGTTTATTATGAATAAGGATTCTCATCAGGATTCCTGGAAACAAGATAAAGTTAGTAGACTTGTGTTGATGTTAAAAGGCGCTATGGAAGCCAACTCTAAAGTTGGGCTTATGATGAACGTTCCTAAAGCTAGCTTAGACGCCGTCGTAAAAATATTGCCAGATGGTATGAGGCCAACGGTTTCTTCTTTGACCGAAGAAGATTGGGTAGACGTCAACGTAGTAATCCAAGAAAAATTAGTTCGGGAAATCGTCCCGGATCTAAAGCAAGCTGGAGCCCAGGATATTGTAGAATATCCATTGAGCAAAGTAATTCATTAATTGCAAACCCCTAAAAACGAACAGTAATAATGAAGAAAAAAAATAAGAATCAGGGAAACAAAAAAGAAGAAAAAAAAGCGGAAGAAACTTCCCAGCCTGAAGAGCATAAAGCTCCAGAAGAAGCTGCAGCCTCTCCGGAAGTAAACAAAGAGGAAAAAAGCCCCGAAACAGTTGCGGAAGACTCTTTATCTGAAAAAGAAGAATCTGTGAAAACGGAAGAGAGCCAGTCCCCCGAGGCATCTAAATCTGAAGAAGCTCCCTCCGCTTCTGAAGAGCAAGAACCAGTTGCGACTGCCGATGAAGGTTCTTCTGGTTCAGGAACGAACTTTTTTGTGGTGTTACTTATTATAGGGCTTGCGGGTTTTTCTTATTATTTGGTGAACGATAGAAAAGAAACTCTCAAGGAGTTTCAAGAAAATTTTGCAAAGATTGACGCCCAAATTTCTGCCTTGAAATCAAGCGGCGGCGCTCCCCAAGCTCCTCAAGATACTAGTGCGTTGCAAGCTGAGCTTCAAAGTCTTAAGAGTGAAATTGCTGAAAAATTAGCCAACCAAAACGAAGCGATAAACAAATTGTCTGTTTCGGCGGGGCATAATGGGGAAGGTTCAAGCGCAGAAGAAGTTTCAGATGGAGCGCACGAGGAGGTTCCTCCAGCGCTTGAACACTCCGATGTTCCTGAAAACGAAGTGGCTTTGCCGCCTGAAGGAGAGACTTCAGAGGAAGCTCATGGCGAGACTGAGTCTCACGGTGAAGAAGCTCATGCTGAAGAATCTCATGAGAGTGAAGAACACGCAGAAGAGGCTCACGCCGATGGCGATGTCATTCCCGCTTTAGAGCGTGCAGACGAAGCCGCTCATGGAGAAGAGCATGCAGAATCGCATGAAGAAGCAGCGGAAGAAACTCATGCAGAGGAAGCCCACGCAGAAGCCGAATCACATGAAGAAGCTGTAGACGAACCTCACGCAGAAGCAGAGTCGCATGATGGTGGAGAACACGCTGAAGAATCTCCTGAGAGTGAAGAACACGCAGAAGAGGCTCACGCCGATAGCGATGTCATTCCCGCTTTAGAGCCTGCAGACGAAACCGCTCATGGAGAAGAACATGCAGAATCGCACGGAGAAGCAGCGGAAGAAACTCATGCTGAGGTTGAATCTCATAAAAGTGAAGAACACGTAGAAGAAGAGTCTCACGGTGAGGAAGCTCACGCAGAAGCAGAATCGCATGAAGAAGTAGCGGAAGAAACTCATGCTGAGGTTGAATCTCATAAAAGTGAAGAACACGTAGAAGAAGAGTCTCACGGTGAGGAAGCTCACGCAGAAGCAGAATCGCATGAAAAAGTTGTAGAGGAAACTCATGCAGAGGTTGAGTCTCATGAGGACGAAGGACATGCTGAAGAGTCTCACGAAGCCCCAGCAGAAGCCGAATCACACGAAGAAGCGGCAGAGGAAACTCATGCCGAAGCTGAACATGGCGAAGTCGCAGAAGAAGCGCATGCAGATGCAGGCGGGCATGAGGAAGAGCCTTCAGGACATGAAGTTAGCCATTCATCAGACGGCGATGAAGATCATGCAATCAAAAGTTATTTAGAAAAAGTAGAAACTTTTTCCAGTAAGGCTTTTGATATCGCAAAAGATGGCCTTCTAACAGCCTTCGATTTTTTAAAGTAAGTTTATAAATAGTTTGGTCTGGCAGATCAAGCTTTTCTTGCCTTCATTTTTTTCCAAAAAAAAACCGGAGCCAAAAGGCCCCGGTTTGTAGATTAACCTCTCTTGGGTCGCTTCATCTTACCGGTTTCTGTAAGCAACCAGATAATATTTAGATCGGTATGTACATGTAAGCTTGCTAATGTATTTGCGGAAGGAAGAGACTTGTTGTTTTCTAGATCTGATAAAGATCCTTGCGAGATCTGAATGACGTCCGCTAATTCCAGCAATTTCATTTTATTTTTTTTGCGCCATTCTCTAAGGCGCTCGCCTACATTGTCCGTTACTCCAAATTGAGCTTTTTTTTTCACGATATTTAGTCCCTCCTAATTGTTAATCGAACCAAAAAATAATCAAAAACAGCGGTAACTCGAAATATCAAATTATCGATAAGTTAAAGGGGAAGTTTTTTAAGTGTTTTTTAAATGTTAAAAAACAATTCCACATTTCTCTGGAGTTGTAAGAAAGGATATAGATTTTCTTCGATTAAAAATTGCGCTTCATGATTTTGATACGCCATATACTACAGGTATTTCAAAAAAATAACTATGGTAATTTTTAGTTATTTCTATTTTTATTAAAAATTAAAAACATTAATTTTGTTTTGATTTGGAAGATCGAAATGAAAAGCTTTGATTTTCGGGAAGAAAAAAGTTTTAGGCATTTTTGGTTAAAATTTACGCTGAATTTTTTTTAATAATTTTCTAACAATTATTGCAATCCTTAAGAAGTTTCGATGCTATGGAAGGGATTTGCCTTTTATATAAGGTATTTTGGAAGGTATTTTGGATGGTTTTTATTTTGGGTTTGTCGTTATTTAAATTTCTAGAATTCTATCTACCAAACTGGATTTTTTGCCGAGGAAGGGAACGTTTAATTAGATACTCTTTTTTACAAATTCAAGAAATGAGTTTAAATTTGGGAATTCTAAATCGGCGTTAGGAAAATCGATGTTTTGATTTAGTGGATTACGAATGACAACGCATTTCATGCAAGCCGCTTTTGCAGCCGCCAATCCTTTTAAGGCGTCTTCGATTACGAAACAAGTTTCTGGAGCTAATTTCATTTGGTTTGCCGCTTCTAGAAAAATATCGGGATTGGGTTTTTCCTTCGGAGCGGATTCTTTTCCTAAGATTATGGAAAATAAGTTTTCAGCATTTTGCCCGCTTAAAATGGAGCGAATATCCTTAGTCCACGAGCCAGAAGCTATCGCCGTAGAATATTTCTGAGATAATCTTTCAACCAACTCTATTGCGCCTGGGAAAAGTTTGATTGCCCCGCTTTGGCAGAGACGAGAATATATTTCAAACTTTTGTTTGCGCATATCGATGGGATCGGCGTCGATTTTTAAGTTGTGCCGTTCTATTTCTCCAGCGATTCCTTTGCCTTTAGAAGTGAACTCAATCCAATACTCTTCTGGATTTAACGAGTGCCCATAACGTTCAAACATTTCATTATAAGCTTTGAAGTGGAATGGTTCGGAATCGGCCAGAAGACCGTCAAAATCAAAAATCACGCCTTTGGAGGTTTTAAGCAGGTCTGAATCCAATTTAACCTCCCGCTTTGATAGCGGCTATTGGAGTGTCGTCTTGCAAACCTCTTCCAAGTCGTTCGGACCTAAACCAACTATTTTCTCGGTCCCACGACCAGTAAATAACAAAAGCTCTACCTTTAACTTTGTTGATGTCTAAAAATCCCCAAAACCGACTATCTTGACTGTTTTCTCGGTTATCGCCCATCATGAATAAATGCCCGGGAGGAACTAGAATAGGTCCTAAGTCGTCTCTAGGCACTACGGGTTGAGAGCCCTCGGCGGGATCTAGGTGGATTGTGTAAGGTTCTTCTACTGGTTTATCGTTAACGTATAGCTTTTGCCTAATGAGTTGGATTTTGTCTCCAGGAACTCCCACGACTCGTTTGATGAAATCTCGGGTCTCGTCTTTCGGAAATTTAAAAACGATAATATCGCCTCGGCTTGGATCTTTAGGTAACAGACGAATATCTGGAAATAATTTAATGTTTGTGAATGGAATTTCGTTTGGAATATGAATTCCATAAGCAAATTTTGAAACTAAGATATGATCGCCAATGAGCAACGTGTTCTTCATCGAACCGGAAGGGATTTTAAACGCTTGCACGATAAAAGATCTAATCAATAATGCAATGATTAAAGCAAATATAATTGCTTCAATATATTCCCTGACAATGCTCTTTGGTTTTGCCGTTTTATTGGTTTGGTTTAAAGCTTTTTCGGGATTATTTGCCATCGGTTCTTAGCACGGATAGGAAAGCTTCTTGAGGAATTTCTACGCGGCCAACTTGTTTCATTTTCTTCTTACCCGCCTTTTGTTTTTCCAATAACTTTCGTTTTCGGGTGATGTCGCCGCCATAACATTTAGCAAGGACGTTTTTTCTAAGGGCTTTTACCGTTTCGCGCGATATTACTTTACTTCCAATAGAAGCTTGTATCGCAACTTCAAACATTTGTCTAGGTATTTGGCTTTTTAATTTTTTTGCAAATTCTCTACCTTGGAAATAAGCCTTATCTTTGTGAACGATCGAAGATAAAGCGTCGACCGCTTCGCCATTTAACCGAATATCAAGTTTAACCAAGTCGGAAACTCTATAATCGATAAAATCGTAATCAAAAGACGCATAACCTTTTGTGGTTGACTTTAATACGTCGTAAAAATCTAGAACAATTTCATTGAAGGGGAGTTCGTACTCCAGCAAAACATTATCGAGAGTTAAGTACTCCATTTTGGTTTGGATACCGCGTCGTTCCCGAGTTAACGTCATTATTGTTCCTATATATTCTTCAGGAACAATGATTGTGCCGCGCACAAAGGGTTCTTCCATACTGATAATATTTTTATACTCGGTTAGCTTGGTTGGGTTTTCGATAGTTTCGGTTTTCCCGTTATCTAAAACTACTTTGTATACAACGGTTGGAGCGGTGGTCAGTAAGTCTACTTTATATTCTCGTTCTAATCGTTCTCGAACTATCTCCATATGGAGCAATCCAAGGAACCCGCAACGGAACCCAAAACCTAAGGCGGACGATGTTTCCGGTTCGTATGTGAAAGAAGCATCGTTAAGCCGTAACTTTTTCAGCGCGTCGCGCAAAGTTTCGTATTGATCTCCGGTGATAGGATAAAGACCGCTGAAAACCATCGGTTTTGCTTCTTTATAACCTGGTAATGGATCGGTCGCTGGACGAGCGACATCGGTTATCGTGTCGCCTATCTTAGTTTGGTCTAATTCTTTAATACCGGCGATTAAATAACCCACCTCGCCGGAGCTTAGAGAATCCTTTTCCTTGGGTGCCGGCGTGAATACGCCTAGTTCTTCAACTAGAAACTCGCTGTTGGTTGCCATCAATCTTATTTTGCTTCCAACGCGTATGGTTCCTTCTTTAACTTTTATGAGCGAGATGACTCCGCGATAAGAGTCGTACCATGCGTCGAATAAAAGGCATTGCAGCGGAGTGTCTGAGTTTCCGACCGGAGGCGGAAAGAAGTCGATGGCCGATTCCAGAATTTCATCGATTCCAATGCCTTCTTTAGCGCTGGTCAAAACGGCGTTATCCGCTTCAATTTGTAAGACGTTTTCTAATTGCTCCTTGACGTTTTCTGGGTTTGCGCTGGGCAAATCAATTTTGTTGATGACCGGTATGATCGCCAAATTATTTTGCATCGCCAGGTTTAAATTTGCGATGGTTTGGGCTTGTATACCTTGGGTGGCGTCGATGACCAGTAAAACTCCCTCGCAAGCGGCCAAACTTCTAGAGACCTCGTAAGTAAAGTCTACGTGGCCGGGAGTATCGATCATGTTATAAACGTACTTTTCGCCTTTTTTAGACGTATAGCTTAGGCAAACAGTTTGAGCCTTGATTGTGATTCCGCGCTCGCGTTCAAGGTCCATGTTGTCTAAAACTTGATCCTGCATCTCTCTTTGGGTTAATCCCCCAGTCGTTAAAATTAATTTGTCGGCTAGCGTAGATTTCCCATGGTCAATGTGGGCGATAATTGAAAAATTGCGAATGTTTTTTTGGTTCATACTGAATTTTAGAAACTATTAGACTGTTTTAGTCTTAATCAAAGTTTGTTAATTTGAATTGGTTTTCAAATAAGGAGTTCCCGAAGGAAAAGGCGGGAAATTAAACTCGACGGATGCGAAAACCAAGATTATCACGGTTAATTCTAAACGCAAACAACTTTTATTTTACGCTTAATTCGGCCTCCGTCAGCGCGGCATTGCCTCCAGCGGCTGTTAACTGAGGATTTAAACTAGCTATATACTCTTCCCATTCTTTAAAGCGAACTTTCATCGCTTCATAATCTTTATCGTTGTCAATGTCCAGCGCCGCTCCGGGCAGTGGAGATTCCACTCCTGTAAAACGAGTGCCCAAAACTTTTGAAATACATTTTTCAAATTCCAGTTTTGGCGTCCATTTTCTAAATACTTCTGCCAATGAAGGTAAATTTAATTTCGAACAAAAAGAAGCAAGTTGCAAGCCTATATAAAATTTTAAATTTACTGGGTGGTCTTTGCCGATAAGCGAGAATCCGAAAATAAGCACGTTTTTAATATTTCGCTGATAACGGTATTGATACATATTACGAATGTATTTGCGGTTGCGAATTTTTAGCGGTTTGACCAAATGCAAATTGTTTATTCGGTATTTTTTATTTTTGAGATGCAGGCAATCCATCTCAATTCCTGGTTTACCGTCTTTCGGCCCAAAAGGCTTGAGGATCTCGTCGGAGGCTAATCCCAAAATTTGATCGTAACTATCCAAATCGCTTTTTTGGATAAAATAGTCCACTTCGTATGGAGCGATTAAAGGGGAATCGCACGGAACGATTAAAACGGTTTTTTCTTTATGTTCCGAATTGTCCAAATCGGGATCGCCTTCTTTAGCTCCTATGCTGTAAAGAAAAGTGTTCCAAATGTTTTCAAACAGGTTGGCGCGCTGTTCGACAATATGTATGGGTTTTGGGTTTTGAAAGTCGATTCCCGATTCTTTTATGGTTTTTGACAGAGACTCTTTAGCGCCCACCACGTAAATTTCGTTAATAGAGTCCGTTTTTTGAAGGGTTTCCAAAACGTAATTGATAATGCATTTCCCTTCAATCTTGAGGAATGCCTTATGCTGATTGTAGACTTTATAACTCGATTCGCCTTCTCCGGCGACCAATATGGCGTCTATTTTTTTTGGTGTTATTTCTAAGCTCATAGCGAGGTTTTCAAACCCTTAAAATTACTACGCTTTTCCAACATTTTAAGAAAAAAGGAATTATATCAAATAAATGAAATTTTTTGTAAAAAGCTAAACACCTTCATATTCAAAGCCTTCTGATTTTGCCCTTGGCTATAAGACGGCTTTTTAGTAGAATTTTACCCTTCAATTTATTGTTACCTATTATGCCACAAGATTTCTCTTTAAAACACACCCCATTGTATTCAATTCACGTCGAATTGGGAGCTAAAATAGTTCCATTTGCCGGTTGGAATATGCCAATTCAATATGCCGGGTTAATGCAAGAACACCTCGCGGTGAGGAAAAGTTGCGGCATTTTTGATGTCAGTCATATGGGCGAGGTCGAAGTTACCGGAAAAGACGCCGAGGCGTTTCTTCAAAACCTGATTCCCAACGACGTTACCAGACTGCAAGACGAGTCGGTTCTCTATTCTCCTATGTGTTATGAGAATGGGGGAGTGGTAGACGATTTATTAGTGTATCGAATAGCTCAAGACCGTTATATGCTCTGCATAAACGCTTCAAATACAGATAAAGATTTTGAATGGATTGTGCAGAATTCAAAAGCGTTTGACGTAGAGGTTGTTAATGTCAGCGACCGAACGGCGCAGTTGGCTATTCAAGGTCCTAATGCCGAAGCGTTGATTCAAAAGTTGACCGATGTTTCGCTAAAAGATATTGAATACTATCATTTTAAAATTGGCAACGTCGATCAGGTCGAATGCATAATATCTAGAACAGGATATACTGGGGAAGACGGGTTTGAGTTGTATTTCGACGCTCAAAAGGCCGAAGGAATGTTTCGAAAAGTTATGGAGGCGGGTAAAGAGTTTGATGTCCAGCCCATAGGATTAGGCGCCAGAGACACTCTTCGATTAGAGGTGGCATACCCCCTTTACGGAAATGAACTAAACGCGGAATCAAATCCTTTGGAAGCCGGATTGGGTTGGACGATTAAATTGAATAAAGGAAATTTTATTGGAAAAGATTCGCTTGCTTCCAGTAAAGAAAAAGGTTTGAAGAAAAAGTTAGTTGGAATCAAACTGAAAGAAAGAGGAGTTCCAAGATCTCATTACACCATAACGAAAGACGGAGATAAAGTAGGCGAAGTTACCAGCGGTACTTTTTCCCCTTCGTTGGAAGTAGGTATCGCCCTGGCGCTTGTCGATAAAGAACATTCGACACAGGGAGATACATTAAATGTGGAAATACGCAAGCAGTCGGTACCGGCGGAAGTTGTGAAACTGCCGTTTGTGCCAAGAAGCGTTAAGAAATAAAAATTATGCAAAAAAAATTAAATAGTGGGAGGTTTTATGAGCGTTCCTGAAAACCTTTTATACACCAAGGAACATGAATGGTTAAGGGTAGAAGGAGATGTAGGCGTTGTGGGTATCACCGATTTTGCGCAAGAGCAGTTAGGCGACGTTGTTTTTGTCGAGTTGCCTGCGGCAGATTCTAAATTGACCCAGGGAGGAAGTTTTGGGGTTGTTGAGTCCGTAAAGACTGTGTCCGATTTATATTCGCCGGTTAACGGGTCGGTGATGGAAGTCAATTCAGGATTGGACGCGGCTCCGGAACAAGTGAATACCGATCCCTATGGCGAAGGATGGATTGTTAAAATAAAAATAGACGACCCGGACAGCTTGAAACAATTATTATCGCCTGAACAATATAACGAGTTACTAAAAGAAGAATAGGAACGTTAATGCGCTACATCCCGCACACTGAGTCAGACATCAAGGAAATGCTCGCCCACATTGGCGCTGACCGAGTCGAAGATTTATTCCGCAGTATTCCTGAACCGTTAAGGTTAGAAAAGCCTTTGCAAATACCAGACGCTTTTTCCGAATACGAATTGATAGCAAAGATGAAGGAACTCCAGAAAAAAAATCTGGACCCGGAATCCTTCGCCGTTTTTTTAGGAGCGGGCGCTTACAGTCATTTCACGCCAGCCGTAGTTTTAAATTTGGTTTCTAGAGGCGAATTTACGACCAGTTACACTCCCTATCAGCCCGAAGTTAGCCAAGGAACGTTGCAAGCCATCTTTGAGTTTCAAACGATGATTGCCATGCTGACTGGCATGGAAGTGGCCAACGCTTCCATGTACGACGGCGCTTCGGCCGTGGCGGAAGCCGCGTTGATGGCGAATCGGGTCACAAAAAGAAAAAAAATTTTAATTTCCAGCGCCGTGCATCCAGAATACCGACAAGTAGTTAAGTCGTTTATGCGCGGTAACGGTATGGAGATTCAAGAAATTCCTTACAGAGAAGACGGTAAAACAGACAGGGGCTACATTGATAACAAAGTTGACGATTCGGTAGCGGCTGTTGTATTGCAGTCGCCGAATTATTTTGGCGTTATAGAAAGTTTGGGCGGTCTAAAAGAATCGCTAGAGCCCAAAGGCGCTTTGTTAGTCGCTTGTGTTACCGAAGCGTTATCATTGGCGATTTTAAAACCACCGGGAGAACATGGCGCGGATATCGTCGCCGCCGAAGGTCAGTCCTATGGATTGCCAGTTTCCTATGGCGGACCTTATGTGGGATTGTTCGCATGTAAACAAAAATACTTACGGCAAATGCCTGGACGCGTTTGCGGCGAAACCGTTGACCAACAAGGGCGACGTGCTTTCACGTTGACATTATCGACTCGGGAACAGCACATTCGTAGAGAAAAAGCGACATCCAATATTTGTACTAACCAAGGATTGTGCGCCTTAGCCGCTTCGGTTTATTTAGCGACGATGGGTAAAAACGGATTGAAAGAGTTGGCTGAGTTGAACTTAAAGAAAGCGCATTATTTGAAAACCAAATTGGCAAAGATCTCAGGTTATAACGTTAAGTTTTCCGGAGAGACGTTCAACGAATTCGTATTGGAATGTCCAAAACCTGCTAAGGAAATTCAAGAAGCGTTGTTAGAGGAAAACATCATTGCCGGAGTACCCTTAGGCGGCGATTACTCCGAGTTGGAAAATGGGTTGTTAGTTTGCGTAACCGAAACCAACTCCGCCGACGAGATGGATCGCCTCGCCACCGCCCTTGAAAAACTCTGATCAGCCACAGAAAACTTCTCTATAAAGCGAAGAAAGATAAAAACGAGATCCTTCGCTGAACCTAAAGGTTCACCTCTGGATGACGATTCGTGGGTTTGTTGGAAAGAACCATCCCTGTAGGCGAAGCACAATCCTCACCGCACGTCATTCAGACGACCAACGGGAGGAAGAATCCCGCCTCGATTTAAATAATTGTCATGGTGAGCCTGTCGAACCACGACCACCCCTCATTAACTCCACATAGCTTTTTCACTCCTCGCGCCAGCCCTCATTTTACATGCCAAAAATTTTCCTTGACCTCATACCTTTGGCCCACCATAATAATTTAATTCCGAATTGACGAGATAAAGGGCTTAAGCGTATTTTAACTCCGGAAGGGCATTACCTTTGGCTTTGCGATGAGCATGCCGATGAGTATAGGACGTTTCGTCGGAGAAGTAATTAGGGGTAGAGAAGGGCCAAGGTGGTAGCCCTTTCCCTCGAGTGCCTTCTAAGGAACTAAAATAAGGAAGTCGCATTTCGAGAGCCTCAATGTGACATTTTTTATTTTTTGCTTTTAGTTCCTTGATCAATTAACGGGCAAGGCTCATCGATTATTATCCTTCTGTATTTTTCGGAGCCTACGCTGAGTTTGTCGAAGTACTTTCTGTGGCTAGCCTGCAAGGATTTTCTTAACGAGGGTGCTGGCGAGTTTGCCGTCGAATTGTCCGGAGTATTTCCCTTTCAACTCTCCCATCACTTTACCCATCGACTTCATAGACTTTTCGTGATTAGCGGCAATTTCTTCAATGATTTTCGTTAACTCTTCTTCCGATAGTTGAGTCGGTAAATACATCTCTAAAATTGTTTTTTCGTTTTCGTACTCGGCGCGTTTTTCGTTGCCTTCGGGGATTGTTTTTAACGTTTCGTTGATATTTTTAATGAAGGCTTTTACTTTCGCGACGGTTTCTTCCTCGGTCGTGTCGCGGTCGCCGTCATTTTTACCAATCATGATGGTTTCGGCGTACAAGGTGCTTAGGAAGTTTGATACCGCCGTGTTTTTTGCTTTTCGCGCTTCGTTTAAATCGGTTTTGATTTGATCCAATAATGCCATGGCTTCCAATACTTTTATAAAAGGTTTTTGATTTCTTGGTATGAAACTAGTTTAGGTTCAATTTCTATTTAGCGCAACGAAATCCCCCATATTCGTACCGCTCGTCGGGATCGCCGCCGCTACGGTCGGTGGGTCGTGTGCCGCTGGAGTAATTGATCCATGATCCGCCGCGAGTTGATTTTTCGTCGCCGCTTGCGGGTCCTTTTGGGTTTTTCGTCGGGCGAACGCCATTATAGTCCCCTTCGTACCAATCCGCTACCCATTCGTATACGTTGCCAGCCATATCGTAGAGTCCATAACCGTTTGGAGGGAAACTGCCAACGGGAGCGGTGTGTTTGAAACCGTCTGAGAATTGTTCTTCTTTCCACCCATGATCGCAGCTAGCGTCGCAAAAATTTGCTTTATTAGATTCGACGACATTTCCCCAAACGTAGGTTGAGTTTTTTCCTCCTTTGGCGGCTTTTTCCCATTCCGCTTCGGTGGGGAGTCGTTTGCCAACTTTTTTACAATATTGATTGGCTTCTTCCCATTTGACGCTTTCAACGGGAAGATTATCGCCTTTGAACATCGAAGGATTGTCGCTCATCACTTTTTTATAATCTTTTTGTGTGACTTCGTAAACGTCGATGTAAAACTCGTCTAATTCAATTTCTTTAATTGGTTCTTCGTCTTCGAACCAGGCTTCTCGGCATTTGTTGTTATTCTTTTTACATTCGTTATAAGCGCGTTTCGCTAAAAATCCCGAAAGGTATTTTCCCGCAGGAATACGCACCATGGATTGGGGCGCGGCTTCGGATTTGCTAAAACTTAGAATACCCAATAACATCACTAATAATGTTAGGAAACTAGGAAAATAACCGGTATTAAAAACGAGATCCCTTCCTTCGACAGGCTCAGAATAAACTACGCTCGGGATGACGTGCAGAGGGGACTTAAGAACTTTGGTTTTTTGATCTGATTTTCTAAAAGTAGTAGATCTTGTGCGTACTTTTTTTGTTTTCATAATATGATTAATATCAAAAGGTTATTTGAAATTATAGCAGAGAACTTGATTTAAGATTTGTGTCATTAATAGGTTTAACTAAAACTTAGTCGCTAGGTTTGAGGTTTTATTACAAGCGCTTGCTTTTTATATTTTTTGAGGAAAATTTCTATGGCGTATTTAATTATATCTTGCAGCTTAAACCCAGAAAGCCGAAGTCGGACCCTGGCAAAGAGCGCTCAGAGTCGTTTAGAGAATTTGAACGAAAAAGTAGTATGGCTTGATCTTGCTGAACGCGACTTACCAATGTGCGATGGCGATTCCGTTTATGCATTGCCAGTGGTTGGCGAAATGGGAAAGCTTGTGAAAGAAGCCGACGGCATTCTGATGGCGGGTCCTATTTATAATTACGACTTAAACGCTGCCGCTAAAAACTTTATCGAGCTTACTGGTAGAGCTTGGCAAGATAAGGTCGTTGGTTTTTTATGCGCGGCGGGGGGAGATAGCAGCTTTATGTCGCCGATGAGTTTTGCGAATAGTTTGATGCTGGATTTTCGTTGCATCGTGATTCCGCGTTTTGTTTACGCTCCGCCTAAATCTTTTGCCGAAAATGGAGATGTTGTTCCTGAAATCAAAGAACGCATTGATGAGTTGGCGGATATGCTTGTTAAGGTTTCGAAAGCTTTGAAAGATTAGTGAGAGCTGGTTACATGCTTTCACCGCAAAGACGCTAAATTCAAAAGCTGGCACCGCAGAGGACGCAGAGAGCGCAAAGAAAGATCAAAAGCGTAGCCGATGAGCGCCTTTGCGGTTAATGTTTTTTAACAAATCAATTGATCGGTGATGGTTTGACCGGGTTCGGTTTTGTAATTAAAGCTTAGGACTGAGTCGGATATTTTGCTCTTTTCTGATATTTGAGAACCATTCCAGCAGACGGAGTTTTTAATTTCTGCGTAATCTTCTACGACGCAGTTATCTCCCAAAACCACGTAGGGGCCTATCTTAGCTTTTGAAGAGATTTGACAGTTCTTACCTATATAGACTGGCGCGGTAATTTGTAAATCATCGGGTAACTTTTCAGAGGGCAAATGCTTTAAAGAATTCTTTCCATCTAAGATATCCCAGTGTGCTTTTAAATAATCTTTTCGGTTTCCAATATCATTCCAATATCCTTCGTGACGATATCCATACATATTTAATTTTTCTTCCAGGATCTTTGGGAATACGTCTTCGGTTGTTCCATAAAATATATCTGGCGGTATGCGATCCAAAACCGACGGCTCAATGATTTGCGCTCCGGTAAACATCACTCGTTTTGTATCGGAAGTTGGATCGGGTAGATTTGTTTTGGGAAACCGGACAATTCGACCCTCGTGGTCTATTTCTATGGCAGGGTATTTTTCAGGGTTTGGGTCTTCCCGAACGACGAGTGTAACTAACGCATTTCGGTTTTTGTGAAACTTTATAACTTCGGTTAGATCGATAGAAGTTAAAATATCTCCGTTGATTACGACAAACGGTTCGCCTCTTAAAAAGTCTTGAGCTTTTTTGATTCCTCCAGCGGTTCCCAGGATTTCTTTTTCAATAGAATATTGAATTCTCGGTCCAAAATGATCGGTGATTGCAGTCGGTAGGTGGTGGACGTTCGCTATGATTTCGGAGAGTCCATGCGACTGGAGCGATTGCAAAGTATGCTCCAGTACAGGTTGATTCATTAGTGGGAAAAGGGGTTTGGGAATTTTATTTGTTATTGGTTGAAGTCGTTTCCCAAACCCTGCCGCCAGGATCATGGCTTTCATGGCTTTGCAGCTAGTTCCTTTAACGATTCTGTGTATGGTGGGTAAGCTATGCCCTTGTCGGTAATGATAGCGGTCACCAAATCGTTTGGAGTGACGTCAAAAGCTGGGTGTCTAGCGGACACTTCTTCTGGGGAAATACGTTTCCCATTGATATGTGCTACTTCGTCCGAACTTCTCTCCTCGATGGGGATTTCTTCTCCGCTTGCAAGCGTTAAGTCCAACGTTGAAATAGGAGCGGCAACATAAAAGGGGATTTTGTGTCGCGCCGCCATAACGGCCACCATATAAGTTCCGATTTTATTGGCTACGTCGCCGTTACCTGCTATTCGGTCTGCTCCAACCACGGCGGCGTCAATTTCGTTTTTAGACATAAAAAAACCGCACATATTGTCTGTGATCAATTCGACATTGATATTGTCTTCGTTTAATTCCCAAGCGGTAAGCCGCGCTCCTTGCAAAAACGGTCTGGTTTCGTTGGCGAATACTTTAATGTCTTTGCCGTGATTCACCGCTGCGCGGATAACTCCCAAAGCGGTGCCAAAACCAGCGGTCGCTAATGCTCCTGCATTGCAGTGAGTGAGAACTCTGGAACCGCTGGATATTAATGTTTGTCCAAAGTTTCCCATTTCTTTACAAGCTTCTATATCTTGATCGCAGATGGTTTGAGCTTCGTCTCTTAATCGCTTTTTAAGTTCTGGGATAGAGAGTTGTTTATTGTCTTGCGCTACCTGTTTCATGCGGGCGATAGCCCAGGCTAAATTGACCGCTGTTGGTCGCGCTTGGCCCAGCTTGTTACCCATCGCTTCCCATTCGGAGAAAAAGGAATCGAAGTTGTCGGCTTGGATACTCTCCGCGCCCAGACTCATTCCCATTGCAGCGGCGACGCCGATGGCTGGCGCTCCGCGTATGATCATTCCTTTTATGGCTCCGCCAACTTCTTCGATGGTTTTATAATCGTTGTAAGTTTTTTCGAGCGGTAATTTGGTTTGGTCCAGCATTCGGACTGTATCGTCAAGGTATTCTATAGTTTTAAACATGATAGGTGGATTGGGGGTTAAAATTTGGTGGATAGAAAGATTTTTGATGAACCAGTTGTTAGTTGAAAACTATTAACCTAGATCCTTCGTCGCCCTTTTCGGGCTCCTCAAGGATGACGGCGAGTTATCATTTTAACTTGGTACGAAAATTTTTTTCGAACAACATCGAAGCAAATTTTTCTCAGACCAAGAATAGCAATTTTAAAACAAGGAGAAGGCGATAGCAAATTGATTCAAAAGCAGGCGTTTAAAGATTTTTTTGAATTTGCTGGATGATTTGAAGGAAAGCTTCCTCGGTTATGTCGTCGACTTGGATAGTTTTCTTACGACTGGTTAATCCGTTCACAATAGAAACGTTGGATGGGCTCACTCCTAGTTGTTTTGCTAAAAACTTAACGCACACTCTATTGGCCGCTCCGTCTACGGGTGGAGAGGTCAGCCTTATTTTTAAACTATCGTCGTGAATACCTGCGATGGCATTTTGGGAAGATTTTGGTTGGATTGTCGCGGAAAAACGAATGCCGTTTTTAGACTTTTTTGTCGGAATTGGCATGATGATTGCCATTTTTTTTGCCTTGAAGGGATTGAAGGTAGTCCCTGGCATTGGCTTTAAAATTTTCCAGCAAATCTTTTTTCTCGCCTTTTAGATGTTTTATTTCGGATTGCAGACGGAGTAATTCTTTTTCTGCGTCCTGCTTATAGTGAGTGGCTTGTTCTTTTGCTTTCTTGATTATTTCCTGCGCTTTTTCTTTCAAGACTTCTGGAGGAATATTCCCAAAGCCATTGGAGTTTTTCGAATGACCGTTTCCATTCCCATTCCCATTTTCGTTGCCGTTCCCGTTTCCATTTTTAGAATGTTCTTCGGCGGCTTTTAGTTTATCTTCCAGCTTAAGAATTTTTCTTTGTTTGCGGTCGTTTTCAGAGCGTAATTGGTTAAGCTCGTCCGTCATTTCTTTAAAGTCTTCGGCGACGAGTTGCAGAAAGGTGTCTACTTCCTGTTTGCTATACCCTCGAAACTTATCGTGGAAGCATTGCTCTAGAATGTCTAAATAAGTAAATCTCATAAACCTCTATTGCAGTTGCATGGCGAATCGCGATAAAGAATTAACCAAGAAACTTTGTAAAAAAATGATCGCTAAAAGAACAACTATTGGAGCAAAATCGATTCCCATACCAGACATAGGAATCGCCCGACGTATTCTGTATAGAACAGGTTCCGTGACGTTATATAAGAATTGGACGATGGGATTATAAGGATCCGGGTTTACCCAGGATAATAAAGCGCGAATAATTATTATCCACATATACAGCACTAGGACGATATCTAGCACTTTGGCTGTCGCCGCTAAAAAGTTACCAAGAATGTACACAAAATTCCCTAGGTTAAAAAGGCCGTTGCCGCCTAAAAATGCGGTTCCGGCCTAAAAATTGATTTCAAAAGGTTTTCGGATACCACTAAAATATAAAAAAAGCATTGCCTTGTCAATGACAAGCTAGTTTCAAAGACAGCCTTAATGACCGAGGATGTATAAGTAAATTCTTAAAAACTCTAAAGCGCCGGGAGTCTAACCTTTAAACAAAGGGTTGATAGGCGTCGAGCTAATAAAACAATGATCATTTTGGTCTTATATTAATATCGACTTAAAAATGGTTTCTCTACATAAAAAAATGCGATAATTATAAGAATATTAGTTTTTTAAGGAAGTTAACGCTTTCAAAATAAGTCGTTTGAGATTGCCAAGTTTTCATTATCCTTCCATTGGAGCGCAGGGATGTCCTCAAAAAAACGGTTAATTCAGCCGGAAGACCCAGATTTGGGAGAAAAAATGGAGTTAATTCCCGGTCCGGAGCCGGAATTGGAGATTTCATTTAAAAGAGTTCCGGTTGTTGAAAGTAGTGGAAAGATTATTCCTGTTTGTGAACCCACATTGGGCGGTAACGAGCTGAAATATGTTACCCAATGTCTCCAAACGAACTGGATTTCGTCCGCCGGTAGGTTTATTTTGGAGTTTGAACGCGAGTTCGCAAAAGTTTGCGGAGCGAGGTATGGAGTAGCGACTACAAGCGGAACGACGGCGCTGCATTTGGCTTTAGTTACGATGGGGCTAGGGCCGGGGGATGAAGTAATAATTCCTTCTTTTACAATGATCGCTTCCGCAAACACGGTGCGCCACACTGGCGCGACTCCAGTTTTAGTCGATTCCGAGATGGAAACGTGGAATATGGACGTTTCTAAAATAAAAGAGAAAATTACGGAAAATACGAAAGCGATAATGCCCGTTCACACATATGGCCATCCCTGCGATATGGACGCCATAATGGCGTTGGCGGACAAGCACGACCTATTTGTTTTGGAGGACGCCGCAGAAGCCCATGGCGCTTTATATAAAGGGAAGACTATTGGAAGTATTGGCGATGCCGCTTGTTTTAGTTTTTACGCAAATAAGATTATCACTACTGGCGAAGGAGGAATGATCACCACTAACGACGAGGAATTGTATCAAAAGGCCGCTAATATTCGAGATCACGCGTTTTCTAACGACCGTCATTTTTGGCATAAATATCTAGCGTTTAACTTTCGTATGACCAATATGCAAGCTGCTATTGGGTTAGCCCAGGTTGAACGATTTGACGAACTGGTGCAAACTCGAATTGATCATGCAAAGTTATACACAAGTTTATTGAAGGGTTTTCCAGGAATTGTTACTCCTCCGATAACGGAAGGAATCAAAAACGTATTTTGGATGTATGCTATTTTAATTCAAGACGATTTTGGTATTTCTCGCGACGAACTAAGAGCGCGGTTGGCAAAAAGAGGAATTGAAACCCGAACGTTTTTTATTCCTATTCATCTGCAACCGCTTTATTTTGAGAAGTATAAAAACGAGTCTTTCCCGAATGCGGAAGAGCTTTGTAAACGTGGAATGTATTTGCCATCTGCAAGCAGTCTGACTGAAATAGAAATTGAATTTATTTGCGATACTCTAAAAAAATGTAGAGATTAATTAAGTAACCTTTTTAAATAACTCAATCAATTGACAAACTAGATTTAACGATGAGCTTAAAAAAACGAGAAAAAATTAAAGATCTGTTAGCCCAAAAGGAAGAACGCGAAGACGTAATTGCTAAAGGATGGATAAGAACAAAAAGAGATTCGAAAGGCGGTTTTTCTTTTTTGGAACTGAACGACGGTTCGACTATTAAAAATATTCAAATCATTGTCGATCATTCTTTGGATTGCTACGGCGATATTGCTGAAAAACTAACAACTGGAGCTTGTTTGTCCGTTGAGGGGAAATTGATTCTATCGCCTGGAAAAGGACAATTGGTAGAAATTCAGGCAAAAAACGTAACCGTTTATGGAATTGCCGACGCGGAGGAGTTCCCTCTGCAAAAGAAACGACATTCATTTGAATTTTTGAGAACTATTTCTCATTTACGTCCTAGAACAAATACTTTTGGGGCGGTAATGAGGGTGCGCAACCGATTGGCGTATTCTATTCATGAGTTTTTCCATGAACGCGGTTTTACGTATTTACATACGCCGATAATAACTTCCAGCGATTGCGAAGGAGCGGGAGAGCTTTTTCAAGTCACCACTTTAGATATATCAAATCCTCCAATTGAAAATAAAACTATTGATTACTCGCAAGATTTTTTTGGAAAGAAAACAAGTCTGACGGTGAGTGGTCAATTAGAAGGCGAAATTTACGCAATGGCATTGGGAGAAATTTATACTTTTGGGCCTACTTTCCGAGCGGAAAACTCTAATACTAGCAGGCACTTGGCGGAATTCTGGATGGTCGAGCCTGAAATGGCTTTCTATGATTTAGAAGACGATATGGAACTGGCCGAAGAATTTATCAAATATCTTTTAAACGACGCTCTTGAATCTTGCGGCGACGATATGGATTTTTTTAATTTAAGGATTGATAAATCTTTAATAGAGCGTTTGCGGCATGTATTGGATTCTAGTTTTGAAAAAATATCGTATACAGAGGCGGTAGATATTTTACTTAAATCTGGCGAGAAGTTTCAGTATCCCGTCAAGTGGGGAGAAAATTTGCAGTCCGAGCACGAGCGCTATTTAACGGAAAAGAAATTTAAGAAACCGGTAATAGTTTTTGATTACCCGGAAAAAATTAAGCCGTTTTATATGAAAGTTAACGACGACGGCAAAACCGTTCGGGCGATGGATGTTTTAGTCCCTCAACTTGGCGAAATTATTGGAGGAAGCCAAAGGGAGGACGATTATCAAACCCTCAAGAATAGAATGGAGAAAAAAGGAATAGATGTGGAAGAATATTACTGGTACTTAGAGCTAAGAAAGTTTGGTTCCGCTCCGCATTCTGGTTTTGGGTTGGGATTTGAAAGGTTGGTTCAATTCGTTACTGGAATGGAAAATATTCGAGACGTCATTCCGTTTCCTCGAACTCCCAAGCATGCCGGGTTTTAGGGGACACTTATTTCTTAATCGCTTCGGATGCTTTTTCTGGAATCGTAAAAAAGAAAGTAGTTCCTTCTCCTACTTTTGATTCAAACCAGAATTTACCGCCGTGCAGGTCTTGGATAATTTCTCGGCAAGATAACAATCCAAGGCCGTTTCCCTCATCTCCCTTAGTTGTTATCGACTCTTTCAAGAGTAGAGGCTGTATATCTTCTGGAATGCCGCATCCGTAGTCGGTAATACTAACTTGAAAAGAGTCTTCTATAGATTTTATATCGACTTTTATAGTTCCGCCTTTTTCCGTTACATAGCCCGCATTGATAACTGTATTTTGGATAACGCGTTTAATATCGAGGAAGTTGACGGTCCATTCTGCATCGCTATCAAAATCTGTAATTTCTATATTTTTCTCTTCCAAGTTTTTATGACAACCCACTTGCTCTAGCGTTTCCCGTATCAAAGCCATCACGTTGTGCGGACTTTTTTGGTAGTCTACTTTTATTTTTTTTGCGTTCAGCAAACTTTGATTGATCATTGTCGTTAAATTATTTTTGACAATGTCCATGACTTCAAAGCTTTTTTCAAGATCTTCAACTCCCGCTCTTTTTTGTTGGCCGTTTTCTCCTGAATAAGCCTCTATCAAATCTTCCAGGCACATCTCAACTAACCCAAGCGGCGTTAAGCAGTTTTTTATATCGTGCGTAAAAATATTCGCTTTTTGCAAGTCGGTGGCCATAACTGCAAGGTCTGTCCTAATCCTCGCGCATAATGTCCTAATAATTGCAGTCAAGGCTTTGGGCTCGGTTGCAAGATATTTATTGAATTGAACCTCCGATATTTCCAGCAATAAGCATTGAGAAACAGCTTTTGTAGAAGCTGAACGAGGTTTGGATTCAATCAAAGACATTTCTCCAACATATTGTCCTGCGCTTAATAAGGCAATCTGTTTGACTCCTTTGAAAACCAACAGGTCGCCTGAAAGAATCAAATACATGGCCGTCTCTAAAGTATTTTCTTCGAACAACATTTCTTCGGGTTCTAAAGCAAACTCTCTACAATTCGTGGCGAGTTGTTCCAAAATGGAGTTGTCCAAGGCTTGGAATAAATCCATTTTGTGCATTATTTCAATTTTTTGTTGTACGTCCAAAGGATCTTGCTCCGAAACTTATCAATTAGAAAAACGATTGACCCTATGTTGGTTTTTGAAAACTCAAACCTTTAATTAAAACAATGTGTTGTGTAACAAGAGTATAAAGTTATGCATTGTCTATGACAATACCTAATTTCCCGAAAATCAAAGTTTTACAAATCTGTAATATTTGTTAAAAGAACGGCAGATTCAACATGAGACGTTTGTGGAAACATATCGACCGCATAAACTTGCGATATTTGGTACTTTTTTTCGCAAATCATGTTTAAGTCGCGCGCTAGTGTGGAGGGATTACACGAAATATAAACAATTTTTTTTGGAGATAGTTGAAGTATTGATTCAATAACTTCAGGGGAACATCCTTTTCTCGGCGGGTCTACAATTATGGCGTTTATGGGAGGCTCAGAAGTCAAATTTTTTATACAGTTTTCGACGGTTCCTGTTTCAAAGCGGCAGGTGTCGATGTTATTTAGTTTTGCATTAATTTTGGCGTCATTGGTTGCTTGTTCGAACTCTTCAATTCCAATGACTTGTCTACCTTTTCTAGCCAGCCAAAGGGCGATGGTTCCAACGCCGCAATATGCGTCGATCACCAAACCTCCATCCAAGCCAACCCAACTTTCGACAAGTTCGTATAATTTTTTTGCTTGAAGACTATTAACTTGGAAAAAAGAAGGCAGCGACAATCTAAATTTAAGTTCGCCTAATTGTTCTTCTATATAATCATTGCCCCATAAATTTCTGGTATTCGTTCCTAAAATAACGTTAGTTTTCTTTGAATTGATATTTTGACTAATTCCAACAAGCCGGATTTTTGCTTGAATGATTTTTTCGGCTGTTTGTTCGATAAAACCTTTTGGAAATTTGCCGCGGGTTGTAACAAATCCCACTAAGGTTTCTCCGTTGGAACGCGAACTCCTGATAATGATTCCTCGTAAGAATCCCTTGTGTGTTTTTTCGTTATAAACGGACAAGCCCAAAGCGTCCAATTGCTCGCGGATAATTTCTTTAGTTTGGTTTAGTGGAAATTGCAAAGCGTCGCAAACTGATGAATCGATAACTTCATGCGTGCCATTTTGATAGAACCCAATTTTGATATTTTTAGATTTTTGTTTTTTTTGAACGGCAAAAGCGGTTTTGTTTCTGCATACGGTAGGGGCTTCCGCTGGCAAAGTTTTAATTTCGCCTTGAAAATCAATTTTGCCTATCCGTTGTAAATCTTCTTTTAATACCTGAACCTTAAAATCTATTTGCTTATCGTAAGGGAGGAATTGTAATTTACAACCGCCGCATTTTGGAAAGACAGGGCAAAATGGCGTTGCTCTATCCTTAGAGGGATTTACAATTTCTAGGATTCTAGCGACTCCAAAGCGTGGCGTTGTTTTCTCAACGTACGCAGATACTAAATCTCCTGGAGTCCCTTGCGGAACAAAAATAGCGTATCCTTCATAGCGCGCTATGCCGTCGCCGCTGGACGCTAGCGTATCGATTTTGAGTTCCAATTTATCGCCACGGCGTATTGGGATTTTGAACTTCAGTTTAACCATTAGATTTACATTCTAATTAAAATTTGCAAAACGATAATTTATCTTAAATTAAGAAAAAAATGTTTGTTAATTTACAGTGGAATTGAATTATCCTATCAGAGAACCTAGAGAAAAATTTTTTGTTAAATTCTAAAGCTTAAAATAATGGACGATATTGATTCGGAAAAAATGAGAATTTTGATTGTAGACGATACTCGGGCCAATGTTAACGTTTTGTCGGACACGTTAGGAGAACAGGGTTATGAGATTTTTGTGGCGTTATCTGGCGAGATGGCTTTGAAAGTATTAAAAAAAGCAAATCCGGATTTAATTCTCCTAGATATCATGATGCCGGGAATGGACGGCTACGATGTGTGTAAAGAAATTAAGAGCGACGAAGAAACTAAGGATATTCCTATTATTTTTTTAACGGCGAAAACGGAAAAAGAAGACATCGTAAAAGGGTTTAAATTAGGAGCTATAGATTATGTGACTAAACCGTTTCAACATGAAGAGTTGATTGCGCGCGTTGAAACCCAAATTCGCATTAAAAAATTAAATCAGGAAAAAGAGGCTTTATTGCACAAAGTTGCTCAAAGTGAAAAAACTTATAGGACTATTGTCGAAAAAGTTCCAGAACTAATTTTTGAATTAGACGAGGATCGTCAAATTATTTTTGCAAATCAAGCTTTTAAGCTTATGGGATACGAGCCTAGCGAATTGATAGGGAAATTTGTTGGAGATTTTATTGAGTTGGAAGATGAAGAGAATTTAGACGAATTAGCTACTAAGTATGTGGGGCCATTGGCAACAAGCGATCTAGAATTAACGTTTAAAGTTAATTCCAATTCTACTATTTTCGAACATATGCAGAAGCGAAAGTTTTCCATCTATTCTGTTGGAATGTGGGATGTTTCTGACGAAGATGCGTTTAATAAGGATGTTGAAAAGAATTTCTTAGGAACTCTTTGCATTGCAACTTTGGTTATTTAATTTTTGAATTTCTTAATATTCAATATCAAGTAATTAAGATGTTTTGATATAGGTCAATATTGGAGAAATCTTACTTCTTGGATTTAGTCTGGGTATTCATTTTTAATTTCAATAATATCTGGCAAAATTTTCAAGAAGAGCCTAACCATTTCAGGGTCAAATTCTGTCCCACTAGCGTTTTCAATAAAATCTATTGCGTCTTCTACGGGCCATCTTTTTTTAAAGGAACGGTCTGATGTCAGAGTGTCAAAAACATCGGCAATAGCGACTATACGACCTTCGATAGGTATATCCTCTTCTTTAAGCCCTTCAGGGTAACCTGTGCCATTCCACTTTTCATGATGCGTTAGGGCAATTTTCTTAGCCATTGTTTCTAACTCCGAACCCCCTCCTTTTAATATTTCCGCTCCAATAGTGGTATGAGTTTTCATGATTTCCCATTCGTCATGGTTTAGCTTTTCGGGTTTTAATAAGATCTGTTCGGGAATTCCTATTTTACCAACGTCATGCAATGGGCTTGCGTGATAAATCAATTCGCAGGATTCTGGAGCCCATCCAAAGGCCTCGCCAAGCTTTTTGCAGTAGTGACTTATTCGAACCACGTGCATACCGGTTTCATTATCTTTATATTCCGATGCATGGCCTAACCTGCGTATCAGTCTTAATTGTGTATGGAGTAAATCCGTCGTTCGTCTTAAAGTTTCGCTCTCAAGTTGAATAGAATAATTTTCAATTTTTTTTCTATATTCCTCTTCATTATCGCGTAATTTTTTTAAAGATAGAGCCGATTGGATTCTCGCTTCCAATAAAACAGATTCGAATGGTTTAGCTAAATAATCTACAGCCCCTCGTTTTATGCAGGGGATTATATTTTCCATTTCCCCATAAGCAGAAATCATGATGACGGGTATATGGCGAAGCTTTGGGTCCGACTTAAGCTGGTCTAACGTTTCATAACCGTCCATAATCGGCATTTTCATGTCAAGTAAGACAAGATCAGGCTCTACATCTTTAATGAAATCTAACGCTTCCAACCCGTTATTGGTTGAGGCGCTTTGATACCCAAGTTCATCTACATATTGTTGCAGTAGGTTTCGATTCCTTTCTAAATCGTCTACTATAAGAACGAATGGTTTTTCCGACATTATTGACTCAAAGTAAATGGTTTTATTTTCTTTTTATCATAGTTAAAAAATATGTAGATACAAGTTCTTTTGGTCTTATTTTCGTTTTTGAAAAAGAAACCTTCTTTTGGGGGACATCACGATGAGAATGAGCGCGTTAAGCTTTTTAATCCTGATTGCTACGGTTTTTGGAGGAGGATTGCCAAGTCCGGTAGAGGGAATGGATCAAGTAAAAGAATTGCCGCCATGCTTACAAGAAAATAGAGGAGAAAAAGCGCAATTTAAAATCGAAATTCAAATAATGAACGCAGATAAACGAATTATGAACTCATCGACGATAGCGCTTCGGGGAGTTGTCGACGATCAAGCATTCGATATTGCCAAAAATCGATTTGGAGAACCTGTTCAAATGCCGGTAAGAAGCTCTCCATATGAGGCAACTTTTGCGCATGGTTGTATGACAAAGGCGAGTTTTGTGTATGAAGGAACCGCTTCTTGGGAGATTCCACAATCGCCTGAGAATTTATTAAGAGTTTCGAGCGAACTCGCTTCAAATGGCGCTTATGAAGTTTCGGATCCTTTGAGGGAGAGTATTCGGTCTTGTGATATACAAATATCCATAAATTTTGAATATGTTCGGACGCCGGGGGAAAATCCCGAAATCATAGGAGAAATAACTTGTTTGACAAAACAGTTAGTGATTAAAAATAAATATCAAAAATAATTTACGGAAATTATAAAGGTTGCCTAAGTTTTTAGAATTATGAACTCATTGATTTGTATCATTGTAGCGATGAAAGAAGAAGCCTTGCTGATTAAAGGTCGAATGAAGATCGACGACCGACCTTTCTTTGGCCATGCGAAGGGATTTTTAGGAACCTGGTTAGGACGGCAAGTTTTGGTCGTTCAATCAGGTGTGGGTAAAAAACGAGCCCGCAATGTACTTGGTCAAGTCATTGACGCCTATTCCCCCTCTTTAATTATTTCTTGCGGCTTTGCAGGAGGACTTGATTCGGATTTAAAGCTAGGCGATGTTTTAATCGCCGACAAAGTAATTGATATTACTTTTGAGTCGAATGGTAAAGGTCATAGCTTAGGTACTCAGGCGACCTTAAGTTCTGCAGAAGTTGTAACGGCAAAAAAAATGTCCAATAGTTTTGCATTCAACGTTCATAGCGGGTCCTTATTGACCTCAGATGTTGCGGTTTGTGTTCCGGATAAAAAGAAAGAGCTAGGTAGCCAATATTTAGCCTTAGGCGTTGATATGGAAACCACCGCACTATTGGAAGTTTCCAACCAAAGGTCGATTTCTTTAGTTTCTGTTCGAGTTATATCGGATACGGTAGATCAAGAATTGGCTAATTTTTCACCGTGTTTCGACGAAAATGGCAATGTTTCTAAAATGAAAGCTGGTTGGTATATTTTGACAAATCCTTCCTTAATACCAATGGCAATGTCTTTAAAATCTCAAATGCCTTTGGCCGTCAAAAATATGACTGAATTTCTGGAAAAATTTATCTCAGAATTATAGTTTTTAGGAAGTTTTTGACAGTTTTAGGTCATTTTTTCCGCAAAATTGGTTTTGAAAGAAGATGTTTAAAAAAAGTGGTGTCGCTATAAGTCGTTAAGAGATAGCGACTTAGGTTTTTTTAGGTTTTTGTTTTAACTTTGGCACGTTGCTTGCTTTATTAGTGATTGAAGATTCGGACAGGCACACCTCCTTACCCCGGATGAATTATTTTTTACCAGGGAATTAATTTATCCGGGAGTGCCGCCGGTTCGACTGATAATGAAATAGCAGGTTTAGCCTGAAAAAATATATTACGGTTCTAATTTAAAGACCGCGTGGAATTTGCTACCCCCTCCTCCCGGATTAGGCCCGCCCGTTAAGACATGAAGTTGGTTTTCATGAACGGACGAGCCTAGTCCGTGTTGTCCTTTTGGCATTGGCGCCATAACTTCCCAGTTATTTGTTACAGGATTATAAGCTTCGTTTTCTGAAAAAGTTCCTTCTCCTGATTCGCCCCCCAATACAAATATATTTCCATATAAAACTTGAGATGTAATACCGCTACGAGCTGTTGGTAGTGGCGGCAGCGTAGACCAACTATTGGTTTCCAGGTTGAAAGCTTCATTGACGTCTAAGTTTTGATTGTAATCCACGTTTATCCGTCCTCCAATAGCGTATATTTTTCCGTTAAAAGAGGAGACTGTTAAGTGGTCGCGGGGTGTGGGCAAAGGCGTTAACGAAGTCCATTGATCGGATTCAGGATCGTACATTTCATTAGCTCCCGTATTCGTTAATCGAAAGGTTTTTTTATTAGCGCCTCCGATAGCAAAAACTTTCCCATCTACAACTCCCGCCGCTAATGCTCCGCGTGGCGTAGGCATAGACGTCTTTTGAGACCATTGGTTTGAGCTTGGATCATAAGCGAAAACGTCCGATGCTGGAGTCCAAAATCCAGAGGTAAAGCCTCCAATTATATATACTGTGTTTTCCGTAACTGCTATAGCGGCATGGTGTCTTGCTTCTGGAAGGGGCGCTCCTTCGAACCATTCGCCTGTGGTTACGTCGAAAATTTCAACTAAATCGGTAACTCCTTGTGGAGAAAATCCTCCAATTACGTAAATTTTTTGATCTAGGATAGCGACTGCCGCTTCGGTTCTGGCGGTTGGAGTTGAAGGTAAAATTTCCCAGGCTCCCGCATTTTGAGCGAGAGATAGTTTAGGTTCGAAGAGAAAAACAAGCGTAAACGCGATGAATGTGAAAAAGAATCGACGCATTATTGAAAGTTTTCTAATCTCATTTGATCTAACTTCTTAATTTGTTTTAATAAGTTCGGGAGATCTTCTATTTTTATCATGTTAGGTCCATCGGAAGGAGCGTTGTCAGGGTCCGGATGCACTTCCATAAATAATGCGTCGCAACCAATCGCCACGGCGCCGCGAATCAAAGGAGGAGCCATCTCCCGTTGTCCTCCAGAACGATCCCCTTGCCCCCCCGGCAATTGAACGCTATGTGTTGCGTCAAAAATAACTGGATATCCTAAATCGCGCATTACGACGAGAGAACGCATATCGACTACTAAATTGTTGTAGCCAAACGAAACCCCCCTTTCAGTAAGCAATATATTGTGATTTCCTGTTGATTCAACTTTAGGCGGAATATTTTTCATATCCCAAGGAGCCATGAATTGGCCTTTTTTCACGTTAATGGTTTTTCCCGTTTTCCCAGCTTTAACGAGTAAATCAGTTTGCCGGCAAAGAAACGCTGGAATTTGTAATATGTCTAAAACTTCTGCTGCCGGGTCAACCTCCTCTTCTTTGTGTATGTCTGAAAGAATTGGTAGATCCAGTTCTTGCTTTACCTTCTTTAAAATGCGCAATCCTTCTGTTAACCCTGGGCCTCTAAAATAATTTAATGAAGAACGGTTGGCTTTATCGTAAGAAGATTTATAAATTAAATCGATTTTTGCGTCGTTACATATTTGCTTAAGGCGTTCCGCTGTTTTAAGGGCATGGTTTTCTGATTCTATAACGCAAGGGCCTGCGATCAATACGATTGGATTATTGCCGCCGATACGCGTATTTTTTACGATTACTTCTCGCGGAGAGTTAGATTTCTGTGACATTGTTTTGTATAGTACCGTTAGTAATATATTTTTGAAGGTATTTAAAGCTATTTATTATATTGTAAATACTTGGTTTTGATTTTGTTGACTACTGTAGGGCAAACAGTATAACACGATGCCAAGACCGTTAATTTTCATGTTCATAGGGAGTGAAGAACGTTTTGATAGAATTTACCATTAATCGTCCTTTTAAAATGTTAAGAATTTCTTCGAGCGACCAAGGAAATGATGAAGAGAAAATATTGTGTCAGGCGTTGGACCCTGTTTTGACTGAGGGCGATTTGGTCTTAGAAGAATTTTATTTTGGATGTCGCGAAACGCTATCTCGAATATTGAAAAAAAGACAATATGACTTTATTTATTTTGATTTTGCCAAAGATTCGAAAGGCGAATTTGGAATTGAACTCGCTACCGCTCCGAATCAAAATACTTTTCTTGGGTTAAAAGATTTAGTCGACCTTTTTCCTAAAGATCGTCCGCCATTGCTTTTGGTAGCTGAAGGTTATGTTGGAGACGATCCAAAAAGTGTGGGAGAAATTTTTTGTAAAAAAGGTATTGCCAAAACTGTTGTCTTGTCTGAGTTGCCTCAGAAGCATGACGGCTCAAAAATAGTATCCGAATTTTTTAAAGAATTAGTTGGAAGGATAAAACAAGATTCAATCGCAACCTCTGTTGAAGAGTCTCTAGCGTTTGTCGGATTAGATGTGGATTCTCAACCAGCCGCTTTTTTGGTTTCGGCTTTTTCGCGAGAAGAGAAAGTTGTTTTTAAAGAAGAGGTTGAGGATAAGCATCCGTTGTTTAATATACAGGAAGCGGCGGAGCCGTCTGCAGCTCCTGTAGGTTCGCAAAGGTTTATTGGTCGTTGGGATTCTATGGCGCAAGTGGAAGCGGCTTTTGAAGGAGGCGCGAAGGCGATTGGCGTCTGTGGAGATTCTGGATTGGGAAAAACTTTTTTTGCCCATCAATTAGGAGCAAGCATGTTAACGACTATGGACGAAAGGCTTGCTGTCGAAAAAATATTTTTCTTGGATGGAGGTGGGTATTCTCGCGGATCGTATGGAGATTTAATAGATCAACTTGAAAAGTTATTTCACCGTTTTTCTGAGAACTCTCTTTCGCAAATAATTCGAAATCAAAAAAAATATCCTATACCTAAAGAAAAGGCGCTGACTTTAGCCGGGGCCATTGGCGAACGTTGTATATTATTTGTGTTCGATAATTTTGAAAATTGGTTAGACGATGAACGTCGGGTTGAAGATCTTTTATTGAAGGATTTTGTCGAAACGTTGATCAAAAACGCTGGACCGAAAACGAAATTTTTATTTGCCGCAAAAAAAACTGCCATTTTTAGCGATGAAATTGAACTTAATTGGGTTTTGTTAAATCAATTCACAAATTATGAGAAGCTAAGTTTCTTGAACTCGTTTAAAGAATTTAATAGTCTACCTTTTGAGGAAAAATGGGAAATGTCTGAAGTTTGCGGAGGCGTTCCATTTGAATTGAACCTATTCGCACACAATGCGGGAACAAAAGTAGAAAGGCGAGTTACTCTAAAAAAACTTCGTGAAGAAAATGTTTCGGATTTTTTCCTGGGAGAGTTAGCAAAGAGCCGCTTGGAATTATTGAGGAGTCGCGCTCTTTTTTTGGATAGCTCCTTAGCGTCTCCCATGCTCGAAGCGTTTTGGCAGACTTTTTGCCAAGAACAAAAAAAAGATGCTTCTGGGTTTTCTGCGGACATAAAAGCATTGTCTGCAAAAAGAATGTTAGTTGCTACAAAGGAGCCTGGAGATGAAATTTTGCGGTTTTCTGTACATTCCGTTTTACGCGATAAATTTTTGGATTCTACCGATTCAAAGTTCGCAATGTCCGAAGCGGAACTAAAAGACCGGCAGAAACTGATTTCGGAGTTTTATTACGCATTATTCTACGCTCAACTAAAAAACGATCCAAAATCAGCTTATTGCTATTTGGCCGATTGTTTGGAATATGCTGCGCTAGGCGGGAATAAAGACGATATTGCCGAGTTTTTAGAAATATTCTTCGACGGTTATTTGGATCATGTTTCAAATGGTAAAGTTTGGACATTGTTTGAAAATGTTGCGAACATTTTTTTAAATCAAAAAGACAACGTTAGATTTGTTGAATTGGCGCGCAAAATGGCGCATGAATTAAAGACATCGCATCCTATATTGGCTGAAAAACTATTGACTCAGTGGCGCGGCCATCCGCTTGTAGATGAAAAAGAAAAGGCGTTGTGTTATGGCGTTTTAGGTCAATTAAACTTGAAACTTGGAAATTTTGAAACCTCCTTAGAAAATTTTAAGGCGTATATTTCTTGCGGTTATCCGGAGGTTGAAAAAACGTTTGGAGATATATATTGTGCTTTTGGGAAGGCCAATCAGAAGATGAGTAATGCAAAAGAAGCGATTGATTGCTTTCGAAAATCGATTGAATGGAGCCAAAAGCTAGAGGAGCGAACTAGGCTTGGGGAAGTTTATAGGCTTCTTGGTAATGTTTATGAAGATAAAAAAGATTGGGACTCGGCTGTTGAAAATTACGATCTAGCGATTAAATCAGATGAAGCCAATGAAGACGAGTCTGGCGTGACCGAGTCGTATCTTTGTTTAGGCAATGCATATTCGGGAAAAGAAAGTTGGAATGAAGCGATTAAGAATTATGCGGCAGCCTTAGAGAGAGGTAAAAAATCCGAAGATAGTGATCAAATTGAAAACGCTTATAATGGGTTAGCAAACGCTTGTGCGGGGCAAGGCCAGTGGGATCAAATGAAAGGTTTATTGTTGATGGCGGTTGAAGCGATAGCTCCATCAAAATGTTATCAAGAGAGAAGATCGGCTACTTTAGAGAATATTAAAGCTAATAGAACGAGATATAACGATTCTGATTGGAGTGGTTTAAAGGAAAATTTACCAAAAAAATTGGTAGAAAGCTTAAAAGATGGGTCCTTTATTTCCAGGTAATGAGGACAAAGGGTGAATAGAAGTGCAAAGAGTAGGCAAAATATTTCTTAGTTCACGGAAATTTGTGAATGCGAATAAAACTGATAGAGTCAAAGAATTTCTTTGCGCGCGCTTTGGTGAAAATAAAGTTGTCGCTAATCCTGAAATCCCAAAGGGCGCGGGGGTTGAGGAGTTTCTTGAAAAAAAAGTTGGAGAATCCGCCGTTATGGTCGCTGTTATGGGATATGGGTGGAGTCCAATAGACGATTACGATTCTAACGATTGGATGGCCGCTGAAATGGCCGCCGCATTATCACAAAGAATTTCTGTTATTTCTATTTTATTGGACGAGCTAGAGTTTCCCTCTGAAGAGTCTTTACCTGTTTCTTTACAAACATTGGACGAGGAATTGTCGGTGTCTATTAGTATCGATTCGTGGGATAAAGACACAAAAATGTTAGAAACTCTTGTGGCTAAAGAATTGGCGTTGAACCTGACTAAGATTCAGACAGATATTTCAGGCAAGGGTGAAATGAATCCACCGCCCGATGATTTGTCTCGTAGTTTTGAAGATAGGCATAGCGGAAAGGAGCTTGGACTTGCCGGCGCTAATATTACGGATACTCGTCGCGCTATTGAATATTATCTTGAAGATTTAAAGTTTGCCGAGGAGCTAAACGATCGTCGCGGACAAGCATTAGCGCTTTCTAACCTCGGATTAGCTTACGCCAAGATGAACGAAACCAGACGCTCTATAGAATATTTTAAACGACGTTTGATCTTAATTAGAGAAATTGGAACCTTTGAAGAATTATCGGAGACATTAGCAAGTTTAGGCGATGCGCACGCAATTCTTGGAGACTTGGAACAAGCAAAAAAATATTTTTACGAACAAGTATGTTTAGCAAAGGAAAATAATGATTTTCAAATGGAAGGATTAGCCTTAAATGGTTTAGGGCATGTCCATATTAAATTAGGCGATATAAAAAAAGGAATTGATTGTTATAAGGAGTGTTTAAAAGCTTCATTTCAGCGGGGAGATTTGAAGAAGCAAGGAGAGCTTTTAACCGCAATTGGTTTAAACTACGTTAAATTAAATAAATACAAAGAAGCGATTGTTGCCCAAGAAAGAGCGGTTGAAATATACAAAGAACTTGGCAACTCTTACGAAGAAGGATTAGGATTAGCCGACTTGGCCGATTCAAAAGCTTGTATAGAGGATTTTAAGGCCGCTATCGCATTTGGAAGGCAAGCTATAGGTTTGTTGAAAGAAAAATCTTCGGACGAAGCCCGGCGTATTCAAAAACTGATAGCTGTTTGGGAAAAGAAATTATTATAAGACAATCACAACGGTAGTATTAGAGCTAGGTATTCCCCATCAAATAAACAAAATTCATTTACCTAATATCAGAAAAATTTTCTTAATGGAAGAATCAGAAATAAAAGCAGTAGGTCCGCTCTTTCGCGCGGAAAAGTATCTTAACTTATTTGTTTTAAACCATATGTACCGAGAAATAGCGCGGTCTGCGTACGCTCAATTTTCCATTAACGGAATTAATGGCAAGGAAGTTAGTTCTGGAGTTTGGGGTGGGACTTATTTGATTGCCGACGAGAGTGGTTTTGCGAAAAATAAGATTCAGCGAATGTATTGCATTGTTAATTTGCCACAAGAGAAAAGTTTTGAAGATAAAGAAGAGTTGAAACGGTTTATGGAACTATATTATGAGATTTCTTCAAACGCCTTCAGACCTATCGGATTGGACTTTAAGTTGGAAGGCTGGGGAGACACGCTTCCATATAGTAACCATTCCAAACCGTCTTTGATAATGCATCTCTCAGAGGCAAACAGGAGAGTGCGTTGGTTGCGAGTTTTCTTTGTCTGGAATACGACGACTTGGGAAGAATCTATCATTTACGATTCGATTAGAAATCTAAAAGTGCTCAAAGAGTTACTGAATGTTGATAGTCGTCCTGTTAAAAAGGATTCGGAAGAATTGAAATTTTTGATGCAAGACGTGATTATTGTTTATCGGACTTTGGAAGAAGCCTTGCATCCAGATTTTATTGAACATGCAGAGCCGACTATAAAAGAGCTGATTAATCATTACCTGGGTGGTTTATATGATTCCGAATTGATTTGGGAATTATATTTGAAGGTATTTAACTCCGGCATTGTTTATGGTTTGGAAGATACATTGGCGGAAAGTTATGGGAAAGCCGGTTTAGACATTCATTCTTTTGAAGAATGGCCGCTAGATAAAATAAATTGGGTTCCCGACGATCTAAAAAATAAATTAATCCCTCCCATTCAAAAATTATTTCGAGGCTTCCGAGAAAATCTCGGGATTAAGGAATAAAATGTGAACGCTTTAACGTTTAAACAGCGGCTATCTATTTTAATAGTCGGCGTTGTTATTCCAATAGTTATTGCGTTTCTACTCTCTCCTATCCCACAGCCTAGCGAATATCATGGTTTTGCAGACGCTAGATCCCTGCTGGGAATTCCTAACTTTTGGAACGTTGTTTCTAATTTTCTATTTTTGATTTTTGGCCTGGTAGGTCTAAGGCAATTAGTCGTGGAGAAGAAGTCTGCAGCTTGTAATGAGTTTTTTTGTTTTTGGAGTATTTTTTTTATAAGCGTTGCTTTAGTTTGCATTGGGTCGGCATATTACCATTGGACTCCAAATAATTCGACATTGGTTTGGGATCGATTGCCCATGACGTTAGTGTTTATGTCGTTTTTTGCGTTTGTTATTGCCGAACGCGTTAATAAAACTGTTGGGTTAATTTTACTTCCTGTTTTTTTGTTATTGGGAGTTAGTAGCGTTTGGTACTGGGATTTTACCGAAACGGCAGGAGCGGGCGACTTGAGATCGTATGGTTTAGTTCAATTTTTGCCAATGATAGAGATCCCATTAATCTGTATATTATTTCCCAATGACGAGCGAGAAATTAAGTTTTTAATGCATGCTTTTGGTTGGTATGCTTTAGCAAAATTATTGGAACATTTCGATAAAACAGTATTCGATTTAATTGCCAATCAGATGGGAGGGCACGCTCTCAAACATTTAGCCGCTGGGATGGCTGTTTATGCGCTTTACAAGTATGCGTTTAATGTTAAACGAACTTAAAGGAAGAAAATTTATTTTAAATCGCTAAAATTCCTACGAACTTTTTCTATTCTCTGTCGATAACTCTGTGCGTCGCCGTAATCTAAAAAGTTTTTATGCCGACTGTGCAGCGTGAGGTTTTTCCTGGCGTGTTTAATGGGACACCAATATTGCTCTGTCCGAGCCGCTATTTCTCTACAATACCCTATGACTCCGTTAAAATATCCGCAATAAACGCAATTCATACGCTCAATCCAATTCAAATACCTCAGATAATGTCGGTCTAAGACTACATAGTTGCTCCTATTAACTTTAGGGATACCATATACTGGGAAGCAGACAGCTTGATAAATACTTAATACCAAATCCATAAATAAAGCGGGAAATAAACATGACCAAATAAAAGGAGCGGTTAAGACATTTAAGATAGCGGCGTCTTTCAGGTAGGTTCTAATTTTTTTCACCAAAGTTTTGTGTTGCTCTTGGATTTCTTTTTCAAAATGAACCCGTTTCTTTTTTATTTCATAAAAAAATTCTTTTTCTTTCTTATTAATTTCAAACAGTATTTCTCTTTCTAAATCGTTAAACTTTTCTAGTAATTCTTCTAATCGGAAAGACATAGCGGTTCTCCATTTATGAAGCCTGATATATTTTTTAGTTTTGAGAAATTTTCGGAGTTTTGTTCGCTCTTAATTATTATAAACTTTAGCGTCAATAAATCATCACTATAGAAAATAACATTATGTACGACATTATTTGCGTTGGTAGCTCAACGATAGATTTATACGTAAAACCGGAATCTTCTCAGGTTCTATATGATAAGAGGAAAAAAGAACATATTTCATTCCCAGTGGGAGGAAAAATTCTTGTTGAAGAAATTGAATTTTCAACTGGAGGAGGCGGGACAAACGCGGCAGTATCTTTGGCAAGGCTTGGGTTTAAAGTGGCTTATCTTGGGAAAATGGGATTGGGCGGTTATTCTGCGACGATTCTTCAAAATCTTTCTAAAGAAGGAATAGACACCTCTTTGTCTGTTGTGAAAAAAAACGCGAAAGCGGGTTTTTCGGTTGTTATTGACGATAAAGGCCGGGATAGAACGATATTGAACTTCCGAGGATCGAATGGAGACCTAAAATGGGAAGAGATTAAACAAAATAAGTTGAAAACGAAATGGTTTTATTTCTCATCGATGATGAAAGAATCTTTTAAAACTATTATTCGACTTTCAGAATTTGCGAAAAAAAATAATATTCAAATTGCCTTTGTGTTGAGTCCTTTTTTAGCTAAGCAAGGAATCAAGTCGCTCAAAAAAATTTTAAAGAGAGTTTCTGTGCTTGTCTTAAATAAAGAAGAAGCGGGGTTGTTGGTGGGAGAAAAAGATTATGAAGCTCAGTTTCATGATTTGGCTAAAGCTGGGCCAACAACAATCGCTATTACCGATGGAGAAAAGGGGGCTTACGTTTTTCATGATGAATGTATTTATCATGGAAAACCGCGACGTATAAAAATAGTCGAAACTACTGGCGCGGGAGATGCTTTTGCTTCTACGTTTCTGGCCGGACTCATTAAGAAAAACGATATTTCTTTTGCTCTTAAATTAGCGATGGTAAATGCCGAATCTGTGATTGGCCATCATGGAGCAAAAGAAAAATTGTTAACTTTTAAAGAAGCTTCAAAAAAAATCAATCGCAAAATTAAAAAAATATCCAAATTAACATTGAGGAATTCGTAAACTCTTTCGAACTATTTCTTGGTTGAGACATGTCAAGGGGACTAGTTATTATTTAGTTTGTTGCATTAAAGTCATAATTCTTTCTTCCATTTTTTTGAAAACAAATTCCTGTTCTGGTTTGAATTTTCCTAATGTTCTGGTGAGATGCAAAGCCTCTTTGAGTTCGTTCTCTTTTATCAAGTAGTTGACAGCGTATTCAAATAGAGATCGAAAAAGTAATGGGTTTGCGGCATATAGTTTGATGATTAAATTCATTTTTTGCTTTTTGTTTAGATTGGACCTATTTTTTAAATCCCAAAAATGTACATATTGGCTTTGGTAGTTTGGGACTTGGGTAAGGGTGTTTATAAAGTTTGAAAAACTCGAAATCAAAGGACTGGGCTTATGTTTTTTAATGAATTTGTTATAAAGCCGGTCAAATGAAACTTCTTTTAATAGGGGGTTTATCTGAATGGATTTTTGTTCGAATTTTAAAGCTAATTGATCTTGTTTCTTCAATCGATAGACTTGCGCCAAAAGCCAATAAGGGATAGAAACTTTCGGGTAAGTTTTGATGGTTTTTAATAATTTGCTTTCTGTAAAAATCAAAATATTCGGTTTTGTTCTCAATTCATTGTTGAATTGCAAAAGAGCGCCCAAAGAAGACTCTATTACGCTTATTAGGTATTCAATTATAGGTACCTTAGTCTCAAAATGAGTGCATTTTCCATGGATCACCACGCAAGTTGCATATGATATGTCTTCAATCTGGTTTACGACAAAAAGACTTTTTAAATAATCGATTTCTAATTGCTTGTAGTTATCCGGATTTGCCTCTGGGGAATTAGTAGAGATAGGTGGGGTTAGTTTTAAGCGATTAGTTATGAACTGAAATATTTTATAAGCGATAACTCGGTTTCCTGCTCCGGTAGGGTGTACCCAGTCGTGGAAAAATAGGTATTTGTTTTTGGTTTCATACGAAAGCCTAGTTTTAACAAAAAAAAACATGAGGATACGCGGCAGCGATACTTTTCAAAGCAGTATTTATGAGAGGAATTGATCGTTTTTGAAATTCCAATTGCCTTGGGTTCCATTTTGATAATTGTGGATATCTCATTTGTTTCGTAACAGGTTCAGATGTTTCAATCATTGCAGGTAATTCAAACAACCCCAGTGAAATTCCTTTGCGCTTGGCGTCTTCGATAATTTCCACAATATTTTTAGTAAAGAATTTAAGGTTCTTAGTTTTAAAAGAGTGTTCATAAAACGGTTTTTGGGGAAGAAAATATTTTCTATATTTTTTAAAGTAATAATGCAACAACATGAAGGTGTAGGTTTTTTCAAACGCCGTTGGCTCCTTGCAATAGTGCGACTTGTTTTGAGCTTCTGTTTCAGTGAACAACCCATGTTGAAAATCGTTCCAACCAAGAGATAGAATAATCATGTCGGGTTGAAATTTTGAAACTTCATTTTTATATATTTTGTTGATTTGGCAGGATGTATACCCCCAAACCCCAGCGTTTATTACTTGAAAATGCAAATCCTCAAATTGATTGGTCAACATTCTTTCTAAAATTCTAGGATAAGTTAATTCGTTTTCATGAGTTCCTGCTGTAGTAGAGTCGCCTAACGCAATGACTCTAAGGAATCTCTAAAAACAGGTTAAAAAGTTTAAAAAAAGGTTATATTATAT
>JAYOZP010000022.1:27420-44554 GCA_038154245.1 Nitrospinales bacterium | reverse complement strand
ATAATATAACCTTTTTTTAAACTTTTTAACCTGTTTTTAGAGATTCCTTTAAATTTGATTAGTCAAACAAATAATGTAATTCACCCTACAAATCGTAAACGTCAACGAAAGCGATTCGTAAATTAATTAGGCCGATACTTGACCGTCTCTGGCCATTTTCGAATCTATATAACGGTGATATTCTTGGCTGTATTTAATGAGTTGGTCGTTATCTGAATCAACCATATTTAAAACCACGCCTAAAACTTTAGCTTTAATATTCGGCAGTAACTGCATATTTTTTATCTGCCCTTCATTTCTTCTATCGTTAAGAGTCGGAGCAGAATAGCAAAGCTGTTTTAAGGCGCGTTGGACAATTCGGTAATCAACTTTTCCCGAGCGAATTAAATAAAGAATATTATCGCAAACAGGAGCTAACACCGATGAATCTGAAAGACTTAACACTGAAGGCGCGTCTAAAAAAACGATATCAAAATTTTCCTTAGCTGTCTTAAGCAAGCCTTGAAATTTCTTTGAATTTAAAGCTTCCACCGCCGGCGATGTTGTCTTACCTCCAGAGATAACATAAACATTTTCCGGCGACGGCTTTTGAAAAATCGAAGTTATAGGAATATCTCCTAAAAGATAATTAGACAAACCTGGAGACTCATTTAACGAAAATACTTTATGCAATGTCGATCTTCTCAAGTCGCAATCAATGACTAATACCTTTTGGCCCAACTGAGCAAAACCTATAGCTAAATTGGATAAAACTGTACTCTTCCCTTCGGATGGAGCGGTACTAGTTATCATAATAATTTTTTTCGGTGGATCGCCCGTTGCGTTTAAAATATTTGTCCGAATAATTCTAAAACCTTCATCCCACTGGCTTGCCGACGCTTCTTTATATAAAAAAATAGTTCCTAAAACAGGAAAAGGAATTTGAGCTTCAACATCTTCCAGAGTTTTAAGGGTTTTATCTTGAGATTCGAAAAAGAAAATTAAAAAAATCCCGCCAAAAGCCGCAAGAAATCCCGCAATCAATACATTCATTTTTAGATTGGGCTTAATCGGTCTCGTTGGAACTTCTGCCCTATCAACCACGCGAATATTGCTTTCAATCCCTTTAGCCGATATGTCTGTTTCTTTCAATCTTCTTAATAGCATTTGGTAAACATTGGAGTTACTCTCTACTTCAACCTTCAAGGAATTAAATTTAATCAATTTCTTATTTAACTCCATCACTTTTTCTTTTTGGCTATTCAAAGCAGCCGTCATCGATTTCTCATTTTGCACGGCAGTATTGAACTCCATCTGGATTGACTTTAACAATCTATCAATTTCACCAGGAATTCGCTCTTCCAGAGATTTCATCTTTCTTTCAAGACTTAACAACGTTGGATGATTAGGATTAAGCTTCTTAACTTTAATAGACAATTCTTCCTGTAAGGCAACGTATTCTCTATTTATATTGCCAATCGTAGCCGTTTTATACCTATCAGGAATAGATTGAAGCATTTCAAGCGGATTATTTTTTAACTTTACCAACTGCTGCATTAAGGTTGTTAATCGAACTCGCTCCGCTTTTGAATTCGTCACATGAGAATTTATTTGCACTAATTCTTGAGTGCTAATATCTTGCCGGGCCTCGTTAAACTCTATGATATTTTCATCTTCCAAAAACTTTTGAAGCGCTAATTGCGACTCTTCAAGTTTTTTTTGGGTTTCGGCAACTCTCGACCCAAGCCACTGCCCAGCTCCTTGTTCGGCAGTACTCCTTAATTCGATATTTCTTAAAATATACATATCCCCAATTACATTAGCGATATCGGCAACTAATTGAGGAGAATGTCCGCGAAATACAACTTCCACCAACCTACTATTACGAACGGGATTAATAGACAATCTACTTAAAAACGTATTTATGAGAGGCGTATAGAGATCTTTTAAGGATTCGTCTTCTTTTGGCGGTTCTAACATTTCCGCTTTAACCAGATAAGATTTGATTATATTTTTCATTCTAGAAAAATTAATCATTGGCGGTTTTGATTTAAATTCTTCGTCTTCTTCTAACCCCAATCGCTGGATTACAGTTTTTATCAAAGATCTACTTTTTAATAATCCATACTGTGTTTTGTAGAACTTTAATCCAGCCGTATCAAAACCGGACATAGCCGCTGAATTTAAGGAAAGCGCTTGCGGAGCTTTTCTCTCAATTAAAAGTAAAGCTTTTGCTTGATATACTTTTTTAATTTTCAAGGAATAAAAAAATGTTGGAACGACAATCAATAGCACGAAAAATAATAAAAAAAACTTTTGCTTTTTTATTACCTTCCAGTAGTCGACAACAAATGTTTCGCTCGAAAAATTATTAAAACTCATTAACGACTTTTCCTTACTAGAACCAAAATATCTAATAAATTTAGTTTTTGGAAAACAAACTCTTCAAAATTTTATTTTAACAATCTACTTAAAGCTAAATTCATTATTTTTAAAAACGAATAATTTTAGCCGCTCAACCAAAGGTTCAAAATTTCGTCTAATTAATATAAAAACAATAAGATCTAAAAATAGCAATCATCTATTCAATTAAATTAACACAATAAAAAAAGGTAAATTAAAGTTTTTGTGATACATTTTTGTGACATATAAAACTTGGGTAATATAAATTAGGAAAAACTAACGTATAGCTTATTTTATCGGAAGGTTTTTTATTTACCAAAATTAAAAAACAATGGTAAGAGCTAGAGACGCTATATTTAAATCGGACTCAGTATCCTTAAAATTCGAAGTGGTGCTGTTTAACTTATAATCTGCCGAAGCCTGCAGCC
This sequence comes from Nitrospinales bacterium, assembly GCA_038154245.1. GTDB lineage: Bacteria > Nitrospinota > Nitrospinia > Nitrospinales > JAJDAT01 > JAJDAT01. Next base: position 41,744 of record JAYOZP010000022.1, on the reverse strand, counting down.
ATTCTTGTATTTTATAGGTTACGTTAGCTCCAAGAGTAATTTGATTATCCTCTCGTTTTTTTAATTCCCCTCCGCTGGCAATATCTTCTACCGCCGTTTCGAAATCCCTATTTTGAAGACCAACTCCTAAAACTGATTTTAACTTTGAATTCCATTCTTGCGACCAGGTTAAATTAGCGCTTGTGACAATAAACCCATCTACATTTCTAAAGGTAGAATCTAAAACATTTCTTTCTCCCTTCAAATAAAAAATGGATCTTTTGTTTAATTTGTATTCTAGATTTAAATTATATTGAAAAGCGTCCTGAGTCGGACCTATGTTATCAAAACTTCGATTGGTATAACCAATAGAAGCCTCTCCGCTAAGCAGAGATGTTGGGTCCCAGCGTAATGCATAGGCGGCTGAATGAGTATTAGAGTTTCTATTTATCGTGAAGGATGAAGTGTAATCAATGGTTTGGAAATTATATTTTAGCCCCATCGCCGTTAACTTTAAAAACTTCCAAAAGAAAGAACCACCGACAGAAAAGTCGTTCCGATTTTCTCCTTGAAATGAAAAGTCTTTAAACTTATTATTGCGAAAACTAACATTTGCCGAAAGCTTCGTAAGTGGAGTCAATGTATGAGTTAATTTTGCTCCTACTTTTTTTACTTTTCGCTGAGCTCGAGGATTAAAGTTTGTTCCAAATTCATTTGTCGTTGTCCTCAAAGTGTCGAAATACCGACCTTTGATCTGCAGTTGTGTTTTTTCTCCTGGCCCAGATAACTCTATATCCCCCTTCAAATCATGTTCAAAGTAATTTTGGGCGGTTAATTCAAAAAAATGTTCATCGTTGCCCACATAATTGAGGTTAGCTCCAAAAACTTCTCCTTTTTTTCGTTCTTTTTTTACATCAATAAAAGGAATATGAATCCAACTGAAATCTTCGCTCCTACCTTCTCTGTCTCCATTAGGAAAGCTATCGTCAGCTTCCAAAAATAGATTGCTATTATATCTCCCCTTAATTCCAAAACCTGGATGAACTGCAAATCGGCCCAACTTAATATTTCCAATGGCCTCAGCCGACAGTGGGAATAGATAAAACACTAAGATAAAGAAACCTATACTTCGGGCGAAAAAAAACATCAACTACCCACCTTTTTCTCAAAAGATACCGAATCGAAGAAAAAGCCATTAAAACCACCTTCGATTCTTTATAAAAACTTTTGCTTCAAATAATTATGAATGAGTAAAGAATACCAAAAAAACCTTTAAATTTAAATAATTAATAGTGAATTTAATCAAATTAACTATTTTAGTTACTCAATATTGAAATTTAAAAATCATTTTCCAACCTGGAATCGAAGAAACTGGCAAGGCGTTATGAAGGTTTTAGATGCTTTAATTTTTTAGGAAATTTAGAGGGTTTTCTATTCAATAGGACTTTATAAACGCAGGCAAAAAAAAAACGGTACCGGGTAAAACCCGGTACCGTTTTAGAGAAACGCGAGATTTATTTAATAGTAAAATCCGCTTTAGCGTCCGCGCCGCCAGCTACAGTAACTTCTTGAGAAGTTTCGCCTGCGTATGGATGCCACGCAACTACTTTATATTTACCAGCTGGAACGTCTTTCAAGCTGTAAGCGCCATCAGCGCCAGTAACTTGGTAGTATGGATTCCAAACGATTCGAGCGTCAGCTTCCATAAAGTTATGCTGATCGCATTGCAAAAAGAAATGCTTACTTTTATCCTTTTTAAGACGTCCTAAGTTTTTACTAACGTCTGCAGAAGCGCCAACACTAGGCAATGGCTTATTGAACAAGGTTTTGCGGTTAGCGCCAGCAACGTCATAACCATGTGGATTGTGTAAGGTGTTTTCGTCTTGATTAGTAATAATCAAGTTACCTTCTTTTTCACCTTTATTAGATTTGCGAACGGTAAAAACTCTAGGGAAAATATCGCAGGTTTTAAAATCTACTTTCATAGGCTCTTGCTTCCATTCTTTACCTTTTGCAAGGTTTTCGATGAAAACAACAGCGCCTGCCAACTTACCGTCTTTAGAACTAATTTTTTCAATAGTTCGAATCAAACCTTCATTCATAGGGTGCTTAGAACAAAATTCTTTATTTTTTTCTTTTGCCAAATCTTTCTTGATAGTTTGGGGTTTACCCGCAAAACTTACTACTCCGCTGACCGACCCACCATTTGAAACCGCGCCGCCTTCATACTTATACTTCGCGGCAAAACTGGTCGAAGCCGTTAAAGCTACTGCGGCGCTGAGTACAACCGCTCCGGTTAACACTTTTTTAATCATTTAAACGAAATCCTCCTTACAAGATTAACGATCCAAATAAAAATTGGGAAACTGAACGCTCTGAATTTTTTGAAATCTAGTAATTTTACCCAAATTTGCTTGGAATACAATAGAAAAATGGGAGCCCCATAAAATGGAGCTCCCAATATTTCAAAAAAACTTCATGAAAAACTTATCTCATAGATAGTTTTTCTTGCTCTTCTTTAGAAGCGCTTACGCCTTTTGGAGTCACATTACCCAATGGAAGAATAGAAGTCTCTCCCTTAGGCAATACTTTAAAATAACCCCATTGACCCGCTTGTTGATAAGGCGTTCGAGCATTCAACCAAAGGTAGGTGCCAGGGTTATGATACGCTCCACCAGCTCCTTCAGTAATAAAGGCCTGGATATATTCGCCGCCGCCAAATTGCTCAACGTCGATCATATCAGAACCTTCTTGATTAATATGGCGGCGCCATTGATGGCCGTCCAAATTAAACATTTGGTTTTGCTCGTTATGCGCGCCAAAGATATTGATCATAACTCTATCTCCGGCGTGCGCCTTCAACGTTGGCGTTGCTGGATCTTTATCTGCGGCTACGCAGGCAGTGAAGATGTTACCCAACTCACACCCTTCGTCTTCGCGATACATCCATGGCTCTAACCGATAGTTAACGCCAGTTAAGCCAGCAACGTTTTGCAGATAAGGCATAAACGAAGTACCGATAATATTATCTTCATCCTGGAAGTACAACGCAAAATCCCGATAGTTTTCAAGATGTTGGTTTTCAGGATAAGACTTATCGATAATTACGTCCGCTTTCCAGGAGTTGCCGAGAGTAATATCTTTCCCGGTTTCTGGATCGCGATACACAGAACCTCTTGGTCCAATAATGATCCCGCCATACAAGCCGTTTCGAACATTACCGGTAAGGTTACCAAAATCCCAGAGCAACGCGCCGTTCAAGTTGTAATCTGGGTGTGCATAGAAGGTATAAGTTTTGGATTTGCCTGGAGCAACCGTTTGGTCGCCTGGGTTGTTACCAACGTTAATACCTTGAGAATCCAACGGATCGAAAGCGATGTTATTCGCGTGAATCGAAGCGTTTCCGGATTCCATGCGGTTGGTCAATTTAACTTTAACACAATCGCCCATGTTAGCGCGTAATGTCAAAGGATGAGGCATATGACCATCATCCGCAACTTTGCTGATCTCGTTATCGAGAACATAAATAGCTCCATCCTCATTTGCAGCTATTAACTTACGCTCAAAGTCCACTTCAATTTCATCTTCCGTATTTGGATTGAATTTCAATCCTTTATTTACGGCAGATACGCTGAAGTTTTTGACAGGAGCGTCGGCTGGGCAAACTTTGGTTTTCACCTTTCTAGCAAAGTCTTTATTGTTAGGAAGCATTAACAAATCATCTTGCTTCTTATCATAAACTCGGAAAATACCCCAACTACCTTCGCCAAGTTTAGAAGTTCGACCATCATAAAAGAGATAGTCTCCCGCCATAGCTTGGTAACCGCCAGCAGTTGTGGCCATATCATACCGTTCCGCAATACCAATGTGGATTGTGTTAGTAACACGAGAATCACGGTCGTATCTTTCTGGTCGATAGCCATGACCGGAAAGTACAAAAGTATGAGTTTCGTTCATCATGCCGTGAAGCAACCGAAACAACACGTTATCGCCAACATAAGCGCGAATCAGTGGAGTGGTTGGATCTGCATGAGCTTTACTTGAAAACAGCTTAGTTGGATCTGGATTAGCTTTCAATCTAGACGCCAAAGACGCAGCTCGGAAGTTGAATCCGCTACCCGTAGTATGGGTACCGCCATTCAACAATGGAAAAGCTGAATCCATCATGTTGTCAGGCATTTGGAAAGAAATGGATTGCCCTGCAGCGATCGCATTTTCTCTACTCATACCTGGAGGATTACCTGCGCTGATCAATTGCGCCGTATGAGGCACTGTGTCATGCAATTGAACTACGATTTCCCGGAAGCTACCGCTACGAGCGTAAGCAACCGGTTCGGTTCCTCTAATATCTACAACAGGACCAGACCGAACTTCTTTACCGGTAACAGGATCATGATAAGTAGATCCCCAAGGCTCAACAATTGTCGAACCGATACCGCCATGCGGCCAAGTGGTCGCGCCAAAAGCGTGGTCATGCCAGAAAACTAATCCAACATCGGCGTCTACCCACATTCGATAACGAACAAACTCAGTGGTAACAATTTCGCCTTTTGGATGAGCTTTCTTAAGCGGTTGGGTTAAATGTAAAGTAAAGATTCCATCGCCTTCTAAAGCTCCGTTGTGCGGATCAGTTTTAGGTTTAGGATCCATGCTTTTGATCCAACGAGACTCTTTATTCGCTTCCGTTTCAATACCGATCATAACGTCGGCGCCTTCATGAAAAGGAGTCGAATGCTTAGCCATTTGGATTTTAATTGAAGTATCTCCAATATTGGCAGTTTGAATCACATGAGCGTTCATAGGAACAGGCATGCCAACATGGTGTTCATGACCTTCTTTATCTTTCTTCATTTTCTTATCGAACTGAACATAGGAGCGCATTGATTGATCGTAAGAAAACCCAGAGATAACGCCATCCGAAGATTGGTTATCAAATTGGAAGAAATGTGGATGGATATTAACTTTCGACATTTGGAAGTTCGTAAAGTCGTCGTCATTCCATTCACTAGAAAGAACTACGTCTACGCAGTCATAAACATTAGCTCTGTATACTAAAGGCTCAGCTTTCTTTGGATCGCCTTTTTTCAAAGCCAATTCTTCTTCTAGAACATATATCAAACCATATTTATCAATTACCGGAGCGGTATCCCCAACTTGAGGAGTCAACTCAATAGGCGTATTGATAAAATGGATTGCGTACTGCTTTCTGCCAGCGCCAGCTGGGCATAAACTCCAGCGACCATGTTCGCCCGGTTTAGCAGGAGTCGAGTTTTCCATATTTGGACCGGCGTCGCCGCTTCCAGGCTCGGTGCTTGGATTGGTGTCGTCAGGTTGAATATGGAAAGGCTCTAACCAAGGAGCGCCGCCATGATGTCGCGCAAAAGGAATCCGTTTACCAAAATGCGGCTTAAAGTGAGGCCATGCTAACTTACCATTATTTGGCTCGAAAAGAATGGCATGTCGTTTTCCTGGATGCGGAGATTTATATTTAGGATTTGGTAAAGTAGACTCTCGCTCTGATAACGCGCGATTGTCTTTCCAACCATAGTCCCAAACCGAACCATCATAAGCAAGAATTTGCCCTCGTTCATCATCGGTATGACCCGGCTGACCTTGAGGAGGCAACATGTACTTAACCCAATCTCTAATTGTAACGGTTGGGATATCAGTGGTCCAATCACTTGTACCGTCTTTGCCTACAACTTTAAATTTCTTTCCAAACCAATCCATGGTCTTGCCGGCAATTTGGTCAGAAGGAACGCCTTTTGGTATGCGACCTTTTCTATCAGGTAACTCAGCCAAAGGAGGCATTACATCAGTGCTTCCGAATGGGTAATTTCCATATTGCAAAGTGTTATAAACTCTCCAATATCCCCACATTCCAGCAACATAATGATGAGCTACGTGACAATGAAACAAAAAGTCGCCCGCCAAATGTTGACACAAACCAGATCCGCATTCTGTTTCTAAGTCAACAACCTCGGAAGGTCCAATAACTTTAACGTCAACGCGGTCGGAAGTGGTTCGAACTACAGGGTATTTAACAGGACCATCCCAAGCGGCTGTGATCATGTTTTCCAAGCTTGGCTCCCGTTTTGGGGAACGCAACCAACGGATTGAACCTCCGTGTGGATGATGAGAATGGAAAACTTCGCCGCCGCCATGAACCAATCGGAACTTAGCAGGGTCGCCCATATAAGAACGAGGAATCGTCGTAGGAGCGTCGCCAAAAGTATAAGAACTATAGGCTAACGATTCGTCTTCATAATGGAAATGTTTTTCTTGTTGCGCCAAGTTGTTGATACCAAATGGTTCGCTACGATAGTTCATTGCGCGAGCAGACGGACGGTACGCATCCGTTTGTGGGTCCCGTTGTGGAATCATTTCACCGTGGCGGTTCAAAGGTCGGAAAGATTCATCGCCAACCTCGTGATACATAAGAATGAATTCACGGAAATCCCTATTATTAGGTTGAGCAATAATCATTTCCCAACCACTATCTAATGGCTCAGCAGTAAATGGGCTTAAATAGGTAGATCCCTTTGGCTCAACAATGAAAGTTCCAATTAAACCCAAAGAAGATGGATCTCGACCGGCATGACTTTGAATCATGCGACCGCCTTCCATCTCGTCAATTGGAATTTGCCATTCAAAGTCTTGGGATTCGCCAGAATGAATTACAGCCCCTGGGGTAGCCGCAGTAGCCGGTTGCCCTGTTGAGCTAATAATCATTTCGGAACCGTTCACTTGGAAAGCGATATCTTCGTCTTCAACTTCGTTTCTAACTTTGAAACGAACACAATCGCCTTGGTTTCCACGAATAACTAACGGTTGAATCAAATCTCCTTGAAGACCGTTTGTTACAGCGCCTGGATCAAGTTCGTCTTCGCGAGCGGCGGCATTCTTTTCTTCTTCAGCTCGAACGCCTTCAACATTTCTAGTTAAAACATACATATAACCAGGGTAATAATCTCCCCATTGGTTCAACGTAATTTCTACGTTGATAGCCGTAATATCATAGGTTTTAACTGGCGCAGCGCTAGCGCAATGGGCTCCCTTATAAGCTTTGGCCGCTGCTTCTGTTGGCCCAAGCAAAAAAGATTGTCCCATTTGATGAGCGGACCAAGAGTCGTGATACATACCGCCAGCAGATGCTGGAGCGGCGTGTTCTTTAAGCTCTCGCTTAACTTTGCCCATCAATTTCATAAATGTTTTGTCAAGTCTTTGGCGACTGCCATTTAGACCGCTTTCATTTTCTTCGCGATCAACTTGACCTTCCAACTTGTTCAACCATTCTGGATGTTCCGCCGAGGCAACTACGTGTTTCTGTCCTTCATGACCTTGATCGGCCGCAAAAGAACTAGAAACCCCTAGAGCCAGGAATAGAAACATTCCCAGAACCGCGACCGGGAGAACCCGTCCGCTCAAGAATCGAAAAACCATCACTACCCTCCTTAACGATTCATTAAAAAATAAGGGTTTAACAAAACCACCAAAAATACAAAAAAAAGTAACTATATTTCCAAACGTTTAGTTAGCGCCTTCAACAGTTATATGAATAGACTCTTTGCCACGAAATATTAGCAAAAAAATCGTGTCATCAGAAACTAAATCGCCGACAACTTTTTTAAATTCTACACGCGATTTAATAGACTGACCGTTAATAGCCATTACCAAATCGCCTTTTTCAAGTCCAGCTTTTTCAGACCTACCGTTCGGAAAAATTTCTGTTACAACCACCCCCTCCTTATCAAAGAGGTTGTATTTCTCTTTTAAGACATGATTCAAATCTCTTACCGCTAATCCCAAAGAACGTAGCGAATTCCTGGGAAGCATCGCGACTCGTTCTTTCTTTTTAGCAATTCCCATAGTTACGGGAACCACCGTTTTCTTGCCATCTCGGACAACATGAACATTTATAAGCTGTCCCGGAGTAATTCCTCCAACAACCCTAATCATTGTTGCCGGAGATTTGACATAAGAACCGCCAACTTTATAAATTATGTCTCCAATTTTTAAACCGGCCTTTTCAGCAGGTTCTCCTTCAAAAATAGCGTTTATATATACGCCCTGTCCAAGAGCTAAACCATCAACTACTTTTTCTTGTTTTCCGACCGGTTCAATCCCAACGCCCAACCAGCCTCGCCGAACTTCTCCGCTTTGAATCAAGTCTTTCACAACCGCCTTAACCATGTTGACGGGAATCGAAAAACCAATGTTTTGAGCGTAATTAATAATAGCCGTATTTATACCAATAATTTCCCCATCGATATTTAATAAGGGGCCGCCGCTATTTCCTGGGTTTATGGAAGCGTCTGTCTGTATAAAATCTTCATATCTAGAAATATTAATATTTTCACGATTCAAACCGCTCACAATGCCAAATGTCATCGTGCTGTCCAACCCAAAAGGATTTCCAACCGCTATTACAAATTGCCCAACATGTAAATCGCTTGAATCGCCAAAATGAGCCTCTGGAAGTCGATTTTCCACTTCAATTTGAACTACAGCCAAATCGGTTTCTTCATCGGCTCCTAGTACTTTTCCTTGAAATTTTTTGCCGCCCATCAAAGTTATTTCAGGCGTACTCATGTCTTTCACAACATGACTATTTGTTACAATCAACCCTTTTTCGCCATCTATTATTACGCCTGTTCCAGTATTTGTAGGGCGTACTCTTCTAATCGACCGGGATGTATTATTATTAGATTTTATATAAGGAGTAATGGTTACAACAGCAGGTCTAGCTTTATCCGCCAAACTCACTAAAGCGGCTTCCATATCTTTTAATATTGATAGACCTCGCGAAACGTCTGCCGCGAATCCATATGTTGGAATCGTCAGAATCCCTAATAAACAAAAAATTGAAAATAAAATTTTAAAAATCTTACAATTGTTAAATTTCGTCTTTAGTTGGACACAACTCAACGGACCTATATATCCCTCAAAAACTGCAATGCGCAACAATCTCTGCCAATGCATAATCAAAAAATGGGTGCAAGTAAACTCCCGATTCTAACGGAAAAAAATTTAACTTTCAAATATGAATTGACCAGTCTTGCGTATACCCCAGTTCAGTTAATAAAAACGACTTTTAAAGTATATAAATTAAATTTTGAAAGGGAATTTGTAGAGCGCTTTTCAAGGTTTTCCGACGCAAAAATAACAGCGTATTTAAAGCTCATATATGTTAACCTTGGCGAAGCTAAAAATAAGCTTTGCTATCAAAGAGAGACTTGATTTATATATATTATTTAAAAATGTGTCAAGAAAAATATTGTTTTTTGGTCTTTTATCGGAACTTTCTTATCCCTTAATCGTCTCTTCCTGTCAGTAAAGCCTCAATATCGGCGCTAAATACCAAAAAATAAGTAAATTAATTACCAAAGGAGTGTCTCTTAAGCAATGGATTTCCAAGAACTTAATAATAAAAGCGCAGAAGAAATCTTAGATTGGTCCTCAAAAGAATATTCCGGTCAGATAGCTCTAGCTTCCAGCTTTGGTTTAGAAGATATGGTTTTGATTGATATGATTTCTAAGTTATCTAATTCCATTTCTATTTTAACTTTAGATACCGGTAGACTGCATGAGGAAACATATACATTAATGGATCGTGTCAGATCGCGTTATGGACTCGAAATTATCACTTATTTTCCAGATTCTTCTTCTGTAGAAAAACTTTTAAAAGAAAAAGGATTCCTTTCATTCCGGGAAAGTCTTGAAAACCGTAAAGAATGTTGCCGAATTAGAAAAGTTGCCCCCCTGAATCGCGCCCTTAAAGGATTAAGCGCCTGGGTCACAGGGCTTCGAAAAGATCAAAATGTAACTCGCAATGACATTCAGGCGGTGGAAGACGACAAAGACCACCCTCCTCTTGTAAAGGTAAACCCCTTAAAAGATTGGACTTCTTCGGAAATAGAAGCATATATATCCGAAAATAAGGTTCCAACCAACCCTTTGCATAAACAGAATTATCCCAGTATTGGATGCGCCCCTTGCACTAGACCTGTTGAACCTGGCGAAGACCCTCGAGCGGGTCGCTGGTGGTGGGAGAACCCAGAGCATAAAGAGTGCGGGTTACATCAAAAATAATAAACTTCTACCTTTTCCCCAACAAATGCGAGCGCTTGTCCGGAGAAAAACATCATTGCTTTAACTTCAAAAAATGAATTAAATCAATTTTAATATCCTCAAAGTAGGCAATAACCTCAATTCCTCCTATTATTTAAGGGGCCCCCTAAAATTGTTTTTGGCCACGAGCAGACCTAATAAAATAAGGGACTGCGAGTTGCCTAAAGTAAAAATATCGAATTATTAGAGATACCCTTAATTTTTATAAAATACTTCTTTAAAGGTTTTTAGAAAAAATTAAAGTTAAAACCATGGACATAAAAAAGTTTAAGAATTTTTATATCTAATGGAAATTAAGCTCGATGTCCGACGTTAAAAAAATTTATAAATTTTTAAAATCATTTGCATACGGATTTTTGCTTTCCATTCTAATATTGGAAATATTAATTCGAGTCTTTTTACCTCAAAAAATCGAACCTAGCTTATTTGTTTCTAAATTTGGAACCATCGTAAATCAACATAAAGCAAATATTCACGAAAAACTTACTTACGAAAATATCCCTTACCACCTAGAAATTGATGAACATAATCTAAGAAATTTAAAAACTATCCCATACCAAAGGTCAAAAAACACCTTCCGAATCTTATCCATCGGAGATTCTATGTTCAAGGGTCCGGGGTTGGAGATAGAAGAAATTTTTACTTATTATTTAGACCAATTTCTCAACAAACAAAAATCCAAAATTAAATACGAAGTCGTCAATGCCGCCATGGGAGGGGCAAACTTATTAGATTACACTTTATTCTTACAAAACGAAGGTTATAAATATTCGCCCGATTTAATTTCATTAGCATGGTCAAATTACGATTTTGGATTAAGAGATTTGGATTATATAAGTTTCAAAACGATCCAAGCGGAAAAAGTTAATTCCAAGGAAATACAAATCGCCTTAAAGGGATTTAAAATTAACGTTCCAAAATCTTTCTTAAATACTTTGATGCTAAATCTAAGCCAAATTCCTTTTTATACTGAACTATCTAAAGTTTCCCATCTTTTAAACCTAATCCGATTAAAATCAAATCTCCTCTTCTTAAAAAAAGAAGAAAAACCATTATTTAATCTTGATCAGTTTTTAAAAGGTAAAAACGTATTAAAAAAAGACGAAAAAATAAAAGACTATAAAATTAAGTGGCTTTTTAAAGACCAACAAATTTATGCATCTCAATACCGCTCAGAGCCTTTAGTATCGGCTTTTTTTCTCGAAATAATAGCGCTGCTTCTAGAAGAAGTGGATAAAATTGGAGCAAATTTAGTCATACTTGATATACCCGACGATCAAGAAGTTCTAGGAACTCCAACAGATACTACTTTCAGGAAATTTCCAAAAAAAGAAAAAGTCTATCTATTAGATCTACTGGATACAATGCGACCATTTACAACTAAAAACCCGTTTCCATTAATGTTCCAAACAGATCCGCATTGGACCCCCGCTGGACACAAATTAGCGGCATCAATTACCTATAATTTCCTTTTGGAAAACCAACTAATTCCAAAAGAGGATTCATCAAGAAAAAATAAAATTGATCTAAATAACGAAGAAATAATTCAAAAAATTCGCTTATCAAATAAAAGAATTTTAAAATATAAAGATTGGTCGCAATATTTATTATATTTAAAGGCAAATAGTTTAAAAAACCAGGGCCAATTAGATGAAGCAATTCTTAATTATGAAAAATATTTAGAGGTCTCGCACAATGACCTCTACGCACATTATGTTCTAGGCTCTATTTACCTCAAAAAAAAACAATTTGAAAAGGCAAAAAAGCAACTACTAATAGGCTCCGAATCTAAAAAAAGCTTTGGACTGAAAAGTTTATTTAAATTAGGACAAACGTATAATGAATTAAATCAACATTCTAAAGCTATCCAAACATTTAAAAATCTATTATCAAAAATTCAAGAGAAGAAAGTCTTAGAACTCTATAAGGTCTACAATGCTTTAGGATTGTCATACCGAAACATCAAAAACTTCGACAACGCTGAAAGTTCTTTTAAAAAAGCTATTAAATTGGCCCCCAAAAACAGCTCTTATTTGCTTAACATTGGGAATTTATACTTTGACAATAAAAAATTTAGAAAAGCCATTTCCATCTATAAAAAATTTATTACATTCAACCCACAAAACCATAAGGTTCTGACTATTATTGGTTTAGCCTATATTCAATTGAAAGAACTTAAAAATGCTAAGAATATATTTAGCCAAGTTCTACAAATCCAACCGGATAATAAAATGGCTCAGATGATCTTAAATCAAATATCTTTACAAGGTATTCAGTGATCTTGCGATTAATAAACTTTTTGACAAATCGGATCCACAAATCGTAGGTTCGAGTGCACGGAATTTTTGAAAACGCTTTAACACTGGGTAAGAATTGCAAAAGAGTGGAAGACATTAATTAAGGGAACCTCTAAAAATTGTTTTTGGCCACGAGCAGACCTTATAAAATGAGGGACTGCGAGTTGCCTAAAGTAAAAATATCGAATTATTAGATATACCCTTAATTTAGTCACATTTCATAAAACCCCTATATTCATCACACAGCTAATCCCACTTTATAAACTTAAATGAAAGAAACTTTTACTTCCAAAACCCCATCGAAAACTTTTCTCTTAGGGGCCTTTGTTGGATTTTTTACTCTCGGTTTTTTTCTGAGGCTCTATGGGTTAGATCGAGATCTTGGCGGTGGAGATGAAGCTGCAATGTTACTTTACTTTGGCTTCTCCTCTTTCAAATATATAATTACCAATTATTTTGACACCAATAATCATATTTTCCATACTTTGTTAGTTCGCCTAATGGCATTCATCTTTGGAGAGGACAATCAAATAGCCGTTAGATTACCCAGTTTTGTCTTTGGGGTTGCCAGCCTATGGATGGTTTACGTTGTAGCCAAAAAGTTATTTAACTTTAAAGTTGCCGTAGTTTCCTTAATTATCGCAACTCTTTCTCCAATCCATATCTTTTATTCTCAAACAGCGAGAGGATATAGTCTGATCATATTCTTTTCGCTTGTTATGTTTTATTCGACATTAAAGATTTTTGAAACTAAATCTCCTTTTAACTGGGGAATCCTACTAATATTTTCTGGTTTTTTATCGGTCTACACAATTCCAACGAATGCCTACTTTTCCTTTGCTTTATTTATTTGGACAATTTCAGTACTTTTAATTTCATCATGGGCAAGTCGCTATAAATTAAACTCCAATAAAAAGAAATGGGTTATCGCTTTTATTGGAATCTATTTTGCTATGGCTTTGGTCTCGTTTTTAGCCTATTGGAATTTACTAGACCAAATTCCCCAAGCGATTTCATCTAACGAATCAGTTCAATCACAAATTAAAAACACATCTGGCTGGAAAGTTTTTTTGCTAATACCCGATATTATTGCTTTATGCTTTCAAGGCCCGCAAATATGGTGGACTCCCCTCATACTTCTCGGAATAATCAATATTGGGCCTAGCCAGAAACAAACTCAATATCTTCCTGTTTTCTTTTTCTTTCTTCCCTTTTTATTTAATTTTTTTTTTGGATATTCAGGTTTTACGCGAAACTACATTTTCAATTGGCCTTTTTTAATAATTTTTTTAGCGTCAGGCCTTGTTTTCTCTTCTAACTTCTTAAGCAAACATCTCCCTTCCTTTTTAAACGAAAGAAATGTTCTATATTTTTTGTTAGCTATTTACGCATTGGTTTCTCTTAATTGGCTAGCCTTGGATTATTACCCTAAGTTTAAAAATTTGAATCAAAGAACTCTATCTAGTAATACTGATGAGATTGCTCAAAACGACTTTCTAATAATTCAAAACCCCAAACAATATTTATTTGCTCGCAGTTTATACAAAAAGAACATAGAAAACATAATACGCAGCAACCAATTGGGAGGGGTAAAAATGATTGCCCCTAAGGGTTATTCTCTAAATAGTTTTCAAATAAAAACAGAGTCAAAAACTTGGAAAATTTTTGATCGTCAAATCATTGAGGATAACTTTTCGAGGATTCCATTAAGTAAGTCAAAAGATTTAATTCAAATGACTAGCGATAAATCTTTGTCAATTTTCAATCCAGAGTTTGAAACAAAATCTAATTGGAAAACAATTTCTGGCAAAGGAGAAATTTCTACGATTAACATTGGAGAAAAATTAACCCACCAAGCTTTATCTCTTAAAGCCGATTCAAACGAAGATCTCATTATTAAAACATCAAGCCCTATAC
>JAYOZP010000022.1:12014-27410 GCA_038154245.1 Nitrospinales bacterium | reverse complement strand
GCCCTATACTCCTTGAAAATAATCAATCAGGATTGTTGGTTTTAATTTGGACAATGAAGAGATCAAATTTTCAAATTCCCGCTTTCTATCCAACCTTAACTTTTCAAATTGGTTCTGGGTCTAACCAGGCGACACTAAAACTCCCTTTTGGAAAAATTAACGAAGGAATTAACATATTGACTCTAGAAGACCCAACCGATTATTTTTCCGACATATGGTCGACAAAATCCATCATAGGGAAATTACCGCCCGGGAAATATGCGTTTCATTTGTGGTTAAAATGTCGCGCTAAAAACTCTATCATTTATGATAACTTGCGTTTATTTTTTATCCCATCCCCTATCGACCTAAGCAAAGGGTTTGGAGGACCTTGAAGTCACGCACATCGCCCTCCTTTAAAGCCATAAATCCACTCAATTTATTTTTACTTTTCAGTGTAAGCGATTCAGAATCTTTGCGACTAATGGCTAACACTTTGTTGACTGGATTTAAATATATGAAACTTCCGTCTCTTCAAAAAAGAAATACATTTACCTCTTCCCTATCAGGCTTGGCAAGAAAACTAGAACATCGCGAAGAAAAAGTTTTAATTAAATCTCTTTCTAAAGCTAAACAAAGAATGGGAAAGTTTTTCTCAAAAAACCAAATCCTAGGAAGAAAAGGCTCCATTGGTTGCGTTTCACTTGAAATTAGTCAACGCTGCAATTTGGATTGCAGCTTATGTTATCTGTCGGAAAGTTCAAACTATGTAGACGACATCCCCTTTCAAGAACTTAAAAAAAGGATGAACGGAATACGCGATCATTTTGGCGTTGGAACCAACGTTCAAATTAGCGGCGGCGATCCTACCTTAAGAGATCGAGCAGAATTAGTTGCGATTGTTAAATACGCGAGAGAAATTGGTCTACTTCCCGCACTATTTACAAACGGAATTAAATGTTCCCGAAGTTTACTAGAAGAACTTTCCGAAAACGGCTTATCAGACGTCGCCTTCCATGTTGATCTAACTCAGGAGCGTAAAGGATACAAAACAGAACGCGACTTAAACGCTATACGTTTAGAATATATTGAGCGAACCAAAGGGTTACCTCTAATGGTGGTTTTTAATACCACGGTCTTCGAAAACAATTTTCATGAAATCAAAAATCTGGCAAGTTTTTTTGCACAGCATGCAGACGTCGTCGACTTTGCCTCGTTTCAACTTCAAGCCGATACAGGGAGAGGCGTTTTAAAAGAAAGGCCCAATAAAATATCTACGGAAACTATTCAAGAGCAAATTAACCTAGGGGTTAACCCTTCATTATCCTGGGACGCTATTTTAGTAGGACACCCTAAATGCCATAGTTTAGTTCCTACGTTTGCTATCAACCAAAAATGTTATGAAATCATCGACGATCCAGAGTTATTTGGAGAATTTCTCGAAGATTTCTCCCATATAACCCATGATCGCAGAGAAAGTGTTTTAAAAACCTCTTGGCGCTACGCCAAAGCGGCTGTCCAAAAACCAAGTTGGTACTTTAAGGGGATAAGATATTTTTTGCCTAGATTATGGAAAGTAAAAAACGACTTGCTCAGAGCTAAAGGCAAAATAAATAAAATTTCTTTTTTTGTTCAGAATTTTATGGATCAAAATAACTTAGATCAGGAAAGAATAGACGCTTGTTCCTTTATGGTTATGACGCATGAAGGTCCTGTATCAATGTGTCTACATAACTCAAAAAGAGACGAATATATATTAAAACCCCTTATGATCGAGTCTGATAACGGTATACAACCTTATTACCCGCTTAAAGACCAGTTACCATCCTCCTATAAATAATAGCGACTTATGTTTTATTTAAAGTTAAAGCGTTTTTTAATTATAAGTTTTTTATTATTTAGTTTTGGCTGCGCTACTTTAGTTAATCCTCCAACAGCTCCCTATATAGTCACTGAACGATCTTCCAATATTCCCTGGGCTAAAGTTTTAAATTCCCACGTGGATAAAAATGGGCGAGTCGACTTTCAAAGTCTTTCTAAAAACCCTAAGGATTTGCAAGCTTATGTCGCTTTTGTCGCTAGAGTTAGCCCCGAATCATATACTTTTCCCGGAAAAGATCGTGAAATGGCTTACTACATCAATTCCTATAATGCTTTAGCGATGTTCGGAGTAATTAATCAAAACATCCCACAAAATTTTTCCAGTTTTTCAGACAAAGCAAAGTTTTTTAAATTCACAGAATACATCATTGGCAGACGCCCAATTTCACTCTACGACTACGAAAACAAAATCATTCGCCCTTTAGGAGATCCCAGAGTTCATTTTGCTTTAAATTGTATGGTCATTTCTTGTCCACGCTTGCCTCAAGAGCCTTTTCAAGCAAGTAAAGTTAACGATCAATTAGATAAAGCGGCGAGAGAGTTTGTCAATAGCGACAAACATGTCCAAGTTGACAACGATCGACAAGTTGCAAAAGTTTCCGAAATTTTTAAATTCTACGAAAAAGATTTTGTCAATCCGCAACAATCTAAATCATTGATCCAATACATTAATCGTTACCGAACCAAAAAGATTCCAGAAAACTTTAATGTCAAATTTCTTCCATACAATTGGACCATTAACCGGCAGTAAAATATTAATGAAACTGCTCCAATATTCTATAGCCTCTATATTGTTAGCTACAGGTATTGGAAAACTACTTGATGTACCCGGGTTTATAGAAGTAACAAAAGCCTACCAAGTATTCCCTCACGAGCCCCTTCCATTCATAGCGGTTAGTATGGTTTTAATCGAGTTGAAACTATCCGAGACGTTATTCCGAGGAACGCGACTTTTTGAAGCGGCTCTTTGCTCAATAGCGCTTCACTTAATTTTCACAATTTGGTCCGCCATCGCCCTGCTTCGCGGTCTTGCAATATCAAATTGTGGCTGTTTTGGCGTTTTTTGGGCGCGCCCATTAACCTGGTTAACAGTATTTGAGGATATTATTATGGTTGGGGCTTCATATGGCTTGGCATACCTTGCTCACAAAGATAGCCGCCCATTCAATACGATTTCAAAAAATGGGTTTTAATTTAAAAGCTAAAATAGCCCCTCTAAAAAAAGTTAGATTAATCAAGTTAATCGAACATTAACCCAATAAATTCAATTTATTGACAAAGCTTTTAGCCTCAAAAAATAATCACCCACAAAACAAAAAAAACCATAACTCATTATAAAAAAACAGCTTATAGGGTTAAAACTCAAACCAATCGCCTTTATAAAGCCGTCAATCCTTTTCTCAATACCTCTAACAAACTCCTAAAACATTAAAATTTATTAATTTAGCGTTAATGTTCCTTTAATTCTTGATGGGTATGATTACCCCTGAAAATAAAGGAGAATAATAAATAAATTGAGAGATTGATCAGGAGGGTCTTATGTTATTTGAAGTAAGGGTGATTGACCCCAAAGGAAAAGTTAAAAAGGTAATTCCAGAAAAAGAATTGAAAAAAATCCATTGGAAAAACTTTGAAGCCGAACATGCTCCACCAGATAAAAAAGGCGGTTCTTCAAAGAATAAAAGAAGTAGAGGTAGAGGAAAAAAATAATTAAGTTCGGCCCTTATTGGTTCTCCCCCCAATAGGGCTGATTACTTATAAGCTTTGGGCGGCGGGTTGGTTTCTCGTCCTTTGGTCAAGGTCCAACTCCAACCTAGCCAAAACCAAATTAAAGCCATTCCCGTCCACCCCATAGCCTCTATCGTTCCCGCAATTTTTAAGTCTTTCTTCAAAACTCCCCAATGAAGAAATAAGTTTCTCCAATCATGACTTTCTTCTCCTAGTCCCCCGATTAATGGCAGTACCAAAGCCCTAGAATCAGCCATATAAACTGCTATATCTAAAAAGTTCTCAAAAAACCATACCCCAGCAAAAGCAAAACCAGCCCTATCTCTTTCTCTAAAAAAAGCAATACAGACAATCAAAGGAATGACCAATTGACCTAAACTACCGCCTAAAATTACAGGAATTCTCCCAAAATGTAATAGGGCAAGAATAAAGTGGCCCGCTTCGTGAAAGACCAGATTGACATTGTGGAGAAGAAAAAGAAAAACACTCTTCCCCATTGCCCCGTAAGAATAGAGTAGAAAAAATAAACCAGAAAAAACCAGCGACAATCCCATAAATTGCCCAGTGGTTATTGGCTTCCAAAAGGGAGTTGATTGGAGAGTAAACGTTTCAAGAGGAAAATTACTTTTTGATTTTACGGGTGGATTCTTTTTTCGGTTTTGGACTTCTTGATATTTAGTAAAAATAATTCCACAAGCGGAACATGTATCTCCGTCAGCGTCTTTAAAACCACATTTGGGACATTCCATAGTTACCCTTAAGGGTTAGAGCTTTAGGGTTTCAAATCGTTATTTATTTTTAATAATGTTTAAAAACTCTGCTATTTTTTGTGCTTTTTTTTGGAGCACAAATTCTTGAACGCTAGAATATTGTCCTTTATTGTAATGCTTAATCCCAAAAGCTTGAATAAACCCTCTTTGGCCGGATTTGGAAGAAAGTTGAAATTTTTTAGTCAAGTCTCCTCCTTTGTTGCCCCCTATTCCCTTTAGCGAGTGACAATAAAGGCAATCGTCCCCAAAAACCTCAAACCCAACTTGACCTTGCTTTGAGTATCTTTTCAAAATTGTTGTTATGGGTTTGTAATAACTTTCCCAGCGAACATATCTGAGATTTTTTATATTAGCAGGTAGGTACCTTTCAACATCGGGCGGGCTTGAAGAATCTGGTACGACAATGGCAAGCGGGTTCATCCAATCCGGTTTTTTTTCACCTTTGGAAACTTGTATCTTTGTAGCCCAATACAAGTCATATTGTTTCCCCTGCTTCAAAGAAACAATCGCCTGATAATCGTCTTCCCCATCCATTAAGATAGAATCCATGTCGCTAGGAGGTGGAAATAATTCTAACATTCGATTAAAAGGAACTACAGTTAATCGCGTTCCTTTTAACCCCATTCCTCTATCAAAATAAGAGCTAGCGATAACTTTCTTTCCTTTGGATTCAAGTTCTTCTAATCGAAAAGCTTTATTTTTAGAAGAATCGTCTCCATTCCTCCAAAATAAGTATTCAGATTCGTTGGCCGATATTGGTTCCAAAAAGCAAAACAAATAGACAAAAAGAACCCAAAAACAACTTTTTTTCACGGGCGTCTCCCAAAAGTGGTAACATGCGGGGTTTAAAGGGAATTTTAATATACTTTAATAATATACAAGATGGCCCAACCTAAAATATTAATTATTTTAAGCAGGGTCTTTGAAAATATTTTATGCGCTTGATCCCTTAAGTTACGCGGCCAATTGATTTTAACTAGCCAAAGCCGACCGATCAACCTGTTAATTTTTTGAAACTTATGGAAGCCACTTTCATTAAAGACGATAAAACCGACCGGATGGATTTCCGGACATATTCTATTTCTTGGAACTTAACCAAACGGTGTAATTTAAATTGCGACCACTGCTACCTTGACGCCGATTTTCGCGGAGGCGTGAGGACCGACGAATTGAGCACTGAAGAGTGCTTTCGAGTGATCGATCAAATAGCAGAAGTTAATCCTAACGCATTTTTGATTTTAACAGGCGGCGAACCATTATTGCGTCCCGATATATATGAAATTGTCCGTTATGCGGCGAACAAAAAATTCATGGTTGTTTTAGGAACTAACGGCACCATGATCAACCATACCGTCGCTAAAAAAATTAAAGAATCCGGAGCCCATGGCGTTGGCATTAGCATAGATTCAATGGACGCCATCAAACATAATAAGTTTCGAGGGGTTGATCAAGCCTGGGAAAACTCCACAAAGGCTTTTGAAATTTTAAATGAAGTGGGCGTGGATTTTTTGATTCAAATGTCCGTTTCTGAAATGAATTATAAAGAAATCCCAGATGTAGTGGCTTACGCAGAAAGTATTGGAGCCATCGCTTTTAATTTATACTTTCTTGTTTGCACCGGTCGCGGTCAAGGCAACACAGATATTTCAAACGAAGCATACGAAGATGCTCTGAAAACTTTGTATAAGTTGCAAATGGAATATAAAGGCCGGTTAATGATCAATTCTAAGTGCGCTCCACAGTATAAAAGGGTCGTCTACGAAAATGACCCGGAATCCGTTTATCAGAGAACCTATTCCGGAGGATGTCCCGCTGGAACTCATTATGGCAGGATATCTCCAGAAGGAGATTTAACTCCTTGCCCATTTATTGCAGAATCAGTTGGTAATTTAAAAGAATCTTCTTTTAAAGACCTTTGGGACAACGCTCCACTGATGAATCAACTGCGCGATAGAAAAAGCCTTGAAGGAAAGTGCGGTACTTGCGAATTTTCTTCTATGTGTTCAGGTTGTCGGGCGCGCGCCTTTGCTGAAACAGGAAACTATATGGCTGAGGACAATTCATGCGACTACGAGCCTGGAAAATATGGCGGAAAAGAAATCACGTTAAAAATTGAAGACACCTTAGGGCTAGAGGTAGAATATAAAGCCAAATGGACTGAGGAAGCCTCAGAACGATTACAAAGAATCCCATCATTCGCAAGAGGTATGGTCATTAAAAGCGTTGAGCGATATGCTGAAGAGCAAGGTTATGAAATAATAAACGCTGAAGTTGTTAAAAAGTCGCGCGAAGAAATGATTGAAAAACGAGGAGCTATGTTCCCATTTTTAAAGAAGTTCATTGATCGAGAAAACGCAACTTCAGAATAACTGCTCCTATTTCTTATAAAGATTACCAACTCGGAAAGAAGAGTTATTTATATTTTGGGTTGGTTTTGCCAGTTCTTCCGCCACTTCGTTTCGGTAATCTCTGACTTTACGAAATAACGGATGTTTTATATCCAATTTCAAGTTGGTTAACGCTGCGGACACTTTCTCTCCATTTTCTAAGGAAATATTACAAACAATTTCTCCAGATTCATTGGAACGATAAGCATCGGTCACTTGTAAAGGCGTTTTTTTATCTACTCTCGCTCCCATTTCGCGCATTAACTCAATTACCGGCCCTTTTCCATAGACACGAACTGGAAGGTGTTTTTTAAATTCAACAAGTAATTTTTGAGCGCTCACGAATATCTCCTCTTCTTTATTTTTTAAAATCTAATTTCAATTTACACTCGCAGAATTCAATATTTTTTATTTCAATTTATAAAATGTAACTTTTTTTACTCAATCAACTTTTACACCGGCTCAATGAAACTTGACAAAGCCCAATAAATTCATTAGTTTATAAGGATTATTGACGGTAAACTCGCCATCTCGTGGACAAAAAACTCTCGGTCCTCAATTTTATTTTAATAGTTGCAGTGAGCGGTCTATTGCTCTGGAATGCTAATATTTGGATTAACCCCAAATATCCTGCTCAAGTAGATGGCAGTTCCTTAAATACGACGCCTAAAAGTTTGCAAAATTATGACACAAAACGCAAGACTTATCCTGCATCTATGGTTTCGAACATCAGTTCAGGTAATTTATTTCGCCAGGAAAGAAAAGAATATATAAAAGCTCCGGAACCCATTCAAGTTGTGGCCTCGGTAGCTCAAAGACCTCAGGTTCCTCCGCCAGAATTTAACGTTAAAGGTATAATGATGCTAGCTTCTAGTAAAATAGCCGTATTAGAGGGAAAGTATTATATCTCTGGAGGACCGTCAAATATCTCCCAGAAGCCTATTAAAAAAAAGGGGTATAGGCTTGGCGACTATATTGGCGACTATCAAGTAAGAAATATAAATAAAGTGTCCGTAACCCTTTCCGATGATTCGGGAAATAGCGTTACTAAAAAAATAAATCAGAAATCAAAAACTCCTATTGAAAGACAAGCCGGCTCTTTGAAATATAAACCGCCTAAAGACGCTAAAAAACTAGCGGCAAACTCAAAACCAAAACCTCAACCTGTTACGCCGAGTAGGCCGGCATCGCAACCTCAAACCCAAAAACCGCCTACGCCGCAAGCCGCTCCTCAACCGACATCAACGCCTCATATTTCAGGACGGCCACAATATACGAGAAATAGAAGAGGCGCAAATATATCGGGAGCAAACATCTCAGGTAATAGAACTCGAGTCAACCGTCCTCGCATTTCGGGGAGATAAGTCATGTTGAAAAAAATTGATCCTGTAGAAAAAATTCTCATTTCCAGAAATAAAATTTCAGAAAAAGACCTGGAAGAAATAAAGACAAATAGTTTTCAAAATGGGAACTTTTTGGGAAAAACCCTAGTTGAGCACGGTTATATTCATTCAGAAGTTTTGCTAAAAACTTTAAGCGAGGAATTGGGAATTCCATACGTTACCTCGAAAGACTTTTCACAAGAGGAATTGCCGCTACCTGACTTTCCAGTATCAACCGCTTTTTTAAAAGAGAAAAAAATATTTCCGTTTAAAGTCGATTCCGAAAACTTAACCGTCGCTGTATTCAATCCTTTTGATCTTAATACCATCGAAGATTTAAAAATCTCTCTTCAAAAAACCATAAAAACCGTTTTATGTAGCGAAGAAGAAATCCTCGAGTCTATCGAATCGTTCTATGGAGAAGGCAATTCCGCCCTCGGTAGAATTGTAGGCGATATCGAAGATGAGGATCTTAGCGAAGCCGAATTTGGAACGGAAGACGCCGACCATATTCGAGATATGGCTTCTGAAGCTCCAGTCATTAAGCTGGTTAACCATGTTATTAGCCAAGCAATTGAAAGGGGAGCGAGCGATATCCACCTGGAACCTTTCGAAAAAGATCTTATTTTACGTTATCGCATCGATGGCGTTTTACACGATTTCGAGTCGCCTCCTAAGCGCTTGCATGCCGCAATATCGTCAAGAATTAAAATCATGGCGCATCTAGATATTTCGGAGCGAAGACTTCCTCAAGATGGAAGAATAAAATTAAAAAGCCAAGGTAAGGATATCGACATCCGCGTGTCGACTCTGCCTACCCTATATGGCGAAAGCGTCGTAATGAGAATTTTAGATAAAGGAGACGAAGGCGTTTTTAGCCTTGAAGGATTAGGATTCCCTGATAAAGAACTACGCGCGTTTGAAGAAATCATTAGAAAACCTTATGGAAAATTTTTGGTTACGGGCCCTACAGGTAGCGGTAAAACGACCACTCTGTACGGCGCGTTACAAACAATTAATACTAATGACAGAAAAATAATTACGGTTGAAGATCCTGTGGAGTATCAGCTGAAAGGCGTTAATCAAATCCACGTTAAATCTTCTATTGGACTCACATTCGCCCATGGATTACGGTCCATCGTTCGACAAGATCCCGACGTAATAATGGTGGGCGAGATTCGAGACTCTGAAACAGCCGATATTGCTATTCAAGCCGCGCTTACCGGGCATATGGTCTTTAGTACTGTCCATACAAACGACGCAGCGGGCGCTATCACTCGTTTGGTAGATATGGGCGTCGAAAACTTTTTAATTTCGTCCGCTCTCATTGGCGTTCTAGCTCAACGACTGGTTCGCGTAATATGTGAAAATTGCAAAGAAAAAATTCCTATAAAACCTTCCTTTATTAAGGCAATGGGCGATTATGCCGACCAGGGATTTTCCTACGAGGGAAAAGGATGCGACCATTGTACCAATACAGGCTATAGAGGCAGAAAAGGTCTTTATGAATTGATGATTATAGATAATGATATTAGAAAACTAATTGTAGAAAATGCCAGCGCTCATCTTATTAGAGACTCGGCAAGATCAAAGGGGATGAAAATTCTTCGCGAAGACGGCTGGGAAAAAGTATTAAACGGAGTCACTACTCCAGAAGAAGTGTTGCGAGTTACTTTGGATAGCGAACTATAAAACTTTCTATGAAACCGCTGCTTTGATTAAATTATTATGACCGTATATTTTTATCAAGCGACCGACAAATCTGGTAAATATATTGAGGGAAGCGTAGACGCTCCGGACCCCAAGTTGGCTGTCCGAAAAATAAGGAACTTAAACTATCTTCCCATAAAAGTCTCTGAGAAAAAGACTGCCAGCTCGTTTAACCTTAAATTAAATTTTTCAGATTTTAGTTTTTTACCGAAAGTTTCTTCTAAAGCTCTTCTCGCAGCCACTCAACAGTTAGCCACTTTAGTATCTTCGGGCCTTACTCTGGATAAAAGCTTGTCTATATCAGTAAAAATATCAGAAGGCGACGCCATAAAAAACACCTTATCGGAAATCAGAAATAAAGTGCAAGGAGGCTCCACCCTGGCGGACGCTCTCGCTCAATATCCTGGAATTTTTTCAAAATTGTATATCAATATGGTACGCGCTGGCGAAGCTGGAGGGGTTTTAGGAGCCATTTTACTTAGGCTATCCGATTTCCTAGAGAAAAACCAGGAGTTTAAAAATACTGTTCGCTCGGCTTCCGTATATCCATTTTTCTTGCTATTAGTAGGACTTTCTGCCGTTATCATTATCTTCACCGTCGTTTTGCCCAAATTTGCGGATATTTTTGAAGAGTTAGGCCAACTGCCGTTACCAACGCTTATATTATTGGGTATAAGCGACTTCCTTCAATCCTTTTGGTGGGCGGTTATACTAAGTATAGTCGGATTAGTCGTAGCGTTTAATATGTACTTAAAAAATGAAGCTGGAAAACTAAAATGGGACGCAATGATTTTAAAAGTTCCTCTCGTTGGTTCTTTGATTCAAAAAATTGAAACGGCTCGCTTTAGCTTAACCTTGTCCACTCTTCTCAAAAGTGGAGTCCCTATATTAAATGCGTTACTTATTGTACGTTCCATCCTTGGAAACAGCGTAATGGCTAAGTCCTTAGAGAATTTACATCAAGGTCTAAAAGGAGGAAAAGGAATTTCTGGTCCGCTTCAAAAAGCCGGTATTTTCCCCCCAATGGCTATTCATATGATTACGGTAGGCGAAGAAACAGGAAACTTAGACCAAATGTTAGAAAAAGTTTCCCAAACTTACGAAAAGGAAGTTGAGCTTGCCGTCAAGGGTCTTATTTCAATGATCGAACCGCTAATGATACTTATCATGGCTATGGTCATTGGTTTTATTGTAATCGCCATTTTAATGGCTGTCTTTAGCATTAACGATATTCCTCTTTAAGCTTTTTTCTGGAAACAATATGAAATCCTCAAATTATTTAAAAGCATTTTCAAAATTAGGAAACAAAGGATTTTCACTCATTGAATTGCTTGTGGTCATGCTCATTATTGGCCTATTAGCTTCTTTAGTAGGTCCTAAAATTTTTGGTCAGGTTGATAAGGCCCGGCAAAAAGACGCTCAAGCCCAAATCGAACTACTAGGACAAGCTCTCGATCTTTACCGACTAGAAAACCATAAATATCCATCAACGTCGGAAGGTTTGGAAGCTATCGAAACTTACCTCAAGAAAAAAGTTCCTAAAGACCCATTTGGTAACGCATATGTTTACCGTTCTCCTGGCGATCATGGAGAATATGATCTACTTTCTTTAGGGGCGGATAATGCGGAAGGAGGCGAAGGCTATAACCAAGACATCGTTAGCTGGAAAACCTTGGAGCAATAAATCCATAAGCTGGAAAAACCAAAATGGTTTTTCTCTATTTGAACTGATTTTAGTCCTTTTATTAATTGCTTTGATAACTGGATTAACATCCCCGTTTCTTTTTAAAACTCTTGATAGAATCAAAAGTCAAACTTCGGCTAGGAGTATTGCCACGGTACTACGTTACGCAAGATCAAAATCTATTTCGGAAAAAACTCCATACACGTTCAACGCGAATATCGACACTAATCAATACTGGATCAATAACGTAGAAACGGAGAAATCTTCCGAAGTAAAACAGTTAGACAATCGGTTGAAAATCGTTCAATTTGTCGACTCGGATGAAGAAGTAAACACAGGCCCTTTTTATATCGTTTTTTACCCACAGGGCAATTCAAGCGGCGGCGAAATTTTGATAGAAACTACCAAAGAAAAAGAAAAAACTCGATACACGATTACCTTGGACCCTGTCACAGGAAAACCTGATGTCGAAATCGAGAACTCATGATGCCCAGGGCTTCTCCCTTTTAGAAGTCATCGTGGCTTTATCTATTATGGCCGTAGGGTTCGCTACCGTTATGCAGCTATTTTCTGGGAGTATTAAATCTATTGACCTGTCAGATGAATATCTAAAAGCAGTCGCATTAGCCAATCATAAAATGGACGAATTAGAGTTGGATGATTTTTTAACTGAAGAGTTTTCTGGAGAATTCGAAAACGAACCCAATTACTCCTGGAAATTAGATTTAGCTCCCTATGACAACGAAGCTTTGAACGACGAAGAGGAAAACATTCAATTAGCTCAGGTAACGCTCAATGTTCTTTGGAATAGCAGAGGTAAAGAACGCAATGTTGAAATAGTAACAGTCAGGGCGGATGGGTTTTCTTACACTCCGCTAGATTCTATTATTGGAGGGAACTTGTCACTGGAAGACTTATTAAAACAATCGGGTAATATAACGGCAGTTACCCCACCTCCGCCAGCTGACGATTCAGGGCCGCCGCCACCCGTCGAAAAGACAGTAAACTTTTGCGGAAAAGAAACTACCTTCGTAAATATAAGTGGATTAGGAAGCGGAATCTCAAGCAATATTTCTGGTAATTAAGCCAATGAAATACCAAAACAATCAAAAAGGATTCACTTTATTTGAGCTTATCGTCTCGCTCGCCATTATCGCCTTGATTGCCGGTTTATCAATGGGAGGAGTTCGATTAGGTATTTCTGCGAGAGAAGCCGGGGAAGAAAGAGCGGATATTTACCAGAGACTGCGGTTTATTAGCGAGCAGATTTCTCAAAAAATAAAGTCTGCACATCCATTATTTATTAAGACTCCAGACAATCCAGACGATATATTCGAAGAGGAGAGTAGTTTACAAACAGTTCAAGATTTACAAAATAAAACTAAAGTTAATAAAAGCGAAAAAATTATGGCTTTTGAAGGCAAAAGCGATTCTGTTCGTTTCGTTACTTTTACGCATGGACTTTCGAATTTTAAAAATACTCCTTGGATTCACGAAGTGTCGATTTATCAAGGACAAAATCCCATTACCGATGAAAATGGAATCATAATGGTAGAAAGAGATGTTTTCGCAGAAGATGTCTTTTCCGAAATTGATCCTAATTCAGATGCAATCTCATATATAACGCTAGCAAAAGACGTCGCATTTTTAAAATTTCGCTATTACAAAATGGAAAGATACACGCCCGAGGAATTGGAACAATTTGAGGATAAATCTAAAGAATATTATGGAGAATGGGTCGACGAAGTAATTTCCGATCCAACGGAAGATTTAATCGAAGATCTTGGGATTAACGAATCCGACGCTGCCTTTCGAGAAAAAAATAAAATCAGTTTACCGAGAGCTATGGAAATTTCACTGGGGCTAGAGTTCCCAGAAATCCCTGGAAAACCTAAAAGCGAAAAGATTTATTCTATTCCGCCAACAATTATTTCTTTCAATTCAGGCGTTTTATTGTCCAGGCCCCCGTTCGAAGAAGAAGAGGAAAAAATTGAAACGCTATAGCGCAAATAACAGAGGCTTGGCTTTGATGATGGTTCTTTGGGTTTTAATTTTATTAGGAGCCTTAGCGACTGAATTTGCCTATTCCATGAGAACTGAAGTTAATGCGACTAAGAATTATAAAGAAGATATTGAAAGCTATTATTTAGCCAAAGCGGGAATCAATATGGGCATGGCAGAACTTTATAAAAACGCCAGATTTCATTCTATCCATCCAGAACATGGTTTCATCACTGGCAAATTACGCAAATCAGATATTGGAGCCTCTCAAATTGAAACAGGAACTTCAAACACAACCTCTCAAGATAATGTGGATGAGAACCAGACATTAGCCGAACCATCTTTAGAGTCTGAGAACGATAAAGCCGAGTTTGAAATTATCGAAAGAACCAACATTCCGCTAGGAAATGGAGTCATTAATTACAAAATCACTGATGAAAACGGTAAAGTTAATCTTAATTCAGCTTCCAGGGAAATGCTGGTCAAAACGTTAGAAGCTTCTGGTGTTGAAAGAGGCGAGGAAAACTCAACAATAGCCGATTCTATATTAGATTGGATAGATAAAAACGAAAACCATCGTTTAAACGGAGCCGAATCCGATTATTATTTAAGCTTAGAACCTCCTTACGAAGCAAAAAACGATCTATTTGATAGCTTGGACGAACTATTAAAAATTCGAGGAATGACAAAGGAAATTTTGTATGGGAATACAGAAGATTTGGAGGGAAGCCCAGACGGCCCAGCTTATTTAGGGCTGGTTAACTTTCTAACAATTCAAAACGTTAAATCATTCAACCCAAATACTGCGGACCCAGCCATAATGCCCATTTTCTTTTCAGATCTTCAATTAGCTCCCATTTTAGAAGCTAGGGAAGAAAAAGGATATTACAACGATACAATATCGACGCACTTTAGAATTGAGTCGACAGGCTTCATTAACGGAAGCTCCACTAAAAGAACTATCGTAGCAATTTTTGAAAAGCTTAGCAGCGGAAACAACGCTACTTTATTAATCAGATATTGGAACGATAACGCACTACAATCATGAAACAAATTTACTTTGAAAAAACTCTTGGAATAGATATTCGCGAGAACTCAGTTTGTTTAGCTCTTTTAGGTAAAACATTGAGGTCGTTCGAAGTATTAGCTTGCCACTTTTTCGAGATAGAACCTTTGGCAGAGGGTAGAAAAACTATCGAAAATAGATTTTTAGAGGAAATCAATCAATTTTTAATTGAAAATCAAGTCTCTCCAGAAACTGTCGTAGTGGGAATTCCAAAAAACTTCTCTTTATTTAAAACGTTTCATCTACCCGCCCCAGATTTGAAGTCTATAAACGGCATCATCGAGTTTGAATTGGAGAAACACTGCATTGGAGATATTGAAGACTTTTATTATTCGTACCAAGCGTTCCCAATCGCTGAAAGGCAATTCCGCATTCATCTGTCTTCTGTTAATAAAGATGTTTTAAATTACTACGTTCAACTTCTGAAGCGGGTCAACCTTAACCCTTCAATTGTTCATTTAGCTCCATTTTCTAATCTAAACCTTTTAAAATCTCAAAATGAATATTCTGATTCTTTGTCGATTTTATTAGACGTTGGTCCCACTTCCGCCGATATCGCTATTTTAAAAAACGGGAACATTATCGCTATAAGAACGGCCCTTATATCGAATAAAAGTTTTTTTGAAGGTTATTTTCGCGATTCTCTTTCTTTCGAAGCTTGCGAACAAACTTCAAAATCCATTTTGCAAAACATATTAAATGAAATCCAAAATGCATTGTCTTCCTGTAATGAAATTGAAAGCGATGAAGCGGTAGAAACAATTTATTTATTTGGAGGAAGTCACTTTTCCAACCCTCTATCTATACT
>JAYOZP010000022.1:0-12004 GCA_038154245.1 Nitrospinales bacterium | reverse complement strand
ATCTATACTTCTAGAAAAAGAAACTGGAGTCGAAACAGCCATCTATTCTTATCCTATCGAAAACGATGAAGACTCAATATTCGAAGGCCCTCCAAACGTCGTCGATACTGCAATAGGGTTAGCGGTGACTGGCATTAGTATCGCCAAAGATCAATTAAACTTTTTACCTACGGAACTGAGACCCAAAAGAAAATCATTTAACGTTAAAACAACTATAGGAATTGGCATTGCAGCAGTTCTTTTATTAGTTGCGGGGATTGTAGGACAAATTCTGCAAAGCAATATTGCTTTAGAATCCTTAAACAACCAATTTAAAGAAATTAAAGGACAAACAGGGGCTTTTGAAAAAATCGATTTAGAGTTTAACGACATGGATAATTATATGAAAATCCTACAATCGATCAAAAAGGAAAACCCGCTAAAACTTCCCGTTCTTAATGAATTGACAAAAATAATTCCACGCGACACTTGGCTTAGCGACGCAATACTCAAAAACGATGAATTGGAGCTTAAAGGAATTTCGGCTTCTGCATCCAAATTGATTCCAATTCTAGAAAACTCTTCGCAATTATTAGACGCCAGCTTTAATGGTTCTATCATTAAACAAAAAGAAGGCGAAAAGTTTGCCATAAAATCTAAAATAAAAGGCCAGAATGATTAATAATTTAAGCGAAAAAGACAAAAAAGCTTTGATCGTTGGAGGGGTCTGTCTATTCATCTATATTTCAATCAAATTTATAATCTCCCCAATATATTCAAGCGGCGAAGAAACGCGGCAACAAATTGAAAATAAAGTCTTTTTTATTAAAAAATATTATGAGATATTAAACCAGAAGGCCTTTTACGAGCAAAAACGTAAAGCGAATGAAACAATTAAAAACGCCCTCGCAAAACGATTTCTTAATAAAGAAAAACCCGCGTTGGCAGCCGCAAGTCTTCAAAAAATTTTAGAAGGATATTCGAAACAATCTTCAGTCGCTATTGAAAGCGCTCGCATCGAAAAACCCAAGTATATCTCTGGGCTTCTTTCTGTTCCGGTCGAGATAAGTGTCCGGTCCGACCTCAAAAACCTTACTCGCTTTTTATATTTAATCGAAAACCATGAAAAGTTCATGATTATAGAAGAACTCTCTATTCGAAGATCAAATAATAAAGACCCGGAAGAGCTAAAAAGCAAATTATTAGTATTAGGATTTATTAAAAAATTAGAAGAAAAAAAAGCTAAAAAGATATGAAACGACTACTCTTCATTTTTATTGCTCTAACAATTTCATTAGGGCTAGGATGTTTAAAAAAAGAGCCCACGGCCATAGAAGAGCTTTTAGCTAAGTCGGAAAAAGACCCACTAGAAGCTATGAAGCTTGATCCGATCAAAGGCAAGAAAAAAGGATCTAGCAAAAAAAATGGAGAGCTATTCTCCGAACCGTCTGAAAAAACCGATTTGGAAGCCAGCCTATCGCCTATCAACAGAATCCCTAAATATCCAAAAAAGAAAATTGTTACCATATTGGCAAACGAAACCATTTTCCGGCAAGGTCCTGGAACAAAATATAAAAATATTGGCGTAGGGCGAAAAGGAGAACAATTTCAGCTTTTAAAAATAAAAAAAGATTCCTCTGGCGGTAAGTGGTACCTAGCTCAAGATCAAAAAGAAAAAAAGTTTTTTATTTCTAGTTTATTTTCCACGATAAAAGAGCAAAAAAACCTCCAAAAACAAACTATGAGTAGAGGAGAAAGCTCTGAGACTCTCAAAAAACTTAAAACTGTGGTCGATACCACTCCTCCTCTACCTCCAGAACTTAAAGAAGCAAAAAATATAACTTTGAATTTTGAGGATACCGACGTCTACGATGTAATAACTACTTTTTGCGAACTGCTTAAACTCGATTACATTATTGAAGGACAGGTTTCAGGAAAAGTAACTCTTCAAACTTTTAATAAAATTGCAGTAGAAGATCTTTACTCAGTTTTAGAACAAATTCTAGCTCTCAACAATTTTACTGTTGTCCGTAGTGGAAATTTCTATCGTTTTTTGCCCATTAAAGAAGCCGTCAAAAAACCGTTGAGTATTTATTATGGCAAAAACGCAAAAGTCCCCCCGAATGAAAGACTCGTGATTCAAATCATTCCATTGCGACACATAACATCGCAATCCATGAAAAAAATTGTCGCTCCATTACTCACCAATAACGCTAGCTTTATTGAAATTCCAGAAACCAATAACTTGTTGATGATTGAACTTGCATCCAATGTAGGAAGAATTCTTAAAGTTGTAGAGGCGTTAGATATTGATAAATTGGCGGCTTCAGACATTGAGCTTTACACCATAAAAAACTCTAATGCCAGCTTAGTGGCGAGTGAATTACAGGAAGTTTTCAATGCGCTAGGATATGAAGAAACTGTAGGACAAAGCCTGAATTTCTTGCCGCTAGAAAGATTAAATGCAATTTTAGTAGTAAACCCCTTTAAAAGCATTTTATCTACTATTGAGTTTTGGATCGAAAAATTAGATCAGCCGATCGTTTCGGAGAGCCAAGTCAGCACTTTTGTGTATTATGTCCAACATAGCGAAGCAAAAAAACTAGCCGGAGTTTTAAATAAAATATTTTCCGCTACTTCAAAAAAATCAAAAAAAACAGCGAAGCAAAGCAAATTGCTAAAAAAGCAACCCTCAACGGCATCTAAGACCCCGACAAAAACCAAAACAACATCTACTACAACGGAAAGTACTAGAAAAATAAGTGTAAAAGGCGGCTTTGGTAACTTATTGGATGACGACGAAGAAGAGTTAACAATTGTTGATGATGAAGACACTAATTCTTTAATTATCCGCACTTCTCCTAGAAAGTACCCCGCTATTCTAGAATTGCTAAAAAAACTAGATCTGATGCCGCAACAAGTCTTAATTGAAGTTTTAATTTTAGACCTAGTAATGAGCGAAGACATTCGGAAAGGATTTAATTGGGCGATTCAAGGCAAACTTGAAA
Source organism: Nitrospinales bacterium (assembly GCA_038154245.1). Taxonomy (GTDB): domain Bacteria; phylum Nitrospinota; class Nitrospinia; order Nitrospinales; family JAJDAT01; genus JAJDAT01. Next base: position 9,017 of record JAYOZP010000022.1, on the reverse strand, counting down.
ATGCTGGTTTTGGAACCGGTTCTACGACAAATTCCGGAGTAACCGATTTAAATGCCAACCTTCCATTTGCAACTAATGGATTCAGTTTCGCTTTAGCAAATGTTAGTAAACTAAAAGCATTGATTACAGCCAGTCAAGCCGATTCTAAGGTAAATATTTTATCAAATCCCACTTTAATTACTTCAGATAATAAAGCCGCGTCAATTTCTGTTACGAATGAGATTCCAATTCAAAGTACACAAATTAATACTCCAACAGCAGGACAACCGTTAACTCAATCGACTATTGAATATAGAAGCGTTGGTATAAAACTAAATATTGAGCCTAAAATTAACTCGGATAACTTTGTAAATTTAAAAATAAACCAGGAAATTAGTTCTTCTTCAGGGACCCTGCCCGGTGATTCAGCTCCTTCTTTTAACGTTCGATCCATTAATACCGAAGTGGTCCTTCGAGATAATCAAGTTTTGGTTATGGGCGGTCTTATGCAAAAATCAAAAACTGAAGGTAATAGTGGAATTCCAATATTAAAAGATATGCCTGTATTTGGTAGGCTTTTTAGAGCAGAAAATGAACTTAATGAAAAAACCGAATTGATGGTTTTTGTTACCCCTCATATAATTACGGACTTTGAAACCGCAGATAACGTGACAAGGCAGGTTAAAGACAGACTTAAGGGACTGGGGAAGCAGTTTAACCTTAGGAAGAAATAAACTATTCGATACTCTAACCATTTTCTAATAAATCAAAAATTTCCTTTTAGTAGAATAGTTTCCAGCTATTGACTTGAAATTTGCCTGCAACTATAATTAACCTTTTTCACTAAATTTGTCCCCTAAACTCCTAATAACGAATTCCGAATGCCCACACTGGATAATCCAAAACTTAGGTTCCAAAATAGTTTAGAGTTGATCGGCTCCACGCCATTAGTTAAACTAAATAAAGTCATTCCCTCAAATGGATCAAATATTTACGCCAAACTGGAATATTTTAATCCTGGCGGCAGCGTAAAAGACCGAATCGCTTTAGCAATGATTGAAGATGCAGAGCGAAAAGGGCTCCTAAAACCTGGGGCGACTATTATTGAACCGACTAGCGGAAACACTGGCATTGGCTTGGCCCTTGCTGGAGCAGTCAAAGGCTATAATGTAATTCTAGTGATGTCGGAAAATATGAGCCAAGAACGGAGGCTTATATTAGAAAGCTTCGGCGCCAAAACCGAGTTGAGTCGCGCCGAATTTGGCATGCAGGGAACAATTGAACGCGCAGAAGAGTTGGTTGCCGCTAACCCAGATTATTTTATGCCGCAACAGTTTAATAACCCAGCTAACCCAGACGCGCACAGAAAAACGACAGGACCGGAAATTGTTCAGGCAATGGAAGACACGCCTGTAGACGCTTTTATAGCCGGTATTGGAACTGGCGGCACGATTACTGGCGTAGGCGAGGTATTAAAAGAACATTACGATCAAGTAAAGATAATTGGAGTAGAGCCTAAAACGTCCTCGGTACTCTCTGGAGAATCGCCAGGACCTCATAAAATTCAAGGAATTGGGGCAGGGTTTAAGCCCAAAGTGCTCAATATGGAAATCTTGGATAAAATTATTCCAGTTTCCGACGAAGACGCATTTGTTTTCTCAACTCGATTAGCAAAGGAAGAAGGGCTTTTAGTAGGAATTTCAGCTGGGGCTGCATGTTGTGGCGCCTTTCAAGTCGCAAAAGAGCTTGGGCCCGGAAAAAATATTGTTACGGTTTTTCCAGACAACGGAGAAAGATATTTTAGTTTTAATCAATTTTTTTAATAGGCAATAGATTAATGGGACATGTCAACGGTTTAAAATGTAAAGAGTGCGGGGAAAAATACGATAAATTACCAATTCACGTTTGCGAACTTTGTTTTGGTCCCCTCGAAGTAGATTATAATTACGAAAAAATTAAAGAAGTAGTCACAAAAGACTCTATCGAAAAAGGTCCCCCTTCTATTTGGCGTTATAAAGATTTATTGCCTTTAGACGAAGATCCTAAAGTCGGTTTTCATTGTGGCTTTACGCCGCTTAAAAAAGCTGAGAACCTCGGCAAAGAGCTTGGGTTAAAGAATCTATATATTAAAAACGATTCGGTTAACCACCCTACCTTTTCATTTAAAGACCGCGTAGTGGCAATTGCGGTTTCTAAGGCCCTTGAATTTGGGTTTGATACCGTTTCCTGCGCTTCTACAGGAAATTTAGCAAATTCCGTAGCGGCTCATGCAGCCGAAGCTGGCTTGAAGAGTTATATTTTTATCCCTGACGGATTGGAAACTGGAAAAGTTTTAGGAACTTTAATTTACGGCACAAAACTAATCCGCGTAAAAGGTAGCTACGACGACGTAAATAGGCTTTGTAGCGAAATTGGCGAAAGTCATAAATGGGCCTTCGTGAATATTAATATTCGCGCTTATTATGGCGACGGCTCTAAATCTTATGGTTACGAAATCGCCGAGCAATTAGGTTGGCGGACTCCCGATAACGTTGTAGTGCCTGTAGCTGGCAGCTCGTTAATCACCAAAATCTGGAAGGCTTTCCATGAGTTTGAAATGCTTGGACTGGTGGACAAAGTTCAAACAAAAGTATTCGCCGCTCAAGCGACAGGCTGTTCTCCGGTAACGACCGCCATCAAAGCGGGTCAAGAGTTTTTTAAACCGGTAAAACCGAATACTATTGCCAAATCCATAGCTATCGGAAACCCTGCCGACGGAATTTATGGGATTAAAACCGCAAAAGTAAGCGGTGGTTATGGCGAAGACGTTTCGGACGAAGAAGTTGTCGAAGGAATGAAATTATTAGCTCGAACGGAAGGAATTTTTACCGAAACGGCTGGCGGAGTGACCGTTGGAGTCACTAAAAAATTAGTAGAGCAAGGACGAATTAAACCGGACGAAACAACAGTTATCTGTATTACTGGGAATGGGTTAAAAACTTTAGAAGCCATTAATGGCACCTTCCCCGAAACCGATTTGATAGAACCGCGTCTAAGCAGTTTCGAAGAAAGCTTTTCTAACAGTATTTTAGTATAAATTTAATAGTATTTTGGTTTTAAGGAGAATAACGTTATGTCAGTGAAGGTCAGAATTCCCTCGCCTTTGTTAAAATTGACCAATAATCAAAGCGAAGTTTCTGCAGAAGGCGGCACTATTACGGATATTTTAAATAATTTAGAATCCCAATTTGCCGGTATAAAAGAAAGAATATGCGAAGAATCTGGCGCTCCGCGCAGATTCATAAATATTTACTTAAATGAAGAAGATATTCGATTCCTTGAAGGGGAAAATACCCCTGTAAAAGATGGCGACGATATTTCTATTATCCCAGCCATTGCAGGAGGAATTCGTTAACGTCAAAAAATAATTTAAAAACCGCAGGTTATCGCCAAATTCAAGTAACATCTGGCTTGTAATAATACAGCCCAAAGTATTTATCGCCTAAATAGATGTTTTCTTTTATGTAAAGCTTGAACGTCTAGAATCAGCTATTTAGGCCTTTTTTTATTTTAATGGGTTTGTTTATTTGTTAAACCTGACGGTTTTTCCTATCTTTTGGCTATTAGAAGCTTCCCTCGTTTATAATTGTAAAAGCTAATTTTTGTAACTAAAAAGTCATGAGCCTTTATGAATCAATTAACGTCTAGATCTGAAGTTCTCGTCCCAGCTTGTCCTGCAATTATGGACGAGTCGATTTTGGACACTATTGGAAATACTCCACTTATTGAAATTAAGCATATTGGCAAAGAGTTCCCAAACGTTAAAATTTTTGCCAAAGCGGAATGGAGAAATGCAGGAGGTTCCGTAAAATCCCGTCCGGCTCTTAGTATGATAGAAGACGGAGAAAAAACGGGAAAACTCACTAAAGATAAAGTCTTGTTAGATTCCACCTCTGGCAATACGGGTATCGCCTACGCCCTTATTGGCAAAGTTAAAGGCTACAAAGTAAAATTAGTGATGCCTGAAAATGTCATTAATGAACGTAAAGGTAAAATGGCCGCTTTTTACGGCGCTGAGATTATAGCTTCAAGCCCCTTTGAAGGTTCCGACGGAGCCATAATTCTAGCTAAAAAGATCTACCAAGAAGATCCGGATAAGTATTTTATGCCAGACCAATATAGCAACGACGCTAATTGGAAGGCTCACTATGATCACACCTCTAAGGAAATTTGGGAACAGACTGAAGGTAAAGTCACTCATTTCACCGCTGGAATTGGAACAAGCGGCACTTTGATGGGCAATACTCGCGGCCTAAAACGTTTTAATCAAGATATCAAGTGTTATGCCGTCGAACCGGCGGAAGAGCTTCATGGGTTAGAAGGACTCAAACACATGGAAAGTTCTATCGTTCCTAAAATTTATGATCCATCCGTTTTTGACGGTATTCTCAGCGTGTCAACGGAAGATGGTTACGACATGGTCGGTCGATTAGAACGCGAAGAGGGAATTTTAGTAGGCAACTCAGCTGGCGCCGCCATGCAAGGAGCCCTGCATTTGGCTTCAAAAATTAAAGAAGGAGTGATCGTCACTGTCTTCCCGGATAGTTGCGAAAAATGTTACAACGATTTTTGGCACGCTATAGAGCCTTCTAAAAACGGCTCCAAAAACGGCAAACCGTAGAAATAATTCCCCCATCATGCCCAGATTTGCCAAACATTTATTCTTCTGTAATAACGATAGAGGCCTAGATAACCCTAAAGGAAGTTGTGGCCAATCTGGAGCGGCAGAACTTATTGATTACGCTAAAAAGCGAACTCACGAATTGGGCTTAAAAGGAAAAGTTCGGATCAACAAAGCTGGATGTATAGACGCATGTGCCCATGGACCAGCCGTCGTTGTTTATCCGGAAGACCTTTGGTATAACCCCAAAACCATAGAAGACGTTGAAGAAATCTTACAAAAAACCGTTTTAGAAAATGAAACGGTTGAACGACTTTCCATCCAATTCAGAAAAAAATAACTCCCTTCTAAAATAAACTTTTTAAAATATTTAGACTTATGGCTCGCTATACAAACCCAATAGCTATGAATAGTCATTAGCAAACTCAAAACCGAATTTAACTCCGTCCCTTTTGCGTGTCTTCCTGAGGCGATCACCTTTGATGAGCTTGTGCTGAGCGTAGCCGAAGTAGCGAAGGATCTCGCCTCGATTCAATAAATCAACACCTATCTTGCCCCTACAAAAAGAAACTCAAATTAAATGTAATAAAGATTTAGTTTGGATGTAAAATATTGAGATTAATCAATTTCAAGACTAAACATTTCTGAGAGCTTTCCAATGAAAAAATTCTCTGTTTTCCTGGTTTGTTTTTTATTCTTATCCGCCACTCCGAGTCACGCAGATTTTTTTGGCAATTTACTTGAAAAAATTGAACCGTTAACAAAACCTGCCGACTCGTCGTCCATTACTTCTAATCCGTTAAATCTAGGCTCTACAGAAACTATCGTTTCAGGCTTAAAAGAAGCTTTATCAGTTGGCATAGAAAAAGCAGTGCAAACCGCTTCGCAAATGAATGGTTACTATAACAACCCTGACATCAAAATTCCTCTACCGGATAGCCTCAATCAGGCTTCGCAAATGTTAGAAAAAATTGGAATGGGATCGTTGATTAATAATTTTGAATTGAGTATGAACCAAGCCGCAGAAAAAGCCGCCCCCAAAGCAACTTCCATTTTTTTAGACGCTATTAAAGGTATGAGCATTGAAGACGGCAAAAAAATATTGGATGGAGGAGAAACCGCCGCAACAGAGTTTTTAAAATCTAAAACATTTACCCAATTATATGACGAGTTCAAACCAGCCATTTCTTCAAGCATTTCAGAAGTAAATGTCACAAGTTATTATAAAGATATAGCCAATCAATTATCATCGATTCCATTTTTTTCTATGCCTGCAATGGATCTCGATGATTATGTAACCAAAAATTCGTTGAATGGATTATTTGAAATGGTGGGAGAGGAAGAAAAGAAAATTAGAAAAGACCCAACCGCAAGAGTAACCGACCTCTTACAACAAGTTTTTAAATAGAATTAACCTTAGCGCTATTCAAAGAACCCGACTGGCTTAGTCTATTAAATGATCAAGAAACTAAACGCTAAAAACGATAAAAATGTCGCATTGAGGCTCTCGAAATGCGACATTTTTATTTTCGTTTCCTAGGAAACCATACTACCGTAAACGAATGTTCTCGTTTCGGTTTTTAGTCCTCTTAACCGTTGACTGCTAGGACGAACGCCATCTTCATTTGTAATTTCTATTTCAGAATTCAAAGCAACCTGCTTAAAGATTCTAGAACAAGTGAAAACTACTGGAGAATCCATATTAGTGACAAAACGAGGAGAACCTATCGCTCTAGTCTCCCCACCTCCGCCCCCAGAAAATTCCTCCACTTGGTTAGGAGTGTTTAGTGAAGACGGAAATATAACCGGAGATATCCTATCCCCTATTAGTAAGAGAAAAAACTGGGAAGCGTTGAGCGAATGAGATTACTACTCGATACCAATATTCTTTTATAGAACCTTTTAGAACCCAACAAATCAGCAAAGAAAGTATTTTCTGAATTAAGCGCTCCCAATAATAATTTTTGCCTTTCCCTAATTCCAACTTGGGAAATTATAATTTTTGCAAACAAAAATATTATAAATTTGAAAACCGCAAATCCTGCACAGTGGATTAGAAAAGTTTATTCCAAAATACCATTCAAAGAAGCTCCACTAAACCATGCGATCGCTATAAAAAGTCAAGACATTGAATTACCGCATAACGATCCAGCCGACCGTTTTTTAGTCTCAACAGCGATGGTCCACAATCTAACCCTAGTAACTGCCGATCAATACTTAATTTCTAGCAAACAAATCAAGGTCTTGCCAAAATAATTTTTTTCACAAAAGCTTCTTACATCAAGGTATAAAAAAACGTTTCCGGCGTGAGAGGTCGAAGGAAGACCATTTAATAACTACTTGATTTTCTGCCTGTTACTTCGCACACACTTTAAAATCAAGGGTTATTGGCAATTCTGAGGATTACGAAGAGTCCGGTTTTTTACGAAGACTAAGGTCCTGTTGGCTACAATATGGCTACAATTCCGATAATCGATATATCGTCCCTCCATACCCGACCAACGGATTATTAATCAAAAGGCTGGCGGCTTGAATCCACTCGTCGACTTAAGAAGAATCAATAGATTATAGTTTTCACAGAATACGGTGGAACTTAAGGAAATGACTTATATTTGACTCAGGTTTTCCTTTTTTGTTTAGAAAAAAAATTAAAGAATGATAAATAAGGCGGAGTTTTCTATTTTTACAACCTATTGATTAAGAGTCCTATTTCGCACTGTTTTAAGGTTTTTGAGAGAGCTTGAAGCTGTTCTATAAATACTTATATTTAAAGGTTTTATTTGACTTAAACTTTGATTTTGTTTTAGACTGCCTTCAAGAATTTGAAACGAGGTGTCTACATAGTGTCTACAAAAAGCAATAATCAAAAGGTCAAGATTACTAAAACCAAGGTGGATTCCTTCCCTCCTCCATCCACTGGTCAAGCATTTCTCAGAGACACACTTTTAAACGGTTTTGGACTACGAATCACCTACCAAGGCTCAAAATCTTTTATTGTCGAAAAAAGAATAAATGGAAAAGTCCGGAGAATGACATTAGGCCGCTATGGTGAACTAACGGTTGAACAAGCAAGAAGAGAAGCCCAAAAACTTCTTGGGAAAGTAGCTCAAGGCACAGATCCCATTGCAGAAAAAGTAAAAGCTCGTAAGTTATCAACTACTCTTGAACAAGCTTTTAAAGAATTTAAAAGCGCTCGGAAAAGTTTAAAATCTCAAACCCTTTCCGACTATGAACGTATGTTGAGTTTGATATTTCCCGACTGGCAAAAAAAACCGTTAAAAGATATTACAAAAGCAATGGTTGCTAAAAGGCATAGAGAGCTCGGAGAAAATAGAGGACCCGCGTATGCAAATTATTCTATGCGTTTTTTACGGTCACTTTATAATTTTGCCAAAGCAACTTATGAGGATGAAGATGGAAACTCTTTACTTTATGAAAATCCCGTTTCCATATTAACGGCAACCAGATCCTGGTATAAATTAAAACCCAAACAGACCGTAATAAAAGCTTATGAAATTAAAGATTGGTTTAAAGCTGTTAATGACCTAAAAAAACCCGAAAGCCCTACCTTTGATCATATGGTAGCTGATTACCTATTATTAGTTTTGTTTTCGGGGCTTCGACGACAAGAAGCCGCTCAATTACTTTGGAAAAACGTTGACCTTAAAGAAAAAACTATTTTAATTCCCGACCCTAAAAACCACGAACCCTTAAAATTACCACTTTCCGATTTTCTATTCGAACTTCTAATAGAAAGAAAAGAATTAGCCGTCAATGAATACGTTTTTCCAGGTAAAGACGGTAAAGGTTATCTAATAGAACCTAAAAACCCAATTAAAAAGGTAATTAAGCAATCAAGCGTCCAGTTTACAATTCATGATTTAAGAAGAACATTCATTACTATTGCAGATAGTTTAGACATTTCTTCTTATACGATTAAACGATTAGTAAATCATAAAATAAATAACGACGTAACGGCGGGTTATATTGTTTCTGATATAGAAAGATTTAGGAATCCAATGCAGAAAATCACAAATAAAATTTTGGAACTTTCAAACGAAAACCCAAGAGAAAAAATAATTTCAATGGAAGTTGGAAGAAGAAAACAGAAGACATTAGAAGCTGTTTGAAAAACCTACCCTACGCATCTATACTTTCACCAATCGAATCAATTACCTCAATTAGTTTTAATTACCTTCTATTACTTATCAATAAATGAAAAAGACTGAACCTATTAAGAAATATCAAGGGCATTATCCTTTCAACTTTAATAATCCATTTAAGAATGAATCACCTAAATGGTTTCCAAATCAATTCAAATATATATTAGAGGACCTCTAAAAATCGGAATAAATTTTTAAAAGTTTGTTTTGTTATT
>JAYOZP010000021.1:35780-44641 GCA_038154245.1 Nitrospinales bacterium | reverse complement strand
AAAAAATAACAAAACAAACTTTTAAAAATTTATTCCGATTTTTAGAGGTCCTCATCAAATTATTCATAGTCAGAACGGAAAATCATTAAAACTTCTTTTTATTTTAAATTAGCGACTTGGGCGCTTTTTTCCGTTTCTATATTTAGCTTGGCCGGAAGGTGGCTGTGGAGCGCCGAATTAGCCTCACACTTTAAACTCCAATACTTTGTTCTGGCTTTAGGGCTTTTCATCCTTTGCCTAGGATATCGGAACTTCAAATATGTCGCGATCAACATTTTAATCTTATTGATAAACGCATATGATATTGCTCCTCTTTTCGTCCAAAATGAAACTTCTTCAATAAGCGGTCAAAAACTAACAATAGTTCAATTCAATCGCTATATAACTAGCCTTCAAGACGACAAAGTTTTTCAGTGGCTATCCAACAAAGAAAATGAATTCGATATTGTAGCGATACAGGAAACCACTCCAAGTTTTGTTCAAGGACTTAAAAACCTTGCGTCAACGTACCCATACCAATACGTCACTCCTAAGATAGGTAGCTTTGGCCAAGCGCTTCTCAGCAAAAAAGAAATTATCGTCGATAAACCCACATCATCAGATAAGCCTAGTTTTCATATAACCGCAAAAATCCGCATTTCTCAAACCGACAGCCTTAAACTTTATGGCGTCCATATAACTTCGCCGGAATTCCCCAAGGGAGCAATAAGCCGGAACTCTCAACTTAAAATAATTGGGGAATCTATCTCTAACGATCCCTCAAAAACAAAAATAGCCATAGGGGATTTTAACGTTACTCCCTACTCATACTATTTTTCTCAATTTGAAAAAACAATTGGGTTAAAAAACACAATGGCAGGATTTGGCCCTCAAAACTCATGGCCAAGTTTATCTCCTCTTGATATTTTTCGGATACCTATTGATCATGTTTTTGTATCAAAAAATATTCAAGTTATAGATAGGAGAATCGGCCCTAATTTGGGGTCGGATCATTTCCCAATAATCGTAAAATTATCCTTGTAGAAACTAATCTATTTTATTTCAAATAGTTTTAGCGCAATCGATTAAAAACCGCTAAAACTTCTTGCAATCTGGGCAGCGACAATCGACCATTGTTAAATGGAGTCAAACACTCAAAACCACTTTCTTGAATTTGCTCAAAAACAAGATTAGCCGCAGCGGCATTGGACTTGGCTCCATTTAATAATTCTTCTTTTAATTTCTTTAGTATCCAACCGCACGCCTCTAACTGACCGACTTCGCCCAATTGTTCTAAATATCGAGTATCAATTCTGTTGATCCCTAAATCAAGATAGTCTAAACCGCGAGCGTCGATAGCGCTTTCTTTTTTACCGCGATTGAACTTGAGTAATTTTGCGTCGAACCTCCTAGAAGGGGCTTTTGGAAATGGACCAAAACTTTCATTTTTTCTATCGCTAGGAGAATCTTTAAAAATTTGCTTGGCATCTTTTGTTACTAAGTGTGGTAGATAAACATCCATCGCAATTATACAATCGGCGCATTCGAAGTAATCGCCACTTCCCCCCATAACAAGAATAGTACTAATCCCATAATTTTTAGATAATTCACCCATTCGGTCGATAAATGGAGTTATCGGTTCCTTGTCTGATCGAATCAACTTTTGCATCCGAGAATCGCGAATCATAAAATTCGCGGCGCAAGTATCTTCGTCCATCAAAAGCAGCTTACAACCCGCCTCCATAGCTTCCAGAATATTAGCCGCTTGCGACGTAGAACCGCTTGCTGAAACGGTCGAAAACTCTTTTGTAGATTCGATGGAAGGAAGATTATTCATAAATCCCGAGACGTCGATTTTTCTAACCGATCTCCCATCCTCGGCGCGTATCTTGACAGCGCTCGCAATAGTGGCTATGCGCTCTCTGCCGTCTCCAGGAATATGTGGATAAACAGCCGCTTGAAGCGCTTTTAACAAAGCGCTTTTACCATGAAAACCGCCGCCAACAATCAAAGTCGATCCTCTTTGAATTGGCATCCCTCTAATCTTTCCAGCGTGAGGCAACTCAACTTCTGCAAAAAAATCATTAGGAGCGCGGAATTGAACAGCTGCCTCAACCAATGGCTTTTCGGAAACGCCAGATTTTCTAGGTAAAATAGACTCATCTGAAATGAAAGCTACCCATTCGTTTTTATCTAACAGTTGAGCAAGACAGTTATAATCTTCCAGAGTTTGAAGATGTTTGTTGATTAAATTTAAATCTAACGAAGCAGCCAGCAAAGTTTTTTCAAATAGAGCTGGAATGGTTTCTGCGAACAATCGAGCGCACTCTTCCCCCAAAATAGTTCTACCAGAACCAGGCAACCCTGCAAAAAAGATAACTTGTAATGCGCCTTGGTTTATCAAAACAGCGTTTCTTTTTAAAATCTTTTGGCTAGGTTCGTATATCTCTATGATTCCACTTTTTCCTGTACCAGAACTTGCACTTCTTAAGGATTTTAAATGATCAAAGAATTTTCTTAGAAGAAAATCTTCTAGACCAAGTCTCCGTTCCGAAGTTTCGAATAATTCACTAGGAAAACCCGCTTCGTTTAAATCACACTTAACGGACAACCTGCTAGGTTGCGCAAAAGGATCTCCTTGCACATGCTCAAAAGTTAAATGAAATAAACCATAGCGAAAGGACTTTTCTTGAAGGCGTTTATAAGATTTATATCCTCGACCATCTAAATCGATCAAAGTCTTATTTAGATCATTGGGAGTTTCAATCATAATCACATCTAAAAAATATATTGAGAGAGGTAAACTTCAAGATAAGACGCTTTTTCTATTGCCGGAAAAACCTGAGGAAGAAATTCCTACAGGTAAAAATTGTCTAGCAATCTCCGCTATTTTGTCTCGGTATATTAAATTTACTGAAGAAGCGTCAATTGCTCTTATACTATCTGGAAAAACTGTTTTTAAGGTTCTCGAACCTTCAGGCGTTCCATCGCCTTCTATAAAATGATCAATGATCACTCCACTGACGCCAACTGTAACCAATCGATTAAAAAACTTTTTAGGATCTTTGATTGGATATAAAGGAGATAAACAAGCTACCGTTTCTATTCCCATTTCTGAAAATTTACCCAGGGCTCCAATGCGTTTATCTATAGAACAGGGAGGCGGAGGCAATCCTGGCAAAACTTCTCGATCTCCTTCAAGAGATATATGAACTTTCAAAGACGTTTTCTCCGCTAGCTTAGCGATAGTATCTTTGTCTTCTAAAATATTTGAGGTATGAGTTTGAAGGGTAATTTTGTCGGGAGGGAGATCTACCATTGCCTTTAATAAAGCCCGCGAAACCCGGTATTTTTTTTCAACGGGTTGCCAAGGATCGGTTGAGCTAGAAAAAAAAATGGAAAACTCTCCAAGATTGCGACGAGCCCAACCGCTTTCTCGTTTATAAGTTTTTCGATAAACTCGATCCGCTTCTAATTTAACATCGACGAAAGTTCCCCAATCTCGACCTTTCGTTAACCAATTATTGTGTCGAACATAACAAGGGACGCCACAAGCCGATTGGCCAAAACCACAGCCTACATATGGATTTAAAGAATGAGAAGAAACTTGTTTCAGATAACCTGTTACCCGGGTCAAAATGGATTTACGAATTTCCTCTTTAATTATCATAAAAAAATTAATTTAGGCTATTCCACCATTTCCCCCACTTTACCGAAGCAATTTTTTCGCTAAACGATGGCGAGGCTTTATAATAATATTGATAGTCTCCATAACCATTTTCTCCATTCACAGTTTGCCAACCGTCTTGCTTAAGATAATTTAGATCCTTAAGCCAAATTCGCTTATCGTTCGTTTTACGAACGATCAAATAACCCCAATCGACCCTATAATCTGGATTACCAAACAAAGTCACAGTGGTATTTGCGGGGCCGTCTAAAGTAAATGTGTAACCGCCATTACAAAAAAAATAAACAAAATCGCGAAGAGTGGAGTAATTTTTGCCGCCATCAACACTGAACAAACCATTACAACGACTACGAGTGGGATAAAAGTTAAAAGGATCGGCAAAAACGGGATTTTTATAAAGTGTGAGTTCTACTTTTTCTTTACTAGCCAAAACTGAGGAGGGGATCAACAAAAAAGAAATTATTATGAGGATCCAAAGTTTAGATTTCATAATTATTCTCCAAATAATATTATTTATCTATTTATGATAATATCCCCTTTGATCTTTGCGCAAGAGCAACTTTAAAGAATTTATCTCCAAAATTTCATACACGTTTGAAAATATTTCCTAAATATAGCGAGACCCATTAATGAATCAAGAAATAAAAGTACGTTTTGCCCCTAGCCCCACCGGATATTTACATATTGGAGGCGTAAGAACCGCCTTGTTTAATTGGTTATTTGCAAGAAGTAAAGGCGGGAAATTTGTCCTTCGAATAGAAGACACGGATCAAGACCGTTCTACCGACAAATCCATTAGGGAAATTATAGAATCAATGCTGTGGCTTGGATTGAATTGGGACGAAGGTCCTTACCGGCAAACCCAACGGCAAGATTTATATCGATCTAAAATCGATGAATTATTTAAAGCCGGTAAAGCCTATCGGTGTTATTGCTCTCCTGAAGATCTTGAAAAGCGTAAAAAAGAAGCTATGAAGCAGGGCCTGAAACCCAAATATGACGGACGTTGTCGAGCTAGAAAAGATTGTCCAGAAAACCAACCTTACGTCATAAGGTTTAAAAGCCCAGAAGAGGGTTCTATCACTGTCGACGACCTTTTAAGAGGCAAAGTTGTTTTCGATAACAAAGAGTTGGACGATATGATTTTATTAAGATCGGACGGATCTCCTACATACAATTTTGTCGTTGTCGTCGACGATGCCGAAATGGGAATCACTCATGTTATAAGAGGCGACGATCATTTATCAAATACCCCTAGACAAGCTTTGTTGTTTGATTCTCTTGGTTACACCAGACCACAATTTGCTCACATTTCGATGATTTTGGGAGAGGACAAAACTCGGCTGAGCAAAAGACATGGGGCAACATCGGCTCTAGCCTATAGAGATATGGGATATTTACCGCAAGCTCTAATAAACTATCTTTTAAGACTTGGATGGTCTCATGGCGACCAAGAAATTTTTACTCAAGAAGAAATGATAGAACTATTCTCGTTAGAATCAATTACAACGTCCGCTGCAGTTTTCAACCCAGAAAAGCTTTCTTGGCTAAATCAACATTATCTTAAAACGTTACCCGTCGAAGAAATTGCCGAGCGTTGGAAACCCATCTTGGCAAAAGAAAATATATTTGAAGAAAAATTTGACGACCTCATCAACGCCGTGCAAGAAAATCCAACTCCTGATGGAATGATTCCAATGCCTTCCAAACTTACGAGTCAACATATAGAAGCGGTTATTCCTTCTCTTCGAGAAAGAAGCAAAACCTTAGTCGAAATGGCTCATGCCTCTGCATTCTTCTTTAAAGACGATTTAGATTTTGACGAAAAGGCAAAAAACAAATTTTTAAAACCAGAGGTCGCTCCATTATTAGAAATGGTAATAGATGGGCTTTCTCAATTAAACGATTTTACAGAAAAAGAAGCCGACATCGAATCCATCATAAAAGGAATTGTTGAAAAAGAAGGTTTGAAACTAGGGAAATTGGCACAACCAATTCGAGTCGCTTTAACTGGAAAAACAGTAAGTCCTGGCATATACGACGTAATAACGTTGCTTGGACGGACTCGTACTTTAACACGACTTAATGAAGCTTTAGATTTTATAAAAACGCTGTAAAGTTAAATCAATAATTTGACTCTAACAAATTATTATTGGAGAAAACGTTATGGAAGGGCAATCGGTTAATCTACAAAAACAATCGTCCCATACTTTTGACTTATTTATGGAAGACGAAGACGGTTCGGGACCTGACGGAGTAACTGTCGTTTTCTTGCCGATGAACGAAATGGAAAAAGAATTTAACCTCGAGAATAGAGATTGGGAAGAAATAGCTCAACGTGTTGGAGTTTTAATAAAACGATATGTCGTTCAGAAAAAAAATGGAATTGAAAATCCCTTCTAAATCAAACAAAGATTAGTTTACCTAGCAATATACTAATTACCAACATTGGATATAACTCCCCTTCCAGCAAATTTTTCTAAAAGCTATTTAAAAGCAAGGCAATGAAACATTGACAACAAATCTAATTAAAAATAAAACTTTTTGGTCGCTGGCCATATTAATATCCCTCATTATTTTGGGTTTTATACTTCGATGGGAGGCGCTAGAAGTCGTTAGAATTAATTTTTGGCTAACTAGAGATTTTGATAGGAGCTTTAATCTTTTTGATGGAAATTATATTCCCCTCGCCGGACCTGAAACTACAAATGGGCTAAGATTGCCAGGCCCCGCTCTTTATTTTTTGATGGCCATTCCACTTTGGTTTAAATATTCTTATGAGTCAATTTTTGTTTTTTATTTTTTGCTTAATTTTTCATCAATAATTCTGACATTTTGGATTATAAAAAAGTACATCAACTTTTATACTGCAATATTAACCACAATCCTTCAATTAATTTACCCCTTAAGCATTGAAGCTATCGCCTTCCCAATAAACCCAACTTTCCTTTTACCCATCATCCCCTTTTTATTTTGGTTCATCTTTGAGTTTACGCTTAATAAAAATGAAAAATTTCTACCACTCATTTTTCTAACAGTTTTACTGGGTATTCAAATCCACCTTTCTATAGCAATTTTCCTTTTGGTCCCCATTATTTGGGCGTTAGTTTTTAAAATAAAAATATCTTTAAAAACTGTTTTCAAAACTTTTTTTGTCATTTTAATTTGCTTAACGCCATTCTTTATTTACCTATTAGAAACCTATACCCCCAACATCCAAACCACAAGCGTCACCAAGTTTGATCCATTTTCTTCACTTATTGAACCTTTAAAAATTATTGGTGTTCAAAATACTATTGAGCGATTAGCCGACCATGGGATCGGCGTAGGAAACATGTCAAATTTCATAGGAGTTCCAAAGCATTATTCTTTAATTAAATCCATATTAATAAACTCTAGTTTATTTGGTTTAACCTTTTATATCTTTTTTAATCTTGAGCGAATAAAAAATGGTCATCTTCAAAAACCGCTGTTAATTCTATTTCTATTTTATATACCCGCATTAATTTATGATTTTATTCGGCCCTGGAAAATACATTTTTGGTATAACTATGTTTTCATTTTACCGACTGCATTATTAATCTCATTTTCCATAACAACAATCTACGGCATAACTAAACCTAAGGTATTGAAGATCGGCATAAACACGGTAGTTTCTCTATTAATTGCTTATTTGGCGTTTTATAACACAAATTATTTTTATGCTGTAAAGAGGGAGATCCAAAACGTTGTATCAATAGGAGATTATCAACAATTTAAACCATTAACTTTATTCCAAAAAAGTATTTTAAATAAACTTAATATATCTCCAACGGATTTTATCAATCGAGTTTACATTGAAGAGGTAAATGGATATTCTCCAAATTTAATCAGATTATTAGATGGAAATATTACTAAAAGCTCAGAACCAAAACAAATCAACGCGCAAAACCCCTGTATCTATTTATTTGGAATTGAAAACTTAGCTTTCATGAAAGAGTCGAGGTTTTTGGAGAAAAACAGAAGATTAAGTTCATTTTCGAACGATGCAACTATAAAAGTTTTAAAATCCGATATTTTCCAATATCATAAAAAAGTTTTTGGCGTTAAGACATACCTACCAAAGTTTAACCAACCCTGTTACAAAAACTCTTCAAATATTTTTTCAACCACCGCAAAAGACAAAAAACTATTATCTGACTATTCTAAATTTCAAAAAAATAAAAATAGTTTTTTTGAGAAGAAATTAGACTTTGGCAAAGACGGTAAGGTAGAAAAATTAGAAATTAGCTATATCTACCAGAAAGCAAATACCAAAATCCCCATTCGCTTTAATATTTTTCTAAATAAAGTTTCAAAAAATTATATTTTGAAAATTGAAATAGACTCTTATAGTTGGGGACATAATTCACATGATCTGTTTACTTTTGACAGTTTAAACTTAGAAATCCCATCCGGTTTAAGCTCGTCAAATCAAATTTTGAATATCCCCATTATTAGCTCAAACTCCTGGATTAGCGAAGGTTTTGGAGTCAACTTGGAAAAACTAAGCTGGTATCGCCAATTTATTTTGCCAAATAATTTTAAACTCTCAAAAGATAAGCTTCTAATAAAGGTTTCAGGAAAGATAAAATTCCCAAAAAGAGAAATCTCATGTTGCGAATCGTTTGAAATCCCAATTAATGTAATTTTGTCAAATAATTCATTATAGTTTTTACAAAACGGTCTAACTAACAATTTAATATGCAAAATTTATCCTTTGATCGCTGAAATATAAATTCTATGAACAATGATTACTGGCCTTTGCCCCAAAACGACCCATGGTCTACTCCTTTTGCCGAAACTTTACTAAGTGTAGTAGATTTATTTCCTGGAGCTTCCGTCTTAGATCTTGCGGCTGGCGGAGGAATTCCTTCATTCTATATTGCAGAGGAAGTTGGCCCAACTGGTAAAGTATTAGGGGTCGATTTGCACCCTGGACAAATTCAAAGAGCTAAGGCTGTTCAAGCCAATCGAGTGCCTTGGCTACAGTTCATGCACGGCGACATAAAAAAACTTCCCGAAGATCTGCCACAATTTGACCGTATTACCGGGAACTTATCTTTTATGTTTTTTCGCCCTGATCGATTCGGAGCTTTGAAGGATGTTTTAAAGTTTTTAAAACCGGGAGGTCAGATCGCTCTTTCTTTTCCTTCTCTTGGAACTTTTGATCCAC
>JAYOZP010000021.1:0-35770 GCA_038154245.1 Nitrospinales bacterium | reverse complement strand
CTTTGGGAGAGAATCGACAAAGAAATGCAAAAACACAATCTAACAAAAGAAAGAGAGGGGTTGGAAGAATATCGCTTGGAGAGACCTTCTTCAAAACACGTACAAGATTGGCTTGAAGAATTAAATATGAATAAAATTCAAATTAAAGAAGAGGCTTTAGAAATTGAATCTAGATCTGGGCAAGAGTTCCTTTATCACCCATTATTGAGAAACGGTTTTTTAGAAGACGCTTACGAATGCTTTGAAGATCAAAAACTAGCCGAAACTGTGATGACATCTGTCTCAAACGACATGGAAAGTTTTACTCCACTTTACGCTATCCGATGCGCTTTTTCAGCATGGAAAGAAAGTTAAACTAAGACATCAGTTTTTCGAAAAATCCCATATGCTTATTTTTAACGGCTTTACCGTCAATTTCGGCGAGCTCTTGAAATAACTCTTTTTGTTTTTTGGATAGCTTTTTGGGAGTTTCAACCACAATTTGGAGAACTTGATCCCCTCTTCCATGCCCCTGAATATGGGGAATTCCAACGCCTGGAATACGATAAGTATTTCCAGTTTGAGTTCCTTCTGGTAATGAAATAACTTTTGTCTTTCCTTCCTCTAATAATGGCACTTCAATTTCCGCTCCTAAAGCGGCTTGAGAAAAAGAAACCGGCAATCGACAATAAACATCGTATTCTTCTCGATGGAAAAACTCATGCGGTTCCATGTGGATAATCACATAAATATCTCCAGGAGGCTCTCCGTTGGGGCCTCTTTCTCCTTCTCCTTTGAGTCTCAATCTAGAACCGTGATCCACTCCAGCAGGAACATTAACAGAAATTTCTTTTGGTTTTAGAACAGAACCTTGCCCTCGACATTCAGAACAGGGACTAACAATTCTTTTCCCAGCCCCATTACATGCAGGGCAAGTTGTTTTAATGCTAAAAAAACCCTGTTGTTGTATAAACTGACCGGAACCACGACACGTTCCACATACTTGCGGTGAAGTTCCAGGCTTGGATCCGCTACCCCGACAAGTACCGCACTCTTCTCTTTTATTTATGTTAACAACTTTTTTGATTCCAAAAGCCGCTTCTTCAAATTTCAATTTCAAATCAAGTCTTAAATCAGCCCCAGTCGCTCGAGATCTCCCACCGCCAACGCCAAAGAAACCGTCGAATATATCGCTAAAACTTGAGAAGATATCATCGAAACCGCCTGGCCCGCCTCCGAACCCCCGGCCTTTTAATCCCTCATGTCCAAATTGATCGTAGATTTGTCTCTTTTCCTGGTCTTTTAAAACATCATAAGCTTCCGCCGCTTCTTTAAATAGCTCTTCCGCTTCTTTGTCGCCAGGATTCTTATCTGGATGGTATTTTAACGCTAGTTTCCTATAAGCTTTTTTTAATTCACTTTCGTTTGCGTCTCTACCGACGCCTAACACTTGATAAAAATCTCTTTTCGACATAAATAACCCAATTAGGAATCAACTTTACCGGTTCATAGAATGAACAGCCCGGTCATCTTCAACATTATCCAGCTTTAGCAACTTTTACTTTAACCGGCTTTAACAATTTATCCTTGAACATATATCCCGGTTCCAATTCTTCTATAACAACGTTATCTTGTTCTGGGTTTTCTGCGGGAACCGTCATGCAAGCTTCATCTGTACTTGGATTAAATTTTCTTCCAACGGCTTGAATCGATTGAACTCCATTCCCTTCTAATTCCTTGCTAAATTGAACTATTGTCATATCAAGGCCCTGTTTCAAACTTACAAAATCGCCGCTATTATTAGCCGACCCAGAGGCTCTTTTTAAGTTATCCAAAATTGGAACTAATTGTGAAAATAGTTTTGCTTTAGCTTGATCTAACTTACCTTCGTTCTCTCTTTGCAATCGTTGCCGAATTTCCTCCGTTTCGGCGGTTTTAGCCTTATAAGCGGCTATATATTCGCGCAATCTTTTATCCTTATCTTCGGCTTCTTCTTTTAACTTTTTAACATAACTGGGAACTTGTTCTTCTAACTCTACTTCTTCGCCAGAATCTTCTTCATTAACCCAATGTCGCTTATCATTTACGGTAAACTGTGAAGCTTCTTGATTTTCTTCCGCTTTTTCATTCT
The DNA here is from genome assembly GCA_038154245.1 of Nitrospinales bacterium. GTDB lineage: Bacteria > Nitrospinota > Nitrospinia > Nitrospinales > JAJDAT01 > JAJDAT01. The sequence goes on along the minus strand of JAYOZP010000021.1, from coordinate 33,660 downwards.
CTTCGTCTGACATATACGAACCTCTCCTAAAATCGTCTACATCGTAGGTGGGATCAAAAATTCAGGAGATTATCTTGTTCCTGAAAAAACAATGACCGCACCGAAAATTAATCGGTGCGGCCTAAAGTCTAAAATACTATTTTTTGCTTATATCTTCAAACTCGGCGTCAACGACATCGTCATTAGATGTTTTGCTTTCAGCTTCTCCTTCTGGAGGAGGGCCGTCAGAACCGTCTGTTCCTCCTGAGCCGGCGCCATCGCCTTCTTGAGCTTGAGAGTACATAGAAGAAGCAACTTTATGAGAAGCTTGAGTAAGTTTCTCAATTTGCTCTTTCATTTTTTCTTCGTCGTCGCTTTCTACAGCGGTTTTCGCTTCGGCAATAGCAGCCTCAGACTCTTTAACTTCGTCTTCGGAAAGTTTCTCTTTGTTATCAGTAAGAGTCTTTTCAAAATTATAAATCAAAGAATCAAGTTGGTTCTTGGTGTCAATCATATCACGACGTTTTTTATCCGCTTCCGCATTTGACTCCGCGTCTTTGACCATATTCTCGATTTCATCGTCGCTCAAACCGGTTGAATCCGTAATGGTAATTTTTTGTTCCTTGTTTGTTCCTTTATCTTTCGCAGAAACATTTAAAATACCATTAGCGTCGATATCAAACGTAACTTCGATCTGCGGAACCCCACGAGGCGCAGGCGGAATGCCGTCTAAGTGAAACTTACCTATAGACCGATTATCTTTGGCCATCTCCCTTTCGCCCTGGAGGATATTAATTTCTACGCTTGGCTGGTTATCCGCCGCAGTTGAAAAGGTTTCGGCTTTCTTCGTTGGAATGGTGGTGTTCCTTTCGATTAATTTAGTCGTTACTCCACCTAAAGTTTCAATTCCCAAAGACAACGGAGTCACGTCTAGCAACAGAATATCTTTTACATCGCCAGATAAAACGCCCGCTTGCACAGCCGCTCCTAATGCCACAACTTCGTCTGGGTTAACTCCACGGTGAGGATCTTTACCAAATAAACCTTTTACCATTTCTTGAGCTTTAGGAACACGGGTAGAACCACCCACCAAAACAACTTCGGTAATCTGGCTCGCTTCAAGCCCTGAATCCTTCAAAGCTTTTTTACATGGTTCTAAGCTTCTTTGTAATAAATCGTCGATCATAGACTCAAACTTCGCTCTGGATAACTTCATTCCCAAATGCTTAGGTCCTGATGCGTCGGCTGTTATAAACGGAAGGTTTATTTCGGTCTCGTTCACAGTGGACAATTCCATTTTGGCTTTCTCCGCCGCTTCCTTCAACCGTTGTAACGCCATCGTATCTTTAGAAAGATCAATGCCTTGTTCTTTTTTAAATTCGGTGATTAACCAATCAATCACTTTTTGGTCTAAATTATCACCGCCTAAATGAGTGTCTCCATTTGTAGCTTTAACTTCAACAACGTTATCACCCACTTCTAGAACCGATACGTCAAAAGTTCCACCGCCAAAGTCGTATACCGCGATATTTTGGTCGTTTTTCTTATCCAAACCATAGGCCAAGGCAGAAGCGGTAGGCTCGTTGATAATTCGTTTTACTTCCAAGCCCGCTATTTTACCGGCATCTTTAGTAGCTTGTCTTTGAGCGTCGTTAAAATAAGCTGGTACTGTAATTACGGCTTCAGTAACCGATTCGCCTAAGTACGCTTCGGCAGACTTCTTCAACTTTTGTAATACCATCGCCGAAATCTCTGGAGGCGAATATTGTTTTCCATTTGCTTCAATCTTTACGTCGTTCTTGTCTCCTTTTACCACCTTATAAGGCACCATTTTCATTTCTTCTGAGACTTCTTCAAACGACCGCCCCATAAAACGCTTTACGGAAAAAATTGTATTTTCCGGATTGGTTATTGCTTGTCTTTTAGCAACTTGCCCTACTAAAATTTCTCCATCTTTGGTGAAAGCTACTACAGATGGTGTGGTTTGATTTCCTTCTTCATTTACAATTACTTTGGGCTCATTGCCTTCCATTACCGCCACAACGGAATTCGTGGTTCCCAAGTCAATTCCGACAATCTTTCCCATGATTGTTGACTCCTAAAATTTTATTTATTTCTAAAATTACATATTTTCTGTCACAGGATTCATAAGATTGAAAAAAAACAATGTCAAGTTAAGGAGCTTTTTTTTCACTATTTTTTAAGCGAATCTATTTTTTTAACAATAATATTTGATAAAATAATAATATGGCTAATGAAAATTAAACTTTTTTTTGGTGTTGATTATGTCGGGACAAAAGAATGACCGAGAGTTTACTCGGGTACCTATTAACTTAAGCGTCGAATTATCATGCGATGGTAAATCAATTATTTCAAAAAGTTGCCAAGATGTGAGCATGAATGGCGTTTACGTTATTTCAAAAGATAAACTTAAAGAAAATTCGTCATGCGACGTCAAATTACTTGTAGACAAAGGCGAAAATAGTCATGAAGAGATAAAAGCCCAAGGACATATTGAACGAGTTACAGAAAATGGGATGGCAATTAAGTTTTTAGGAATTGAAATGGAAAGCTACGACAAACTATACGACTTAATTGTCTTTAACTCTTCAAGCTCGGAGCAAATGGAAAAAGAGTTCCAAGAGCATATCGGACTCAAAAAAAGAGAGGAAAACGATAAAAAATAAAGAAAAATCTTTATTTAAGACCGCTTTTGTACAGAAACAACAAAGGATTGTCCTTCATAGGTAAAAACTGCTTTGGCAAGCTCAACACTGTCAGGGATATATAATTGATGATCCGTTATTGCGCAAGCTGGTAAAGATAATTGACATTGCTGATGCTCTGGCAACAATCCCTTGATATTACCTCCAACCATATTTGTCAGTTCTCCAAGGGCATCTTGAATTTCTTCCATCGATGCAGTCGCTTCCTCAATTCCAAACATTATAGAAGCCGCTCTTCTGGCAACTGAAGCAGGGCAATGAATTGAAATCGTTCCATTCCACGCGCCTGTAATTTGTATAAACCCCAACAAAGTTTTTTCAATTTCAGAAGACTTAAATACATCGGTCGTTTCGACGTCAATTTCCAAAATTGACTTCCAAACTTCTTTCGTATATTGAATAATCTCAGCTTCCATTATTTTAAGTCCCTATTTTATAGCAACCAGCTTGAGGAAATTGAACTCGAACAAACTTATGATCTAAATTTAAAGTGGTCTCAGCCGCTCCCAAAAACATGTATCCATCTGGCTTTAATAATTGCCTAATATTGCCTAATATTTGCTTTTTAGTCTGAACATCAAAATAAATTAGAACATTACGCATCATTACAATATCCATTTTAGGCATAATGGGCCATCTCTCCGCCAGATTAATTTGACGAAAGTCTATTTGCTTTCTAAACTCCGGCTTTACTCTCCATGTCATATTTTCTCTTTGGAAATATTTTACCAACATCATAGCCGGCAACCCTCGATTAACCTCTAATTGAGAATAAATTCCCTCCCTACACCGAGTAAGCATTTCAGTAGAAAGGTCGCTAGCAATAAAGGTAAACTTCCAATTAACCAACTCAGGAAAGTTTTCCCGCAACAACATCAAAATCGTATATGGTTCTTGGCCGCTCGAACTTGCTCCACACCACATAGTAAAAGTCTTTTCTTTCGCTCTATTTTTAAGTATTTCTGGAATAACAACTTTTTTAAGAGCCTCAAAGGGATGCAAGTCTCTAAAAAACGAGGTCTCGTTGGTTGTCATTGCGTCTATGACCTTTTGGGCAAAAGGTCCTCTCGGTTGCGCTTTGAGCTTTTGAACCAATTCTTCAATAGTCTTTAAACCCTCTGAATTTACTAACGGCCACATCCTTGACTCAACCAAGTATTCTTTTCCAGGCTCCAGAATAATGGCAGAACGCTCTTTAATTAATTTGCTAATAAAATTAAAGTCATTGGGATTAATGGCCATAAAAAAACCTTTTAAAAATCAGAACCCTATTTCTACTTTATATTAAGTCAATATCTTACTTGGAAATACTTTCAGAAGTATTTCCTCAGTTAACTGCTTCAACGGCAATACTTTATGGGCTAACCCAGATTTCGCTACCTGCCCCGGCATCCCCCAAACAACACTAGTCTCTTTATCCTGGACCATTATTTGGCCACCAGCTTTTCTAATTTCTGCGCAACCCTTTAGCCCATCTTTTCCCATTCCCGTTAAAACTATGGCTAAAGTGTTCGCCCCATAAAAATCAGCCACCGAACGAAACAACACATCCACTGCCGGCCTGCATGAATTTTCAGGAGGGTCTTGATTTAATCCCAAAACAGGTTCTAAATAGCTCCCTTTTAAAAACATATGATAATTTCCAGGAGCTAAATAGGCGACCCCATTTTCTAGAATATCGCCTTCTTTTGCTTCGATTATTCTAATATCTGAAATTGAATCAAGCCTATCAGCCAACCTTTTCGTAAAACTAGCCGGCATATGTTGAACAATTAAAACTGGAACAGATAAGTTTTTTGGAAAAGGCTCCAAAAGCTTTTGCAAGGCATCAGGACCTCCTGTAGAAGACCCGATGGCAAGGACGTCGATTTTCTTTTTATTCTCGCGGCCTTTAGAACCAACCATTTATAAAAATTCCGCTCTAGCTCAACTATTCGGCGCTCTGGCAAACTTAAAATCGACCTCGTCAATTAACTCTCGACGATTTGACTGGAAAAAACAGGGAAAATCTTTTCTCTTAATATATTCAATAAAAACCGTTTTTTTTTTCAGGACCAATCAAAGCGCATAAAATTAACCGTATTAAGAAACAACTCCTAATAAAGTTAACTTTTCTTTAATTATGTCTTTAGTAAACGGTTTCATTACATATTCATTAGCCCCGGACTCTAACGCCTTAATTACTTGAGACATTTCTGTCTCAGTTGTAACCATCATCAATAACATGTCGTTATAGCCTGGATCTTTTCGAACTTCGCAAACAAATTCATATCCATTCATTTCAGGCATATTCCAATCGACTAGGGCAATCTCAACCTTCCCAACTTCTTTGAGACGTTCCACAGCTTGACGACCATTACCGGCTTCAAATATCTCAAAGCCCATTTCCTTCAACATTTTTCCCAGAATCAAGCGAATTGCTTTGGAATCATCAATTACCAGAGCCCGCACTGCTGCCTCCTTTTTTTGCCCATTTAATTGTTCACTCGAGGCTAAAATTATAATATTTATTATAATCTAAAACTAAATTTAATATTGTAACAAATTCTTAATAATCAATACGATTGTTACTATATAAATCTTTCCACTAAAAGTAAACCTAATAACCGTCAAAAAAAAACCCCTTCTCAAAGACCAGTAAGCCAAAGAGAAGGGGAATTTAAATCAACCCAAAAAATTTTAAAGAAGCTTACATTTAGATAGCTAGATAACCACTATGAGTTTTCTAAAACACCTGATAGCCTACTCGGCATTTTCATCTAAACCAGATTCTAATTCATGCATAAAAATATTTGTATCTTCTTTCTTAGGAATTTTCGCCTCTTCCTTCTTCCTTTTAATCTCTTTCAACTCCTCAGCTCCTTCAGGAGTTTTAGCCCAAGGCGTCAAACCTTCGCTCAGTTGTCTTTTTACTTCCGCAGTGAGAGATTCCAACTTTGAGCTATCAATGTCGCGAATAGAAAGCAACGCATCTTCATGACCATCGTAAGCGCAAAGAGCCACAGTATAACAGTTCGTGTTAGCCCGGATCATCTTAAGGGTTATATTCGCAAAATGACAATGCAATCCGATAAATAAAGCGCATTCAATCTTGTTATGCATGATCGTCAAGTTTGGATGACAAGGATTGATAACCCTTTCAGGATCAATCTTAGGATAAATCGGGCGATAATCAGGCATCGTAATGATATTCATTCCTGGAACAGCGGCTACCAAATCCAAAGCCAATTGGGCTTTATGCTTTGTTTCTTCAGTCCAGCCCCACACTATCATTGGACCTGGGTGCAACGTTGGGTTCCTTCGAGTCAACAGATTCGTTGCACAAGTCTCAATAGCCTTTGCCGTAGGCACGTGTTCGCCTTCAACCAGGTCGTATCCGGAACCCTTTATTGGTTGGAAAATACCCATCGCCGCAGCTGAAGGAGGTAATAATCCAACTGGTCCCAATTCTAATTTTGACATTATTTCAAAACCTCAAAAAAATTAACCGATAACAATCTATTACTATATTAATTCGCGGAAAGACCTAATTAGAGCTTATCCGAAATTTGCGTTAAAAAACGTTCATAATATTATCAATCAAAACCCCTGTCAATCTTAAAGTTACAGCCCAACCAATCAAACTACCCAGGACCGCAGCGTCTTTTTTTTATGACAAAGCTAACAAGATTGACAATCTATGTTTGGGGTAAGTGGGAAGCGTGATGAAGCACCATTTTCCAATCTTCGCCAACTTTTTGAAATAAGTTAGTTGCAAAAACCTTAGAGGCTTGAACTCCCGACATTGTGATTGAAAATAAATTCTCTTGGCACCGAACCCAGGCAAAATCGCCAGAGATTGAAGCTTCAACATTAGATAATTTAATCTCCATATTATCGGTATTATCAAAAATATCTTTCCAACTTTTTATAATAGATTCGTAAGTATTTATAGGAGGCCATCCAGGATGAATACAACTTACCTGTCCAAAATCGATCCAAACTTGCTTCATATTTGTTAAATCTTGGGCGTTAAACGCCTTATAAAAACCTTCATTTGCCGCTTTTGCTTCTTCTTCTAATGTCATATATTTAATTTCAACATCGTTTTTAGTTTGAAACGTTTTTTAACAGAAACTCTACCGCTTCTAAAGTTTCGGGAGACGCCCAGTTTTTCGCGCCATCCACTTTTGCCGTAATATGGCCCGACCTACTTATTACATAAGTTATTGGGATAGTGTGGGACTGATACAACCTTTCTGCCTTGCCTTCTTTATCTATTAAAATAGGAAAAGACAATTTACGTTCTTCAATAAATTTCTCGACTCCCCCCGCTTTATCTATACTAACAGCTAAAACTGTAAATCCTTGCGATCGGAATCTTCGATAAAGCTTTTCAAGCGACGGCATTTCTATTCGACATGGAACGCACCAAGTTGCCCAGAAGTTAATTAAAATAACTTTACCGCGATGATCGTTTAAACTTTCTCGATTTCCTTTTAAATTAATCAACGAAAAATTTGGAGCTAAGTAGCCAACTTCAGCTTTTTCCTCATTACTTAATTCTTTAATTTTAACTTGCGACAATTCTAACGGCTCTTCATTGTAATGACTGACTAAGGAAAATACCGCGAGGGCAAATAAGAAAAAATATAGCCCGATATACTTTTTAATTGGAATAAAAACGCTCCTTTTTTATTTGATCAATTTCATCTTTCATTTTTTCAATGCGAACTCTTTGCCCCATCAATAAAAAATATAAAAGGGTAAAGGCTCCTAATGAAATCATCAAAGTCATAACCATCGAATTATCCATTCCCGCTCCAAAACCCTCCGGAGTGATCATCTTTGGCTTTGGATGGAAAGTTCTCCACCATAAAACGGAAAAATGAATGATAGGAATATTGAGAAATCCCGCAATTCCTATGACCGCAGAATACCGCGCTCTCATGGAACCAGCGTCTGATTGTAATCTCAGCATAATATAAGCGACATAAATCAACCACAAAACCAGGGTCGACGTAAGTCTAGCGTCCCATACCCACCAAGTTCCCCAAATCGGTTTAGCCCAAATTGGCCCTGTTATTAGGACTAAGGAACAAAATACCACTCCAATTTCTGCAGAGGAATGCGCATAAATATCCCATTCCCGTTCTCTCTTCCATAAATATAAAATACTGCTAGAAAAAACAATAAAGAAAGCAAAAAATGATAACCAAGCGGAAGGTATATGGTAGTACATTATCCGTTGAACAACCCCCTCTTGCTTCTCAGTCGGCACATAAACAAAAATAGCGTAAACTGTCGCCGTAAATGCAAGAGCGGTTAATCCCCATAAAAACCAATTAACGCCAGACTCTTCTTCTTTTTCTTCTAATTCTTCGCTCACCGATCCCCATCCTTTTCCAAGGTTTCTTTTAGCAGTTCGAGGTCGCGTCTAAGAGCTTCATTTCGCTTCATTAAGCTGACAACATAAATGAGAATCCCCGCCCAAACAAAAGCGTTTGCGGCAAATAAATAACCTAATTGGCCCATACCGATTTCATTCCTCCAAAATATGATCTATCGTCATGATAGATACCGCCAAAAAAACGATATCAAAACACGAAATTAATCCAATCCATTTGGTCATATCGGCTAATTTTTCGCCAGCTAGCAGTCTACTAGTCATATTAACCGAACCAATAACAACCGGAGTTACTAATGGGTATAATAAAATTGGCAACATGATCTCTCTGGTTTTCAAATTGGACGCCAAAGAAGACAACAAAGTTCCCAAAATACAAAATCCTATTGAACCTAAAAATATTACCAATAATAACGGAAATAAAACACTGATAATATCCACATTAAAAAAGATCATGAACACTGGAAGAATTAATATTTCCATTACGCTTAAAAATAAAAAGTTACTTATCATTTTACCGAAATAAATTGCGGTCCTGTCAACTGGACTTAGCATCATCCCCTGAAGACAACTATTTTCTTTCTCCAAAGTAAAAGAACGATTGAGTCCCATATTTCATGAAAAAATAAAAGCAACCCACAATACGCCCGGCCCCACATCGTTTGCGTTAACAATACTTAGATTTATTGAAAAAATAAAAATAAGAATCGACAGAACGGCAAAAATAAACATTGAAGCAAAAAGCTCTTTAGTTTTCAGTTCCGAAAGAACATCTTTCCAAACTATCGCCGTAATTTGAGCGCAGTAATCTTTCATCTCAATATAAAACCGATAAAGTTTTTTCTATTTCCCATTTTTATCTCTTCAACTATTTGCGATAGTTTTATAATAAAAATCTTCAAATCCATCTTTATCAATATCATTTATATGCCCCATAAAAGCTTTTTTACCGCTGGACATGATTGCGACACGATCGCACATTTCTAATCCTCTTGGAATATCATGAGTGATCATGACAATGCTGCGTTTAGCGTCGCGTAAAACCATCAATCTTTCTTTCAGGTTTTCGGAAGCATGTTGATCCAATCCAGTATAGGGTTCGTCCAAAAACAAAATTGCGGGATCGTTAATAATAGCTCTCGCTATAGAAAGTCTTTGAGTCATTCCTCTTGAAAAAACGCCTACCGGATCATACATCCGCGCTTTCAATCCCATTTCATCTATAACTTTCGCGGCTCGCTCTTCGGGATTTTCCAAACAATGCATTTTGGCATAAAAAACAAGATTTTCTAGAGCGCTCAAATTATCGTACAAGTAAGACGCATGAGATATAACGCCTATTTGGCTACGCATCTGAGGATTTGCGTCTTCAATATTAAAACCCGCAACATAAGCGGTTCCGGAAGTTGGCTTAGCAAGCGAGGAAAGAATTTTTATTAAGGTAGTTTTACCCGCGCCATTAGGACCAAATATGGTCAAAAATTCGCCCTTAAAAAGCTCTAAGTCAATTCCACGTAACGCTTGGATTAACCCAAACGTCTTTCGCAACGCTTTGACGAATAAAATATGATTTGGAGATGGGAGGCCGTTTTCAGACATGAAATGGTTTGAAGGATTAGAGGAAGTTTACCTAACACCTGGCTAAAAATCCAATATCTCGGGTTATACGGCCCCGATTTTTTCGGAAGAGGCTTTTTTTCCCGTCTTTTTATTTTTCTCTAAAGTATCTATCTTTTCTAAAATATTTACGGCTTCCAGTTGAAGCTTTTCTTTCATGGAAGCGTAATCAGAATCCGATAACTTTCCTGTTTCTAAATCAAACTCCAGCTCTTTAATAGATAGCAAAACTTCTTCTTTTCTAACTAACAAATGTTTGTACTCTTCTAGAGCAGGGTCCCTACTTACAAACAAATTCTTGATAGCCTTTTTGGAAAACAAAGGAATCCCGACTAACGCCAAAATAGCTACCACAAAAACTAATTGAAAAAAATGAACCAAATCTAACCTATAGCTCCAATTTATCTAGTTCTTTTTCCAATCGCTTAGAGTATTCGCCAGAAACTGGATCGGAAGATTTTTCATCTTCGCTCTCGTCCTTTTTCTCTGTATTTCCCTTACGACCTTTATTCAACCAAGCCTGCGCAATTTTTCTAATTCCAAGTCCGCCGCCAACCAATGCGGCAAATGGGGTTAACCATGCAGTTAGGTTGAATCCTGTTTTAGTTGGCGCCGAAAGAACCGTCTCGCCATACTTATCTACATAAATTTGAATAACCTGTTCTGTCGTAAGACCAGACTCAAGTTTTTTTCGGAAATCCGCTCGCGTTTTGTCGGAAGTACTACAAGTGCAATTGATCATGACCTTACCGCATTTATCATCGCACTTACACATTAACGCATTTTCTAGATCGGTTATAACCACAGCAGCCGATGCCAAATTAACGGCAAAAAACATCAATCCCGAAAAAATCAAACTTGAAAAAAATATTGTCGTCTTTCTCATACGAATCACTCCTGAGCTGGCGAAAAAGCCAGTTCTTGTTTTTTCATTCTTTCCAGTCGACGTCGCCGCTCTAACCTATCCGGCCACATAGCGATTAAAGTTCCAATAGCTATGATCAAACCGCCCTTCCATAACCAACTTACCATTGGATTTACGTATACCTTTACCGTCACCGATTCGTCTTCTCTAAAATCCGCTAGGATTACGTATAAATCTTCCTTCCAATTTGAATGTAAAGCAACCTCGGACACAGGCTGATTTTGCCCTTTATAGAACTCTTTTTCAGGCTTACTTATATAAAGTGTTTTTCCGTCTTTCTCTACTTCAAAATGGGCAATAATTCTGGTCTTAATATCAGTTGCTTGAATCGCAACAAGCTTTTGATATCTCAAAGTATAATCGCGAATCTCTAAAGTCTCGCCAGTCTTAAGTAATTTTTCTTTGTGCACGCTATAAGCCTGAGAACCGGCAATACCAGCAAAAATGAACACCACACCTATATGAACAATATACCCGCCATACCGACGCTTATTTTTCCATATCAAAGTTGCCAATGCTTTAACAAAAGGCTCTTTATTAAGTTGCATTCTAGCCATTGAGCCTTTGTAGAACTCGGATAATATACAAACCATTACAAATATACACAGTACAAATGTAGCGTAAGTAAATAACTCTGCCTTTGAGTTAAGAGGAATTAAAGGAAAAAGAATAGCTGCGCCAATTGAGGCGGTTAGAAGAGGCGCTGTAAAATTCTTTTTTAAATTCGCCCAAGACGCTTTTCTCCATGCTATTAAAGGTCCAATACCAACCAACGCTAAAAGCGCTAACCCAATTGGGACATTAACTTGATTATAAAAAGGAGGTCCAACGGTAATTTTCACTCCTCTAACAGCTTCAGAGATAATGGGAAATATAGTTCCCCAAAAAGTGGCGAAAGCAATACCCAGCAAAACTAGATTATTGAATAAGAAACTACTTTCTCTAGAAAGAAAAGAATCCAATTCATTTTTGCTTTTTAATAAAGACAGCCGTTTGATAATCATTATGGCGGAACACAAAATCACAAAGAACAAGAAACCAAGAAAGTAGTACCCCAATGTCGCTTCATCAAAGGTATGCACCGATTGAATCAAACCGCTACGGGTAATAAATGTTCCAAAAATCGTCATGACAAAAGTAAGTAAAATTAAAGACATATTCCAAACCTTCATCATATCTTTTCTTTCTTGAATCATGACCGAATGCAAGTAAGCGGTAGCGACTAACAAAGGCATGAAAGCGGCATTTTCAACAGGATCCCATGCCCAATAACCGCCCCAACCCAGTTCGACATACGCCCATTGAGCTCCAAAAAGATTTCCCATACAAAGGAAAAACCAAGAAACTAATGTCCATTTTCGAGTTAACCGAATCCAACTATCATCCAAATTCTTAGTGATTAACGCCGCCATCGCAAAAGCAAAAGGAATCGTAAAACCGACATAACCCAAATAAAGCGTTGGAGGATGGATCACCATCCAGTAGTTTTGTAGTAGAGGATTTAATCCCCTTCCATCTTCTGGAGGAAGAGGCAATCTTTCAAACGGATTTGTGGAAAAGTTAAGAAGGAATAAAAAGAATATCGTAATCGATAAACAAACGCACATGGCGTAGGGAAAAACTTCGAGACGCTTCTTTTTATTCTGGTAATAGGCAATCATTGTATAGGCCGTTAAAAGCAGCGTCCAAAACAATAAGGAACCTTTTTGCCCCCCCCAGAACGAAGAAATCTTATAGAAAGTTTCCAGCTCAATATTGGAGTAAGCCCAAACGTACTGCAAACTAAAATCGTTTATCATAAAAGCGCGTAATAAAACTGCGGACGAGACAAAAACGCACGCAAAAACAATTACGGGCGTTTTATCGGCGCTAAAATACAAATCTACACGATTACCTTTAACAGCCATCACATAGGAAATTAAGCCATAAATTGCAGTCGCTAAAGCAAGGAGCAATGCGAATTCGCCAATATCATTCATTCAAAAACTCAAATAATTATTTTAAAACTTAAGGAAGTCTTTTCTACAAAACTGCCATTGAAAAACGAAACGGGGGTCCTTTACGACCCCCGTCTTTATAAAACGCTTTAAAACAGAAAATAAAATCAACTAATTTGGGATTTATATAGTTGCCTTAGACCCTGTTTTTAAATCTTTTAAATCAGGCTTCTTTAATTCATAAGGGGTCGCCGACCCTGGGTGGGATTTTCCCGCTTGTTTCTCAGCTTCATACTTTGAAGGACAACTAGTCAACAAAGTATTCGCATGAAAAACGCCATTTTTAATAATGCCTTCTACAACCACTTCGCCATCGTCTTGAAACATATCAGGCGTTACGCCTTTAAAATGAACCTTTAAATTTTGCCCCTTACTTTCTTTATCAGCAATAGCAAAATCAACCTTTAAATAATCGTTAGGATCTCGAACGATTGACCCTTTTACAACATTTCCCTTAACTTTCAATTCAGAAGTATAACGAGATAATCCCTGGTCGGTTAATTCAGCAACCGTCACGAAATACATTGAAGTCTGGCTGATACTCGTTGAAATCAAGTATCCAATTGATCCCACGATCAAAAAAGCGCCAAGCGTAAACTTTATTTTTTTGGTGGTCATTAGTTTCCTAACCTCTTTATTTCTTGAGTTTAATTTGCCCTCTCCAAGGATATATCAATTTTAACATTGGTAATTAAAATGTGTCAAAACAAATCCCACTCCAATTGAGACTCTATCTTAGCAATAAGAGTTCTAAAACGCCTTTCTGACATAAATTTTCAAAATCTCCAAAGATCTAAAAAAAACAAGACAAAACACCCCTGTTTTTTTATTGACAGGGTGTCAGATTGTGTTACGATGTGACTAATAGTGTCGAAAAGTGTCAGTTTTTTTCATTTAATTCATCTTTTTGCCAAACGGTTTAATGAACGGCTTTCTAGGTACATATTACGTCAATTTGGATGATAAAGGAAGGGCGAACGTCCCTGCCAAATTCCGCTCCATTTTGGAAAACGACAACAATCCTAATATGGTTGTCTGCGTAATGGACGATTTTTTAATAGTTTTCCCGCAAGAAGAATGGAAATTAAATGAAGAAAAGATGAGCGACTTGTCGGCATTCGATTCGGAGGATAGGAACCGGTTGAGAGAGTTCTACTCAAGAGCAGATGAATGCGAAATGAAATCGGGCAAAGTTTTGGTTCCATCAAGACTCAGAAAAATGGCTGATCTAAATAAAGAAGTGGTTTTGGTAGGAATGTCGAGAACATTTGAGATTTGGTCAAAAGATCGTTGGGAAAAAGCAAACCCTGAGTTTGCCGAAAATTAAAACATAAAGGGTTTTCAGGTAACCCTAAAAGATATGAATAAAAACAATAGACTAGAGCTTTTAAAAAATGCCGAACTATCACCTTCCCGTATTAGCGGAAGAAATTCTCAAGTTTTTGGAGCCTTCCCAGATGAATTGGGTCGTAGATGGAACCTTGGGAGATGGAGGGCATGCCGAACTTTTACTAAAAAACACACCGTCTCATTGCAAGTTGCTTGGAATAGACAGAGATCCTTCAGCGCTAAAGCGAGCTGCAGAGAGATTAAATGCATATAAGGAACGTATTTTATTAGTTCATGGAAATTTTAAAGATATTAAAGAGATATTAATGAAAGAGCAAATAGACAAAATAGACGGGTTTCTGCTTGATTTAGGAGTGTCGTCTCCGCAATTAGACACTCCTGAAAGAGGCTTTAGCTTAAAAAAGGACGGTCCTCTTGATATGAGGATGAATCCAGAAGACTCTAAAACGGCGGCAGATATTTTAGTCGAAAGTTCTGATAAGGAATTGTATTCCATAATAAAGGGATACGGAGAAGAAAGATTTTCCAAACGGATCGTGCGGGCGATCCGCAAAGCGCAGGCAAACAATCCCGTGAAAACCACTTTCCAGCTTGCCCGTATCGTTCGCGATGCGGCGCCTCAAACGCATCACTTCCGCATTGACCCCGCTACCCGTACTTTCCAAGCCCTGCGCATTGCCGTTAACAACGAATTGGAACCCCTTAAGCAAGCTCTTAAGGATTTCCTATTCGCTTTAAATAAAACTGGTAGAGCATTAGTAATTTCTTTTCATTCTCTAGAAGATAGGATTGTGAAACAAGTCTTTGTAGAGAAAGCAAAGGGTTGCATATGCCCGCCTAAAATTCCCATTTGTATTTGTGGGGAAAAAAGCTCCTTGAAAATTCTTACCAAGAAGCCTATTCGACCTTCCTCGCTTGAAACTCAGAGAAATCCTCGTGCCTCCAGCGCAAAACTGAGGGTCGCGGCAAAGATATATGCCTGACTCGTCTTCTAAAAAAACTGGTTTGCGTAAGGGGATCTCTTTCAAGGAATTGAAGATCGTTATAGGGATTTCTTGCCTTTTTATGATTGCCGCAATGATCTACGTGTGGACGGGAGTCAAGATGGTTGGGCTCTCGTACGACTATCAAACTTTACGCGCAGAACATATTCGGCTTTATAGGGAGAACCGTCTTGTAAAACTTGAACGAGAAAGCCTTCGGTCTCTTCCGCGCGTCGAAATGATTGCGAGAAGAGATTTGGGTATGAAAAACGCGAACCCTCAACAAACTGTCGCCGTTTTCATTAAGTGAAACCATGGCTAAAACCAAAAGTAAAAAACCAGCCAGCGACCCTGGCGACAACTTTAAGAAAAGGTTGCTCATAACTGGCGGGGTATTGTCTCTTTACGGCCTTATCATTCTTGGCAAACTCTTCTATCTGCAAATTCTCCAGCACGAAGAGTTGTGGTCGCAATCCGAAAAACAATATATTCGTAAGGTCAAAACTTCTCGCGAGCGCGGAAAAATACTTGATCGTAATCTTGTCGACTTAGCCGCGAACGTTGAAGTCGACTCCGTTTACGTCAATCCAAGATCGATAACCGATAAACAAAAGACGGCGAATGAACTTTCAGAAGCTTTAGGCTTAAGCTATCGAAGTACCTTAAAAAAAGTTTCGTCAGAAAAGAAATTTGTTTGGGTTAAGCGTAAATCTTCTCTACAAGAATCAAAACGACTCAAGCGCCTCGACTTACCCGCAGTAGGATTTAAAACTGAAATACAGCGGTTTTATCCAAAAAAACAATTGGCCGCAGGCGCCATAGGATTTGTGGGGATGGACAATCAGGGGTTATCTGGCGTTGAACATTTCCACGACGCATTACTAAAAGGATTAAGTTCGCTTAAATCGGAAGAAAAAGACGCGCGCGGAAGGTATTTTCGCGGTCCTAAACCAGATAAGATTCAGCCAGATCGAAGCCCTGATCTTGTGCTGACGCTGGACGAAGTCATTCAGTATTATGTCGAAACTCAACTTGAAAAAACGGTAAATAAATACCAGGCCAAAGGCGGGGTAGCTGTTGTAATGGCTCCTAACACGGGAGAAATACTCGCCTTAGCAAATCTTCCAACGTACAACCCTAACAAATACAGCGTCTACAATCCAAGTTCCTGGAAAAATGTAGCAATTTCTTCTTCCTTCGAGCCAGGATCAATATTCAAGCCTATTATTGCTGCAGCCGCTATCGAAACTGGGGCGGCTACTCCGGAAAAGGTCTTCTTTTGTGAAAATGGTTCATATCGCATTGGTAAAACCGAAATCGGCGAAGCGGCAGGCCATAAATTTGGTTGGTTAAGTTTAGCTAAGATTATTCAAAAATCCAGCAACATAGGCGTCATCAAAATTTCTGAAGAGCTAGGCCCTGCTCGTTATTACGATTACATCCGGAAATTCGGTTTTGGATCTAAATCAGGAGTTGATTTGCCGGGAGAAGCGTCCGGACAATTACGCCCTCTAGATCAATGGTCCAAACTCTCTGCAGCTTCTATTTCTTTTGGTCATGAAATTGGAGCGACTCCCATTCAATTGATCTCCGCAATTTCCGCCATCGCTAACGGCGGCAACCTAATGAAGCCTTATATAGCCCAAGCCGTAGTGCAAGATGGAAAAACTGTTAAGAGATTTGAACCTCAATTGATTCGACGCGTCATATCAAAAAAAACAAGCCGGCAAATGGTGGAGATTCTAAAAACCGTTGTCAAAGAAGGAACCGGTAAAAAAGCGGGTTTAGTAGGTTACGAAACTGCAGGCAAGACAGGCACCGCTCAGAAAATAGATCCAGAAACTCAGTCCTATTCCAATACTGCTTACGTTTCTTCTTTTGTGGGCTTTGCCCCAGCCGACGCTCCACGTATAGCAATACTGGTCATGATTGACGAACCCAAAAGAGTCTACTGGGGAGGTGAGATTGCCGCTCCCGCTTTTAGAGAAATTGCGAAGCAAACTTTGCGTTATTTAAACGTTCCCTCTAAAGAGGAACGCGTCGTTTATATAGAACGCGCGTAATTAAAACCGTGATTCAAATCAACCTTATACCGCCATCAATGAAAAGGCGTAACGCATTGAATACGAATTTTGTAACAACATTGGATGAACTAATAAAGGGCTTTCGAGTTATTGATATTAAAGGTCCTCAGCACGTAATCGTTCAATCAATTTGTTACGACTCTAGAAAAGCAGAGCCAAATTCTTTGTTTGTCGCTATTCGCGGCGCTCAAAGTAATGGAGAAAAATTTATTGGGCAAGCCCTGGCCAAAGGCGCCACTGTCATAGTCGGCGAACGCCCATATTCTGCAGATCAGTTTCAAGACACGGAAAACACAACATACGTTCAAGTTGAAAACTGCCGTGAAGCTCTTTCGTTTATCTCTTCCAAATTTTACAAAGAACCTTCAGAAAAATTGCGGCTGTTTGGAATCACGGGAACAAACGGTAAAACGACTGTGGCCTACCTTTTGGAATCGATTTTTCAAAAACAAGAAAAATCGGTCGGGGTGATTGGCACTATTAACTCCCGGTACTCCAAAAAAATTCAAGCATCCTCATTGACCACTCCAGAATCTCTAGATTTACAAAGAGAATTATCAGAAATGGTTCAAAGCGGCGTTGAATATTGTTTTCTCGAAGTTTCTTCTCATGCATTGGCATTACAAAGAGTCGATAACCTTAATTTTGAAACAGTTTTGTTTACAAACTTAACTCGCGACCACTTAGATTTTCACCCTACGTTTGAAGACTACAAAGAAACCAAAAAAAGCCTGTTCAAAAATTTTCCAAAAGCAAAAGCCATTATAAATATCGACGATCCTGTAGGCCTTGAAATAATAGCGGAAAACCCATCGGTAGACTTTGTAAAAATCGGCCTTAGCGAAGAAGCGCAAATTCGCGCCACAAACATCCAATTATCTCCAGAAGGAACAGAGTGGACGCTGCAAACGCCTTTAGGAAGCCAAAGAATACATTCAAAATTGTTGGGCATTCACAATGTTTACAACCAATTGATTGCTGCGTCTGGCGCTTTATCGCAAAAAATTTCTATTGAAACTATTACGGCGGGATTGGAAAAAATCAAAAGAGTTCCTGGACGCTTTGACTCGCTAGATAAAGGACAGCCTTTCTCCGTAATCATCGATTATGCCCATACAGAAGATGCATTAATAAATGTCTTAAACGCGTGTAAATCTGTAGCAAAAAAACGAATTATTGTAGCGTTTGGTTGCGGCGGAGATCGCGATCGCGGCAAACGCCCCAAAATGGGACGCGCGGCATTTGAGAGAGCGGACTTTTTGATCGTCACATCCGACAATCCAAGAACTGAAAACCCGGACTCCATTATCAAAGATGTTTGTACAGGTTTTCCGGAGACGTCTAAACAAAACGTCGACTTCGTCTGTATTACAGATAGACGCGAGGCAATAAATCACGCCATTAAAATTGCCCAACCCGGCGATTTAGTTCTGATTGCAGGCAAAGGCCATGAAGATTACCAAATTTTAAATTCTGGAACTATTTCTTTCGACGACCGCGAGGTTGCAATAACTGCGTTGGCTGAGAGGTATGCCCAATAATGGAATATTCCGCTGAACAAATTCTAGAAGCCGTTGACGGAAATTGGATTTCCGGAGAACGAGATAAAACGTTTAACGGAGTATCCATCGATTCCAGAACCGTAAAAAAAGGACAACTATTTGTTTGCGTATCGGGAGATCGCTTTGATGCTCACAATTTTATTCCCGACGACATACAAAAAGAAGCGGCGGGTATCATTTTGAAATCCAAAGACAAAATTCCCAGCAAAAAACCAGCTCCTTTCATCATACAGGTCAATGACACGTTAAAAGCTCTGCAAGATCTGGCAGAATTTCACCGCTCTCAATTTAATGTTTCCGTACTTGCCGTCACTGGAACCAACGGAAAATCTACGACTAAGGAAATGACCGCCTCTGTAGCCGCGAGCCAGTTCAATGTTCTTAAGACCGAGGGCAACAAAAATAATCACATTGGACTCCCTCTTACTCTTTTTAATCTAAAAAAAGAGCATGAAGTTTCAGTTCTAGAGATGGGAATGAGCAACAAAGGAGAAATTAAGAGGCTTGCTGAAATCGCAAAACCAAAGATAGGAATCATTACCAATATTTCCGAAGGTCATCTAGAAAACTTACCCACTATTAAAGACGTGCAAGAAGCTAAAGGGGAACTCTTTGAGTCCTTAAATAAAGACGGTACGGCAATAGTAAATGCCGACGACCCTTTGGTCTTAGAATTATCGCGTTCATTACGTTCAAATATTATTACCTACGGTTTTAAAAATTCTGCCGACATTCAAGCGAATAACATAAAACAAAGAGGAAACGAGGGGTTTGATTTTACTCTCAACTTCTTCAATGAAAGAACCTCTGTATTTTTACCGTTTCTCGGTTCCTGCAACATTTCAAATGCCTTGGCAGCCATTGCAGCTGGCCACGTCTTGGGATTGAACTCCAATAAAATCTTGTCGGGATTGCAAAGTTGTCAATTGATGCCTCAGCGTATGCAAACTGAAAAAAAAGGCGATATCACAATCATTAACGACGCTTACAACGCTAATCCTCGATCTATGGAAGAAGCTCTCGGAATGTTGTCTACCTATAAAACCAGCGGGAAAAAAGTTTTTGTAATGGGGGACATGCTTGAACTAGGAAATATTTCAGAAAGCGCTCATAAAAATTTTGGAAAACAATTTTCGGATAGTTCGGTAGATCTACTAGTTTCAGTAGGTTCATTAGCTAAATTAGCCGCACAAACAGCTCTGGATTCCGGACTTGATAAAAATCGGGTTTCCAGCTTTGAAAATAAAGAAGAAACCATTCTTTTCTTATACGAGTCTCTTCAAGCTGGCGATTGCATATTGGTTAAAGGCTCTAGAGGAATGCGAATGGAGCAAGTAATAGAAGGACTTTCAAAAAAAATGAATTGGCAAGCTTAATCATATGTTCTACGAAATTTTTTATCCATTAAGTTCGGATTACTCGTTTTTAAACGTTTTCCGTTACATTACTTTCCGCGCGGCATATGCGGGGTTAACGGCGTTAGCCATTTGCTTACTACTTGGTCCAGTAGTCATACAGATGCTTAGAAAATATCAAATCCGAGAAAAAATCAGAAAAGAAGGTCCTCAGCAGCACATGGTTAAGTCGGGAACTCCTACTATGGGTGGGCTTTTGATTTTATTGACAGCTCTCTTATCGGTTGGGCTTTGGGCTGATTTATCTAACTCCTATATTTGGCTTGTTGCCTTTGCCGGAATAGGTTTCGGGTTGATTGGCTTTATGGACGATCTCTTAAAGCTAAAAACCGGAACAGGCCTAGCGGCGCGGGAAAAGTTTATCTATCAAACAGTGATTAGTCTGGCCATTGGAGTTTACTTATTGTATTTGGATCCTGCGCGTGGTTCATACACGACAAAACTTTATGTTCCGTTTTTTAAAGATTTCCAACCGGACCTTGGATGGGCGTATTTACTTCTCGTTGTCCTCACCATCGTTGGAACTTCCAATGCAGTCAATCTTACAGACGGTTTAGACGGTTTAGCGATAGGCCCGGTAATCATCGCTACATTAGCCTATACGGCAATCGTTTATTTATGCGGACACGTTAATTTCGCTTCCTATCTAAAAATTCAATACATAAAAGGAGCTGGCGAATTAGCGGTTATTTGCCTAGCTGTCGTTGGCGCCGGCTTAGGTTTTTTATGGTTCAACGCCTACCCTGCACAAATGTTTATGGGAGATGTAGGAGCTCTATCTTTAGGAGGGGTTCTTGGAACCATAGCCGTCATCGTTAAACACGAATTATTACTTTTTTTGGTAGGCGGTATTTTCGTAATTGAAGCCTTGTCTGTCATCTTCCAGGTTGGTTACTTCAAATATTCGGGTGGAAAACGAATTTTTAAGATGGCTCCTTTGCATCATCATTTTGAGCAATTGGGTTGGGAAGAACCCAAAGTTATCGTTCGATTTTGGATCATAGCCGTAGTGCTGGCAATGATCGGTCTAAGTACATTGAAACTCAGATAGCAAATAGATTTTAAACGTAAAGCTTCCATAAAACGGAGCAAAAAAACTGAAGTGAACATACTAAGAGAAAAATTTGAAATAAAAGAAGGATGCGATCCTATTTTATGTCTTTCAATTCTATCGCTCTTACTCGTGGGTCTGGTCATGGTTTACAGCTCTAGCGCAGTATACGCAATGGAAGAATATGGAGATCCTTACTTTTTTTTGAAGCGCCAAGCTGTTTGGCTGGCTCTTGGGGGCGCAATCTTATTTTATGTCAGTTCGTTTAATTACAAAAATTTAGAGAAATTAGCTTACCCAACGATGGCCGTCACCTTTGTCCTCTTACTCCTAGTAATGATTCCTCAATTAAGCAAAGAGGTAGGAGGAGCAAGACGATGGCTTTCTATAGGAGGGATCAACTTCCAACCTTCTGAGTTGGCCAAGTTTGCGTTGGCGATTTTCATAGCAAAATCTTTAGTCAAACGAGAAAACCGGCTATCCGATTTCATGTACGGATATCTTCCTAAATTAATAGTTTTAGGCTTCTTCTTTTTACCTATTTTAAATCAACCCGATTTTGGAACGGCGATGATCATCGGAGTAGTTTCGTTTTTAATGTTTTTCGTTGGAGGCGTTCGTCCAAAGTTTTTATTTTATTCCTGTCTAACCCTATTGCCATTTTTATTCTCTGCATTGATGGGAGCCGAATACAGAAGGCGAAGAATTTTTGCTTTTTTAGATCCGTGGCAAGACCCTTCAGATGGTGGATTCCAGGCAATTCAATCTTTTTACGCTTTTGGAAGAGGAGGCTTTTCCGGGACAGGTCTTGGTAAGAGTTCGCAAAAACTTTTTTACCTTCCTGAAGCTCATACCGATTTCATCTTTGCCATTATCGGAGAAGAGTTGGGTTTATTAGGAGCAAGCGCAATCGTCGCTTTATTTGGAATTTTGCTTTGGAGAGGGTTTAGAACCGCATTAAGGGTAAAAGACACTTTCGGATCAAATCTAGCCATTGGATTAACAATATTAATCGTTTTTCAAGCGTTTACAAATATGAGCGTGGCCGTGGGATTACTTCCAACTAAGGGTTTAACTTTGCCCTTCATCAGTATGGGAGGATCTTCTCTTTTAGTGACGATGTTATGCGCGGGAGTTTTGCTAAATATATCAGAGCAGGCCGCAAAAACGCGGTAGCAAAGTATGCCTCTTAAGATTGTTATCGCAGGAGGCGGAACCGGGGGGCATATTTATCCCGGGATCGCATTAGCAAAGGAATTTATGAAACACGACAACGAAATTGAAATTACCTTCGTAGGCTCCAATTACGGCCTTGAATCTAAAGTGGTTACTAAAGAAGGATTTAAATTTCATCCTATTTTAGCCGGAGGCCTTGTAGGGAAAAAAGGAATCCAACGGTGGAACTCTTGGTTAAAGTTGCCTGCGAGTATTGGGCAATCGTTGTGTTTCCTAATTCGTAAAAAACCAGATCTCGTTGTAGGAGTTGGAGGTTACGCTTCGGGTCCTTTAGCTCTTTCCGCCGGGTTGCTTCGAATCCCTTTAGTCATTCACGAGCAAAACGCAATTCCGGGAGTGACAAATAAATGGCTTGGAAAAATTGCCAACAAAATTGCGATCTCTTTCAAGCAATCACGGCAGTATTTTGCGCCGGATAAAGTTGTTGAAACGGGAAATATGATTCGAGAAGAAATAGGATCTATAAACGCGAAAAAGGAAAACAAACTTGGAGATAAATTTTGCGTCTTAATTTTTGGCGGAAGCCAAGGGGCTCAATCAATTAATCGAGCTGTCCTAGAAGCTCTACCAATTTTACGAAATCAAAAAAACTCAATTCATTTTATTCATCAAACGGGAAGCATCGATATAGAGCTTGTCCAACAAACTTACTCGGAACATGGTTTTTCGGCGGAAGTAAAACCGTTTTTTTATGATATGGCTGAACAATATCGCAAAGCGTCTTTGGTCATTTGTCGCGCTGGCGCAACTTCTATCGCAGAAATCACCGCTGCAGGAAAAGTTTCAATTTTAATCCCATTTCCACACGCCGCACATAACCATCAAGAGAAAAATGCCGAAATCTTAGCCGCTGAAAAAGCTGCCAACGTTATTTATGACCGCGATTTGACTGGAGAAAAAATCGCGAAAGCAATTTCTGATGGAATGGAATCGCCTGGAAAACTTAAAGAAATGGAAGCTAATAGTTTTCGCTTAGGTAAAAGAGACGCGGCGCAAAAGGTCCGCGAACTATGCCTTGACCTTTTAAACGAAACCAACAGATTAAAGGCTCGCGGTTTATAACAAACCAAGATTTATGAAACGAAATGTTTTTAGGAAAAACTCAAAAAATTCACTTTATAGGAATCGGAGGTTCCGGAATGAGCGGCATTGCCGAAGTTCTGACTAATTTAGGTTATCAGGTTTCCGGTTCCGATCAATCGCACTCAAGGGCAACGGACCGCTTGGAAACCTTAGGAGTCAAAATAAACTATTCGCACGCTGAAGAAAATGCTCGCGACGCTCATGTGGTAGTCGTTTCAAGCGCTATCAAATCGGATAACCCCGAGTTAGTTTCGGCAAAAAACGAAATGATTCCCGTTATTCCGCGCGCTGAAATGTTAGCCGAGCTCATGCGCATGAAATATGGAATCGCCATCGCAGGAACTCACGGAAAAACCACAACAACTTCCTTAATAGCTTCGGTTCTTGCGGCAGGCAAACTTGATCCTACAGTAGTAAATGGAGGCCGAATCAAGAGTATCGATAGCCATGCAAAGCTTGGACAAAGCGAATTATTAGTCGCGGAAGCGGATGAAAGCGATGGATCTTTCTTAAAACTATCTCCAAGTTTGGCTATTGTCACCACATTAGACGAAGAGCATTTAGACCATTACAAAACGTTTGAAGCTTTAAAAGACGCTTTTCTTATTTTCTTAAATCGAATTCCTTTTTTTGGAGCGGCAATTATTTGCTTAGACGAGCCAAACATTCAATCTTTAATACCGAAATTAGAAAAACGTTATGTGACCTATGGGCTTAATAACCAAGCAGATTTTCATGCAAAAAACATCAGAAACGATGAACTCAAAACAACTTTTGAAGTTTGGATTAGAAATGAAAAAAAATTAGGGGAAATCACTTCCACCTTACCCGGAGAACACAATATCCGGAATACATTGGCCGCCATTGCCACTGGTATGGAGCTTGAACTGGATTTTGACACCGCAAAAAAAGCGATTGAAGAATTTACCGGAGTGCAAAGGAGATTTGAAATTTTGGGTAAATCAGATTCTTTAACGTTAGTCGACGATTACGGGCACCACCCGGCGGAAATTTCGGCGACGCTTAAAGCCGCAAGAGAAGCCTGGCCTGAAAAAAGAATTTTGGTCGTCTTTCAACCTCACCGATATTCGCGGACGGAAAATTTGATGGAACAGTTTTGGTCTGCTTTTCATCATGCAGACTGTTTGATAGTAACCGATATTTATCACGCCGGAGAACATCCTATAGCAGGGGTCAACTCTAGTCGAATTGCCGAAGGCGTGAAAAATTACGGACATAAGCATGTGGAGTATTTGAAGAGTTTTGAAGAAATTGCTTCCTATTTGGAAAACATCATCGAATCGGGAGACGTCCTAGTTACCTTAGGGGCTGGAGATATTGGAGAGTTTAGTCGTAGTTTATCCTCCAAACTATTTCCATCGTCCCAACAACCGGATTAGGGAAATTTTATGCAGGTATCATGGAAACAAAGACTCATTCGTTACGCTCACGCGAAAGATCAATCTAAAGCATTGGTCAGAACTCGTTGGGATTTTCCAAAAACCGTCCTCGGCCATAGGATAATTTTGAGGGAAAGCATGAACTCGAATTTAGACTGGTTACAAAAACTAAAAGGCGACGTTCTTCGCGACGAAATGCTTTGCTCGCACACGTCTCTAAGAATTGGCGGACCTGCGGATGTTTTTATTTATCCCAAGGACGTTAACGATCTAAAAAATATTTTCAAAAACGCAGGGACGCATCCAATTTTCCTATTAGGAGAAGGAACCAATTTACTAGTAGGAGACGCGGGTATTCGAGGAATTGTCGTTTCTTTGAAGAATAGTTTTCGATCCGTTCACGAAATAGAATTACCTTCCGACTCAAAAGCAAACCAGTGCGTTTTAGTTAAAGCCGAAGCAGGAGTAAAAACTTCTTACCTGGCTAAAAGAACAGCGCGCTTAGGCTTGACTGGTATGGAAGAATTGGCGGGAATCCCCGGCTCAATAGGAGGCGCTCTCCACATGAACGCTGGAGCGGAAGGTAAAGAAATTGGGTCTCTTGTCAAACAAGTAACTCTTATAACTCCCGATGGGGAAATCAAAACAATTTCGAAGAAAAATATCAAATTTGGATATCGATCGGCGACCTATCCATTCCCTGTCGGAGTCATTGTTGAAGTTCAACTAGAATTGGCTAAAGGAAACCCCGTAAATATCCAGAATAAAATTACCGGTTACTTAGATCGAAGAAAAAACACACAACCTCTGAATTTACCAAACTCGGGCTCGGTATTTAAAAACCCAACCGATACTAAAGCAGGAAAACTAATTGAAGAGGCTGGCCTAAAAGGATATTCCATTGGAGATGCCGGTATTTCATTAAAGCATGCGAATTTCATCGTAAACAAAGGAAATGCAACAGCGCGCGACGTTGCAAAACTAATAAAGCTAGTTCAAAAAGAAGTTAAAGAACATTCAGGATACGAATTAGAAAAGGAAATTATTTTTGCGGGAATTTAAAAAATTGAATTTATCTTGGGGTCGCCATTCCCCAAGACTAAAGGGTCCGTTTAGGTTGCCCCTCCTTCCTTTCCCGGTCTGCTTTTTAGACCGGGGGCGGACCTTTTCTTTATTTAGCAAAAGTTAAACTAAGGATTTAAAAATGGACTTTATTTTCGATAGATCGCAATTTGAAATTCTAGAGCGAAATCTCAAACTTGAAGACCTCGAAACCAAGGATCAAGATAAATCCATACTTAATCTTGTTTCTTATTCGATCAACCCAGATACAAAGTTTTCAATCTCTGTTACAAAAGAAGGTTTTTTCTTTGGAAACGTTGAAAAATAAAAAAATCGCAGTACTGATGGGCGGAATTTCTTCAGAAAGGGAAATATCTTTGCAAACCGGAAACGCTGTTTTAAAAGCTCTTAAGGAAAAAGGCTTCAACGCAATTAATATTGACGTTGATAGAAATGCAGCCGAATCAATAAAAAAAGCTAATCCGGACGTTGCATTTATAGCCCTGCACGGGACTTTCGGAGAAGACGGAGCGATTCAAGGAATCTTGGAATATGCCGGAATCCCTTACACAGGTCCAGGAGTCTTAGGTAGCTCGATTGCGTTTGACAAACTAATCTCAAAAACTATTTTGGAGCACAATAAAATTCCAACGCCAGAATATAAAGTTTTGGATAAAAAAGACTCCGATTCCTTACGAACACCGCCGTTTATGCCGTGTGTCGTAAAACCGCCTAATCAAGGTTCTAGCATCGGCGTTGGGATTGTAAAAAAGATAGAACAATGGGAATCTGCATTAGAAGAAGCGTTCAAGTATTCGGAAAAAATACTGGTAGAACGTTTTATTGAAGGAAAATTGTTAGCTATTGGAGTAAAACCAGGAAAATCTCTTCCTATCGTTCATATTGAACCTAAATCCGGTTTTTATGATTACGAAGCAAAATACACCGCCGGTAAAACCGAATATCACTGTCCCGCCGATTTGGGAGACGAAGCGACAAAAGTATGCGCCCAAGTTTCTTTAGACACCTATCGCGCCTTAAACGCGAGAGGCTTTACGAGAGTCGACGTTATTTTGGACGATAAGGGTAAGCCATTTGTATTGGAACTAAACACAATTCCAGGGATGACTCCCATAAGTTTATTACCTATGGCCGCTAAAAAAGACGGTATCGATTTTGCCGATCTGGTTCTAGAAATTATTTCCACCGCTCAATTAGACAATCAAGGCAATCAATCATGAATTATGCAGTCGCCGAAAAAAAGGGTCTTATTTTAGGGCTAAAGCAAAACGTAAAACAGGGCTCTTATGGAAAAAAGAAACGCGCCCCATTAGCCAAACCCAAAAAAAAGAAAACACAACCTTTAATAACAAAAGATCTAAAAAAATCGACGATCCAAGTCGCTTTTGAATCAATATTAATTGCTGCGTTTTGTTTTGTTGTTTTTCAAAGCTATATGTTCCTTTCGCGATCTCCCCACCTTAGGATTTCCCACATTTCCATTGAGGGAAACGAATATATGTCGGAAGCAAAAATCCTAGACTGGACCGGACCGCTTGTTGGACAAAGCATTTTGAAATTGGAATTACCGCAACTCGTCGAAAGGCTTTATCAGCACCCTTGGACCCTAGAAGCGTCGGCGGAAAGAATTCTTCCTGATACTCTTCGAATTTCAATTGTTGAGCGGGAACCCTTTGCTACAGCAATCTTAGATAAACCTTATGTAATGGATCGTTTTGGAGTCTTGTTGGAAAAAACTAATAAAAGTTACGATTATTTACCAACCATTAGCGGTTTAACAGCGCAAAACCCAAGACCAGGAAACGCAGTGGATGGAAGATATTTAGCCTCTGGACTTAAAGCTATGCACTATATCAACCGACTTGATTTCTTTAAAAATAATCCCACAAATTCTATTCACTTTTTAAGTCAAGGTATAGCCCGTTACGTTAGCAAAGACAAAATGTTTGAAATCAAAATGGATTTACAAAAAATAGAAAAAAGCTTCGAAAATTTGAAAATCGTTTTGGAATTACTATCCGAAGAACACTCAAGGTCTTGTTCAATTGATTTAACGTTTAAAGATAAAGCCGTGGTTCGAAAATTAGACAAACCTGTAAGAGAGATTTTTCATAGCTCATAACCCGGGAGAATCGACTCAATGTCCAAAAAAACCGATTTTTTGGTTGGCCTAGATATCGGCACAACAAAAATTTGCTGCATCATAGGAGAAGTATCTCCTAGCGGCGGCATAGATATCATTGGTCTCGGCCAACATCCTTCAACCGGCCTCAGAAAAGGCGTTGTAGTGAATATAGACAGCACTGTAGAATCGATTAAAAGCGCTGTAGAAGAAGCCGAGTTAATGGCTGGCTGCGAAATCGAATCCGCTTTTGTAGGAATCGCGGGTGGTCATATCAAAAGCATGAACAGCCACGGAATTATCGCTGTCAAAAATAAAGAAGTCACCGAACAGGATGTTAGCCGGGTTATCGAAGCGGCAAAGGCCATCGCCATTCCAATGGACCGAGAAGTTTTACACGTTTTGCCGCAAGAATTCATTATCGATAATCAAGACGGAATCAAAACGCCATTGGGTATGGCCGGCGTTCGCCTAGAAGCTAAAGTACACATCGTAACCGCCGCCGTCACCTCCGCTCAAAACATTGTTAAATGCGTTAATAAAGCGGGTATTGGAGTTCAAGACATCGTTCTCGAACAACTTGCTTCAAGCGAGTCTGTTCTCTCCAACGACGAAAAGGAATTAGGAGTCGCTCTAGTCGATATTGGCGGAGGAACTTCCGACGTCGCTTTATTTTATCAAGGAGCTATCAAACATACCTCCGTATTAGCGATTGCAGGCGCGCAAATGACAAACGACATTGCGATCGGTTTGAGAACGCCAAACAACGAAGCGGAAAAAATCAAGCATATGTACGGTTGCGCATGCCCTGCTTTGGTTAAAGAAGACGAGATGATTGAAATCATAAATGTCGGAGGACGCGCCCCACAACATGTTTCTCGCAAAATATTAAGTGAAATCATCGAAGCTCGCGCAAAAGAAATGTTTGAAATTATGAATAACGAAATCGAGCTTTCAGGTTTTCACGACTTATTGTCTTCGGGAATTGTCCTAACGGGGGGAGTCTCGTGCATGGAAGGTTTATCTGAACAGGCCGAAAGGGTTTTTCAAGTGCCGGTTAGAGTCGGGATACCGCAAGGACTTGGAGGCTTAATAGATGTAGTCAACAATCCGCGTTACGCGACTAGCGCAGGACTGATTCTTTATGGATTGAAAAGTTTTAAAGCTGGAAACGCTCGCGAACTTAAAGGGCGTAACTTATTCGAAAAAATTCTTACGAGAATGAAAGACTGGGTGGAAGAGTTCTTTTAAAAACGCTAAGGGAAATTTATTCCGAAAACCTATACTCAAAAAATCGCATGATAACAATTTTTTTCAAAAAGCGGCGAATTTCAAACAACCGCAAATTAATTTCTTATATATGGCTAAGCTTTAACAGTATGTATTTATCAATGAGGAGGGAACCATGGCTTTAATCGAATTTGATAATGTCAGCGAATACTCAGCTTGCATTAAAGTGTTTGGAGTGGGAGGCGGAGGCACCAACGCCGTTAATTCCATGATCAACTCCAGCATCATGGGCGTGGAGTTCATCGTTGCCAACACCGATCTTCAATCTCTTGAAATGTCTAACTGCCCTTTTAAGATTCAAATAGGAGGGGCTCTCACTAAAGGACTTGGAGCCGGCTCCAATCCAGATGTGGGCAAAAAAGCGGCGGAAGAAAATGAAGATCAAATCCGTGAAATGCTCAATGGCGCCGACATGGTATTTATTACCGCCGGTATGGGCGGAGGAACGGGAACGGGAGCCGCTCCTGTAGTGGCAAAAGCTGCAAAAGAGTCCGGAGCATTAACCGTTGGAGTAGTTACGCGACCATTTTCTTTTGAAGGCAAACGCCGACAAAAACAAGCTGAAGAAGGAATTCAAGCGCTAAAAGAAGCAGTCGATACTCTAATCGTAATTCCAAATCAAAAACTCTTGAGTTTTATCGGCAAACAAACTTCTTTTACTTCCGCATTTTCTGCGGTGGACGACGTATTACGTCAGGCAGTTTCGAGTATATCCGATTTGATCGTAATCCCAGGTTTGATCAATCTCGATTTTGCGGACGTTAGCGCAATCATGTCGAAAATGGGTAAAGCTCTTATGGGTTCGGGAACGGCTACGGGTGAAAACAGAGCTATCGACGCCGCTCAAAAAGCAATCTCAAGTCCTTTATTAGACGATTCTTCAGTAGATGGAGCGCGTGGACTTTTGATCAACGTTACCGGCGGATCTGATCTAACTTTGCATGAAGTTAGCGAAGCGGCAGAGCTAATTCAAGCCAGCGCGCACGACGACGCTCATATTATTTTTGGCGCTGTTATAGATAATAATTTAGATAATGAAATGCGCGTAACGGTTATTGCTACGGGTTATGAAGAAGTTCTTCAACTCGCTGAGGAGCAGCCAAAAGCCGTCGTTCATCAATTAATGGATCACAAAGAAAAGAAAGTGGAAGCCGATCCTCCAAAGGAAGAACCTAAACAATCCGCCGAATCTCTTAAAAACTTAGCAAACTCTATAAAAGGAGATCATGCGGTAAATTCTTCTTACACTACTTCGGTCGATTTTGACATCCCTACCTTTTTGCGTAAGCACGCCGATTAGGCGTTTTATATAAAGCGACTCTGCCACAACCCCGGCTCTGCCGGGGTTGTGGTCGTCATTTTCTCTTAGTTCGCAACTGAATTAGAATCTATTCGTTCAGTCCCCAATCGTAATCTAGATACTTTGATTTCAACTTTCCACTTTTCAGCGTGGTCGTATATCTTGAATCCACATATTTAGTTAAATATGGCACCACTCCACCCTTCGATTCAAAATCTTCTTCAAACCATTTAAATATGGAAGACAAATAAAGTTTATTGTCTCCTGAATCGATTTTTAAACCTTTGCCGGAGTTGGCCAAGAATTTCGTTAATTGATCGTCTAGCTGAGCGTCAAGCTTATCAGCCACATAAGCTTCTGGCCGCAAGTCTGGACAACTTACCGAAGCGCAAACTATGGCTACATGAATTCTAGGCTCTCCCATTTTCCTAAGAATTTCGTGCTCAATATCATTTAGAGTCGTAACTTTTCCACCAACCACACCTACTTCTTTTTTCCAAACAGATTTAAATAAACTACCTGCGTCTTTTATACTTTTAACTGGATAGTTATCTAAAACCATCTTTACCGCCATAACGTTATAAACGTTAATCCAAAACGCGAGTCTATCGTTTTTAGTTTTCAGATCGGCAGGGTCATAGTTTTTGAGATCTTCAATCAACTTTTTATAAACTGAATCGTTCTTAATGTTTTTATAATTAACGGCATTTAATTTAACTCCGGAAATAACTTTTGGAATTACATTTTTTTTGAGTAGCTGATCCCAACCCGAAAAATCAAAAGCCAAAGCTGAAGCTGTATAAAAAACCAAAAAGTTCAGAACTAAGATTAAATTTAAAATTAGGCGACTCGCCAGTTTATCTTTCTTTTCATCTAAATTTTTATAACTAACCTTCAACATTATTAACTCCTATGAAGAATCAATATTCTTTCGTATTTTCTATTTTGTCGGCAATCTCTATTGAACCTTACATAAAGTCTGGTCTGACTTTTAAGGGTATCTCTAATAATTCGATATTTTTACTTTAGGCAACTCGCAGTCCCTCATTTTATAAGGTCTGCTCGTGGCCAAAAACATCTTTTAGGGGTCCCCTTAATTTATATCTTTAAGTTACCTTCGCCACATTATCCGAAATATAATAAATTCCAAAAAAAACTTCTATTTGCGGTTTAAAGGTTTTCATATACAATTTTTGCTTCAAGAATTTGATCCTCGACTTTAACCTTATAATTAGATTTAACCATTAATGAAAGATCCTAAAAAGTTTCTATATGTCTCCGACCTAGACGGTACGTTATTAACACCCGATAGTTTTCTTCCAATTGAAGCAATCGAAAGACTCAATCAGCTCTTAGCAAAAGGATTGAATTTCACAATTGCAACAGCGCGAAATTATGACTCTGTTCGCCCCATACTAAAAAACCTTAATCTAACTATCCCCGTAATTTTATTTAACGGCGTTTATCTAACAAACTTTCAAACTGGAGAAAACATCCTAACCTCCCTCCATCTTCCCAAAGATGTGGTTATAGACATTATAAACGAAGCAGGCAATGAAAACCTTGATCCTTTCGTTTACACATTTGATAAGACGCACACAGTTTATTATAGGAACGTTACCAACCCAGGTTCGAAAAACTACGTCGACTATATAAACAAGATTAGCAACGATAGTAGATTAAAACATATTGACGACTACGAATTTTTATCCGATATGACCATACCCGGACTTTTATTTATCGATACTTATTCCAAGTTAGCTCCAATACATGAAAAAATTCAAAAACTGCAAAAAGCAAATCTCAATGTTTATTTCGCGGAAGACATTGCAGTGGAAGGATATTACTGGCTTCAAGTTTTTGATGGCCAAGCTAATAAAGGAAACATGTTAAAAAAACTTGCGCAAAAACTAAATACTCCGCTAGAGGAAACTGTAGTTTTTGGAGATTATTTAAACGATCTGGAAATGTTCGAAATTGCAGGTAGGGCAGTCGCTATGGGCAACGCATTACAGGAAGTCAAACAATCGGCAGATTTGATAATTGGAAACAACAGCGAATTAGCCGTTATTAACTATCTTGAAAAAATTGGTCTTTAATTTTTTGCCATCTCTCCTTCCATAACCTTGAATTTAAACTTCTCAAACTAGTTTTATCCTTCGAATAAACCGAGTTTATAATCCACTAACCAAAAAATTAATTTTTATTATTTTGAAATTATTACTGTAAATTGCAGAAAACTTTGAAAAAATAAAGATCTAACTTTTGATCAAAACCATTGAGAATGCTTTGGATATATATGACTTCCAAAATCATGGCTTCGCTAAAGAATATTTCGCTGTTTAAATTTTTACCTCTTAAAATCACTCAATTAATCGCAAAAAAAGGTAAAGAAATAAAATTAAATGCGAACGATTATCTTTTTAGAGAAGGCGATAAGGGACGAAAAATGTATTTTATACTCCAAGGCGAGTTAGAAATTTCAAGAAAAAACTCCTTTGTGGCAATTCGAAAAGCTGGAGAATTTATCGGGGAAATGGCGGTGATAGAATCTAAACCTCGTTCTGCAAGCATTAAAGCTTCGGTTCATTCAACGCTTTTTGAAATCGATCAAAAAATTTTTAAGACTTATCTTTTTTCTAACGCGCGAGTTATTCAAGAAATGCTTAGAACCCTTTCAAATAGAGCTCGTGAAGATCTTGATATTCATAAAAAAGAGCGAGTTAATTTTTCTTCAAAAAAAACCTCGCTTCCCCAAAATTCATTCTTCTTTGAAGAGGCGTTTAACGAGTTCTTTTTAGTAAACCCTTCATCGTTCAATATTCTTTACGCGAATAGAAAAGCTTGTAAAACTCTTGGATATAAATCAACAGAAATAAAATCTTTCAAGTTTTACAATTTATTTTCTGGTTTAACTTCAAGCGAAATCAAAAAATTGACCAATCCTTTGGTTTCAGGGGAAAAAAATATGGAATTTTATGACGGCTTCCATATAAAAAAAGACGATTCCAAAATTTATTCTCCGTTTAAAATATATTGAAAGCTCGGTCCTGCAAAAATATAGGTTGGTC
>JAYOZP010000020.1:38661-44784 GCA_038154245.1 Nitrospinales bacterium | reverse complement strand
TTGGAAGACTGCGAACCGTTTAAAGTAGACCAACATTCACCAGGGGGGATCGATATCCACTCCTCATATTTTCCAGAAGCATCGTCCAAATAATCGACCAACATCGATTCATCCACTTCCATCGAATCAGGGTCTAATTTATATTTTACAGCCAATGGCCACTCTAACTTTGCAATATCTCCGTCTTTAGTAATTCGGGTTTTATATTTTGGACCGTCGTCGTCATCGGCGATTATTTCAATGACGCCACTTTCTTTCTCTCTCTTAAAAGTTTCGGATAAATCTTCGTAAGATTCTCCCAAATCACTTAGTTTATTTTGAACTTGAGATAAGTTTTCAATAAATTGCGCATTTCTGATTTGATCTTTATCCAACAAATCTTTCTTAGCGTCTTTCATATCGGAGACAAAAATATGATATTGGTCCAACTTCTCTTTTAGTTCTTTCTCCATTGATTGCAGTAATTTATCTTTTTCTTCAAGCAGCTCCTCTCTGGCCTTTTCAGATTCTTCAATATTTTTCCTATAATTTTCGCCGCTTTCCGATAAAAATTCCCCCATATCTTGGGCTTCATTTAACGCCGTTTCCATTTTTTGTTGAAACTTTTTATATTCATTATTTTGGAAGTCTAACCTTTTTTGATAAGTTGTTTGATGGCGTAAAAAGAATTTGTTAAGTTCTTCCTGGTTTTCTTGAGCTTTACTTTTTAGTTCCTGCAGTTGCTTTATTTCTTCTAACGCTTGCTTTTCTAATTCTAAAAATCGTTCAACATTTTCTTGTTCTTTCTTATTTACCTCTTCTTCTTTCTCTACAAGTTTTTTTTCCTTTTCTTCGATAGCTCGTTTTTTTTCGTCCAATAATGCTTCGCTCTCCATTTTGGTAATTTCTAGAGACGTTTTAAAATCGTCGTAATCCTCTTGTAGTTGAGCTATCTCTTTAGTCTCTCTTTTAAAGAGTTCTTTTTCTTTCTTTGAGAGTTCTTCTTTGTATTCTAAAATTTTTTTTCTTTCGTCATCAAGTTGCAAACGTAATTTTTCTTTTTCTTCTTCGTATATTAAGGTCCTCGCTTTAAATTCTTTTTCCATTTTGGGACGCATGCTTTTCAGGCTTTTCAAATATTCTTTTTTCCTTTTTAGAATCAGCCCTTCTTCTTCTGCGTAACTTGTCAGTTGTGTGACTGCATACTTGGCTCCCTTTGGAGTTTGAAGAATCTTCATCATCTTTAGTCTTTGCTGCTTAATAGATTCTTCTTGCTTTACCAGAGACGCTTCACGATCTAAGAAATCTTTATCCCTTTTTTCTAACTCTGCGATTTTCTTTTTTAATCTGCTATCAGATCTCTTTTGAGCTTCGAGACTTAACGATCTTTCTTTTATTTTTAAATCGGATCGCATTTTTTCAATTAAATCTTCCTCGCCCTCAAGCTCTTTTTTCCTTCGCATGAAATAAGTCGACTTATCTTTAAACTCCTGCTCTAATTCTTCTTTTCTATCATCGAATTCCTGATCTAAACGCGCTTTTTGTTTCTTTCTATCAATCTGGATAGTTTTAAGTCCGGCTTTTACTTTTTTATAGTTTTGAGTTTGTTCTTCAATAACTTTTTTTAATCTATTTTCCGCAATTTTTAATTTACCTAAACTTTGTTCTTTCCTTTCTAACGCTTCTTTTTCTTCAGACGCTAGAGCTTTTAACTTTTGATTCAAATAAGAAATGTTTTCTTTAAATTCTTTTCCTCTCTTAGACTCTTCATTTTCAAAAAGCGTTCTATCTTCTTGAAAATTGTTTAACATGCTTATTTTTTGATCTCGCAATTCTTCACAACGCTTTATAGTCTTTTTAAGTTCCTTGGTTAACCTCTCATTTTCCGAAGTTAAAATACCTTTTTCGGACTCGGCTTTTTTCTGAATAGTGTCTAATTCGGCCTGCATCTGAGCGCGTAATTCAGCCTTTTCAGCTTCTAAAGCCTTGCGAGTTTCTTCAAATTGGATTTCTTTTTCTTGAGCTTCTTGGAGTTTTAGATTAGCTTCTTCCTCTAAATTTTTGGCGTGTTCCAAATGGCGTTCAAATTCGCTCTGGATCTCTTTGGGAAGATTGAATGAAAGCTGAGAAGCTTTAAATTTTTTTCCGGAAGGTTCTGATTTCGATTCTTCAGACATTGGCGTTCACCAAAAGGTCAATTACAAAGTCCAAGCTTAACGAAAAAACTTATTTTATGCTATCAAAAAGTGATATAAATCAAATAGTTACGATTCTTTATCTATTTTTCCATGTTTGATTTCGGGTATCAACATCAAAGTAGCTATAATCATCATACCCGCTGAAATAAATCCTATTGCCCTGGGTCCAATTTTTCCAACGGTCCAAAAACCCAGAGCTGGTCCCACCGTTCCACGAATTCCGGTTAAAAAAACATGAACCGACATATAAGCTGTGGCTTTTCCAGGAGGAGCAAATTTAGTGATCCACAAATTCCAGGCAATACTCCCACCAGAAAAAGCAACTCCAATTAAACCAGAACCAATTCCTATTATAACGGGATCTTTAGTCGAAAAAAATAACGCAATGCCAGAAGCAAAAAGAATATTTAAAAAAATTCTTAAAGTTATAAAATTTACCTTATCAAACAATTTACCCCAAAATGGAAGAAACAATAACAACAAAGTATGGGGAATAATGTTCACAATTAAATTAACTAACGTAGCTGAGCCTTCTATTCCCCATTCCCTCGAAGTCACATAATCCACTCGTAGTGGTTGTATCCACAAGTTAGCAAATCCCATAATAAACCAAGTTAGCAGTACATAGCCGAACAACCGGTCCTTAAATATATATTTGAGGTTTCCAAATGGGTTTTCATATCCTTTTTCAATATTTTTTGAAGGGATGGAAAAAATAGCAAACGCTTTTCCCAATCCGCATAAACCTAAAAACAAATATATATAAACGTAATTATCTAAGCTTAAATCTAAAGCTTGCGACGCGAGAAATCCAAATAAAACCGAAATTCCTACGGTCATTTGAAGCGGTTTTGAAAAAAGTTCGCCGCGTTGGTCGGATGGATAGTTATCGTTATAAATAGAAGTTAAAAACGGCAATATGGCCGATTTAAATATATAAGCTATAAGGATTAAAACAGCAAAAATACTAAGCCTATCCGCTAAAGCCGCTAAGATAAGGAAAATACCAGTTGCTACCGCTGGAAGAGAACCGCAAATTGACTTTTTTGCGCCGGTTTTAGAAGCGTAATGCACCAAAACGAGCGAAAGAACCATACCTATCCAAGGAGCTGCGGCAATTAAAGACTTTTCTCCAGAGCCTGCGTCGAAATACCTAATTGCTATAAAAAGGTTAAACGTATTAGTGCCTGTATCTAATACGCCGTCAAAACCACCTCGCCAAAGGTCATATCGAAATGTTTTTTCAGCCACTCCCGGCTGACTTTTATCGTTTTCTTCCATAAATTACTATTAAACTAAAACAAATTGAAGGAAATGGACCGAATTTTAGAATTCGCCAAAGAATAGGACGAGAGTTAATTCAAATTGCCTCGACACCTGGCAATATAAACTCGATTGACGTCGGCAAAGGGTTGAATTTCTAACGCGCTTTGAAAACTCTGAATAGCCTCTCCATATCTACCTAAATTAAAAAGGCATAATCCCAAACCGTTCCAAGCGCCAAAATGATGCGGGTTTAAAGAAAGGACAATCTTACATTCCTCTACGGAATTTAAATACTTGCCTTCTAAATATAATAAGGTTGCCAACTTATTATGCGCCTCGGCAAAATCAGGAAACTCCGAAATAAGACCTTTAAAAACCTCTTCTGCTTGACTAAACTTCTTTCCATTCATCAAGCTAGCGCCTTTATTCAATTTTAATTCCGCTGATTCTCCAGCTTCTCTATGCCATAAAGACCATAAAGCCTTTGTAGCCTGATTTCTTTTCTTTGGATCTTGATCTTTTAGAGCTCTTAAAAGCTCTTCTGTGGAACTCATGTTTAAAATGAATTTGGAGTTATAAAAGGGAACTATTACAATCAATAGAAAATTATTTAGTTAGTATAACAAAAACATTTATACAAAACCTACATTTGGCAATAGTCAATATAATTTAAAAAGGCAGTTTGACCAATGTTCCAACAAGACAAACAACTTCTTAAAAGTGAAATCATTGCTATAGGCAATGAAATAACCACAGGACTGATTCAAGAGTCCAATTCAACCTACATGGGACAACGATTAAACGAAGAAGGGGTCGATGTCGCCCGAATTGTTTCTATAGGAGATGTCGAGTCGGATATTGAAAACACAATAAACGAGGCCTTAAGCAGATCGAATATCGTAATAACAACAGGCGGTCTTGGGCCAACTCACGACGACATAACTAAACAAGTTCTAATGCGTATGTTCAAATCAGAAACAAAACAAGATCCAAAAGTATTGCAAGATATTGAAGTTTTTTTTCGTAATCGAGGAAGAGCGATACCTGAATACTCCAAAGCTCAAAGCCTAGTTCCTCATAATGCCGAAATCTTATATAACGAAAAAGGAACCGCTCCGGGTTTTTTATTTAAACGCAATGATAATTCCCTTTACATCCTTCCCGGAGTCCCTTTAGAAATGCGACATCTTTTTGAAAAATACATCGCGCCTGAAGTTCGTAAAGTAAGCAAAAAGACAATTACACATAGAATTCTAAACACAACAGGTATTACAGAATCCAGATTATGGGAAAAAATAGGATCTTTAGAATCATTAAAAGACATTGTGCAAATTGCATCTCTTCCCTCCCACTTAGGAATAAGAATTCGTCTTTCAGCAACAGGAGACAACGAAGCGCAAACTCAGGAAAAACTTAATAAAGCTGAAGTTTTTTTCCAAGAAAAAATCTCCGAATTAATTTACGGAAAAAACGACGAGCCTTTAGAAGCAATTATTGGAAGTCTTTTATTAGAAAAAAATAAAAAACTAGCGTTAGCGGAATCTTGCACCGGAGGTTTAATAGGACATCGCATAACAAATGTTTCTGGCAGTTCTAAATATTATTTGGAAGGAATGACAACCTATACAAATGAAGCAAAAATAAAACGGTTGGGAGTGGCGGAAAATATAATAGAAAAATACGGAGCCGTCAGCAGTAAAACGGCCATCGCAATGGCAGAAGGAATGAGAAAAATTTCTGGAGCAGACTTTGCGGTTTCAGTAACAGGAATAGCCGGCCCAACTGGCGGCACAAAAGAAAAACCGGTAGGATTAACTTATATTGCGGTAAGCGGCGAATGGGTTTGTGAATGCCAACAATTTATTTTTCCACAAGATCGAGAAAAGAATAAAGAACGCGCCGCACAAGCAGCCTTGAATCTGTTGAGATCCGAGTTATTAAAGATAGATTAACTTTCGTTACAATTATGTAAAAAAATAAGCGATTACTCCCTCACGACTAAGGTTGTGATAGTATTTATTAAGATATAGGCAGTCCATTAATTTACAATGAAAGTAAAAATAAGATATCTCCATATGAAATATATAGTCTTTATCATTTCATTGCTTATCGTTTTTTGCTTTATATTCAGCCATAACGCGAAAGCTCAAGAAACCGACAAAGAACTTGAGTTTCTATTGGATTTAGATATAGAAGACCTCACCGTTGTCGTCGCTTCAAAGAAAGCTGAAAAGTTTGCAGACGCTCCGAGCGTCATCAACGTAGTAACTGCGGAAGAAATAAAAAGCTACGGAGCGACAGACATCCTTGATGTTTTAAACAGGGTAACAAGTATACAAACCTTTGGATCTAATTTCTTACCTGATAACGTAGTAAGTATCCGCGGTCAGTCTTTAACTCATAACGACAATCATATTCTTGTATTAATTAACGGACGTCCCTTCAGAGATGGGATATCTGGAGGCTTTAACTTTCCCCTTTATAAATCCATTCCTATAGGAATGGTAGAACGAATCGAAATTATCCGCGGCCCTGGTTCGGTCCTTTATGGAACCAATGCCTTTTCAGGAGTTGTCGATATCATCACTAAAAAACCTAGTAAAGAAAAAGAAGGTTATGCTGCCGCAACCTACGGTTCACTCAAAACAAGAGGGTTTGAAAGCGCTGGGGGCTTGAAAGA